>DATBJC010000051.1:0-44138 GCA_036556625.1 Gemmatimonadales bacterium
TTCGACCGCGCGCGCGTCTTCCTCAACACCTCGGTGTACGAGGGCGTGCCGAACACCTTCATGCAGGCCTGGGCGCGCGGCGTGCCGACGGTCTCGACGGTGGACGTGGGGGCGCGGATCGGAACCGATTCCGTCTATTCCATCGTGAATTCCGTCGAACAGGCGGCCGGCGAGGTGGAGCGGCTGTTCGCCGACGAGCTGCAGGGTCACCGGCTCCTCGCCAACCGCTCGATCTGGCGCCGGTTTCCCACCGTCAGGAACGCGCGCTGGCACTGGGAGAAGGTCGTGCTGCTGGGCGACGCCGCCCACACGGCCCACTTCTCGGTCGGCTCCGGAACCAAGCTGGCGATGGAGGACGCGATCGCGCTCGCGGGCGCGCTGCGATCAGGCCAGGCGGTGCCGGAAGCCCTCGCCCGCTATGAGGGCGAACGGCGGCCCCAGGTAGAGAGCCTTCAGCGGGCGGCCCAGGCCAGCCTCGAGTGGTTCGAATCGGCCGAGCGCTACCATGACACCGAGCCGCTCCAGTTCGCCTTCAACCTGCTCACCCGAAGTCTCCGCATCACCCACGACAACCTGAAGGTTCGCGATCCCGCCCTGGTGGCGCAGGTGGACCGCTGGTTCGCGGAGCAGAGCGGCCGGCAGAGCGGCCGGCCGGTGCCGCTGGATCCTCCGCCTCCACCCCTGTTCACGCCGTACCGGCTCCGTGAGCTGGTGCTGCCCAACCGGATCGTGGTCTCCTCGATGTGCCAGTACCGCGCCGAGGATGGGCTCCCCAACGACTGGCATCTGGTGCACCTCGGCAGTCGCGCGATCGGCGGGGCCGGCCTGGTGATGACCGAGATGACGGACGTGAGCCGGGAAGGGCGGATCTCGCCGGGCTGCGCCGGCATGTATCTCCCCGCTCACGTGGCCGGCTGGCGGCGGATCGTGGAGTTCGTGCACCAGGAGAGCGAAGCCAGGATCGGCATGCAGCTGTCCCACGCCGGCAGGAAGGGGTCGACCCGGGTGCTGTGGGAAGGCGAGGACGAGCCGCTGGCCGAGGGCAACTGGCCGCTGCTCGCGCCGTCTCCCATACCCTATCGGGCCCACAACCAGACGCCGCGCGAGATGACCCGGAGCGACATGGACCAGGTGACCGCCGATTTCGTTCAGGCCGCCAGGATGTCCGATGAGGCCGGCTTCGATCTCCTGGAGCTGCACCTGGCGCACGGCTACCTGCTGGCCTCGTTCATCTCGCCGCTCACCAACCGCCGTGCCGACCGCTACGGTGGAACCCTGGCCAACCGGATGCGCTATCCGCTGGAGATCGTGACCGCGGTCCGGGCCGGGTGGCCCCAGGCGAAGCCGCTGTCGGTGAGGATCTCGGCGGTGGACTGGGCGCCCGGCGGCATGGAGGCGCACGATGCGGTCGAGGTAGCCCGATTGGTCGTCGCCGCTGGCGCCGATATCGTGGATGTCTCCGCCGGCCAGACCGTGCCCGAGGGAAAGCCGGTCTACGGCCGCCAGTTCCAGACCCCGTTCAGCGATCGGATCCGGCACGAAGCGCGGGTTCCCACGATGACGGTGGGGAACATCTCCTCGCCCGCCGACGTCAACACCATTCTGGCGGCCGGGCGAGCCGACCTGGTGGTGCTGGCCCGAGCGCATCTCTGGGATCCGTACTGGACCCGGCATGCCGCCGCGGACCTGGGTCAACTGCTGCCCTGGCCTCCGCCGTACGCCACGCTGAACCGCTACACGCCCCGGATGCGGTAGTGCGATGCGTCACCGAGGTGGTCGCGCGGGACCCGCTAGCTTCCCGGTTCAGGCTCGCTTCACCCTGGACTGAATGGAGGATTTCATGGCTGCGAAGAAATCATCCTCTCGCAAGTCAAGCCGGAGGAAGTACAGCAAGGGAGCCAGCAGGAGCGTCGAGAGCGCGATGCGCCGCCGGAAGCGGGGCACGCTGCGCAGTGGAAAGGGCGGCCGTGCCGGCAGAGTGAAGAGCCGCAAGCAGGCGATCGCGATCGGCCTCTCCGAGGCGAGGAAGAAAGGCGCCAAGGTCCCGCGCAAGAAGGGCTCGCGGTCGAGATCGCGATCGAGATCCAGATCCTGAACCGATACCGCCGGACCCAGGCCGCACTCGTAGTCGGGTGCGGCCTCGGTCTGTGGACCTGAGCTGAACTAAGGCTACCGGCTCAACGCAGGCGCACGAACTTCGCTACCGACGGCACCCCATTTCCGTTCACGATGAACATCATGTAATGCCCCGGCGGAGCGAGATTGGCATTCGCCGGCGCGGTCACGGAGATGGTGCCGCTGCCGGGCGAGAAGCTCAGGACGTTGCCCCGCTGGTTCTGATTGAACGAGTGGGTCACCGCCGAAAGCCGGACCAGCGTGACCTTGGCGACGCTGGCCGCGCTCGGGGTCCTCACGGTGAACACCTGGCCGTAGGTGACGCTGTTCGGCGCGCTGGTGATGACCGGCCGGGTTGCCGGGGTGCCGTCGGGGTTGAACAGGTAGGGCGGTGAGAAGATCTCGGCCGTGCGGTCGTCGGTCAAGCCACTCGCCGCCGGCTCGCCACTGCCTGCCGAGAGCACGCGTCCATCGGCCAGGAGCAGCGTCGTCGAGTGATAGAGCCGGTGGTGGCTCATGCTGGCGAGCTTCTTCCACACGCCGGGGCTCGCCGGGTTCCACAGCTCCGCGGCCAGCACGGCGCTGGAGGTCGGCATGGAGTTGAAGCCGGACGCGTTGGTGCCACCGGTGGCCAGGACCGTGCCATCGGCCAGCAGCGTCAGGTTGACCTGCCGGCGCGCCACCGACATCGAGCCGACGAAGCCCCAGGTGCCGGCTCCGGTCAGATCGATCGCCTCGGCGCTGCTGGTGGGCGAGCCGCCACCCGCGATCAGGATTTTGCCCCCGTCGTACATGACGGCGGCCCCGTAGTCCCGGTAGCCGGAGAGCCGGGACGGACCCGGGGTCCAGCTGCCCTTGCCGGCGGTGTTGAGGAAGGCGGTGTTCTGCTCCGGCCCGACGTGGAACACCCGTCCGTTGGGCGCGACGAACATCATCGGATAGTACGAGACGGCCCGCACCGCGGAGGTCAGGGCGCGCCACCGGTTGGTGCCGGGTCCATAGACCTCAGGGAGCACGTTGAGCGCGGCAGCCGTGTCACCGCCCGAGATCGCCAGGACCTGCCCGTTGGGCAGTGTGGTGGCGGTGGGATACCAGCGGCCGTTCCGCATGTCCGCACCCTTGGTCCACTGGCCGGTCTGGTAGCTGAAGAGGTACGTGCTCTTGAGCCCGAAGTTGTCGACGCCGGCGTGGCCGCCGATCACCGCCAGGCGGCCGTCCCGCAGGAAGGCAAACCCACTGCAGAAGAAGTCCGCCGGCAGCGCCAGGTTGGTGAAGCTGCCCGGATTCACCGGATCCCAGAGCACCGGCGCGTGGTTGTGCCGGCCGTAGGTGAGGACCCGGCGATTGGGCAGCAGCGCGGCGTTGATCGCGACCGCGGGCCAGGCGAATGGCGCATCCCACTGCCCCATGGTGCCGGCGTCGGCCGCGGCGGCGGCCACCTCGAAGCTGACCACCACGCCCACGTTCCGAGCCACCGTGGTGACGCACGAGCCCGAGGTCTTGCCGGCGCCTTCGCCCGAGACTTCGCAGCTGCCGCCGGCCCAGGCCTTGAGCCGGCGCCCACCCTCGGCCGTCGCCGTGAGCTTGACCTTGCTGCCGCGTGGGAAGCCGGCACTGCAGTTCCCCGAGACCGCGTGGCCGTCGGCGATGGTGCAGCTGATGCCGGCCGGCGTCGAGTACACCCGTCCGTTGCCGCCGGCGCCGCCGGCGACCGTCAGGGTGAAGCTGCTGGAAGCGGGCACGAACGTCGGGGCCACCAGCCGGTCCCGGTCAATGGTGATCTGGCAGACCCGGGCGTCCTCCACCAGCGGCTCACAGGTCGCGCCCCACTCCGCGCCCAGCTTCAGCACCGCGCCGTTCACCGGGGTGGCGGTGATGCTCACGACGGTGCCCGCCGCGTAGTCGCGGCTGCAGGTGCCGCTCGCATCGGCGCCGCCGGTGGAGCCGACGATCGAGCACTCGATGCCGCCGCGGTTGGTGGTGACCGCACCGCTGGCCGAGCTGCTGCCGGATTCGATCGTCAGCGTGTAGCGATCGCGGCTGCCGGTGCCGATGGGATCGGTGGGCTCGCGGGTGCATGCATCGAGGAGCAGGATGACGATGACGCTGGCAATGAAACGCATTTGTCTGGAGCTCGGCATCGGAGCCTCGGAGACCAGCCGCGAACGGTGGAATGGCGGAGACAGGGGGTGCGGTGGCAAGTCATATACCACTGCTTTCCAGCTGGGAGGAGGCAGGGAAGGCCTTACATGAGGCTAGGTTACGTGGCGGTGAGTTAGGGGTGCTCCGCTACAGGTCGTCGGGTTTCCCCCACAGATCGTTCGCGGCATCCGCCCGGTAGTGTTTCTCGCTTGAAACTTCCTTGACAACGCCGCTGCAGACTCTCCCCCGACTGCCGCCGGCCGGTGCCAACCCAACGTGGGGCGGTTATCCGGTGGAGCCAGCGGCGCCGTCTGGAGGGAGTGGGTGAAGTGCGTGAGAACAGCCGTCTCTTCTCCGTGCCGTTGCTCGCTGCTGCATTCGTGGCGTGCGAGAATCCACTGGAACCTCCGGAAGAGCCTGATGAATCGGGGCCACTGGCGGCTTCGGTCGCGAGTGATGTCCACGCGACGTTGCTCTTGTCGTTCGACAGCACTCTGGTCGGTGCAGACGGAAAACGCCCAACTCAGGCGTCGGGCGTGACGTTCAGGAGGGGCATTTCAGGATCAGGAGTGCTGGTCGACGGTTGCAGTCTGCAGCGAGGAGGCACGGTACACGTCCCTGCAGTCCGTTCATCCCCGGAATCAGGGTAGCGGTGGGCGCTCAGCTGGTTAGCGAAACGGGCCGACCCGTGAAGGGCGGCCCGTTGCCGGTCTCCTGATGTGATTGTCTGAGGAATGCGCCGCGTAGGAATCGAACCTACAACCTAGTGATTAAGAGTCACTTGCTCTGCCAATTGAGCTAGCGGCGCGAGCTGCATAGCCCCAAGGGGAGTCGAACCCCTCTCTCGACCTTGAAAGGGTCGCGTCCTAACCGATAGACGATGGGGCCGACTCGCCTCGGGCCTGTCATAGCGCTAACGGGATTCGAACCCGTGTTTGGGCCTTGAGAGGGCCCCGTCCTAGTCCCCTAGACGATAGCGCCGTATAGCCGCTCACAGGCCCGGCAGGACTCGAACCTGCAACCCCCGGTTTTGGAGACCGGTGCTCTACCACTTGAGCTACGGACCTCTGCACCGATCCCGCCGGCACCTGCCCGCCCACGGCGACCGGAACCCATTCAGACGACCAGGGTGGCTGACGGGAATCGAACCCGCAACCTCCGGAGCCACAGTCCGGCGCTCTAACCGATTGAGCTACAACCACCGCGGCGGAGCCAGCACCCTCGTTTGAGGCCGCAAAAATTACCGGGTTCGGGGGCCTCGGGTCAAGACCAGAACGAGGCGGAAAGCCGTGTGGTTCCTGAGTCTTGCGGCACCGGACGGCCCTGAAACACCGCCACCGGCACCACCCCGCGCGCCGCGTTCGCCACCAGGAGACTCCGGCCCTCCAGCTCCCGCGGTGTCACCCGCCGCTCTTCGATCCCCCCGGTCAATTCCTCCAGCCTGGCCCGGGCTACACCCGGCAGAATCCCCAACGACAGCGGCGGAGCACAGAGGCGGCTCCCTTCCCACCAGAAGATTCCCCACACCGCGCACTCAGCGACGTGCCCGCTGTCGGTCAGCATCACCCCATCGTCCGCGCCTGAGCTGCCGGCCTCCTTCAGTGCCCGGTCGAACTGGGCTCGCTCGGTCGTCTTGTGGGGATACGGCCGATGGACCACCGGCGAGGTCACCAGGGAGACCGGATCGGTGCTGCCCACCGGCCGGGTACTGGTCCTGAGCCCGCGCGGCCCGACCTCCAGTCGATGAATCCGATCGGCCCCGCCGGATGGCGTGAGCAGCTCGCCCGGGAGCGGCACCCCCAGCGCCTTGCAGCTCGACGCCAGCCGGCGAAGATGCAGATACCAGAGCGGCGCCGCTCCGTTCCTGATTCTCACCGTCTCGATCAGGCTGGGCATCCGATGCATCATCAGCCCACCGGAACGCGGGGAGTCTGCGCCTCGATCCGCTCATCGGCGGCCGCGAGATCCCTCCGGGCATCGCTCACCGCTCGAATCGCCGTGGCGCCGAGGATGATCCCGCCGCCCATCAGTGCCCACACGCCCGGCCGCTCGCCCTGGAAGATCCAGGCCCACACCGGATTCAGCACCGGCTCGATCAGGAGGATCAGCGACGCCTCCAGTGCCGGCATCGTGGTGAGCGCTCTGGTCACCAGCACGTACGCCAGCGCGATCTGGAAGACGCCCAGATAGCCGATCAGGGCCCAGTCTTCCCACCCGTGCGATCCGAAGGGCAGCGCGAACGGCAGCGCCCCGGCAAAGGCGATCGCATTCCCCGCCACCACGGCCACCGCCCCCGATCCGCCCCCGGGCCCCGCCGAGCTCATCCAGCGAAGGCCGCACACCGTGAGCGCCCAGAAGAGGCCGCTGCCAAGTGCGAGCAGGTTGCCTCGCACTGGATCCGGCGCGGTCTGGGCCGGAGGGTCCACTCCCACGAAGAAGAGCCCGAGTCCCAGGCCGACCGCCGCCATGAACACCAGATCCTGGCGTCGGGTCGGCTCGCGCAGGAGCCATGGCGCCAGCAGCGCCAGGTAGAGCGGCGCGGTGGACTGGAGATAGATGGTATTGGCGGCGGTGGTGAGCCGGTTGGCGAGCACGAACAGCGTCAGGGTCGTTGCGTAGGCGACCCCAACCGCGATGGTGCGGCCGTTCCAGGCTCGCCTCGCCTCCCGCGTCATCAGCCAGATGGCGATGGCGGCGATCCCCGACCGCAGGCAGGTGATCTGCCAGGCCGGGAAGTCCGCGGCCTTGATCGCGGCGCCGCCGGTGGAGAACAGGACCGCGGCGCTCGCCAGCTGAAGCCGGGCGGCGGAGCGTGCACGCATGGGGCGGGAAGATACTCATCGTACGTTCCAGCCGCAGACCGGCAGGAGCAGCGCCCCGGCACTCTCCAGCATGCCGAGGACCACCCCTCAGCGCCTACATCAGCCGGTCTTCTCGCCCGCTACGCTGACGTCGTCGCCGACGACATCGCGCACGTAGAGCATCTTCACCGGCACCATGATGGTCGCCAGGATCGGAACCGCGAGCATCAGGCCGAGAAATCCGAGCACCAGGGAGAGCAACGCTTGCCCCAGAATGGTGAGAACCGGCGGGATATCGAGCCCTTCCTTCATCAGCAGCGGCTGGATCACCGAGCCTTCCAGCTGCTGGATCGCCACGTAGGCGATGATGACGTAGATCGCCTTGTCGGGTCCATCCACCACGGCCATCGCTATGGCGGGAACCGCGGAGAGGATCGGCCCCAAATAGGGGATGAACTCCAGCAGGCCGGCGATGATCCCGAGCGCAATGGCCGCTTTGATGCCCAGCAGCAGGAGTACCACCGTGGTGACCACGCCGATCGCCAGCATCGCGATCAGCTGCATGACCATCCAGCGCCGGAGCGTGGTCGCCGTCGCGCTCAGCACCTCGCCGGCTTTGCGCCGAGCCCGGTGGGGAAACAGATGCATGAGACCGGCATGATACAGGCCGGGATCGACGGCGACGAAGACCGCGACGAACAGGATGATGATGAGCCCACCCAGCACGGAGAGTGTGGAGGAGAACACGGCGAAGAAGTGCCGTCCGGCCCCCGCGAGCTGCTGGGTCAGACCCTGGCGAATGCTCACCGGTGGGTCCTCCCCCGCCTGTCCACCCTGTGCGGCGCCACGAGATTGGCCGGCGCCCTCGCTTCCCGTCGCTGACCGGCTCTCTGCCGGAGGCGATCGCTGTCCGGTCTGGCCCTGGGCCGGCTGCATCATCTCGGCCACTCCGCCGGCCCGCTGCTGCACCCAGCGCTCGACTCCGTCGAGCACCCGAGGGATCTGCTGCTGCAGCTCACCCACCTGTCGGCCGATCTGCGGCGCGATCAGCAGGCCCAGACCGGTCATGGACCCGCCGAAGACCAGCAGGATGAGCACCGCGCCGACCACGCGCGGTATCCGGAACCGCTCGAGGCGATCCACTCCCGCCGCGAGGACGATGCCGAGGAGGACGCCGAAGAAGCCGATCAGGAGGACCGATCGTCCCACCCACATCAGCTTGAGCGCCATGTAGATGGCGGCGACCAGCGCGGCCGCCCGCAGGATATCGCGGGTGCGCCAGCCGGGATCGCGTGGTCGAGCAACCGGGCTCATCGGGTCACTGGCAGAGATGCAGGAAGAGGGTGGCCGTCATGTGACCGGCCACACGAACGGCCGGTGCTGCCGGGATACCAGTTCATGATGGATTCTCCCCGAGAACGGGTGCCGCGACCCACATCACGTTTGTGTCCGGAGGGTGACCTGGCGCGACTAATCCGAGAGAGGTAGGTCCGCGGTGTACACCTCTTCCCGCACCGGACGGAACCCTCGCTTCAGATAGTTGGGGAGAGCGGCCGGATGGTCCAGGGTGCAGGTATGCAACCAGACTCGCTCCGGCTCGAGCTTCCAGGCGGTCTCCACCGCGCGGCCGAGCAGGTATCCGCCCCAGCCGCGGCCGGTGAACTCGGGCAACAGCCCGAAATACGCGATCTCGATGGAGCGATCACCGTGGGCTCGCAGCTCGAAGTATCCCGCGGGAGCGGCTCGCCAGGAGAGAAGCCACAGGGAAATCGCGGGATCCGCCAGGTGGGCGCGCACCCTCTCGTCGGTCCAGGCGAGGCGGTCCACCCAGTGGTAGGCCCGCCCGACTTCGGCATAGAGGTAACGAAAGAACGAGACGGGACAGTCTTCGACCCGCTCCAGTCGTGGGACATCCCGAGGAATCGGCGCGGGACGCAGATCCTCCGGCGAGCGCATCTCGAGGTAGGTGCGAACGACCTGGACCGGTGGCATGGCGCATTCTAGTGGCGGCCCAGGTGCCGGCGCCATGGCATAGATAAAGGCCCCGGCACCTTCGCCGGGGCCTTCATCCTGAGGTACTGCCAGGTCGAGTTACTGCGGGTTGCTGGTGGTATCCGCCGTGGCGCCCGGGTCGGCAGGCACGTTGGGGTCGGCCGTGGTGGCGGTCGAATCCGTGCCAATACCGCTGTCCATGCCGGAAGTGTCGGCACCCGCGGCTGAAGGATCATACCCACTGGTGCTCGACGTATCGATGCCGGCCGAGCTGGTGTCCGGCACATAGGCCCCGGTGTCTGCGGGGACGCCGGTATCCGACGGGGCGGTCATCGAGGTATCGGTGGGCGTGGTCTCACTCGGCGTGGGATACTGCCCCACGGTGGTGTCGCTCGGCGCAGTCGGCGTCAGCGCGGTGTCGCTCGGCACAGTCGGCGCCAGCGCGGTGTCGCTCGGCGTGGTCGGAGTCATGGACGTATCGGCGTTGACCTCACCGGTCGCGCCGGTCGTGTCCCACTGTCCGGTAGTGGTATCCACCTCAGTCGTTACCGCCGTGGTGTCGTCCCCACGCTCCGGGGCCGCACCCACGTCGTCTTCGCCTCGGCCGGCGCACGCCGCGAAGGTCGCTGCGACGGCAAGCATCAGTAGTCTCTTCATAGCGTTGCTCCCCCTGTCAACAACGAAGTCTTACCCGCTCCGGGCTGGTTTCTCGCCCACCCCCGGACGCAGGCCACGGTCTTCATTCGTTCGCGCCCGCTAACCTAAGGGGAAGCCGCCGGACCGGACTAGGTCATAGATCACACTTTTCCGGGTTCTTCGGGCGTCTTCAGGCCTCTATTGGGTGAGCTCGGGCAGATCCCGGAAGAGGGCCAGCGCCGCCGGATTGGCCAGGGCCTCGACGTTGGTAACAGCGCGACCATGAAGGACTTCCCGAACCGCCAATTCGGTGATCTTGCCGCTGATGGTCCGGGGAATGTCGCTGACCTGGACGATTCGCTTCGGCACGTGGTGAGGGCTCGCATGCTCCCGGATCCGGCGGCGGATGCGGTCGCGCAGGGACTCGTCCAGGGCCATACCCGAACGCAGCCGCACGAAGAGTACGATGCGCACGTCCCCGTCCCATTCCTGGCCTACCACCAGGCTCTCGATCACCTCCGGTAACTGCTCCACCTGGCGATAGATCTCGGCCGTGCCGATCCGGACGCCACCCGGATTGAGGGTGGCGTCGCTCCGTCCGGTGATCACCAGGCCGTCGTGCTCCGTCAGACGAGCCCAGTCTCCATGGCGCCAGACACCGGGGAAGTGCTCGAAGTAAGCAGCGCGGTACTTCGAGCCATCGGGATCGTTCCAGAACCCTACCGGCATGCTGGGGAACGGGCGAGTGCACACCAGCTCGCCGTCCTGCTCCCGCACCGGGGCGCCGCGCTCATCGAACACATCCACCGCCATGCCCAGCCCTCGGGTCTGGAGCTCGCCCGGCCAGACCGGCGCGATCGGATTCCCCAGCGCAAAACAGGAGATGATGTCGGTGCCTCCGCTGATGCTCGCCAGGTGGAGGTCCCGCTTGATCTCCCGATGGACGTACTCGAACCCGGAAGGCGCCAGCGGACTGCCGGTGGAGAGGATGGCGCGGAGTGCCGACAGATCGTGAGAGGTGCCCGGCCGGAGCCCTTCCTTTTCGGCCAGCGCCAGGTACTTGGCGCTGGTGCCGAATACCGTCACTCTCTCCTGCTGGACCAGATCCCACAGGACGTGGGGCGGCGCCAGCGGTGCGCCGTCGTACAGCACCACCGTCGCGCCGACCGCGAGGCTCGAGACCAGCCAGTTCCACATCATCCACCCGCAGGTGGTGAAATAGAAGATCCGATCCTGCCGGGTCAGGTCGGTGTGCAGCACCAGCTCCTTGAGATGCTGGAGCAGCGTTCCGCCCGCACCGTGCACCATGCACTTGGGGAGCCCGGTGGTGCCGGAGGAGTACATGATGTAGAGGGGATGGTCGAAGGGGAATCGGCGGACCGCCGGACGGCCGGTCCGCCGGTCCGCCCAATCGCCCCACATCACAGCCCCCGCGATCCCTGATACATCAGGGCGATCATCCAGATACGGCACCACCACCACCCGCTCGATCTCCGGAATCCGCTTACGTACTTCCCTCACCCGGTCCAGAGAATCGATCCGCTTCCCCGCGTAGAGGTAGCCGTCCGCGGTGATGAGCACCCGGGGTCGGATCTGGCCGAATCGGTCCAGGACGCCGTTGGCTCCGAAGTCGGGCGAGCAGGAGGACCAGATGGCGCCGAGCGTGGCGGTGCCCAGCATCGCGATCACGGCTTCGGGCAGGTTGGGCAGAAAACCGCTGACGCGATCGCCGGGCCGGATGCCCTCGCGTTCCAGCGCCTCCGCAGCCGCTCCCACTTCGGCTTCCAGCTCCCGAAAGCTGAGGGTCCGCTGTCGGCCACGCTCGTTCCAGAAGACCAGCGCCGGCCGGTCGTCGGTGAATCGCAGCAGGTTCTCCGCGAAGTTGAGCCGCGCGCCCGCGAACCATCGCGGCCCCAGCACCGGATCGGGCGGGGCCATGCGATCGAGCCCGACGACGACGTCGTCCCAGGGCGCCCTGCCGGCCCGCTCTTCGCTGACTACACCGCAGAAGGCCCACACCTCGGGCCAGAACGCCTCCGGACGCTCCACCGACCAGCGATAGAGCGATGGGAAGTCGGCGACCGCCTCGGCCCCGGGGGGCCGGCGGTCCCGGATGTGGTGAAGGAAGGCCGTCAGGTTGGCGCGGCGAACTCGGTCGGAATCCGGAGCCCAGATGGGCTCACTGCCGGGGCTCAAGTCGTCGGCGGGTTGAACTGAGCGTGCTGGGCGTCCAGCCACGACTTGTGATAGTTGGGATCCTCGATCGCGATCGCCGTCTTGGCCACCTTGAGCGGGCGGAAGGTATCCATCATCACCGCCAGCTCCTCGGTGTACTTGGCGCCGATGCTGGCCTCGGCGCGTCCGGGGTGCGGGCCATGCGGGATGCCGTCGGGATGGTGGGTGATGCTGCCGAACTCGATGCCCTTGCGGCTCATGAACTCACTGGAGGCGTAGTAGAGCACCTCGTCGGAATCCACGTTGCTGTGGTTGTAGGGAGCCGGCACCGCCTCGGGATGGAAGTCGTAGGGGCGGGGGCAGAAGCTGCACACCACGAAGCCATCGCCTTGGAACGTCTGGTGTACCGGCGGGGGCTGATGGACCCGGCCCACGATCGGCTCGAAGTCGTGGATGTTGAACGCCCAGGGATAGAAGTACCCGTCCCAGCCGACCACATCGAACGGGTGGTGGTCGAGGATGATCTCATTGAGCCCTTCGTACTGCTTGACCAGGATGGGGAAGTCGCCCTTCTCGTCGTGGGTCCGGAGCGCGGCGGGCCGCCTAATATCGCGCTCGCTGTAGGGGGCGCCCTCGATCAGCTGCCCGAACTCGTTGCGGTAGCGCTTGGGCCACCGGACGTGCCCGCGGCTCTCCATGACCAGCAGCTTGGTCTGCTCACCGGAGAGATCCAGCCGCCAGCGGTGGAGGATGCCGCGGTGGATGACCAGATAGTCGCCTTCGTGGAAGGGAAGGTCCCCGAAGACGGTCTCCAGGGTGCCGCTGCCCTTGCTCACGTAGACCAGCTCGTCCGACTGGGCGTTGCGATAGAAATGGGCGTCGTTCTCGTCCGGCTCGACGTACAGCATCGCCACTTCGTTGTTGAAGAGCAGCGGAACCCGGTCGAGCGTCGGGCTGCCGCCCTTCTTCACCTGCGAGGTGCGGAAGTGCCGGTGGCGCAGCGTCTGATCGGGATCGGCCTCGTAGCGGGTTTCCCGGAGCCGTCGCGCGGATTTGACCGTGGTGGGTGGATAGACGTGGTAGAGTAACGAGGACGTGCCGGTGAATCCTTCGTGACCCATCAGCTCTTCGGCGTAGATCCCCCCGTCCGGCTTCCGGAAGGCGATGTGCCGCTTGCGTGGGATCTGACCCACCGTATGGTAAATCGGCATGGCTACAGATTTCCTCTCAGCGCCTGCTCCCGCTCGATCGCCTCGAACAGTGCCTTGAAATTGCCTTTGCCGAAGCTGCGGGCGCCCTTGCGCTGGATGATCTCGTAGAACAGCGTGGGCCGGTCCTGTACCGGCTTGGTGAAGATCTGGAGCAGATACCCGTCGGGATCCCGGTCCACCAGGATGCCCAACTCGGCGAGCGTGTCCACCGGCTCGTCGATCTTGCCCACCCGGGCCTGGAGATCGTCGTAGTAGGTGGTCGGCACCCGCAGAAACTCCACGCCCCGGTCGCGCAGCGCGGTCACGGTCTCGATGATGTCGTCGGTGGCAATCGCCAGGTGCTGTACGCCCGGGCCCCGGTAGAATTCCAGATACTCGTCGATCTGCGACTTCTTCTTCCCCTTGGCCGGCTCGTTGATGGGGAACTTGATCCGCTCGTTGCCGTTGGCCACCACCTTGGACATCAGCGAGCTGTACTCGGTCGAGATGTCCTTGTCGTCGAACGAGATGAGATTGCGGAACCCCATCACGTCCTCGTAGAACTTGACCCAGGTATTCATCCGGCCCAGCTCCACGTTGCCCACGCAGTGGTCCACGTGCAGCAGCCCCACCGGCGGCGGATTGTAGCGGGTCTCGACCCGCTTGAATCCCGGCAGGAAGGTTCCCTGGTAATTCCGGCGCTCAACCAGGCTGTGGATCGTGTCGCCGTACGTGTGAATCGCGGCGATGACCACCTCGCCGTCTTCGTCCCGGAGCACGGCGGGTTCCGCCGCCGGCTTGGCTCCCCGTTCCACCGCGAGCGTGAATGCCTCCCGGGCATCGTCCACCCACAGGGCGATGTCCCGGACACCGTCGCCGTGCCGGCTGACGTGCTCGGTGATCGGGTGCTCGGGCGAGAGCGCGGAGGTGAACACCAGCCTGACTTTGTTCTGTTGCAGGAGATAGCTCGCGCGATCGCGGGTGCCGGTTTCCGGTCCCCGATAGGCCAGCAGCTGATAGCCGAACGCCGAGCAGTAATACTGAACCGCCTGCTTGGCGTTGCCGACGAAGAACTCGACGAAATCGGTGCCGTTGATGGGAAACGTGTCGGTCGTTTCCTTCGTGGCCGCCATCGTTTCGGTCTGCATTGACCCCCCTGACCTCGGCGCGTGCGGTGAGTGTGGTCTTCCAAAAATAACGCCCCTTATGACCCCTCACCACGGCCTCAGGCCCGCTGGATCATGGCCCCGACTTCGTTGACTAAGTCCTCGGTCGTGAAGGGTTTCTGCAGGAAGGCCTGATCTCTCCGGATCAGTCCCCGGTACAGGATGTCGTCCTTGGGATAGCCTGACATATAAAGGATGGGGAGATCGGGCTTGAGGGCATGGACCTGGTACTCCAGCTCCCCGGTGCCCATGTCCGGCACGATCACGTCGGTGAGCAGAAGGTCCAGGTGGGGGACCGTGTCCCGGATGCCGGCCAGCGCCTCGCTCCCGTTTCGGGCCTGCATCACGGCGTAGCCGCGTTCGGCCAAGATCCGGGCGGCGAGCTCTCGTACCCCGTCCTCATCCTCCAGGATCAGGACCGTGCCGCCGCCGGGGCGTTCGTCCCGGTGCTCCCCCGACTGCCGCTTGCGCTGAGTCGCTCGGCCGATCACCTCCGGCAGGCAGATGGTGAACGTGGTTCCCTTGCCCGGTATGCTTTCCGCCCAGACATACCCGCCGCTCTGCTTCATGATGCCATAGACGGTGGACAGCCCCAGACCGGTGCCCGCGCCCACCGCCTTCGTGGTAAAGAAAGGCTCGAAGACCTGGGCCAGAGTCGTCTCGTCCATGCCGTGACCGGTATCCACCACGGAGACCAGCCCATAGCGCCCGACGGGAATGGGGATCCCGATCAGCCGCCGGCCTTCCGCCTCATCCAGCCGGCGCGCCACCGTGACCAGCCTGATCGTCCCTCCCGACGCCATCGCGTCGCGAGCGTTGAAAGCGAGGTTGATCAGCACCTGCTCCAGCTGCGAACGGTCGGCGCGCACTACGGTCTCCAGCGGCGAGAGTGCGGTCTCCACCTTGACGTTGGCCGGCAACATGAGGCGGAGCACCGGCACCATCTCCTGCACGATCAGGTTGAGCTCAAGGTCAACCGGCTGCAGGACCTGCTGCCGGCTGAACGCGAGAAGCTGGGTGGTGATCTTGGCCGCCCGCACCGCCGCCTTCCTGATCTCCTCCACTTCCTTTTGGGAGGAGCTGCCTATGTCCAGGCTTCGAGCCAGCAGATCACTGAACCCCAGGATGATGGTCATCATGTTGTTGACTTCGTGCGCCACGCCTCCGGCCAGCCGGCCGACCGCTTCCATGCGCTGGGCCCGATGCAGGCGCTCCTCGGTGCGCTTGAGATCCGAGAGGTCCTGCACCGTCACGACGTAGGAGCCGTCGTCCCGGTCTTCCATCGGCGTGACGCTCACCAGCACCGGCACGGTATCGCCATCCCTCCGGCGGTGCACCGTTTCGTAGACTCGTCCCCCCGGCTCCTTCGACCAATTCTCCAGCTCGCCGGCGCGATCCTGGGGCAGCAGCTCGGTGAACGGTCTTCCGGCCAGACTCGCCGGATCGCCGTAGCCATGCAGTCGGGCGAACGCGGGGTTGACCGTCTCGATCCGCCGGTCCGTGCCATCGACGACCGCCGCGCCCCAGAAAGCGAGATCGAACACCCGGATCCATTTGTGGATGGCCTCGGTCACCCCCGCGGGGGCGTCGAGCTCGCGCTGGAGCTCCTCCTCGAGTGTCGCCGATTCGATCGCCAGCGCGATCCGGCGAGCCAGCACCTGTGCGACTGCGAAATCGTTGCTGTTGAACGGCGTGCCATCCTCGGCCCGGCCCACTGCGAGTCCGCCCAAGGTTCGGCCGCTCGCCCGGAGACTCACCACCATCAGCGAACGAAGACCGAATGAGCGGATCAAGCTCTCCAGACGGGGATCGCGGCGGGTGACGAACCGAAGTGCGGTATCGGTGACAGCGGGGATCCAGCGGGCCTGGCGGCCTTCTCGAACGCTGATCTCGCATGCCTGGCGAATGGCGTCGAGCGAGGCGGCGACTTCGCTGCGCAGCTTGCCGACCATGCTGGGCCGAGCATGGGCGACCTCGATGCGGACGTCGCCGTGTGCCGCCGGGACCACCAGGACGGCCAGGTCCGCCAGCCGAGGAACGATGGCCTTGAGCGAGATTTCCAGGACCGCCTCGAACTCGAGGGCTGCCTGCAGCGCCTTACTGGTCTCCTCGACCAGCGATACGCGTTCATCACCCGTCGCTGCATTCGTGTCCATTTATCACCGCCTTATCACCGCCGCCGTTCGGCTTGACTTACTCTGACATGTTCCCGCTGGGCAAGCAAGCGCGGTGGGCGCCCTGCGTGACGCAGATCACCTATCCAGCGTGGCTCTCGTCGGCATCCGCCGTGGCTGGAAATAGCCGACGGGGGCCCATGGCACGGCGTGAGCCGTTTATCTTCGTCGTGATCCACCTCCCTGGCTCCCTCACGTTGTGCGCTCCCGCATTGTGAGCCGAGCCGGCCGGTTGTCCACCCCTCTACCACCACGCAGCCGTGCAAGTCCGCCCTCCCGGCGCATCTCCTCCGACCTCGAATCCGGAGCGTCGCGATGCGCCGAGCCAGCCTGTTCACCCTCGCCCTTGCCTGCATTCCGTTGCACCCCGCGCTCGGGCAGGGATGGATGGAGATCGAAAACCGGAGGCCGGAGATTCCAGCCGGGCCGGTCTCCCGGGTCGCCTCGCGCGTCACCATAGCTATCGACGACCGCATCGCTCGGGTGCAGGTGGAGGAGCGGTTCCGGAACGACGGTCCCGCCGTCGCGGAGGGGAGCTACCTCTATCCTCTCGCCGGCGAGGCGTCGTTCACCGATTTCTCCCTCTGGCTGAACGACGAGGAGCTTCGCGGCGAAGCGATGGACGCGGAGAAGGCGCGGCAGATCTACGAGAGCATCGTGCGCCGGCAGAAGGATCCCGCACTCCTGACCCTGGCCGGACACGGCCTGGTGCGGGCGCAGGTCTTCCCCATCCAGCCCGGCGAGACCCGCAAGGTGGCACTCCGCTACAATCAGCTCCTGACCCGCCAGGGTGACGCGATCCGGCTGCGCTATGCGCTCGGCCTGCGCGGCTCCGATCGCGCCACCGAGCTCCGGGTCGAGGTTACCCGGGCCGAGCTCTACGGCACGCCGTACTCGCCGACCCATACTATCGACAGCAGGAGCACCGGAGGCCGGCTGGAGATCAACGTCGCGCCCGGCAATGCCGGTGACCTGGAGCTTTTCCTGCCACTCCGCCGTGCCCTGGCCGGGGCCACCCTGCTCACCCATGCCCCCGGTGGCGAGGACGGGTACTTCATGCTGCTGCTGGCGCCGGCTCCGGCGGGCCGCTCCCGGGCGGTGCCTCGCGATCTCACCCTGGTGGTAGACGTGTCCGGCTCCATGTCGGGCACCAAGCTGGAGCAGGCCAAGGCGGCGTTGCAGCAGGCTCTCGGCACGCTAGGATCCAGCGACCGATTCCGGGTGATCGCCTTTTCCAGCGCGGTGCGCCGCTTTCGCGACGGGCCGGTCGCGGCCACGGCCGCCAATCTCGCCGAGGCTCGGGAGTTCATCGACGGTCTGGCGGCTGAAGGCGGAACCAATCTCGCCGGCGCGATCGATGCCGCGCTCGACAGCCTCGGCGATGCCGAGCGGCTGGAGCAGATCATCCTGGTAAGCGACGGAGTACCTTCGATCGGCGAGCAGGCGCCGGAGCGAATCGCCGGCAATGCGGCGGCGCGGATCGGGCGGGCCCGGATCTTTCCCGTGGGGGTGGGACACGACGTCAACACCTACCTCCTCGATCGGCTTGCTGCCGAGGGCCGGGGCGCGGTGGAGTACGTTCCTCCCGGGGCCAGCGTGGAGAACGCGGTAGGTGCGACTCTGGCAAAGCTGCGTCATCCGGCGCTGGTGGATCTGCGCATCGCGGAATCACCGGTCGAGCTGGTCTCGTTCCAGCCGGCGCGGCTGCCGGATCTGTTCTATGGGGAGGAGCTCGTCGTGCTCGGCCGCTATCGCGAGCGAGGATCCGGCCGGGTGGTGGTCACCGGCACTCGAAATGGGTCGAGCGAGCGGGTGGAAACCCAGGGGAACTTTTCGGCCTCCGAACCCGGTAACGACTTCATTCCCCGGCTCTGGGCGGCCCGTCGCATCGGGGAGCTGACGCGACTGATCCGTGTCGAAGGGCCCTCCGATGTCCTCATTCAGGAAATCCGAGACCTTGGGCTCCGCTTCGGCATTCTCACGGAGTACACCTCCTACCTGGTGCAGGAGCCTGAGCGCCTGGCCAACGCCCCCGCCCCGATGCCTCGGATGGAGCAGGCACGGGAGCAGACCGGCGCGGCGGCCTTCGACCGTGCACGTCGGAGTGCTAAGTTTGCTGAGATCAAGACGTTACAATCAGCGGACGAGGCCGTCGCCGGGGGGATGGAGCGCTCCGGGGGGCGTGCCGGGGGGAGCCCTACCAAAGTGGTAGCCAATCGGATCTTCGTCCTCCGGGACTCGGTCTGGACTGACCTGGGAAAGACCGATAGGATCCCTGTCACGGCCGTGGCCGCGTACAGCCGGGCATATTTCGATCTGGTGCGAATGTTGCCAGAATTGGCTCCTTATCTCTCAGCCGGCGAGCGCGTGGTGGTGGCGGGCCGGCGGGGCAGCATCGAAATCGCCCGGCACGGTATCGAATCGTGGCAGCCGGGCGAGCTCGTGGCGCTGGTGCGAAACTTCAGGGGCACATGACCGCCGATCTCGCCCGGTTGTTCGAAGAGTATTATCCCTCGCTCGTCCGGATGCTCTACCGCCGGACGGGCGATCGGGATCGGGCCGAGGATCTGGCACAGGAGACGTTTGCCCGCGCCGTGTCGGCCCCGCCGGATAATCCGCGCCCCTGGCTCTTCGCGGTGGCGCTGAATCTGGTCCGGGAGGACGGCCGCAGGACGGTGACCCGAGGCCGGCGGCTGGAGCTGCTGCGCACTGAGCAGGACCGGCCCGCCGCGGGGCCGGACTCGGACTTCGAGCGCAACGAGGACGTGGCGCGAGTCCGGGCCGCGTTGGCCCGGCTCAACGAGCGGGACCGGGAGGCGCTGCTGCTCAAGGCGGAAGGTTTCGGGTACGACGAGATCGCTTCCACGCTGGGACTCGCGAAAGGAGCGGTGGGCACCACGCTCGCGCGAGCCCGGCGCAGACTGGTCGAAGCGTATCGCGCGCAGGAACGAGGCAACAATGTCGCATCTTGATGAAGGCACCCTGCATGCCCTGCTCGACGGCGAGCTGGACCTGCACGAGGTGAAAGAGATACAGGCTCACATCGGCAGCTGCGCCGCCTGCGGTACCCGGCTGCGCGAAGTCAAGGAGTTTCACGGCGAGTCCGACCGGCTGGTCGGACTGCTCGAGATGCCCACGGCGCCCTCTCGGCGGACCGCGGTGCCGGCCGATGCCGCGCCCGGCGTCGACCCCTTGGATGACCGGGCGGTTCCCCGCCCGCCGGCCCCTCGCCGCCCCCCGCCGCGCACCTCGGGGCCGGCGGCGGAACCGCCGCCCCTGCTGCTCCCCGAGGCGCCCGATTACGGCAGGGCCAAGATCATGCGCCGCATGAGCTGGGCCGCCCTGATCCTGGTGGCCGTGGGCGCAGGATATCTGGGGACCCGGGCCCGGCAATCAGGCAATTTCGATTTCGATGGCCTCACCATCCCCGCGGCCTCGAGCGATTCTCCCGCGAGCGCGGTGCTGAGCAGTGAGGAGGCCACCCAGGCACCGGAAGCCGGTGCACGGGACACGGCGCCCGCCGAGGCCAAGACCGCGGCGGTCCCCAAACGGGTCGCCCCTCGCGCCGAGCCGCCGGCTCCCGCCGGGGAGCGGAGGCAGCCGACCACTATCACCTCCGCCAGACCGGGCGCACTGGCCCAAGCCGGCAACGTCGAGGAAGCTGACGAGACCCTGTCCACCACTCCGAGTGTGGCCGATGAGGCGGCAGCCGCGGAGGGAGCCCCGGAGCCGGCGGCGGATCGCTCCAGCACCGACCAAGCGGCGGTGGACCAGACGCAGGAGAACGAGGCCAGGCCGGAGCGCCCATCCGACGTGAGGGTCGAGGCGGCCAGGGCGCTCCAGCAGCTGGATCGGGAACGGCAGCGGGACCGCGCCGACGCGGCCACGGCGGCCCTGGACAGCGTGCGGCGTCGCGAGGCGCTGACCCGCGAGGCGGTTGCCGCGTCGCCTCCTGCGCCCCGCACGCCGGAGCAGCGGGCCCAGATCTATCTCAGGATCGGTCTCGACGAAGCCGCCAAGCAGCTCGGCCGCCCGGTGCATGTGATCGAAGGAATGAGTCCGCTGTTCATGGGCCTCGCCTTCGGCCGGCTGTCACCGGGCGCCGATGCCACTCGAGCTGTGGTGCGGGTGGTCTATCAGGACTCCCAGGGCCGGCTGATCCTGCTGGACCAGCAGCGACTGCGCCCCGGCCAGTCCACCAGCGCACCCGGACGCGAGCCCCACTGGGTGGCCGGCGATATCGCGCTGCACTTGAGCGGTGAAGTGGGAGACGACGTGCTGCGGAACTGGCGCGCGCGCGTCAGGTAGCGGTGGAGTGGGTTCCCTCCACGGCCTCACGCACCCGTTCGACCAGACCTTCCGAAGTGAACGGCTTGTGGAGAAAGCGGGTGCCGGTGTCGTGTACGCCCCGGCGCAGGACCTCGTCGTTGCTGTACCCTGAGATGTAGAGCACCTTGAGGTCGGGCCGCCGGGCAGTCAGCCGATCGGCCAGCTCGCCGCCGCCCATCTCGGGCATGACCACGTCGGTGACCAGCAGATGGATCGGGCGCTCATAGCGCTCCGCCAGCAGCAACGCGTCCCGCCCATGGCGCGCGGTCAAGACCGCGTAGCCCTGCTCGACCAGCACCTGGTGGATCAGCTCGCGTACCCCGTCCTCATCCTCCACCACGAGCACGGTCTCGTTCCCCTTGGGCCTGCTCGGCAAGCCGGGTGACTCCTCCGCGTCCGCCTTGGGCAAGTACACCTTGACCGTGGTGCCCTCCTCCGATTCGCTGGACACTCGGACCACGCCCCCGTTCTGGCGCACGATCCCGTGCACGATGGAAAGGCCCAGGCCGGCGCGCTGGTCTCGCGGGTCCGGCTGGCGGAAGGGATCGGACTCGGTGGCGCGCGGAGTGTCCTCCGCGGTTCCGGTGTCGCGGATGGCGAGCAGCAGATAGGTCCCCGGGCGAACCCGCCGCGAGCGCGGACCGGCACCGATCTGTCGCTCGGCGGTCTCGATGGTGAGGATGCCGCCCTGGGGCATGGCGTCCCGGGCGTTCAGGATCAGGTTGACCAGCATCTGATCCAGGTGCCCCGGATCCATCCGCACCATCGCCGCCCCTCGCATGAGGCGAAGATCCAGACGGATGTCGGCCCCCAGGAGGCGCCGGATCAGTCCCTCCATCAGGTGAATGGTCTGGTGGAGGTCGAGGAGGCGAGGGCTCACCTCCTGCCGCTGCCCGAAGCTCAGCAGCTGGCCGGTGAGCAGCACGCCCCGATCGGCCGCCTTGCGGATCTGGTCGGCGTCGGCCCGCCGGGGGTCGTCCTCCGCCAGCTGGCGGTGCAGCAGATCCGAGAAGCCCCGGATCGTGGTCAGGATGTTGTTGAAGTCGTACGCAATGCCACTGGCCAGGCGGCCGACCGCATCGAGCCGCTGGGCATGGCGCAGCTCTTCCTGGCTGTGATGCAGCGCGGCCCGGGCCCGCGCCCGGTCGCTGATGTCGGTGAGCATCACCAGCCGGGCCCGCCGCCCGTCCATCTCGAGCTCGTGCGAGACGATCTCCACGTCGATCACCGTACCGTCCTTTCGCTGATGACGGGCCAGCGCCGCGTCATCCTGGCGAGTGGACGGGGTGGCTATCGGGACCTCCGGCTCGTCCTCCGCCGGCCGGACATCCATGATCGTCATGGAGAGGAATTCCTCCCGGGAGTAGCCGTAGTGCCGGATGGCCGCGTCGTTGACGGCGAGGAACTCCAGGGTCTCGATGTCGAAAACCCACATCGCCTGCGGGTTGGCCTCGAACAGAAGGCGGTATCGGCGGTCGGCTTCGCTCGCCTGGTGGAACGCGTGCCCCGCCCCCACGGCGAGCGCGGCCCGATCGCCCAGCTCGCGGGCGTAGCGGACATCCTGCGCCTCGAAGTGCCGTCGGTACTCCCGGCTCGTCACCAGAGTGATGACACCCGCCAGGCGGCCACCCACCAGCAGCGGCACCTGCAGCACCCATGACGGCTTGAGCCCACGGTAGAGCTTCTGGTGCTCCTCGTCGTCGGCCAACACCCGTAGCAGCGCCTCGGTCACCTCTACCGGTTCCAGCTCCCTCGTCACCGGGAGGCCGAACGGAATCCGTCGATCCCGGTGCTCGCACAGCACCCGCACCAGGAGGTCCCGCGAGGGATCGCGGTGGGCACCAGCCATGAAGCGCGGCACGCCTCGCTCGTCGACCAGGTGGATGGCGCACCAGTCGCTCAGCGTCGGCACCAGGATCCGCGCCAGCTCGCGCAGGATCACTTCATAGTCGAGCGAGGACGCCAGGGTGACACTCACCTGGGTCATGAATGACACCCGGCGGTCCAGCGCTTCGGCCTCCGCCCGGGTCAGCTCCGCCGCCAGGCCGCGCTCCGCCGCCGAGCGCAGACGCGCCACCACCACGGCGACGGCCGGAGCGACCAGCCCGAGCATTACGAGCGTCCACCCCTTGGCCGGCTGGTAGTGCAGCGGCAACCCCCGCTCCGCCAGAAAGTGCGCGGCGTACAGCACCGTGAGCACCGCGCTGAGCAGGCCCGCCGAGAGGCCGCCCAGCGCGGCGGAGAGCACCACGGTCAGCAGCAGGATTGGAAAGGGGTGAAGGACCGGCATCCCATGGCGGGTGAGCTGATCCATGACGATCGCCGCCGCCAGTGTCAGCAGCGGGCCCCAGACCGACTCGGCGGCCCGGTTCCAGTTCGCGACCGATCCTCGGAGCCGCTCACGCAGGCGGGTCCGGGTAGCCTCGACGATCTGGGTGGCGCCGCCTTGGGTCATCGTCGTCCGCTCCGGCCGATTCGGCCCGAACAGTCTACTATCGATTGCCCGGCCTCGAGTGCCGGTCCGGGAAAGGTAGGAACCAGAGGAAGATGAGGCGCGTGCGGGAGGGGTGTCTGTGAGACCGCTTACACCCCTCCCTGCCAGGTCAGCTGGCCCGGAGGGCCACCATGGGATCCACGGTGGAGGCGCGTCGGGCGGGAGCAAGACAGGCGGCGGAGGCGATGAGGACGAGCACCCCGGCCATGGCCGTAAAGGTCAGCGGGTCGGTGGCCTCGACCCGGAACAGAAGCCCACTCATCAGTCTGGTGAGGAGCACGGCGGCCGCGACGCCGAGCACCAGGCCGAAGACCACCAGCCGGAGTCCCTGCCGCAGGACCATACCGAGGACCTCTCCCCGGCCCGCGCCGAGGGCCATGCGGACGCCGATTTCCTGGGTCCGTTCGCTGACCGAGAAGGCCACCACACCTCCCAGCCCGGCGGCCGTGATGCACAGCGCGAGCAGGGCGAACATCAGGACCAGCGACGTGGTGAGCCGGGGGGAAGCGAGCGCCTCGCCGCGCACTTCCTCCAGGGTCTGCACGTTGGCAACCGGCTGTCCCGGATCAATGGAGAGCACCTCCTCGCTGATCCGCTTTGCCATGACCGCCGGATCGGCGGAGGTCCGGACCAGAAAGGTGCCTTCCCGGAAGGGAAGCTGAGCGAAGGGGATGTACACCTCATCGGAGGGCTCGCTGTCGAGCCCATAGTGCCGCACGTCGCCCACCACGCCGACGATGGTGATCCAGGTCTTGCCGGTGTCCGCCGAAATGCGATGCCCCAGGGCGGACTCGCGAGCCCAGTACCGGCGGGCCAGCGTCTGATTCACGATGGCGACATTGGGGGCGTTGGGGCCGTCGGACGGCGTGAAGAACCGTCCGGTGACCAGCGGAATGCCCAAAGCCTGGAAATACTGCGGTGTCGCGCTCCGGAGATCGCCGAGCGGCTCGGCGCCGGCCTCTGCCGGCGGCTGGCCCTCGATGACGAACGGCACGTTGATTCGCCGGTGGCCGTCCAGCGGAAACGTGAGCGACGAGGCGGTCGCGATCACGCCGGGCTGTCCGGCGAGCCGCGCGTGAAGCCGGTCGTGAAAGCCGAGTATCAGGTCGTTGCTGGTGTAGCGAGACCAGTTCAGGTCCAGCGTCATGGTCAGGACCCGCTGAGCATCGAATCCCGGATCCAGCGCCTGAAGGGCCAGCAGGCTGCGCAGCATGAGGCCAGCGCCCACCAGCAACACCATCGAGACCGCCACCTGAGCGACTACGAGGGCCGCACGCATCCGATGGGAGCCGCCGCCGCTCACGGCCGCGCCACCCTCCTTCAGCGCGCTCACCAGGTTGGCTCGCGAGGGGAGCGCCGGCAGGACCGCGAAGACCAGGCCGGTCAGGACACAGACCACCAGGGTGAACATCAGCACTTCGCCATCGAGCGAGATCTCGCCGGCGCGGGGCGTGAATCTGGCCGCGAAGCCGGTGAGCAGGTGCATGGTGCCCGCGGCGAGTGCCAGTCCGAGCATCCCGCCGGCTATTGCCAGCAGCCCGCCCTCGGTCAGCATCTGGCGGAAGAGCCGGAAGCGGTCGGCGCCGAGCGCGGCCCGCAGGGCCATCTCGCGCGAGCGGCGCACCAGCCGAGCCAGGGTGAGATTGGCGATGTTGGCGCAGGCGATCAGCAACACGAACCCGGTGGTACCCAGGAGCAGCAGCAGGGTCGGCTTGGCCTGGCTGGTCAGCTCGTGATGCAGCGAGGCGACGCTGATGGTGAAGCCCTGCCCGCTGGGGTACGCCGCAGGATTCTCCGCCCGCATGGTGATGGCGATCCCCTGCAGCTCGGACTGGGCCTGCGCCAGGGTGGTGGCCGGCGCCAACCGGCCGAACATGTGGATCAGCCTCGCCGTTCGGGTGTTGATGGTGAACTCGGACATCCGGAACGGGCAGGAGGAGACCGGCATGTAGACGTCGTTCTCGGCGGGATATTGCGGGACCGGCGGGAGGATACCGACCACCGTGTGGATCCGATCGTTCATCTCGAACGTCTTGCCCACGATGGCGGGATCGCCACCCAACCGGTTCTGCCAGAAACCGTAGCTCAGCACCAGCACCGGCTCGGCGCCGGGCTGGTCTTCCCCGGCGCGGAACCCACGGCCCATGAGGGGACGAACCCCGAGCACATCGAAGTAGTTGGCCGACACCACACCGGTCTGGACCCGGCGAGGCTCGCCCTGCCCCAGCAGGATGAAGGGCATCGAGTGATACTCGACGATGGATGGCAGGGTCCGGCTGCGCTGCCGGTAGTCGGTCAGCTCCAGCGGAGAGAACTGCGCATTGGCTACGCCCGCGAGCGGGGCCGGCTGCCGGACGTAGACCAGCTGCTCCCCGTGCTCGTAGGGCAGCGGCCGCAGCAGCACGCCGCGGATCATGCTGAACACCGCCGTGTTCGCCCCGATGCCCAGCCCGAGCGTCAGGATGGACACCAGGGTGAAGCCGGGGCTCTTCCGCAGGGAGCGGAGGGCGAAGCGGAGATCGTGCAGCAGTCCCACCATGATGGCCCTCCTGGCGCGCTCCCGCGCGCCGCGTGCGGCGATGGTCCGGCACTCGCCTTCGATGGTCTCGAGATCCCCGAACGCCTGCAGCGCCGCCTGGCGGGCCGCCTGGGGCCCCATGCCGGCCTCGATCAGCTCCTGCGTCCGCATGTCGAGATGAAAGCCGAGCTCGCTGCGAACGTCGCGGGCCACATCGGCGGTCGAGCCCGGCAGGCGGAAGAGGCGGCGCACGATCGGACTCGGCTCAGGCGGGGGCGGCATCCAGGGCCGCGGTAACGGCCCGCGCGTAGGCGCGCCAGCGCTCGACCTCGGTCCGTAACTGGCGCCGGCCGGCCGGCGTCATCCGGTAGTACTTGGCCTCACGGCCGGTCTCGGTAACGCCCCACTCCTCTTCCAGCCAGCCGCGCCGCTGCAGCCGGTGCAGCGCGGGATACAGCGCCCCTTCCTGCACCGTGAGCACTTGGTCGGTGGTCTGTCGGATCCAGCGGCCGATGCCGTAGCCGTGCATCGGCCCCCAGCTCACCGCCTTGAGGATGAGCACGTCGAGGGTGCCGATATAGAGGTCGCTTCCAGCCATGGCGGACTCCGGCGGACGGGTTGCGATACCTAGATGACTTATGTATGATAGGGGTCGACCCCTAAATCGGCAAGGGGTATCGCTTCCACCATGCTCACGCGTCTGCTCTGGCCCGCTCTCGCGGCCGCCCTGATCGCGGCACCCGCCGCCGATGGTCCGGATGTGTATCCGCGCTACACTCCGGAGGATGCGCTTTACCGGCCTCAGCAGATCGATCGCTGGGTGCTGGTGGGTGCCTCGTTGGGACTGGGGTATTCCGACGCTACGGACGCAGGGCCCGGGATGTTCCACCGGGTGTATCTGGAGCCGTCCGCGTACGACTACTACCTGCGGACCGGCCGCTTTCGCTCGGGCACCATGCTCGCGCTGGCCATCCGCCATCCCCGCCGGCGGGTGCCGCCGAGTCGCGCCGGCTGGACCGAGGGCGCCCTGGCGGCGATGGAAGTCGCCGTGAAGGACCCGCGGCGGTTTCCCGGTGGCTGGGCCTACTTCGACTTCGGAGCGGCCTCGGACACGGCCCGAGCGCTCCCGCGAGAGCGCTGCGCCCAGTGTCACGCGCAACACGCTGCCAGAGACAACGTCTTCGTGCAGTTCTACCCGCAACTCCGGATCCGCTGAGCCCCGCCCGGCGTCTTGCCGATCGCCGGGTCCGACGGTATGCTATCGCCAGCGCAGCCCATCCCGTATCGCACATCAAAAGCTCAGGCCGGATCGACTACGGGGATTTTTCCGTCCCAAGGAGACACGGGTATGCCATTGCAGAGTCCGTCCTCGTCCGCCCCGCCGCCTCTCCGCCGACTCAACTTCCTGACCCTCCTGCTCGTGTTCGTCGCACTGGGATCGTTCGCCCCGCCGACGATCCGCGCGCAGGGCGTGACGACCTCAGCGATCAACGGGTTCGTCACCGGGACCGATGGGAGCGCGCTGATCGACGCCATCGTGACGGCGGTGCACGTTCCCAGCGGCACCGAGTACCGGGCGGTTGCCCGGGGCGGTGGTGCCTACAGCCTGCCCAACCTGCGGGTCGGCGGACCCTATCGAGTCACGGCGACGATGATCGGGTTCAAGCCTCGCGCCCAGGAGAACCTCGAGCTCAAGCTGGGGGAGACGCATCGGGTCGACCTGGAGCTCGAGCCCCAGGCCGTGGAGCTCGAGGAAATCGCGGTGACTGCCGAGCCGGACCGGATCCTGGACGCCGGCCGCACCGGCGCGGCGACCTACATCACGCCGCAGCAGGTGGAGGTGCTCCCCTCGATCAAGCGGTCCACCCGCGATCTGACCCGGCTGGATCCGCGCAGCGACGGCAACTTCGCTTTCGCGGGGCGCAACTGGCTCTACAACAACGTCTCGCTCGACGGGTCCTACTTCAACAATCCGTTCGGTCTGGACGACCCGGCGCCGGGGGGACAGACCAACGCGGAGCCGGTGCCGTACGACGCCGTGGAGCAGGTCCAGGTCTCGCTGGCGCCGTTCGATGTGCGGGAAGGCGGGTTCACCGGTGCGAACATCAACACGGTGACCAAGAGCGGCACCAACCAGCTGCGCGGCTCGATCTACGGCTTCGGCCGCAACGAAGACCTGCTGGGGAACGACGTGCGGGGGCAGCCGGTCGTGGCCAACCCGGATCTCAAGTTCATTCAGTCCGGCCTTTCGCTGAGCGGCCCGCTGATCCGCGACAAGCTCTTCTTCTTCGTCAACGGCGAGCTGGAACGGACCGACGATCCCGGCAGCAACTTCGTGGCCAGCACCGGTGGAGCCAGGGGCCTGGGTATCTCCCGGGTCAACGAAGACACCATGAACCTGATCCACGAACGGATGCTGACCTACGGCTACGATACCGGACCGTTCCAGGGCTACATCCACGAGACCAACAACGACAAGATCCTCGCGAAGCTGGATTGGAACGTCAACCCCAGCAACGTCCTGACGCTGCGGTACAACTTCCTGGACGCCAAGCGCGACCTGCCGCCGCATCCCTTCGTGCTGAGCTTCGCCAACACCGGTCGGGGGCCCAACGAGAGCAGCCTGCCCTTCAGGAACTCGGGCTACGCCATCAACAACCAGCTGCACTCCTTCGCCCTGGAGCTCAACAGCCGCTCCACCGGGTTCGCCAACCGCTTCTTCGCCAGCTACAACCGGTTCCGCGATTTTCGTCAGCCGTTCAGCGCCAACTTCCCCACCATCGAGATCGGCGAAGACGGCGTCACCTACACCACCGTGGGCCACGAGCCGTTCTCGATCCACAACATCCTGGATCAGGACGTCTGGCAGTTCACCAATAATTTCACCCTGTTCCGCGGGCGGCACTCGCTGACTTTCGGCGCCAACTTCGAGACCTTCGGATTCTTCAATTCGTTCAACATCTTCCGGAACGGCGTGTTCTTCCTTCCGGCGCCGCCGGTCAGCATCGGCACCACCTTCTCCTCGCTGGCCGATTTCTTCGCCGCCACCGACCCGAACAACCCCGACCGGATCAACTTCGAGGCGTTGAACGGGACTGGCGTGTTCAAGGGCGAGAACATCGATGTCGGGCAGTTCGGCGTGTATGCCCAGGATGAGTTCCTGGTCTCGGATCGGTTCAATCTGACGGCAGGCCTCAGAGTGGACTTCCCGATGTACTTCACCGACCCGGTGGACAACCCCTTCTCCCGCGGCCTCACTGCGCTGGACGAGAACCGCCAGCCGGAGACGGTGGATCAGAGTCACCTGCCCGGGGCCAAGCCGCTGTTCTCGCCCCGCCTGGGCTTCAACTGGAACGTGGACGGCGAGCGCCGCACCCAGGTGCGGGGCGGCACCGGGATCTTCAGCGGCCGGGTTCCCTTCGTCTGGATCGGCAACGTGATCTCCAACCCGGGAGCCAACCCCAATCTCCCGGATGCCTTCAATCCGACGCCCGACACCGTCGTCACTTCGGAGGACGCGATTCTCCAGCGGTCCTTCGATCTCAATGCCATGGTGCCGGACTTCAAGTGGCCCCAGACCTGGGTCACCGACGTCGCCGTCGACCAGCAGCTGGGGGCCGGATTCCTCGGCACCCTGGAGCTGATCTACGGCAACGACATCAACAACGTGTTCGTGCGGAACGCCGACCTGGTGGCGCCGGTTCGGACCCTTCCCGACGGGCGGCCGTTCTACGGCGGGTTCGGCGCCAACGAGCTCAATCCCGACGGCGGGGCAGGTATCTACGTCATCGACAACACCAGCGAGGGGTACAACGTCAACGTCACCGCCCAGCTCCGGAAATCATTCGATTTCGGGTTGGGGGCGACCGTGGGATATAGCTTCACCCAGGCCAAGAACAACCTGAAGTCCACCGAGATCGCCAGTGTGCTGTGGCAGAACCAGCCGGTGCAGGGCGATCCCAACAACCCGGAAGTGAGCTACTCCGAGTTCGGCCAGCGGCACCGGATCGTCGCCGGCGCGACCTACTCCAAGGCCTGGTCGCCCAGCCTGCGGACCCAGATCGGGCTCTTTCTCGAGGTGGCCGAAGGCAACCGGTTCGCCGGCGCGGGCGGCAACCGCTATTCCTTCATCTACTCGGGCGATGTCAACGGGGACGGAACGGGCGGCAACGACCTGATCTACATCCCCGCCGCCCAGAGCGAGATCCTGTTCGCCGACTGCCCGACCGGGTGCGGGGCCAACGTCACACCGCAGCAGCAGTGGGACGCGTTCAACGCCTTCATCGAGCAGGACAAGTACCTGCGGTCGCACCGGGGCGAGATCGCCCAGCGCTTCGGGGCGGTCAATCCCTGGTATAACAACGTCGATCTGCGGATCCTCCAGGACTTCTCCTTCGGGGGGATCACCCGGCACACCTTCCAGCTCAGCCTCGACGTGCTGAACGTGGGCAACCTGATCAGCTCCGACTGGGGCGTGCGCAAGGTGGCCAGCGTCGCCGCCACCTCACCGCTGAGGCTGACCGGCTTCGATGGCAGCGGCGCACCGGTCTTCAACTTCACCGGCCCGGCGGAAACGTACATCGACGATCCCGGCGTGTTCTCCCGCTGGCGGGCCCAGCTGGGGCTGAGATACTTCTTCGAGTAACGGGAGGCCTCAAGTCAACAAGGGATAGGTGAAAGGGGTGAGCATTCATCCCTTTCACCTATCCCTTTTGACTTCACGCTCTACGATTCTAGAAGGTCAAACCGAAGAGAACCGCCATCCCCCGATTCCGCAGGTCGACGTTTCCCTCCAAAAAAGAGCGGAAGCCGCGATAATACCGGCCCTGAAGCGACAAAGTGGTTCGCGGAAGGCGCATGTCGACGGCCACTCCCCCGACCCATCCCAGCTCCCATTCGCGGATCGGGGGTAGCGGGACCACGCGTACCTCCTGACCACACGTCTCCCGGAACGTCGAATCGCTCGCCACCACGAACAGGAAGTCGCAACCGATCTGGAGGCTGAAAGAGGGACCGCCGAAAATGACGGGGCTCAACCGCCCCCTGGGGAGGGCCACGCGGGCAAGAAGCGGTAGCTCGAGATACGCCAGCTCGATGTCTACATCCACGATGTCTGGTCCGAACCGCACCAAGGTCCGACCCCCACGGAGGGAAAAGAGCACCTCGGGACGCATGCTCAGGGCCGAGTTCAGCGGCACATGGAGGTAGACTCCGGTGATCGCCCCTTGGCGACTTGCCACCAAGTCGGAGGCCTCCCCGATCAGATCCGCCCTGGAATAGCCAGCCTGGGCTCCTACGGCTGCGCGCTGCTGGGCGCTCAAGCCGGGCGCCGCCGGCATCAGGGAGATCAGGATCCCCAAGCTCGCCGGCCTACCGATGGTTCGCAGCAGCTTGTCGAGGGTCACGGATGCGAATGTAATCGCCCCTGCCCTTAGGAGCCCCACGATCCACCGGCTGCGACCCGCGCCCTCCCTGGTGCATTCCCCCCGGGATGGAGCTTGATGGCCGCTGGAACGGGCATTAGAATCCCCGCCGGTTTCACCTCAACCCATAGCGTGTTATGTCGTTGCTTACTCTGGACCGGGTTTCCAAGCGGTTCGACGGCGTCCCCGCCGTAGATGAGGTCTCCTTCGGGGTCGATCGAGGGCAGGTCGTGGGATTTCTCGGGCCCAACGGCGCCGGCAAATCCACCACCATGCGTATGATCACCCAGTACTTCGAGCCCGATACCGGCACCATCAAGCTGGACGGGGTTCCCCTGGCCGAGGGCGGACGCGAAGCGAAGCGGCGGATCGGCTACCTGCCCGAGAACAATCCCCTCTATTCCGAAATGCTGGTCTCCGAGTGGCTGGAGTACGTGGCCGGTCTTCGGGGCATTCGCGGGGTGGAGCGCCGCACCTCCTTGGACGAGGCCATCGCGGCCACCGGGATCGAGGAGGTCTATCACCGGCCCATCGGCGAGCTGTCCAAGGGGTTCCGGCAGCGGGTGGGACTGGCGGCGGCCATCCTGCACCGCCCCGACCTGCTGGTGCTGGACGAGCCCACCGAGGGGCTCGACCCCAACCAGCGGGTGGAGATCCGGCGGCTGATCGCGGAGCTGGGGCGGGAGCGCACGGTGATCCTCTCGACTCACGTGCTTCCGGAAGTCCAGTTCACCTGCTCCCGTCTGCTGATCATCAACCGAGGGAAGATCGTCGCCGACGGTCCGGTGGATGATATGGTCTCGCGTGCCAAAGACGGCGGCCGGATCAGCGTGGAGGCGAGCGGACGCGGCATCGCCGACCAGCTGGCCGGGCTGCCCGGCGTGCGGCGGGTGGATGCCCGCCCCCCCGAGGGTGATCGGGTTCGCCTGACGGTCACGGTAGCCGGGTCCGAGGACCTGCGGCCCCAGGTGTTCGAGCTGGCTAAGGCCTCGGGGTGGACCCTGTTCGAGCTGCACCAGGAAGCCGGAAGCCTCGAGGATCTCTTCCGCCAGCTCACAACCGACCAGGAGCCGGCATGAGGCGCATCTGGACCGTGGCGAGCCGCGAGCTTCGCGCGCTCTTCGATCTGCCGACCGGCTACGTCCTGCTGGTGGTGTTCCTCGCCATCAACGCGTTCCTCTTCTTCCGCCAGGCATACCTGTCGAACACGGCCACCATGCGGCCGATGCTCGACCTCTTGCCCTGGGAATTCCTCTTCTTCGTGCCGGCCGTCACCATGCGGACGCTGGCGGAGGACCTCCGGGGCGGGCAGATCGAAGTGGTGCTGGCCCAGCCGGTCAGTGAGCTGGAGCTGCTGCTGGGCAAGTATTTGGGCTCGGTGCTCTTCCTCTGGATCGCGATCGCCTTCACCTTCGCCATTCCGCTGGGCCTCTCCGCCGGCGCCGACGTTCCCTGGGGGACGGTCATCGGCCAGTACGTGGGCTCGGCGCTGCTCGCCGCGGGACTCGCCGGTATCGGCGTCTGGGCCTCCAGCCTGACCCGGAGCCAGATCACCGCGTTCATCGTGGCCGCGGGACTGATGTTCCTTCTGGTGCTGGTGGGGCTCGATCCCCTGCTGGTGGGGCTGCCCCCCGGACTGGGCGCCGTGGCGGCACGCATCGGCGTGCTCTCTCACTTCGAGAGCCTGGGCCGCGGGGTGATCGACCTGCGGGACGTGATCTACTTCGTCTCGCTCGCGGGGATCTTTCTCGCGCTGGCGTACGGCGCGCTGCTGGGACGCAAGTTGGCTCCCGGCGCCGGGGCGCGGCGACTCCGGCTCGGCGTGGGCATGCTGGCGGCGTCGCTGGTGGTGGTCAACCTGCTGGGCGGCTACATCGGCGGCCGCCTCGACCTGACACCGGGCAACGCGTATACCCTCTCTCCCGCCACCGGACGCATCGTCCGCGGGCTGAACGACATCGTCACCATCAAGCTGTTCGCCTCCCAGGAGCTTCCCACCGAGGTGGCGCTGATGAAGCGCGACGTGGACGATCTGCTGCGCGACCTGCGCTCGGCCGGCGGGGGGCAGGTCCGCATCATCGAGCGCGATCCCTCGGACGACCAGGACGCCCGGCGCGAGGCCGAGTCCTTCGGAATCCAGCCGGTGCAGTTCAACGTGATCGGTCAGGCGGAGCTTCAGGTCAAGCAGGGGTATCTCGGGCTGGCCGTGCAGCACGGCGGCGAGACGGAGACCATTCCCTTCGTGCAGCGGACCGACGACCTGGAATACCGGCTCGCCTCGACCATCCGCCAGTTGAGCCGGGACAAGAAGCCGGTGATCGGCTTCGTCAGCGAAACGCAGGGACCCCAAGCGTCGTTTCAGCAGATGCAGGAGCAGCTGCGCCACTCCTACGACGTGCGCGACATCCAGCTGAGCGACTCCACCCAGCCGGGTCCCGACGTGGTGGCGCTGGTGCTGGCGGGGACGCCGGACAGCCTCCCGGCCGCCCAGCTCCGCCGGTTGGAAGCCTTCCTCAACCGCGGCGGCAGCGCGCTGGTGCTCGCCTCCGGGATGGAGGTGTCGGACCGGGCGCCCACGGCGCAGCCCAGGACCGTCGCGTGGAATGCGCTGCTCCGCCCGTTCGGCGTGACGATCCGGAGCGACATGGCCTACGACCTGCTGGCCAACGAGGTCATTCCGCTACCCACCGACTTCGGCCGAGTGCTCCAGGTCTATCCCTTCTTCATCCGGGCCCAGAGCACGCGGTCGTCTCCGGTGAACCAGGATCTGAGTGCGGTGGTCCTCACCTGGGCCAGCACCATCGATACCACCGGGGCGGCGAAGGGCACGCTCACGCCGCTGCTCGGCAGCAGCCAGGCCACCGGCACCTTCACCAACATGACGACCATCGCTCCCACCCAGGACTTCCCCCAGACGGAGCTGCGCCACCGGCTGCTGGCGGTCATGGTGACACCGCCGGCCGCCACCGAGGCCGGCAAGCCGCGCGGCCGGCTGGTGGTCGTGGGGAGTCTCGACTTCGCCACCGATCGGTTCGTCCGCTCGGCGCCGGAGAATCTCGCCTTCACCCTGAACGCGGTCGACTGGCTGGCGCAGGATGAGGAGTTGATCGCGATCCGCTCCAAGGACCGGCGGCCGCCACCCATCCTCTTCCGGAGCCCGGCGGTGCGGGAAGGCGTGAAGTACGCCAATCTGGTCGGTCTGCCATTGCTCGTGGGCCTGGCGGGAGTGGTTCGCCTCGTCCGCCGCCGGCGCCGGACCCGGGAGGCCTACCGCCCGCTGGTGCCGGCACCGGGGAGCGCGCGATGACATCGAAACAGCTCGCCCGTCTCGCCATGGTGTTGGGCGCCCTGCTCCTCCTCTGGGGCGCCACGTCCCTGGCTCGCCGGGGCGGCCTCGGCCTTTCCGCGTCCGACCGGTTCGAACTGCCCCGCGTCACCCGCGACTCAACCGATTCGGTGATCATCACTCGCCCGGCGGACACGACGCGGCTGGTCCGCCGCGACTCCACCCAGTGGACGGTGAACGGGTATCCGGCGTCCAAGGACGCGGTGCGGGAGCTGTTCAGTGCGCTGGCCGATACCGGCAGACGAACGGAGCTCGTCGGGGGTCGCACGGCGTCTCACAGCGGGTTCGGGGTGGACAGCGCCAAGGGCGCCCGGATACGGATGATCCGCGGCGATTCCACGCTGTTGGATCTGGTCCAGGGCAATCGGTCCATGGGTTTGGATGGGGGTTACTTCCGGCTCGCCGGCGATTCCGCCGTCTTTCTGGTGTCCGGCCAGCTGGCGCCAGCGCTGGAGCGGTCCTCCGAGGAATGGCGCGATCACCGGATCGCGGGAGTGCCCGCTGACAGCGTCGCAAAGATCGAAGTGAGCCGGGGGAAGCGGTCGTACGCCGTCAGCCGGGACGGAAAGGGTTGGAATCTCGCTCCGGGCGGAAGAGCCGACAGCTCGGCCGTGTCGGCGCTGCTCACCGATTATGGCGACGTGCAGGCCGCGGGGTTCGCCTCGGCGGTGCAGGCAGACTCCGCCAACTTTGCCCGGCCCGAGCGCCGCATCGCCCTGCTCCGAGCCGATGGGAGCCCGCTGTTGAACCTGACCTTCGACTCGACTGCCAACGGCTTCTGGGTGCGAGCCACGGGCGACAGCACCGTGTACCGAATGGATGCCTGGTCGGTGGACCGGCTGGCGCCGGCCGACAGCACCCTGAGAGCTAAGCCGAAGGCGGGATAGCCGGCACGCCGATCACACCACCAGCAGTTCGTCGAACGCCTCCCAGCCTCGCGCGCGGATCAGATCCCCGTGTTGATCCAGGCGCGGGGGCGGCAGCCGGACCGAGCCCGGCAGCGCGGGAGCGATGCCGGTTCGAGGGTCCGCCTCGACATCGGACAGGGCCTCCGAGACCGATCTCACCCCGCCGGAAGGCACACCGTTGGAGGCCAGTCGCTTCAGCCACTCCGACGCGCGGCCAGTGCGCAGGGTATCCGCCAGCGCGGCGACGAGCAGGGACCGATGCGCCACCCTCCCGGCGTTGGCGCTGAATCGCCGGTCGGCCGCCAGATCCATCCGTTCCAGCGCGCGGCAGCACGCGAGCCACTGGGCATCATTCCCGACGGCCACCATGATCGGCCGATCCCCGGTTTCGAAGAGCTGGTAGGGCACCAGGTTCGGATGGGCATTGCCCCAGCGTGCCGGCTCGCGTCCGGTGACCAGCGCGTTTTGCGCGACGTTGACCAGCGCGGCCGTCGCACTGTGGGCCAGGGAGATGGTGAGCAAGCGATCGCCCGGATCCGGGTGGCGGCTCGTTCGAGTCGCCAGGCTTGCCAGGATCTGGATCGCCGCATCCTTGCCGGCGCAGACGTCCGCCAGGGCAACCCCGACCTTCATCGGCCGGCCGCCGGGCTCGCCGGTGATCGCCATCCAGCCGGACTCTGCCTGGATCACCGCGTCGTAGCCCGGCCGGTCCACTCCCGGACCGAACCCGGTAAGCCGGCACCAGAGCAGCTGCGGATGCCTCTCCAGCAGCTGGCCGGCGTCCAGGCCCCGTCGCTCGAGCGTGCCGGATCGGAAGTTCTCCACCACCACGTCCGCCTGCGCCAGCATGCCGAGCAGTGAGGTCCGATCGGCTGCGGTATCGAGATCGAGCGCGATACTCAGCTTGTTGCGGTTGACCGAGAGGAAATAGGCGCTTTCTCCACTGGGGTCGAAGGGCGGCCCCCAGCCGCGGGTCTCGTCGCCGGAGCCTGGACGCTCGACCTTGATGACACGGGCCCCCAGGTCGCCCAGGGTCATGGTGCAGAGCGGACCCGCCAGAACCCGGGTGAGATCGAGTACCCTGACGCCGGCTAAAGGAAGGGGAGAAATGCCCACTCTTGCGCTTCGGTATTTATTCGGGTAGTGTGGTGAGGAGCGAGGAGGTGCCAATGTCGCGGACCCCGGAGTTGGAGCGCAAGCTCAGTACGCTGATGTCGCTGGCCGCTGACGATCGGGAAGGCCTCCCTCCTCGCCTGCGCCACGCCGGCGAGGTCGGGGCGCTGGGGCCCATCAACATCCGGCAGCTGCGGCCGATGCCGGGCATGCGGATGTCGCTGCTCCGGATCCTGATGACCAACGCGTGCAGCTACAATTGCCACTACTGCCCCATGCGACGCGACCGCAACCTGCCGAGGACCCTGCTCAAGCCCGAAGAGCTGGTCCGGATCTTCCTGGGCGCGCGCGAGCGAGGGTGGTGCGAGGGTCTGTTCGTGACCACCGGCATCCCGGGCAGGCCGGTGAAGGTCATGGACGATCTCATCGCGGCCCTGGAGCTGCTGCGCGAGCGGCATCGCTTCGGTGGCTACATCCATGTCAAGATGGTGCCCGGGGGCGAGCCGGCGCAGGTCGAGCGACTGACTCGGCTGGCCAGCCGGGTCTCCGTCAACCTCGAGGCACCCTGTGGTGCCAGCCTCGCCCAGATCGCGCCGGACAAGAGCTTCACCACCACCGTGTCCGACCTGGAGCGGGTTCGTGCCCAGCTGCTCCAGGAGCGGGCCCAGCGAGGCGAGGGCAAGCCGCGAGATCCTTTGCATCCCAATGGTGCGTCCGGCATGACCATGCAGTTCGTGGTGGGCGCCACCGCGGATACCGACCGCTCCATTCTCGGAACGGTGACTCGCCTTAACGCCGGAGGCGGGATCCACCACGCGCACTTCAGCGCCTTCCGGCCCATCGAGAACACGCCGCTGGAAGGCGCCCCTGCCGCGCCGGCGCTTCGGGAGCATCGTCTCTACCAGGCGGATTACCTGCTCCGGGAGTACGGGTTCGAATCACGTGAGGTCGTGTTCGAGCCGAGCGGGAATCTGCCGCTGGCCCTGGACCCCAAGAGCGCCTGGGCACTGGCGAATCCAGACCGTTTCCCGCTGGAGGTCCGTACTGCATCCCTCGAAGAGCTGATGCGAGTGCCCGGCATCGGACCGACCTCCGCCCGGCGCATCGTGATCGAGCGGGGGCGGGTCACCTTCCGCACGCTCGCCGATCTCCGCAGGCTCGGCGTCGTCGGCAACCGGGCTGCCGGCTTCCTCACACTCGGCGGCCGCAGGCTCCAGACCTCGCGCTGGACCCAGCAGCTGGGATTCTGGGCCCCCGAGGAGGAGGTGGGCGTTCACCACATGGTGTACCAGGTGAGCCCGGGGACATTTCGGTAAGAGCTATCAGTTTATCAGCTGACAGCCGATGACTCTTTTCGTGACCTCTCTCACGGAATCATTTCCTCCAGTCCGCTAATCAACTCGGCAACGCCCGCAGTTCCGACGCTCGCCGCGATTTCTCCCATCTCGCCACGACTCGCGCGGTCCTGCGACGCCTTCGAGGGGATGGATGGGAAGGAGAATGCAATGACCACCACGAACAACTCGGGTGAGGGTCTGGCTCGGGCCCTGGGACTCTTCAGCGTGGGACTCGGGCTGGCTCAGATCCTCGCACCGCGCGATGTGGCCCGGTTCGTCGGCCTGGAGGACGACGAGACCAGCCGCAAGACCATGCGTGCAATCGGCCTTCGTGAGACAGTGGCGGGCGTGGGACTGCTCACTCGACCGCACCAGGCCTCCTTTGCCTGGGGCCGGGTGGCCGGGGACGCCATGGACCTGGCCTTTTTAGGGAAGGCCCTCACCTCCGATCGCGGCGATCGCAACCGGGTGGCCGCCAGTCTTGCGGCGGTGGCCGGAGTGACGGTTCTGGACATCATCGCGGGGACGAGGCTCGGCCGGAACGGCAATGGCTTCGCCGCGCAGCGAGAGGCGCCGGGCAGAATTCAGGTCAGGAAGTCGATCACGGTCAACCGTTCACCGGAAGAGACCTACACGTTCTGGCGGGACTTCGAGAACCTGCCCCGGTTCATGTCCCATTTGGAGTCGGTCAGGGTCATGGATTCCCGACGGTCCTATTGGAAGGCCAGGGCTCCGTTGGGCACCACCATCGAATGGGCCGCCGAGCTGGTGGAGGATCGGCCCAACGAGCTGATCTCCTGGCGCTCGCTGGAAGGAGCCGGAGTGGCCAATCGGGGCTCGGTTCGCTTCGTGAACGCCCCCGGCGGACGAGGCACCGAGGTGCATGTCGATCTGAGCTACGATCCCCCGGCGGGCGCGCTGGGGGCCACCTTCGCCAAGCTCTTCGGGGAAGAGCCCTCGCAGCAGGTGGACGGCGACCTCCGGCGCTTCAAGCAGGTGCTGGAAGTCGGCGAAGTGGTCCACTCGGACGCCAGCATTCACCGCGGACCGCATCCCGCTCAGCCGCCGGCCGATCTCCCATCCAAGGCTCCGCCCCAGGAGGTGTATTCATGAAGGCCACATGCTGGGAGGGAAAGCGCAAGGTCCGGGTCGAAGATGTACCCGACCCCAAGATCCTGAACTCCCGCGACGCCATCGTCCGGATCACCTCCACCGCGATCTGCGGGTCCGATCTGCATCTCTATAACGGCTTCGTCCCCACCATGGAGCGGGGTGACATCCTGGGCCACGAGTTCATGGGTGAGGTGGTGGAGGTGGGGCCCTCGATCAGGAACCTGAAGATCGGGGACCGTGTCGTGGTCCCCTTTCCGATCGCCTGCGGCAGCTGTTCCATGTGCCAGCGCGACCTGTTCTCGCTGTGCGAGAACACCAATCCGAACTCCTGGATGGCCAGCAAGCTCTGGGGGCATTCGACCGGGGGCATCTTCGGCTACTCGCACCTGACCGGCGGCTACGCCGGCGGCCAGGCGGAATACGCCCGGGTTCCCTTTGCGGATGTCGGTCCCCTCAAGGTTCCCGACGGGATGCCGGACGAACAGGTGCTGTTCCTGTCGGACATTCTTCCCACCGGCTACATGGGTGCGGAGATGTGCAACATCCAGCGGGGCGACGTTCTCGCGGTCTGGGGGGCTGGTCCGGTGGGCCAGTTCGCCATCGCGAGCGCTCGACTGCTGGGCGCCGAGCGGGTGATCGCGATCGACCGCTTCCCCTACCGGCTGCAGCTCGCGCGGGAGCGCGCGGGAGCCACCGACACGATCAACTACGAAGAGACCAGCGTGCTGGAAACGCTCAACGAGCTCACCGGCGGCCGCGGACCGGATGCCTGCATCGATGCCGTCGGCATGGAAGCCCACGGTCATCCGGCGATGTACGCCTACGATCGGACCAAGCAGGCCCTGATGCTGGAGAGCGATCGGCCGCTGGCGCTGCGGGAAGCGGTGCTGGCCTGTCGCAACGGCGGCACGGTGTCGGTCATCGGCGTCTATGGCGGGTTCATCGACAAGTTCCCCATGGGGTCGGTGATGAACCGCTCGCTCACCATCCGCACCGGTCAGTGCCACGTCCACCGGTACCTGAAGCCCCTACTCGCGCGGATCCAGCGGGGGGAGATCGACCCCAGCTTCGTGATTACCCATCGACTCCCGCTGGGTGAGGCGCCACGAGGTTACGACCTGTTTCTCAACCAGCGGGACGGCTGCGAGAAGGTCGTGCTCAAAGCCTGACCCTCGCCGGTCATGACCGGCCGCCTCCTCGAGGCGGCCGGAGCAGGGCCGGCACGCCAAATTGCCAGAACCGTTGCACCGCGCCCTGTAAGTCCCGCCCGATTTGATCCTTCAGGCAAACTGCAAGAAATCGCACGGATGGCCCGCTCCCGGTGAGCATTTGCCCCCGGGAGAGGGCTTTCCGCCACTCTCCGAGGCCGTGGCGATTCGCGCGAAGCTGATTCCAGCCATGCAGGCCCACGGCTTGCAAGGCGCTGGGCCGGAACCGGCCCATTCGGGCCGCCCCCCTCCCATTACTCGCTCGCGGTTCACAGCAGTCGCCCTCGTTTCGAGAGCTTGCCATGACCTACACGTTCAAGCTGTCCCGCCGGATTGCCCGTATTCGAGCGCCCATCGTGTGGACCCTCCTGGTGGCCCTCGCCGCCTGCGATAGCAGCAGGTCCCTCGGGCCCGATACCCTCAACCCACCCACAGAGAGCGGGACAGCCGGAGCGGTCGCATTCGCCGGCGGCATTCCCTTCGGATACTTCGCTCAGCCGACCAGCGCGTTCGGCTCCCGCTTCAACGGCGCCCACCGGAACATCGCCCCCTATGCCCTGGTGCAGGAGTTGGCGGCCATCAAGGCGCGGGGCGGCAAGGTGGTGCTGATGTTCGCCGGCAACGAGCGGCACTACAAGGAGGGCGGTCACTTCAGCCTGACCAAGTGGAAGGCCCGGATCGACCGCTTCAGAGGGGTCAACTTCGACTCGTACATCAACGACGGCACCATCATCGGGCACTACCTGATCGACGAGCCGAACGATGCGCACAACTGGGGCGGCAAGCCGGTGACGCCCGCCGTGATGGAAGAGATGGGCAAGTACAGCAAGCAGCTCTGGCCCAACATGGCGACCATCGTCCGGGTGGAGCCGGGCTATATGGACCGGAATCACAAGTACATCGATGCCGCCTGGGCCCAGTACCTGGACCGCAAGGGTCCGGTGGACGGCTTTCTCCGGCGGAATGTGACCGAGGCCCAGGAGCGTGGGCTGGCCCTCATCGTAGGACTCAACGTCATCTTCGGCGGGACGCCCAACAACACCAGCATGACCCCGAGCGAAGCCCAATCCTGGGGCTCCGTGCTGCTGAGCAGCTCGTATCCCTGCGCGATGATCAACTGGAACTGGAGGGACGGCTACGTGTCGTCCTCCGGCGTCGGGGCCGCGATGGATGCGCTCCGCCGGCTGGCGCAGAATCGCGCTACCAGGAGCTGTCGCGGTTCGGCCGGGGGCCAGACGCCGCCGCCGCCGCCACCACCGCCCCCGCCCCCGGGACCGCCGCCGCCGCCGCCGCCGCCGCCACCGCCACCGCCACCACCGTCGTCGGGAGGCGTGCCCTTCGGCCCCTACGCGCTGCCCACGTCAGAGATGGAATCATTCACCGGCGCGGTTCGGAGCGTCTCGCCGAACAATGTGCTGGCGACCGCCTCCGCGGCGCGGCAAGCCCGAGCCAGAGTGGTGCTTCAGCTGAGCGCCAGCGAGGTCGCGAACGCGAACGGCACCTTCAACCTCACCAAGTGGAAGACGTCGATCGATCGCTATGCGGGCGTGAACCTGAACTCCTATATCAACGATGGAACCCTCGCGGGCCACCTGCTGGTGCCGAACCCGCATAAAGCCGAGCTATGGGGCGGTGAGGCGATCTCGCACGCCACCCTTGACGAGATGGCGCGTTACAGCCGGCTGCGGTGGCCCGGCTTGCCCACCATCGCGCAGGCTCCGGCCTCCTGGCTGGAAACCAAGTCGTCGTGGAGCTATCTCGATGCGGCCGCCGCGATTTATTCGGCTGTCTCAGGCGATGCCGCCAGCTGGGTGAGCCAACAGGCGAGCGCAGCGGGGCGGGCGCGCCTCGGCCTGCTGGTCGGTCTCAACGTGCTGAATGGAGGTACCAGCGCGAGTGGCCTGGCAGGCACTGAGCCGGGCAAGTTTGCCATGAGCGCGAACCAGGTCCGCAACTGGGGCCTGACCCTCGCGGCGCACAGCAAGGTGTGCGGTGTGACGCTGGCGCGATACCAGGCCAAGTACTTCGGGCGCTCGGATGTGAAAGCCGCGATCGCCGATGTGGCCGCGAAGGCCCGCGCCCATGCCGCCACGTCGTGCCGGGTGCGCTGACCCGGTAGCATAAGCCTGAGGAGCGAGAAAAAAACCGCCGCCCCTGGGGGCGGCGGTTTTTCGTTCTGGCTCCGCGCCGCCTTACTGCCGGCAGGCCGTCTTCGCGTGGGCTCGCGCCTTGGCCGAGACCTCGGTCATGGCGCTCTTGATGTCCGCACGATTGTAGAAGGCGGCGTCGTGGTGCCAGTTGAAGAACGCACAGGCCAGGCTCTGGGCCAGCAGCGCGCCCCCGTACTTCCGGATCTCGGTCGGGCTCATCCTCCAGTGGCCAGGATAATCGCCGCGGATCTTGCTGGATCCATCGCCGCCTTCCATCACGTTCATTCCCACGACCAGGCCCAGGCCTTTCTGCTTCGCCGCGGCGGCCTCGGACGCCACCCACTTCGCCGCGTCGCCCTTGCCGGTCGTGTACTGGGTCCAGCCGGCGTCCACGTAACGATAGGTGATGGGGGAGCTGGCCAGCCAGCTTGGCGCCACCCTCACCATCGTGGTCAGATCGGGCCAGATCTCCTTACTGAATCTCGCCATCTCCTCCAGTGTGGCGGGGGAGATGCCGTCCCCGCCCCAGCGCGAGCCACGGTGGGGCTCGTCGATCAGATAGTGGCCGACGATGGTGCCGTCCGAGATGTAGGAACCCAGCGGGAGGTTTCGGTACCGGGCCACCAGAGCCTTCCACTTGGTCAGGCTGAATCTCCCGTTCTCCTTTACGTACGAGTCCCTTCCCTTGCACAGCTTCAGCACGACCCGACCGCCCTTGGCCCGGGCGCCGGAAAGCCACGTCATGATGTTGGAGGGATCCAGCGGGCCGCCGTTCATCCATCCGGTGTGGACGGTGTTCAGGTACTCGTTCTTCATGTTGAAGCTGCCGAACACGATGCCGGGACGGCTCGAGCGGTTGTCCAGAATCGCTTCTGCGGGGGTGCCCGGCTGCGGCGCGTCGGCCGTCGGCGCGTCGGTCGGCGGTGCTTCCGTCGGCCCCGGCTCGGCTGGAGACTGGGGCAGGCTCGAGGGCGCGGCGGCGTCGTTGCTGCAGGCGGAGAGGACCACCAGGAGGCTCGCTGCGACCATTCGAATGAGCGCGCCAACACCAGTAGAATCGGAACAACGGGACATACGCGAAGCTTCCCATGGTGAGAGTGAGCGGTGCTGACGACCGCAGCATGGCCTGCCTGGCGGCCGCGACGAGGCGGACCGCGGCAGCGCCGACCCGGCGTACAGGCGGCTGCGTTGATCAGTGCCCCCGGCAGGGGCGATGTCATCGTGGGAGTTGGGTTTCCCGTGCCGGCTCTGGCCACGGTCGCGACGAATGGACACCCGGATGGGGCCATCTCATGATCGGAAGCTCGCGGGCGGGAATATCTCGGAAGGCGGGAACCGGTGTCAACCCGCAAGATCAAGACACTGTCACGAGCAGTGGCGGGTGAGCGCCCACTGCCGTCGGGCTTAGCCTTCGGCCGAACTGCCGGTCACGGTGGCGAGCCGGACGTTCCGGAGGTCTTCGCGGACCGAAGTACCTCGAGCCAATCTTCCGTTCCGGCGCACCGCGCCGCTAGCTTCCGCCACCTCTCTCCAGGAGAAGCCGCGTGCCCGGGCCGACAGAGCGTTCGTCCTCGATCGATCTCCGGGAGCTCGAGTCGCGCATCCGCAACCGATCGATCGACACCGTCATCAGCGCCTTCACCGACCTCCAGGGTCGGCTGATGGGCAAGCGGGTGACCGGCGACTTCTTCCTCGATCATGCCCGCGAGGGTACCCACGTGTGCACCTATCTCCTCGGCACCGACATGGAGATGCGCACGCCGTCCGGCTACCGCCTGATGAGCTGGGAGACCGGCTATGGCGACTAC
>DATBJC010000052.1:0-19497 GCA_036556625.1 Gemmatimonadales bacterium
TCTTCTTCCGCTGAATCAGCTCTCGTTCGCTCATGATGACCCACTCCTCAAACGCAGCCGACTGTCACTGCTCCCTTCGGCTCGGCGCCGGACAGCATGACACAGGGCAACGGAGCAAGCTGCGGGTAAAACCGGTCGATCACCGCTCGAGCCTGCCCGAGATATGACCACCACTGATGATCCTTGAGCTCCTTGAGATCTTCCGGCCTCCATTCCGGCCGGGGAGGCATGGGCCAATCCTCCAGGACCTCCCCCAGAGTCGCCTCGCCCAGCCTCCGATTCAATCGATCCAGCCGGTCGTAGACATTCATCAGGTAGGCCAGGTACTCACTGAACCCGAATTCCCGCTCCAGCCGGGCCGCGCTCACCCGTGCATTCCACCGCGCCACCACCTCGGCGTAGACGTCCCACGCCATCCGCAGCCGCTGGAGCGCGGCCCGCCATTCCCCCAACGCCACCAACTCATCCGGCCACGAGCCCGGCGGGCAGAGCGCGTCCGCCCGCTGGCTCACCCGTCCGGCCAGGAACGACATCGGATATCCCTGACACACCACCGGCCGGTCGGGATAGACCCCGCAGCGGCTCTCTCCCCCGCCCAGCTCGAGCAGGAAGACGCACGGCTGGGTGTCCCGGAAGCGGCCCTGCTTGTCGAGCGCGAGCCCCAACGGTGGCCCCCCCGGCTCCAGCAGGAATCCGTCGCTGGCCGGCTCGGCCTGCGGATGAGCCAGCACGAACTGCTCCGGCGCCAGACGCAGCCGGGTGCTGAGCCGCCACACATCCTCGCCGAAGAGGGTCACGACGTAGGAGCGACAGCAGGCACCGCAAGTACCGCACGGACTGGCGCGGCCGTCCCTCATGCCGGTGTCTCGTTCGGGCCGGTGCCCGCCGGCGCCTCGGTCCTCGCCAGTCCGTCGTAGGCGGCCAGCAGGTGCTCGCAGTACCCCTCGAAGTCGAGCCGACGCCCCGGCTCCGAGACTCCTCGATTCCATTGTTCCACGATCCCGCAGTACACCTCGGAATCCGCCTGCCGTTCTCGGATCGCCTCGGCTTCGTGCTCGATGTCGACGTCGGCGAGGGTCCAGGTCCGGCAGCGACAGCCGGTCTCCGACATGATGCAGACCACCCCCGCCACCATCTCCGAGGGGAACGACTTGCATACCGCCGGACGTAGATCGCCGAGCCCGCACCGATGGTGTCCGTGCCGGGTGCGCAGCAGGAAGGTGCAGGCATGCGCCCCGTGCGCCATCCGCCGGGGATTCTTGCTCAGCGCGAGCCGGAACCGCCGTGGCGAAGAATCGAGGGCGAACGCGTCCCGCCGGGGCTGCGCGGTCTCGAAGTAGACCAGGAAGTGCCACGGGAGGAGGTCGAGCGTCCGGGCGATCCGCCAGACGTCCTTGCCGGTAGGAATCACCACCGAGCTGTAGCAGCAGCTCTTGGACTTACACCCGAGCCAGAGCTCTTCCTTCCGGGTCCGGGCCGTGCTTCCCGCCAGAGATGCGCTCATGGACCCCTCGCCGCCTCGGCTTGGCGGATCGCGGCTGCCGCCTCGGTGGCCGCCTCCCGCAACTCGGCGTCGCCGTGCCGTTCGAGCGGGACGAGCACGGGAAGAAACGCTTCGTCCTCGTGCCCCTGTACGTGCCCCACAAGGGCGATCGCCACCGACTGGGGAAGGTTGGGACGGCGGGCAGCGGCCTCGAGCAGCGCCTGCTCCTCAGCGGCAGAGAACCCGGTGTGATCGGCGTAGTCCAGCAGCGAGAGGGCCGCGAGCTGGCGGCGCTCGTCCCCGGACTCGAGCCAGGGCCGGATCTGACCCAGCCCCGGGGTGAACCGTTGCAACACCTTGACCGCGTCATCCATCTGGCTGAGATCGCGCTTCGGGTTCAGCGCCTCCGCAGTCAGGATCTCCTTGGCCTCGGGAATCGCGTCGCCGATCGGACCCGAGAAAAGACTGTAGACCGCCACGACGAAGGTCGACGAATCGTCGGCCAGTACCCGCCGCACCCCTTCGAGCAGCATGCTGCGCGCCCCCGCATCGAAGGTGCCTGCCCGGACCCGCGCCGCGGCCCAGTTTCGAGCCACTTCGAAGGCTGCCTTGCCCAGTCGGTCGAACGAGCGCACCCCGGGGTCGGCCATGAGCTCCAGGGCGACCTCCGCCACGGGGGTTCCCTCCGGTCCCTCCGCGCGGGCCAGGAGCTCGTCCTGGGGCGGACAGCGATATCGGTCGCCGCAGGCCGCGGCTTCCTCGAACAGCTGCCGGATGGCAGCATGGTCGGTTGTTGTCTGGCTCACGTTTCGCTCTCCATCCCCCACCGACGGCGACCGGCCCTGATTGCCACAGGCGGCCAACGCCGCCACGCCGAGCCCGCCGAGCAGTAGACGCCGGAGTCCCGGCTGGGAGATCGACATCTACTTGAGGTTGCGCTCCCCTCGCACCTTGTTGCGCCGGAGGATACTCTCGTACACCGAGTCCGGATCGCTGGCGATGTACGCGGTCGTCACCGGCTTCCACCAGGACGTGTCGTCCGGATGGGAGATGAACTGGTCGACCAGGCTGACCAGTTTGGCCACCTCGGGATCCTTGAGCATCACTGCGTCGGGATTCGCCGGGTCGGCGCCGAGGAACGACGTTCCCTCGCGGCCGGCCCGCTTCTTCTCCGCCTCCGCCCGCTTGGCGGCCTCCTTCAGCACGTCATCATGGATCTTGGCGCTGCTCGCCGGGTCGGCGGCACTCTTGTATTCGTAATGGGAGCCGTCACCATAGAGCGAGGCGTCGCCCACATGGGGTCTCCGAGCCCAGACCGCCTGCAACTGAGCTTTGCTGTGCTTGACCGCCTCGACCGCCAGCGACCGCGCGAGTCCGAAGAAGGGTGAGCCCTTCTCCAGTCCGCCCTTGTCGCCCTCGTCATGGTGCCGGTCGAGAGTCTCCTCGTGCTCGGCGTGCGGCTCGTGGTCTTTGCTGATCTCCGAGTGCGATGGGGGTAACGGAAGCTTCGACCGGTAGTACTTGCGGATCCGCTTCTGCCCGGTCACCGGGTCCTTGCCGATTTCCTCGGTGACTTCCTCTACCGGTCCAACTCGAGACTCGACCTCGAGCTTGGGCAGCTGCGACAGGTCGCCGCTCTTGAGCCGAGCCTCCAGCGACGTGGTCTGCTCCATCGCCTCCACCCCCTCGTGGAGGTACTCCAGCGCGTCGCCCAGATCTTTCTCGAACTCGGCTTCCGGATTGGTCGGGTCGGGTGTCTTCCCTTCCGCCTTGGCCTTGGCCTTCTCCGCCTCGCTCCGGCCCGAGATCGCGTCCACGATCGCCACTAGCCCGCCCACCACCTGAGACTTGACCTCCTTGCGGATCTGCTGGTCGATCTTGGTGACCTCGGCCTTGATCCGCTCGATCAGCTTATCGAGCGGATACGGCACCAGGCCTTTGGCGTATTCCTGATATTGCTGGACCAGCTCCACCATCTCCTTCGCCCGGCGGTAAATCGCGCCGTAGGTCGCGACCGCGTCGGTCAGGGGGAGCGTCTTGCTGAGATGCTTGATGCCGACCGGAACCCGCACGCTCACCGCTGCCGCCGAATGAGAGTCGCCGCCGAAGATCCCGGAGACCGAACCCACGGGATCCAGCTCGAAGTCCTTGAATTCGAGCTCGATGTCCGGCACCGGCGCCACCATGCCGGCACTGGAGAACCCCTCGAGGATCCGGGCGCCGGCCGCCCCGGCGTCATCCGACGAGAGCTGCTCCTTCAAGTGGGCCCATCCACTGTCCCCACCCTCCGCGCCCGCAATCCCGAACAGCATGTCCACCGACCGCAGCATCGCCTTCTGCAGCTTGGGTAGCTGCGGGAGCAGGATGTGGGCAATGGAGACCTTGGTGTCGGTGCCGCCGAAGCTGCCGGTGGTGATGGCCTGGCGCTTCTTCCGCTTGTCCTTCGCGTCCCCCACCTTGGCGTCGAACAGCGTGTCCACGTAGTAACCCTGGGGAGTCAGTCCCGTTCCCCCGGACGCTGCTTTGTTCTTCTCGACGACGGTCTCGGCGAACTTCCGCGCCGTCGGATTGTCTTTCTTGGTGCCCTTGTTGGCCAGCGCTTCGGCGATGTAGCTGTTGAGCGACACCTCGATGAAGTTCGAATGCGAGAAGTAATCCTCCACCGCATGCAGCCCGGCGCCGAACTCGCTCCTGCCCTCCGGCGTGGGACCCAGGCGGGCAGCGCTGACCCAGCGCTTCTTGGTCGCCTCGACGCTGTTATAGATGTGGTTCTGCATCCCGGCGCCGGACACCTTGTACAGGGCCGCATTCTCCACCTGAGTGCCTTTGATCGCCGAGCCCTGGAGCTGGGCGTCCCGGTCTTTGTCCACCGGGCATGTAGTCGGCCCCACGACAGGCTCGGCGGGACGGGGCGCGCCCACTTCCACCTTGGTCCCGTGCTCGTCTTTTCTGGACGGATCGGTGTTGGAAACCAGGGTGTCGGTCTTTGCCCCCATCCCCATCGGGTTGTCGATGTGCTCTTCCGGGCGGTAGACCCCGATCCGATCCGGAGTCTGCTGCCCGGCGGGGTTGATCTCGCCGCCGGTGACCAGGGATTTCGCCACCTCCTGGCCGAGCTCCAGTATGGCCAATGCCTGGATCACCGCCGTGGTGATGTCATGGGCACCTTTGGCCCCGATCTTGGCGCCTTTGGGGCTGGTCACATCCTTGGGCAACCCGGAGAGTTTGCCGATCACCAGCGGCACATTGAGCTGATTCATGTCCCGCATGAAGTTGCCGCTGTAGATCTGCTTGACGCCCTGGTCGCGCTTGCTCTGGTCGTCGGGGGTGAGCGGGGAGGTGCCGGCTGCGGCGGCGTCCGACTCGATGCCGCCGTGGCCGTGCTTGCCGGCGCCGAATCGGCGCGCCACGCCGCCGGAGAGGCCACGAGTGATCGCGGGTGCCCGGGGCGCCCCCCGCTGGATGGCGGAGGCGGCACGCTCGGCCTCGTGCTCCGCCGGGTCGGAGCGGGAGCCGAGTTGGAAGTCGCCGCCGGGGCCCGGACCTCCCTCCTGCTGCGCCACGTGCACCGCCTCATGGGTCAGGACCGTGGCCTCGCGCGCGGGGGAAAGCGCTTCCACGAAGACGTTCCGGCCCACCGTGACGGCGGGCGCATCCACCAGATCAGTCGCGCGCTCCGCCGATGGTCCCCGATGAACCCGCACACCCGAGAGATCCGATCCGAGCGCGGGCTCCAGTCGCTGGCGGATGCGTGAGTCCAGAGGAGCGCCGCCCCGCCGCTCATCTAATTCCTGCACGGCATACCCTGCCGGCTCAAGCCCGACCCTCTGAAAGTCATGACCCAGCCCGTTGGCGTCCCCCGTTTGGGAGGAGACGTCCTCCACTGCGGCGGAGCGGCCCGGCTGTGCCGGCTGGGGTGCCGACGGGTGGACCGGGCGACGGACGGGAGGCTCGAGCCGGGTGTACTCCCGTTTCATCGCGCCGTCTTACAGCCACCCATGGATCTCGGCTTCCGTCAGGGCCTTCTCCAGTTTGGCGTATTCGGAGCGAGCCGCGTGCAGCAGGTGCCCCATCCCGACCGACTTTCCATCGTCGGCTGCCAGGAAGGCCGCGTGCAGCGCGATGTTGCGTATGTTCCCGCCGGCCACGTTGAGCTGCGAGAGGCGCTCGATGTCGATACCCTCCGTCGGCGCCTCTGGGGGGAAGCTCCGGCGCCAGATCTCTGCCCGCTGGCCCGGGTCGGGGAATGGAAACTGGACGCTGAAGCGGATGCGCCGCAGGAAGGCCGTGTCCACGGCGCTGCGCAGGTTGGTAGTGAGAATCGCGAGACCCCGAAAGCACTCCATGCGCTGGAGCAGGTAACTCACCTCGATATTGGCGTACCGGTCGTGACTGTCCTTCACCTCACTCCGCTTGCCGAACAGGGCGTCCGCCTCGTCGAACAGCAGGACGGCCCCGCCTTCATCCGCCGCGTCGAAGATCCGCCGTAAGTTCTTCTCGGTCTCGCCGATGTACTTGCTCACCACTGACGACAGGTCAATGCGGTAGAGGTCGAGCTCGAGGTCGCTCGCGAGCACCTCCGCCGCCAGAGTCTTACCTGTGCCCGACGCCCCGGCGAACAGCGCGCTGATGCCTAGTCCGCGCGTTCCGGGGCGGCCGAAGCCCCACTGCTCGTACACCGTGAGCCGGTGGCGCACGTGCGTGGCGATCTCGTGCAGCACCTGCCGCTGGGGCGGGGGCAGCACCAGGTCTTCCCACCGCGCAGCGCCGTCGATGCGCTGTGTCAGGTCTTCCAGCCGTGGGCGGGACTGCACCCGGCAGGCGTTCCAGACGGCGCGCCCGAGATCCTGCTCCCCCTGTTGTGCCGCCGCCGCGAGCGCGTCCACCGTGGCGCTCCGGATCGCCTCGGAGTTGAGATTGAAGTGGGAGACCAGCAGCTCGACCTGGCCGTTGAACTCCGCCGCGGCCGCCCCGAGCGCCGCGCGCCAGACCGCCCGCTGCTCCGGGGCAGAGGGCTTCGGGACGTCGATGCTCACTCTCGGCCGGTGACCCAGGCGCGCGCGCTCACGCCGCGCGATCAGGAGGGCGCAGGTGGTATGGTCAACCAGTTGCCGCAGCCGGGCCAGGTTGCCGGGATCGGCCTCGTCGCACTCGATCAAGAGCACCCTCGACCCTAGCGCCGCCTCGCGCTGCCAGAGTCGGCCGAGCGACTCGATCTCGTGGGCGGTGCCGGGCAGGGCGTCGCTCGCCAGCACGCATAACCGCAGGCCGAGCACCGTGCACGCCGCCTGCGCTATTGCCCGCATGTCGGCGCCGCCATCCCCGCAGAGCTGGATCACCGTGAGGGCCTCGCCCGTACGCCCGGAGGTCCAGATCGAGACGATCCGTTCGGCCAGTCGCTGGTGCGACGGCACCAGCGGCCCGGCATCGCGCACCGGGGCCACCAGGCCGGCAAGCCGCTCGTCCATGCCGTCCACCCCGGTGAGATAGTGCAGCACCCGCTCGTCGATCCGGAGCGGACTGACGGTCAAGGCGCTGCCGGGGAGCAGGTCGATCAATCGCCAGCGGCGGAGCGGCGCGGCCGGTGTGAGCGCTTTCCAGTAAGGACCGTCGAGCGCGGCGAGGGCGAGACTCCAGGTCGGAAAGGGTCGCTGTGGGTCGCCCTGCGCCGCGGCGCACAGCGGTGCGAAGGTCGAATCAAGCTCGATGCCGGCGCACAGCACCAGCAGGTCGCGCTCGAACGGGGACAAGCCGAAGGTGGCACACAGCTGGTCCAGGGCGCTGCGCTCGGTGCCGGGCTCGTTGATCGAGGGGGTGCCTGGCGGAGCCTCCCCCGGCGGTGCACCCCGCTGCCGGGCCGTCTGGCGCTCGAGCGCCCCGCGCACCCGCGCCAGCGCGGCGCCCAGGTGGCGCTGGTTGGCTTCGTGCCAGGTGGGCGGCGCGTCCGCCGCCAGCGGGATCGTCACTTCGACTTCCCGTCGACCATCACCGCCGACACCTTGTAGGTTGCCGAGGGCCGGAACTTCGCCTGCAGCGCCGACCAGAGCTTGGACATCTCTTCGGAGTTGAGAAACGTCGGCTCGATGCGGATCCGCTCCACCCGGTCCGCCAAATCGGAGGCCGCGAGCGCGGCCAGCGCCGGGGGAATCACCCGCCGGTCTTTGGTATGGGTGATCGAGGTCAGCGTCTTGCGAATCCGCTCGCGCTCCAGCACCGGCGTGTCGTGGAGCAGCTGGATGGCGTGCCCCAGCAGAATCTCGGTCTGGTAGTCCTGGGCGCCGTATGCGGTGAGCAAGTAGTGCAGATCGAGCGCCAGCGCCGTCGAGGTGGACCCGTTCGACTTCTGCCGGAACCCGCTATGCGGGGTGACGAGGTAAAGGAACAGGTTGAGCTGCGCCTTCTCGTCGGCGCCGGCCGTGATCCGATCGGGAGGCAGGGCCGAGACGGCGCTGTCGCCGCCGAGCTTGCTGGTGACGCCGGCGCTGGCCAGCCCGTTCTCGAGCAGGTCCTTCAGGACGGCGGTGACGGAAGCCAGTGCCAGAGCGCTGCTCATGGCGCGCCCTTCAATTCCAGCCGGTACTGCCCGCGGTGCCGGCGGTCGGTGTCAATGGTAGAGTTCGAACGATCGAATATGTTGGTCGCTCACCCGGCCGTCAACGCGCTATGGCCGCACTGGTCCGGGCAGGAAGCGGGATCCCAAGGTACCGTCACCCAGCTGGCCCCGTTCGTTGCCGCCCCAGCACAAGACCCGTTGCTCGCGAGTGAGGGCGCAGGTGTGGGTCGCGCCGGCGCGGACCTCGGTGAAGACCAGGTCCCCCTTGACCCGGGCGGGTCTGAAACGCGTGGGTCCCCGACCGGTCCCCAGCTGGCCCGCGGAATTGGATCCCCAGCAATGGAGATATCCTCCCGCGCTGAGCGCGCAGGTGTGGGTCGCCGCGGCGCTCAATGATTCGAAGAACTCGCTGCTGACAACCCGGGTCGGCCGGTTGGCATCCTCCCGATCGTTGTTGCCCAGCTGGCCGTCGCGGTTGGCTCCCCAGCAGTACACCTCGCCAATAGACGTCAAGCCACAGGTGTGCTGCCGTCCGGCCGCCAGGCTGGTGAAGCTCAGCGCTCCGGCCACCCGCACCGGCACCAGGGAGCTCTGGGTCGCACCTTGGCCCAGCTCGCCCCACGACCCATCCCCCCAGCAGAAGGCCGTGCCCCGCGTGGTCACTGCGCAGCTGTGCTTTCCGCCGGCAGCCACCATGCGCCAGGATTGGCTCTCGCGGATCTGAGCCGGGCGAGTGCGCCGGTCCGTGCTGCCATCGCCAAGCTGACCGTAGCCGTTGCCGCCCCAGCAGTACACCTTGCTGTCGCTGGTCAAACCGCAGGCGTGGACTTCGCCCGCGGCAATCATGGTGAACCTGAGGTCGGCCGCCACGGGACGGGGGGCGCTCCGGTTCTTGGTGGTGCCGTCGCCCAACTGCCCCTTGCCATTGGACCCCCAGCAATACGCCTGCCCCGCGGGAGTGAGCCCGCACGCATAGGCCAAACCCACGGTCACCTGACCGAGAGGCGGCCCGCCGACGCGGGTGGGCTGGGGAACTCCCTGTCCCCAGCAGTGGGCCGCGCCGGCCTCGTCGACAGCGCAACTGAATCCGCCCATCGCGAGGCTTTGAAATCGGGGCCCGCGGTGCTCCAGTCCACTGCTTGCGGTCGCCGGTGCCACAGTGATCGTCAGTGTATCACTCGCGCCTTCGATCGTCGCCGTGATCTGCGCCCGGCCAGCGGCCCGGGGGGTGAGTGCGCCGGCCTGCGCTTCGACCGTCGCGATCTCCGGTCGGCTGGAGTGCCAGATGACCACCCGATCGGTCAGAATGGCCCCGCGGTTGCTCCGCACCTCCGCGGTCAGCTTGACGGTCTTACCTGGCTCGAGGTTGCCGGAGATCGGCTGAATCGCCACCCGCGCCACCGTCTCGCGGCGGGCCCCCACGGTCAGGACCGCCGTGCCGCGCACGCCTCCGCTGGTGGCCGTGACGGTCGCCTGACCCGGCGCCACAGCGCTCGCCTGGCCCCTTGGCGATACGGTCACTACTCGAGGCTGGTTGGAGTCCCAGACCACCACTTTGCCCCGAAGGGTATCGCCCGCCGGAGAGCGGACCATCGCGGTCAGCCGAACGCTGTCGCCGACGCTCAGGCTGTATGCCGAGGGCGAGACGGCGACCGAGCCGACCGGGAGGCCAGTCACCCGGATCTCCAGGGACGCCGTTCGGTCTTCGCTCTCAGCCGTGATGGTCGTCGAGCCCTCCGTCAGCGCCTCAACGGCACCGGCCTCGGACACGGTGGCAACGGCGGGCCGGCTGGAGCGCCACTGAACCGGCGCATCCGTGATCTCGGCGCCGAGCTCGTCGAGCACTCGTGCCCTCAGCGTGAACGAGTCACGAACCAGGACCTCGGGCCGGGCGCCAGACAACTCGATACTCCCGCGGGTCCCGACCGGGGCTGCCAGGACCCGGAAGGACGCGCTCTGCTCGTGCCCGGCTCCGGTGCCCGTGATACTGGCGAGCCCCGGTCGGATGGCGGAGGCGAGGCCCTCGCGAGAGACGGTTACCACCGACGAATCGCTGCTCCGCCACAAAATCGGTTGAGGGGGCAGTGTCGATCCGTCTGCTGCGAGAAACGAGGCAGTAAGGCGAACCGTGTCGCCCACCTTCAGGTCACCCGAAGAGGGGGCGAGCGAGAGCGCAGCTACTGGTGTCGCGACTGGTCCTCGATCCCCTCCTCGAGCCCAGAGCCACACGCCCAACGCCAGGACCGCCACGCCCCCAGCCCACCAGAATCGCCGCAGATCGACCGCCGGACCCGCCGCTGTGACCTCGAGCGTCGTCTCGCCCTGGACCGCCTCACAAGTCGCAAGGAGAACTGCCGATCCAGGCGCCACGGCCCGCAGAGCACCCGACACCGAGTCGATCTCGGCGATGGCGGGATTTCGCGAGCTCCATTCGATAGTTCGTCCCCGCAACACCCCGCCATGCTGGTCGCGTGGCTCGGCACGGAGCACGAGTTTGCGACCGACCCTGAGCGGTCGGGTCGGAGGTTGGACGACGACCGCGGCGACCAGCGCCGGGTCCACCCGGATCTCGATGGTGGCGGACTGCCCCTCGCAGGAGGCCACGATCGTGGCGACACCTTCAGCAAGAGCAGCGACGGTACCGTCCCCGGCGACCGCCACGACTCCGGGCGCAAGGGAGCTCCACCGTACCAGCCGGTCGGCCAGCGCCGCTCCGGAGTTGTCACGGGCGGTGGCGGCGAGCCGGACCTGGTCCCCCGGCCGCCAGCGCGAGGGGATGCCCTCCACCGCCAATGTGGCCACCGGATTGGTCACGACGATGGGCGCGGGGGGGACACTGCTGGTCGCGGCGACGGCGGGTGCGGGTGGCGTCACCTCGAGGACGGTGACCGCGTCCACTCCGTCGTCGGCACTGGCGGTGATGGTGACCGTACCGGGCGAGCGCGGTGTGACCACGCCGGCGCCTGAGATGGTGGCGATGGTGGGATCGCTCGAGGTCCAGCTGATCTTGGCCCCCGGGATATCGCTGCCGGCGGCATCCCGACCGCTGGCATACAGCTGTACGCTCTCACCCACCGGGGCGGAGCTCCGCGAGGCGCTCACCACGACGGCGGCGATCGGCGAGGCGCGGGGGGGCGGCAGGGTGGTGGGGACCGAGTCGATCGGCGCGCGGAGAGGAGCCGCCCGCGCGGGGGCGGCCTTCATCGCGAGCCCCGCGAGCTGATGCCGGAGCGGATCGTGCTCGGGGAGATGTCGGCCCCCCAGCGCCGTCACCGCCTGCATGATATCGGGCCACCGGTTCCCCGGTTCCTTGAGCAGCATCCGTGCGATGGCCATCGCCACGTCGGCCGGACAGTCGGGCCGGGCCCCGACCAACGGCGGGGGCGTGTCTTCCACGTGAGCCCGAAGGATGCCCAGGTTGGGGCCGGTGAATGGTGGGGCACCGGTGAGCATCTCGTAGGCGACGATGCCCAGCGAGTATTGATCGGACGAGTCGGTCACTTCCCGCGACCAGCACTGTTCCGGACTCATGTAGACCGGCGTCCCGACCGTCGCGCCGGTCGAGGTGTGCGTCGTGCTCTCCCGCACCTTGGCGATACCGAAGTCGGTGACGATAGCGCTGCCGTCCTCGTCCATCAGGATGTTGGCCGGCTTCACGTCGCGATGGATCACGCCTCGTCGGTGCGCGTGCCACAACGCGCTGCCCACTTGAAACAGAATGGCCTGCGCCAGATGACTCGGCAACGGACCGTCTTCGCGAATGATCCGCTCCAGCGAGCGGCCCCGTATCAGCTTCATGACGAAGAAATGGAGCCCGGCGACCTGGCGGACGGCATGGATCGTGATGATGTGCGGGTGGCTCAGGTTCGCCACCGTCACCGCCTCCTGCCGGAAGCGCTGCACCATTCCCGGGCCCATGAGAAGCCCGGGAGACATCACCTTGATCGCGACCTTGCGGTTGAGGGCCATGTCGTGGGCGAGGTAGACCGCCGCCATACCGCCCCGCCCCAGCTCGCGCTCGACCACGAAGTCACCCTGGGTAGCCTGGCGCAGACGTTCCAATACCTCGTCCCAGGGGGAAGGCTCTGGGCCTGGCCCACTCCCTTGGGAGGCGCCGCAATGACCACAGAAGTGATCGGATTGGCCGATGAGCGCAGCGCAAACGCTACAGACGCGGAACTGGGTTCCACATTGGCGGCAGGACGTCTCGCCCTCGTGCCAGGGCTCGGAGCAGCGCGGACAGAACGTGGCGGGCATCGGCCTCAAACATGCGAACGGCCGCGCAGAGGGCGCAAGCCGATGCAGCCCTCATGGTCTTCCGATCTTCTGATGAGATTTCAGCGTGGCCGGCAGCGCCGGCCGTTCAACCTGGTAGCCTATTCCGAGACCACCACGAGCTCCGGCACCGTATCCACTTTTTCCGCGGTGTAGATCACGACGAAGTCCGCGGCACCGTCGGCGTCGTCCTCGACCGGGAAGCGGATCCGGAACTGCGAAGCGGACCGACCGGCCGTCCGGTCGGCCTGCACCTGAGTGGTAACCGGCAGGCTCTTGTACGCCGTGTCGGAGACGCTCGAGATGGTTCCGATGTCCGCCGTGAAGGGGGCCAGTCCGTAGTCCGTGTCATCCAGCGCCGGGCTGTAGTCCAGGTGGTCGACCGTGATGCCGCCGCCCAGACCCCCGTATGGGTCGCCCTGGATCGCAATCTGGAATATTCGCATCACGGCTCCGTGCACCTCCTCCGCGGCCGCGATGGTGCTGAGGTCGAAGCTGAAGAAGCTGCGGGCCACGACTCCAACACCATTGTCACCCACGAAGGTGACCGCCCCGAGATTGAAGGCGCCCCCGTCGTTCTCCACCCACCCATCCTGATCGGGGAAGGCGAGCAGCCGGTGAACCGTCGCCGTCTTTGCTGGGGTGAGAACGCCGGATTCCTCGTACACGTCGAAGGCGCGAGCCCGGATGAAGTGGGGCCCGAATCGTAGTACCGCGAAATCCGCGCTGGTGCCGGTCAGCACCTGGGCGCTGGCCGTCGCGAACGCCGTCGTGGTATCCACCTCTACCCGATAGCTGTCGGCGCCCGGCACCGCGGGAAACGCGACCCGCAGGTTCGCGGCGTCGTCGCTCAATGTGACGGGGTCGAACACCGGCTGAAACAGGTTGAAGGCCACCGTAGGTGCGGTGGTTTGTCCCGCCCGGACTTCCACCCCGGTCGTCCGGCCGAACCGCTCTACTTCGTTCCCGACGAACCCCTCCAGGGTCAGGGTATAGCTGCCGGGATTGAGCTGCTCTATCGTCACCGTGGTCCCCGGCGTGGCGCTGAGCTCCTGGGGAGTTGGGCCCTCCAGATGCACCCGCCCGGAATCGAGCACTCGCCCCGACCCCGTGGCCACCACCTCCAATACCACTCGGCCGCGGCCGTCCGAGACCTCGGTCGTAGTGTCGCCACAGGCCGCCAGGAGGCTGGCAGCGGCGATCGAAGCAACGACTGCGCGTGTCATGACGGCCTCATGGATTGGGGAACGTAAACTCGATCGTGCCCGTGGTCGGCTCTTCACTACCCCCGCCGGCCGCCAACGCCACCACCGCGCCGGCCGCGACCGCGCCACCGACGACGAGTAACCAGGGAAACTTCTTCTTGGACTCGGGCTCGATTACCGCAGCCGGGGGCGGGCTGGGCTCGGGTGTCGGCTGGGCGGCCACGGCGGTGCGCGACGGACGCAGCAGCAGCACCGTCGTCACGCCGGGCAGGACCTCGCGGGTCACCGCCAGGCTCTCGTAGCCGGGCGCCGCCGCGGTCAGCCGGTAGCTGCCCGGCGCAAGGGTGATCGGCTGGTCGGGAGTCACCGGACCGGTTCCTTCTACCGACGCCTGAAGCGCAGTGACCGACGGCGCGGACACCTGGAGCTTTCCCGGCTCGCTGGTGCCGCCCTGCGCGGGCCACTGCCAGCTGGTCTCCACCAGGTCGTCGGCCGCCGAGCTGCTCTGCTGGACGAACGCATGCGCTTCCGCCATCTCGGCGCCCACCTCGGGAAGGAACTGCACCGTGTCCGCTTTGAAGTCGGGCGCCCGACGCACGGCCCACCGCAGATAGATCCCCGCCAGCGAATCGTTGCCTTCCTCGATCAGCGTCTGAGCCAGCAGTTGAACGCCCGACGCCCACGGGTCGTGGGTCGGACCGATCGAGGGATCCAGCAGCGTCGTCAGCAGCTGGACTCGGCGACCGGTATCGAACTCCTCGAAGGCCCGGGCCACATCGCCAGCCCGGGGATCCTGGGCCTGAAGCGGGCCGAATGCACCGACTCCCAGCAGCAGCGCCAGCGAACACCAGCCTGTTCTCCTACCAGCTCCTCTATTCATGGCACCCTCCGCGTCAACAGGATCCTGATCAGACGCCGTTCGGCGGGACGCAGGGTCACCAGAGTATCGACCGGCACGTAGCCCTCGCGGGCAAACTGCACGCGATGAGGCACTCCAGCGACCAGGGTGTCCTCGCCTCGAGTTCGACGGCCGCGCGCCTGGCCGTCGATCGTCACATCAGCCCAGGGAGCGACCAGCATCCGGAGAATCGCGGTGCGCCTCGCGGTGGGCGGAGGAGGCTGCGGCGGGCCGCCCCCGTCTCGCACCGTCACCGTGGAGACGCCCTGCACGCCGTCGCCCGTCGCCACGATTCGGGTCGTCCCGGGACCTCTGGCAATCACTTTCCCATCCTGAGTCACCATCGCGATCCGGGAGTCGCTTGCCTCCCAGATCACGACACTGGGAACCGCCTGGCCGCGGTCATCCACCAGGCTGGCCCGAACCACTGCCGTGTCCCCCACCTCCAGGCGCAGGCTCGCCGGTGTCACCTTCGCCGCTACCACCCGCTGGCTGAGAACTACAACCGAGACCGAGGCAGTCTCCCGGCCCACGGTGGCCGTGATGGCCGCCCGGCCCGGCGCCCGCGCCGTGACCTCACCGGTCTCGGAGACCTCCGCGATGCCCGGCCGGTCGGACGCCCAGCTCACCTCCCGGCCCGTCAACGCTTCGCCCTGCGCTCCGCGCGCGGTGGCGGCTAGGAAAAACCGGTCGCCGGACACGACCCGCTGGGGCACACCGGCCACTTCGACGCTGGCGACTTGGACGCTCGGCGGCTCCGGCGGCTCCGGCGGCCGGACGGTATCCACCACCGGGTCGTGGGCCACGACCGAGGGCTCGGTATCACCCTGGTTGGTCCACCACAGGCCAAGGGCGATCATCGCGGCCGCCGGCACCAGCCACCAGAGCTTCGAGAAGCGCCACCGGTCGCCAACCACCGATTGTGGTTGCGGCACAGGCGATTCCTGAGGTCCGGCGACCGGCGCCGGGGACGCCGGAGAAGGCCGGATGCGAACCTCGATGGACTCTTCCGGGACTTTCGCCGGTGCCGGCGAGACCGGCGGATCCGGTCGAGAGCGCACCGGGATCGGGCTGTGGGGTGTGTAGATCGTCTGAAGCGGGTGGTCGGGGCCGAGTTGGGACAGCCGGAGCAGATCGTCTCGAACCGAGTCGTCGTCGTTGGGCTGGCGGCATCCCATGGCCTCGGCCGCACGTAGCACCGTCGGCCAGCGCGCCGAGGCCTCCTTGTCGAGCATCCGGTGCACCGCTTGCGCGATGTGAGGTGGGCACTCGGGTCGCGCGTCGAGTATCGGTGGAGGAGGCTCCTCGGTGTGGGCCCGCAGGATCGCCAGAGTGGGACCGGAAAAGGGGGGCTTGCCGGTCAGCATCTCGTAGACGACGATGCCGAGGGAGTACTGGTCGGAGGCGGCGGTGACCTCGCGGGACCAGCACTGCTCCGGACTCATGTATGCCGGGGTCCCGATGGTGGCGCCCGTCTGGGTGTGGCTCGGCGACTCCACCACCTTGGCGATGCCGAAGTCGGTCACCACCGCGTTGCCATCGTCATCCAGCAGGATATTGGATGGCTTCACATCCCGATGGATCACGCCGCGGCGGTGGGCGTATTGGAGGGCCCCGGCGATCTGATGAACCAGGGCCTGGACCACCGGGATCGACAGCGGCCGCACCTCACGGATGATCCGCTCCACCGAGGCGCCCGGGATCAGTTTCATCACGAAGTAGTGCAGTCCGGCAGCCTGCCGCACTGCGTGGATGGTCACGATATGGGGATGGTTCAGATTGGCGACGGTGATCGCCTCCTGTCGGAAGCGCTCCACCATACCAGGCCCCAGCAGAAGGCCCGGGGCCATGACCTTGATCGCGACTCGGCGGTTGAGGGCGAGATCGTGGGCGAGATAGACGGCGGCCATGCCACCACGACCCAGCTCGTCCAGGATCTGGAACTCGCCGGTCGTCGCCTGGCGAAGACGGGACATCACGTCTTCCCACAGCGAAGCCGAGGCGTCGAGCATGGTCGGAGCGAATGCGCTCCCCCCCGCCGGGTACCCTACCCCGCTCACCCCACACTGGGAGCAGACCTGCTCACCTTCGTGGAGGGTGCCCCCGCAGTTGGGACAGGACACGATCGCGCTCATTGTTGCCGATGGGGAAGTTGGCTCGACAATATGGGCGCCGGAGAGCCGACGCAAGCCACGGCCCTCTCAAGCCTTCCCAAATTCCCCCGGCTTAGACTCGTGCTAGCACATGGCAGGGCTTCCCATTCAACCGCTCCCGTCCCTTCAAGACCGCGATCTCGAGCAGAAACGACCATCCGACCACCTCGGCGCCGAGCTGGCGCGTCAAGCCGGCGGCCGCCCAAGCGGTTCCCCCCGTCGCCAGCACGTCGTCCACGATGAGGACCCGGCCGCTGGTGCCGGCTCCGTCGCGATGGACCTCCAGGGTATCGGTGCCGTACTCCAGGGCGTATTCCTCCTTGAGCCGCTCCCAGGGCAGCTTGCCCGGCTTGCGCACCGGCACGAAGCCAACGCCCAGCGTGGTGGCCACCGCGCCGCCCAGAATGAAGCCGCGAGCCTCGATCCCCACGACGTGCGTCACCCGGCTCCGCCCGAAGGGCTCCGCCAAGGCCGCAACCACCTCCCGCAGAAGCGGCCCATTGCCCAGCACCGGCGTGATGTCCTGGAACACGATGCCGGGCTTGGGATAGTCGTTGATGGGCCGGAGCGCCTCCCGGATCCGCTGCTCCAGCGTGGCCGTAGCCGTCATCGGATGTCGAAGGTCCTGGACGAGACGGTCTCCCCCACATCGTCCTGCCGCTCCAGCCGGTCCACCCGCGCATGCGCAGGGCCCTCCCGCAGGAGCCGCTCGAATTGCCCCAGCGCCTCGCCCCCGGCATCGGATGCCACGACCTCGACCCGCCCGTCCGGCAGGTTTCTCGCGTAGCCGCCCAGACCGAGCGCGCGAGCATGACGGGCGACGAACCAGCGGAAGCCCACCCCCTGCACCAGGCCGGAGACGAGGAACCGGGTGGTCACGCCGGACGACTCCTCCGGGCCTTGATGGCCTCGAGCGCGATCGGGAGGACCGAGATCGCGATGATCGCCAAGATCACCAGCGTGAAGTTCTCCCGCACCACGGGGATGTTGCCGAAGAAATAGCCCGCGGGCACGAAGAGCCCGACCCAGAGCACCGCGCCGACGATGTTATAGGTGATGAAGCGCGGATAGCTCATCGCGCCGACGCCGGCCACGAACGGCGCGAAGGTGCGGATAATCGGCACGAAGCGGGCGATGATGATGGTCTTCCCTCCGTGCTTCTCGTAGAACGCGTGGGTGCGGTCGAGGTAGTCCTTCCGCAGCAGCTTGATGTTCCCGCTGAAGGCCCGCGGTCCGATCCAGGCGCCCACCCAGTAATTCACCGTATCGCCCAGAATGGCCGCGCCGGTGAGGAGCACGACGAGCAGGCCCAGATCCAGCGAGCCCAGCGCCGCGAAGGTGCCGGCCGCGAACAGCAGCGAGTCTCCCGGCAGAAAGGGAGTCACCACCAGTCCGGTTTCCGCGAAGACGATGAGAAACAGGATGAGGTGGGTCCACACGCCGTACTGGCTGATGACCTCGCTCAGGTGCTGGTCGAGGTGCAGGAAGAAGTCGATGATGGATCGCAGCAGCTCCATGCGGGTCTCCGTTGAGGGCTAGCGGAAGCCGAATTCGCCGAGCAGCGGCACGAATCGAACGTCGGCCACCGTGGTGCTGCGCAGCTCGTCGCCCTCACGGCGCACGAGCGTGAGGGTCTGATTGGACCGGTCGCCCAGCGGAATCACCAGCCGGCCCCCCGGCGCGAGCTGCTCCACCAGCGGGGTCGGCAGGTCGGGAGACGCCGCCGCCACCAGGATCGCATCGTAGGGCGCGAACGGACGCCATCCCAGGGTCCCGTCGCCCACCAGGACCGTCACGTTGCGGATGCCGGACGCCGCCAGCGCCTCTCGGGCCCGCTGCGCCAGAGCTGGAATCCGCTCCACGCTGAAGACCGCGTCGCAGAGCATCGCGAGCAAGGCGGTCTGATAGCCCGACCCGGTACCCACCTCGAGCACCCGCTCTCTGCCGCTGAGGCCGAGCAGCTCCAGGTAGCGCGCCTGCACCCACGGCTGGGAGATGGTCTGGCTGCTGCCGATCGGAAGCGCAGCATCGTCGTAGGCCCGGTGACGCACGCTCTCGGGGACGAACCGGTGACGGGGGACCATTCGGACCGCCCGGAGTACGGCGAGGTCTCGGATCCCTTTGCGTTGCAGGGTTTCCACCAGCTGGGCCCGATACCCGCCGTAGCCGTCACCCTCCCCTACCCCTCCAGCGACCATCCGCGCACAGTCTCGAGCAAGGAGTAATTGGTGAGATCCATGTGCAGTGGAGTGACCGAGATGAATCCCTCGGCCACGGCGAGGTGATCGGAGTTCTCCCCTCCGGTCCAGGTGATGGTGCCGCCTCCGATCCAGTAGATCTCCCGACCCCACGGATCTTTCATCCGGGTGAGCGAATCCGAGAAGAAGCGGCTGCCGAGTTTCGTCACCTGGATCCCGCGCACCTCGGAGGCGGCCACGCGGGGAAGGTTGATGTTGAGCAGCATCTGCTCCGGGAAGTCCGGCACGGAGGTGATGCGGCGAACCAGCGTCACCAGCAATCCCCGGTACGTCGCGAGCGTCTCGGGTTGCCCGCCGGAGAACGAAAGGCCGATGCCCGGCACGCCGAGGGTGACGGCTTCCATCGCCGCGGAGACCGTCCCCGAGTAGAGGACGTCCTCTCCCATGTTGGGTCCGTGGTTCACCCCGGAGAACACGAACCGGGGCCGCTCCGGCATCAGCGCCTGGATCGCGAGCATCACGCAGTCCGTCGGCGTGCCATCTACCTGCCAGCCCCCGTCGGGACGCCTGGCCGGACGAAGCGGGCGATGCAGCGTCAGCGAGTGGGAGGTGCCGCTCTGCTCCCGATCCGGCGCCACCACCGTCACCGTGCCGACCTCCCGGCACACGTCCGCCAGCAGCGCCAGCCCGGGGGCCAGGATGCCGTCATCGTTGGTGACCAGGATGTTCATG
>DATBJC010000053.1:0-17142 GCA_036556625.1 Gemmatimonadales bacterium
TCGGAGATCAGCGTCGGCGCGTAGAAGTAGCCGCGACGGTCGAGCCGCCTGCCGCCGGTTACGATGCTTGCGCCGGCGCTCACGGAACGCCTGACCTGCTCCTCAAGCGTGTCGACCAGGTCGCCTTTCGCCAGCGGTCCGATCTTGCTCGCGCCGTCCATCGGGTCACCGACCACCAACTCCTCGATGCCGTTGCGGAAGCGCTCCTGGAACTCATCGGCAGCGGACTCGACGACAATGAAGCGCTTGGCAGCGATGCAGCTCTGGCCGGCGTTCTGGAATCGCGCATCGATTGCCACGCGTGCCGCGGCTTCAACGTCGGCATCGTCGAGGACGATGAATGGGTCGGAGCCCCCGAGCTCGAGCACAGTGGGCTTGAGCGCCCGACCACTGGCCTCGGCGACCCGGGCGCCGGCCTCCTCGCTGCCCGTCAGCGTCACAGCCGCGATGCGTGGGTCTTCGACCAGGCCCAGCGCTTTGCTTCCTGGCACGAGCACGGTCTGGAAGACGCCGGTAGGAAATCCCGCCCTCTGAAACACCTCTTCGATGGCCAGGGCGCACTGCGAGACGTTGGACGCGTGCTTGAGAACGCCGACGTTGCCGGCCATGAGAGACGGCGCCGCAAAGCGAAAGACCTGCCAGAAGGGGAAGTTCCAGGGCATGATCGCGAGCACCGGACCGATCGGCTGGTAAGTCACCACACTGCGGGAAGCGGAGGTCGGCACGACCTCCTCGGCCAGGAAACGCTCGGCATTCTCCGCATAGTAGCGGCATCCCCAGCCGCTCTTCGCCGCTTCCTCCATGGCCGCCTTGTGGGTCTTGCCCATCTCGGTGACCATGATCCGGCCGAACGCGTCCTTCTCCGACTCGAGAATCTCGGCGGCCCGGAGCATGAGCTTCGACCGCTCGGCGAAGCTGGTGCGGCGATGGCGCTGGTACGCGTCGGCGGCGCATTGCAGCTTGGCCTCGAGCTGCGCCGGCGACAGCGGCTGGAAGCTCCGAATAGTCTGACCCGTGGCGGGATTGGTGCTGGCGATGGGCATGAGGGGAATTGTAGGCGGAACGGCGACGGGCGGACAGGCGGTCGGGCGGTCGACCGTCCACCGCTCCGCCATCCGCCGCTCCGCCGACCGACACCCCCTGACCGCCTGACGGCCCGACCGCCTGTCCGCCTGCCACCGGCCCACCTACAATTCCCCCATGCAATCCTCCGCCCTCCGAGCCCTTCTCGACGGCGCCATCGATTATGCCGGTCTCTTCCCGCCCGCCGGGCTCGGGATGGTGGCGGCGGTGGAGAACTATGCGTCGTATCGCCGGGGCCCGCATCACTGGGCACTGGGTCGCTTCGTGCTCCCGTCCACCCGGCTCGCGGAGTTCGAGCAGGCGGCCGAACCACTGCTGCCGCGCGGTCCATCCGACTCTCCTTGGCGGGTCGCCACGCTCATCGGTGGCGATGCCGCAGGCGAGCTGCGAGCGGTCGGCGAGTTCAACTGTCGCCATGCTGCCGATGGGGCGGGCGCCGTCAGTGCAGATGTAGTGGAAGGCAAAGCGGACTCGGTGGAGGCGGTCGAGCGGCTCCTGTCCCTGGTGCCTTCCTATCTTCAAGCCTTCGTCGAGATCCCCCTCGGCCGTGACCGCGCCCCGCTGCTCGCGGCGATCGCGCGGGCCGGGGGCCGCGCCAAGATGAGGACGGGAGGCATCACCGCGGATGCCTTTCCGGCTGCAGCCGAGCTGGCTCGCTTCATCCGCGGCTGTCTCTCCGCCGACCTGCCGTTCAAGGCCACAGCCGGACTCCACCATCCGCTGCGCGGCGATTACCGGCTCACTTACGATGCCGACAGTGTCCGCGGCACGATGTTCGGGTTCCTCAATGTCTTCCTCGCCACCGCATTTCTGAGCGGGCGGTTCGACGATCCCGAGGCCGAGCTGCTGCTGGACGAACGGCGGCCCGAAGCATTCCGCTTCGACGATACCGGGGTCGAGTGGAGAGGGCGCCGGATCGGCCTCGAGGTCATCCGCAGGATCCGCACCCGAGGAGTCGTCTCGTTCGGATCCTGCTCCTTCACCGAGCCGATCGGCGACCTCGAGTCGCTCGGGCTGCTCTAGACCGGCGCGTGGATCCTACTCACGCTCCAGCGCTCAGGTCGTGGGTCGAATCGGCCAACCGGGCCGGTGACTTTCCCATTCAGAATTTGCCGTTGGGTGTCTTCCGCCGCCGGGGTCAGCGGGAGGCCGGCCGGGTGGGCATCGCGATCGGCGACATGATCCTGGACCTCACCGCGTGTCACGGCGAAGGGCACTTCAGCGGATTGGCGGCGGCCGCCTCGGCGGCGTGTGCGGCTCCGGCGCTCAACGGGCTCATGCAACTCGGCGCCGGACCGAGGACGGAGCTGCGCCGCCAGGTGAGCGCCCTCTTGAGCGCGGACTCTCCCGAGTACCGCGCGGACCCGGGCCTGGCAGGGCGGGTGCTGGTCGCGCAGCGTGACGCGGAGCTGATGTTACCCGCTGCGATCGGAGACTACACCGACTTCTACGCCTCGGTCCATCACGCCACCAATGTCGGCAGCATGTTTCGCCCCGAACAGCCGCTGCTGCCCAACTACAAGTGGGTGCCGATCGGATACCACGGCCGTGTCTCCACCATCGTACCCAGCGGCACACCGGTCGTTCGACCCTGGGGACAGAGCAAAGCGCCCGACGCGGGGTCGCCCGCCTTCGGGCCCAGCCGGTCGCTCGACTACGAAATGGAGCTGGGCGTCTTCGTGGGGCCGGGGAACCAGTGGGGTGAGCCGGTGCCCATCACCCGGGCCGAGGAGCAGATCTTCGGCTTCTGCCTGGTCAACGATTGGTCCGCCCGCGACATCCAGGCCTGGGAGTATCAGCCGCTGGGCCCGTTCCTGGCGAAGAACTTCGCGACCACCATCTCACCGTGGGTGGTGACGCTCGAGGCGCTGGAACCCTTCCGGGCGCGCGCGTTCGCGAGGCCGGCGGAAGATCCCGCGCCTCTTCCCTACCTCACATCGCCGCGAAACTCGGAGCGAGGCGCGATCGCCGTGACCGTGGAGGTGCACCTCTCGTCGGCCCGGATGCGCGATCAGCATCAGGAGCCGATGCGCCTGAGCCGGGGCAGAGCCGAAGATCTCTACTGGACGGCAGCGCAGCTGGTGGCCCATCATACCAGCAACGGCTGCCGTCTCCGCCCCGGTGATCTCCTCGCCAGCGGCACGGTGTCGGGACCCACCAGGGAGGCGCGCGGCTGTCTCCTCGAGCTGACCTGGCGAGGCGCCGAGCCACTCACGCTGCCGACCGGAGAGACTCGCAAGTTCCTGGAAGATGGAGACGAGGTCATCATGCGCGGGTACTGCGAGCGCGAGGGGGCGGTGCGGATAGGATTCGGGGAGTGCAGAGGGAGAGTGGCGCCGGCCCGCACAGCGTAACAGTGAAAAATGAAAGGTGAACAGGGGACGTAGCTCCCCTTCACCTTTCATTTTCACCTTTACGCTCGTCTTGGCGCTCAGGTCTTCTGCACGATCCGGGTCAGGACCTGCTTGGCATAGTCCTTATCCCATTCGGCCAGATTCTTCCGCGCCGTCACCTCGACCTTCGAGGTGGTTTCGGACTCCCGCCGGATGTCGATGTTGACGTCGAGCTCGCCCTGCTTGCCCTTCAGGACGTGCTTGTCGCCGCCGTCCTCCGTGCTCTCACCTTCCTTCGCGATTCCCATCTCGTTCATCACCGACTCGGCCCGGCCGGCGACCTGGTCGACCGGGGCCTCGACCAGCGACTCGGCGCCCCGCGAGGTGAGATAGACCCCGCCGGCAGCACCCGCGGCGGCCGCGGCGAGGCAGCCGGTGCTGGGAAGTGCGACCGCGAGCAGGACCATCAGTTGGTGACGCATGGAAGTGCCTCCGACGTGGACGTTTGGGCCCTCAGCCAAATGCCACCACCATATCAGCGCGGCGGGCCCGATTCCAGCATCTCCGTCACCATCCCGACGTAATCCAGGCCGCCCACCGCCGCCTTCCCCCGCGATTCGGTGGGCGGCATATTTCCCTTTCCTTCGATGCCGAGCCGGACCGTGACGACGTTCATCAAGCCGACCGAGATCCCGATCGAGGGGGCCCATACCCTCCCGCGTGAGTATTTCACGTCGCCGGAGATGCTGGCCCTGGAGATGGAGCGGATCTTTCTTCAGCGCTGGATCTGCGTCGGCCGGGAGGACCGTATCTCCAACCCCGGCGAGTACTTTCTTCAGGAGATCGGGAAGGAGAGCGTGATCGTCCTGCACGACCGCGCCGGCGGCTACCGGGCCTATTACAACGTCTGCCGGCACCGGGGCACCCGACTCTGCGAGGAGCACAGTGGGCGCTTTTCCGAGACCATCCAGTGCCCCTATCACGCCTGGACCTACTCGCTCGACGGCCGTCTCATCGGCGCCCCGTCCACCAACGACATCGCGGGCTTCAACAAGGCCGATTGGCCGCTCCATCCGGTCGCAGTGGCCCGTTGGGAAGGGTTCCTGTTCATCAACCTGGCCGAGCGGCCGGAGCCGTTCGAGCAGGCGTTCCAGCCGCTGATCGGCCGCTTCAGCCGGTTCAACCTGTCCATCCTGAAGGTCCACCGCACGATCGACTACGACGTGCATTGCAACTGGAAGCTGCTGTTCCAGAACTATTCCGAGTGCTATCACTGCGGACCGGTGCATCCGGCGCTCGCCAAGCTCACGCCGCCCACCAGCGGCGAGAACGATCTCACCGAAGGCCCCTTCACCGGCGGATTCATGGTGATCAACCGGGGCCACGAAAGCATGACGATGAGCGGCAAGTCGTGCGGCGTGTCGGTGGGCGATCTGCCGGATGAGGACATGGATCGGGTGTACTATTACGCGATCTTCCCCAACATGCTGCTGAGCCTGCACCCCGACTACGTGATGTTCCACACCGTCTGGCCCCAGGGCACCGATCGCAGCCTGATCCACTGCTCCTGGCTGTTCCACCCGGCCACGCTGAGCGATCCGGAGTTCCATCCGGATGACGGGGTGGAGTTCTGGGACATGACCAACAAGCAGGACTGGCACATCTGCGAACAGAGCCAGTTGGGTATCGAGTCGCGGGCGTACCGACCGGGGCCGTACTCGGGACGCGAGGCCCTCTCGGTGCAGTTCGACCGGGAGGTGCTGCGCTCGCTGGGGCATCGGAGGTAGGGCGGGACGGGGTCGGGCGGTCGGGCAGAACCGAAGCTGGTACTTCATCCCGAGCGAAGCGAGGGACCTTCTCTGCGGTGATGGAACCGGGTGAGAAGGTCTAGCGGTCCCGCCGTCAGGCTTACTCTCCCGCCGCCCCGCTCGCTCGCGGCCCCGCCAGCTCCAGCAGCGTCTCCACGTAGAACCGCAGGCCGAACTCGATATTCTCCAGCGACAATCGCTCGTTGTTCCCATGCACCGAGAGCCGACTCTCCTGGAGCTCCACCAGATAGGGGCTGAGGCCGTAGCAGATCGGCCCCGCGGTGGCCCAGTAGGGACGGTCGGTGGCGCCGGCGCCCGTGGTGGTGGCAACCGGCACCCCTGGGAGCAGGCGACCGGCCACTCGCTCGAGCGCCCGGAACATCTCGGTGTCCAGCGGGGCACTGAACGGGGGGGCCATGTCGCCGATCGCCTCGATCTGGACCTTGGGATCGGCGATGATCCGCTCGAGCGTTCGGCGGAAGGCGACCGTGTCCTCGTCCGGCAGCAGTCGGATGTCGAGCTCGACCGAGGCCTCCTGCGGAATGATGTTGGTCTTCTCCGAGCCCTTGAGCACCGTCGGCGTGATGGTGGCGCGGAGCAGCGCGTTCCGGCCCGGCTCACCCAGGAGCCAGGCTCTCCCGCGCTTGGTTTTGAGCGCGGCAGCCGCGTCGGACAGCCAGATCTTGGCCTGCCCGGTCTGATCCCGGGCCTGGGCCTTGAAGAACCGGTCCACGGCGGGGGTGAGCCGTACCGGCGTCTCGTAGGCCACGATGCGATCGAGCGCGCGGATCAGCCGCTCGACCGGATTGTCGCCCAGGGGCACCGAGCCGTGCGAGGTGGTGCCCTTCACGGTGAGCTTTTTCCACCAGGTGCGCTTCTCGCCGGTGCTGATGCCGAACCAGCGCAGCTTTCCGTTCTCCAGCCGGGTGTCTGCGCTTTCGGTGAGGACGTACTCTACCTGTCGCACCAGGTCGGGGTGCCGCTCGACGAAGGTCCGAGAACCCAGCCCGCCGACCTCCTCGTCCGCATTGCCGACATAGATCAGGTCTCGCGTCAGCGGCACGCCGGCTCGCTTCAGCGCGATCAACGCCATGAGCTGGATGATCCCGTGCCCCTTCATGTCGAGGGCCCCGCGGCCCCAGATGTACTCGTCCTTGATCGTTCCCGCGAACGGATCCACGCTCCAGTCCTTCGCGATCGCCGTGACCACATCCATGTGATGCACCAGGGCGATCCCCTTCCCGCCACCGCTGCCCGGCAGCCTGGCGTAGAAATTGGCCCGTCCCGGCCCCAGCTCCGCCGTGTCGAGAATCGCGCCCTGGATTCCCTCCGCTGCCAGCACGGCCGCGAGCCATCGGGCCGTGGCCAGCTCGTTGCCCGGAGGATTGCTGGTATTGATCCGGATGTACTCGGAGAGCCTTCCCGCGGTCTCCTCGCGCAGCGCGGTGTAGTCGATAGACGTCCGGCTCTGCGCGGCGAGAGGTGACGCGAGCAGCAGAGCGAAAATGGCCGGTCGGATCATCGGTTCTCCATCAGCATGTGCGCGGCGATCTCCTTGACCAGCTTGGCGCAGACCGCCGCGGAGATGCCGCTTGGATCATTGGAGGGATTGAGCTCTACCAGGTCCGCTCCCACCAGCGGAGCGTCCAGGGACTGAATGACCCCCAGCACCTGGCGCACGGTGAAGCCGCCGGGCTCCCGGTGCGAGACACCCGGCGCGAGGCCGGGCTCGAGTACATCGAGATCGAGCGAGAGATAGACCGGCATGTCGAACCTCGGCGGGCTGCCGTCTCGCCAGGTCCGCAGATCCTGCACCTCCACCCCGAACCGCACGGCCTGCTCCCGCTGGTGGCCGGTCATGGTCCGGATGCCCAGCTGAACCAGCCGATCGGCGAGCCGTTCCTCCATGATTCGCGCGAAGGGACAGGCATGCGAGTAGCGGTCTCCCTGAAACTCCTCATAGAGATCGGGATGGGCGTCCAGGTGCAGGATCCCGAGCCGGGGATGCTGCCGTCGCATGCCGCGAAGCACCGGGTAGGTGATCGAGTGGTCGCCGCCGAGGAGCAGCGGACGGCGACCCGAGTCGAGGATGGACGTGACGGCCTCTTCGATCCGGCTGCGGGCGTCGCTCCCGGGCTCCCGGTCGGTGAACCGGAGGTCGCCTTCATCGTCCAACCTACCGTCCTTGAGATCGACGCCCGTCTCGGTCCAGGTGTTCCCGGCCTCGCCCCAGAGCGCCTCACGTATCGCCGCCGGCGCCGCGGCGGCGCCGCGCTGATACGACGAGCTGGCATCGTAGGGGACTCCGAGTAGGGCAACCCTCGTCAGAGCCACGCTGGGTTCCTGGGGCCTAAAATCCGAACCGAGGCACAGAGGCCACAGAGTTGTGTCTCTGTTCTCAAGGACATGCTCAGTGGTCCCCGCCCACATGCATCCGCCGCTCGAGCGCCACGTAGCCGTCGGACGCGGTGCGCTCGGGCCCCAACAGCGAGACCAGGATCCCCCCCAGAAACGACAGCGGTATGGTGATCAACGCCGGGTTCTTGAGCGGGAACCAGGCCGACTCCCGTCCCAGGATGTCCATCTGGAGCGTTGGCGAGAGATAGATCAGCACCAAGGTCAGCACCGTTCCCGCCACCATGCTGGTCACGGCGCCGGCAGTCGTGTAGCCTCGCCAGAAGATGGCGAGGGTCAATGCCGGAAAGTTGGCGCTGGCCGCGATGGCGAAGGCGAGCGAGACCATGAACGCGACATTCTGCCCCTTGAACGTGATGCCCAGCGCCACCGCGATCACGCCGAGCGCGAGCGTGGCCAGGCGGGCCACCCTGAGCTGCTCGCGGGGATCGGCATGGCCCCGGCGCACGACGCTCACCCAGAGGTCGTGCGACAGCGCCGCGGCCCCTGAGAGCGTCAGGCCCGCCACTACGGCCAGGATGGTGGCGAACGCCACCGCCGCGATGAACCCCAGGAACGGCGTTCCGCCCAGCAGCTCGGCCAGAAGCGGTGCCGCCATGTTGCCGCCGGCATCCACCGCGCGAATGGCCTCGGGCCCCACCAGGACCATGGCGCCGAACCCGAGGACGAAGGTGAGCAGGTAGAAGAGGCCGATCACCCCGGTCGCCACGAACACCGAGGACCGAGCGGTCCGGGCATCCGGCACGGTGTAGAACCGCATCAGGATGTGAGGCAAGCCCGCCGTGCCGAACATGAGCGCCATCCCCAGCGAGATCGCGTCCAGCGGGTTGGCGACCAGCTTGCCGGGGACCAGCACGCCTTCGCCGTAGCGCAACGCCGCCTCGGCAAAGAGCGCGGCCGGACTGAGTCCGAATCGCAGCAGGACCAGCAGCGCGAGCAGCAGCGCCCCGCTCATCAGCAGCACCGCCTTGACGATCTGCACCCAGGTAGTGGCGATCATCCCGCCGAACAGCACGTACCCGATCATCACCATGCCGACCAGCACGATCGCCGTCTCGTAGCTGAGACCGAACATGAGGCGGATCAGCCCGCCGGCGCCCACCATCTGCGCGATGAGGTAGAGGATCACGGTCGCCAGTGTGCCCAGGGCGGCGGCGAGCCGGACCGGCGTCTGGCGGAGCCGCGCGGCCACTACGTCGGAGAAGGTGTAGCGGCCGAGGTTGCGCAGCGGCTCCGCGATGAGGAAGAGCACCACCGGCCAGCCCACCAGCCAGCCGGTCGAATAGATCAGCCCGTCGAACCCCGTGGTGGACACCAGGCCCGCAATGCCGAGGAACGAGGCGGCGCTCATGTAGTCGCCGGCCAGCGCCAGTCCGTTCTGGCCGGCGCTCACCGTGCGGCCCGCGGCATAGAACTGCTCGGTGGTACGGGTGCGCCGTGCCGCCCACCAGGTGATGCCCAGCGTGAGCGAGATGAAGGCCACGAAGAACAGCATCGCGACGATGTTGGGCTGGCCGATCGAGGTGGGCGCAGGGGCCTGGATCACGGGCCCCGCTCCCGATCCAGGGCCCGCACTCCCGGGTCGTAGTGGGTCGCCGCCCAGCGGACATAGATCCAGGTGAGCAACCAGGAGATGACGATCACCAGGGCACCCAGCACGATGCCCAAGGTGAGGCCGGGTATCACCTGGAAGGCCAGCAGCGCGCGACCATACGCCACCAGCAGGATGAACCCGAAGTAGAGCAGCACCATGGCGCCTGTGAGGGTCAGCGCCACTCGCCAGCGGGCGACATCGAGATCGCGAAGCGTCTTCATGGACCGAATCTCATCGCTGCCTGCGCTTGCCAGAGAGGTACACCGCGGCTCCGCCGAGCAGCAGCACACCGGTGAGTCCCACCACCTTGGTCACCGCGAGCACCTTATTCGGCTCATCCGCCGCGGGAATCATCGCCAGGCAGATTGCCGCCAAGGTCACCGCGAATCCCAGGCCGGCGAGCAGGGTCGCGACCGGCCGTCCGCCGGGCACGCGGAGCACGGCTGGCCCCGTGGCCTCGGACTGCAGCCGGATCATCGAGGCGAACATGAAGAGGTACGGAATGAAGTACCCGATGATGGTCATGCTCACCAGCACGTCATAGGCGCCTTTCACGGACGTGCCGGCCTGGCCCAGGAAGATGAAGAGTGCGGCCACCGCCGCCTGGAGCAGCAGGCTCACATGGGGCGAGCCGTACTTCGGGTGAATCCTGCCGAAGGCCGGCGGGAGGAAGCGGTCGATACCCGCCACGAACGGCAGCCGCCCCCCGGCGGCAAACCAGGCCCCCGCCTGCCCCAGCCCGCCGACGGTGATGAGCAGCGCGGCCACGGCGGGGAGGCCCCGGATCCCCACCCTGTCGGAGGCCTGCTGGATCGACAACATGAAGCCCTGGAGACTGAGGATCTCGGCCTGGGGCAGGGCCACCAGCATCGCCACAGTCGACAGGATGTAGAGCAGGGTGATCAGCACTCCGCCGATCAGCAGGGCGCGAGGGATGTTGCGGCGGGGGTTCTGGATCTCGTCCCCCATCATCGACGCGCTCTCCAGTCCGCTGAGAGAAAAAGCGATGGTAGACCAGAAGATGATGTCCTTGAACCGGGTGCTCGGCACCAGGCTCTCCGCGGTAAAGGCCGTCGCCGACCCGAAGCGGCCATAGGAGATCGCGGCCAGGCCCATCAGGAGCAACGCCGGCACCCAGAGGCCGACCGCGCCCAGATTGTGCAGCCACTTGCCGACGCCAAGCCCGCGCACGTTCAGAGTGACCGCGATCGCCAGGGCACCCAGGGAGAACGTCACGTAGTACGCCGGGCTGCTGCTCAGCCCTTGCCACGACGCGCCGCCGGCGAACAGCGCACTGGCCGCGGTGAAGTAGAAGAGGCCGGGAAAATAGGGCAGGTTGCACACCCAATAGGTCCAGCCGGTCATGAAGCCCGCGAAATCACCGAACGCGCGTTTACTCCAGACGTAGCAGCCGCCCTCGTTGGGGTAGCGCGACGAAAGCTCCAGCACGGTGAACATCAGCGGGAGATAGAACAGCAGGCAGGCCCCCAGCCAGATGACGACCGCGCTGGGACCGGCCGAGGCTGCCGAGCTGATCCAGCGCACCGTGAAGCCGGTCACCAGATAGAAGAGCAGCAGGTCGCGGAAGCCCATCGTGCGGTGGAGCTGCGCGGGCGCCTCCTGAACGACGGCGGGGGCGGCGGCGGGCGCGGTCACACCAGGTAGTTCCGCGGCGGATCCTTCATCTGGAGGATCGGACGGTCGACCCGGAAGGGTGCCAGGTCCCGGCTGGTGTGGCCGTCTATGACCAGCTCGGAGAGGACTTGTCCCACCAGCGAAGCGAACTTGAAGCCGTGGCCGCCGCCGATCGCCACCGCGATCTCCGGCAGCTCCGGCAGCAGATCGAGCACGAAGTCCCGGTCGGGCGTCAACGTATAGAGACAGGTCTTGGTGTAGATGATGGGCCCCAGCGCGCCCGGCAGGTGTCGCTCGAGGAAGCGCACCGTCCGCTCGAGGGCCTCGGCGTCGGGCTCGAAGGTGCGGCCGTCGGCGGTCGTCTCCCGCCCGCCGGCGTCCTGACCCGCCTTGGGGCCGGGCTCACCGAAGATGGGGAACCCATAGAAGCAGGGATCATCCATCCAGATCCAGATGGGGAAACGATCCGGTCGAAAGTCCTCCTGGTTGGGCGAGGCGAAGTAAGTCACCTGCTCCTTGGTCACGGTGAGAGGCAGCTCCAGTCCCAGGGGGGAGAGCGCGCGGTTGGACCAGGCGCCCGCCGTGATCACCAGCCGCCGGCAGCGGTAGGTCGCCTCGGCGGTTCGGACCTCGATCTCGCCGCCGTTCGGGCGAATGTCCTGAACTAGCGCGCGCTCCAGCAGCTTGGCGCCGTGCTGCCGCGCCATCCGGACATGGGCGGCGTTGGCCCGTGCCGCCATGGCGATCCCGCTCTGATCCTGGAAGAGCCCATGGACGTCGTCGGCCAGGCGCCACTGGGGCCAGCGGCGCATGATCTCCCCCGCATCCAGCCGCTCGTAGCGGACCTCCGCGGCGTCCATGCTGTCGCAGTACGCGTCCAGCGAGATCGCGCTCTTTCTCGGCCCCAGATCGAGCCCGCCGGTCCGGAGCAGCAGCTGCTCCCCGGAGTCGCGCTCCAGCTCGTGCCAGGCGCGATAGGCGAACTTGGCCAGCTCGACATAGCCGGACGTATGGTAGGAGAGCCGGATGATGCGAGAGTGGTCCTGGGACTCGCCGCGGACATGTCCCAGCTCGAACTGCTCGAGGCCGAGAACCTCGGTGCCGGCCCGGCGAGCGAGCCAGTACGTCGCCGCACTCCCGAACCCACCCAGGCCGAGGACGATGTACTCGTAGTCGAGCTTCAACTCTTCACGCTTCACTCTTCAGGCAGTCCACTGCTCCCAGCCGCTCCCGCACGTATCTGCGGATGTCCAGACTGGCGCTCTCCATGGGAGCGTAATAGCCGGTCTGGAAGACGCGTGAGCTCATACCCCGCTGGACCGATTCGCAGATGGCCCAGTCCTGCCGGTTCACCAGATCCCAGAAGTTCACGGCATCGGAGGGATCGAAATCCGGCTTGGCCATCTCGGCCGGGTGGAAGAGGAACTCGCAAACGACGGTGGTGCTGCCATGGGTGCGGGGCCAGACGGTGAAGGCCGCGACGTGCTCGGCGGCCAGGCTGAGCAGCAGATTGGGATAGATCAGCTCTCCCTTGTGCCGCACTCGCTCGTCTTCGCTGAGTCCCTCGAACGGCGCCCGGGTGGTGGTGCCGCTTTCGGTGAAGGTCCAGGCACCCTCCCGATGGGCGATGCCCCGCTCCCAGTCGAGATCCCCACCGCCCCGCTGCTTGAATGCCGGTACCAGGCGGCACAGCTCGGGATGTACCGGCCCGCAGTGGTAGCACTCGTTGTAGTTCTCCAACAGCACTTTCCAGTTGGCCGCCACCCGGTACTCGATTCGGCGCGCGGCCCTGAGCTCGCTCAGAGGATAGCGACGCACCCGCTCCGGCACGGCCCCGAGCTGCGCCTGCAAGGTGTAGCCCCGAGCGCGGGCGTCATCGGGCGTGAGGTGCAGGAACACGAACCCGCCCCACGACTCTAGGCCGACCCGGTGCAGCCCGAGGTCGCGCTTCGCGAATCCATCGGCTTCCTCCAGGAACGGGGCGGTTCGGAGCGCGCCCTCGAGCGTGTAGGTCCACGAGTGGTAGGGGCAGCGAATGCCGCCGGCGAAGCTCCCCCGGCTACCGGCGGGCACCAGCTGGGAGCCGCGGTGGCGGCAGACGTTGTAGTAGGCGGCCAACTGGCCGTCCCGGCCGCGGACCACCAGGACGCTCTCACCGGCGACCTCGCGCGCCAGATAGTCGCCGGGAGCGGGGACCTCCTCTTCCCGGGCGGCGCAGAACCATTCGCGGAAGAAGATCCGCTCCCGCTCCAGAGCGAAGAATCCATCCGACAGGTAGCAGTCCCGATGCAGGGTCCGCTCGAGCCCCGCGGCAGCACCAGGCAGGTCCTGGCTCATGCCGGGATCTCGCCACCCTCGGGGCCGTAGAACACCACCCACACGGCCAGATCGTCGCTGAAGTCCTCGAACCGATGGACTACGCCTGCGGGCACGAACAGAAGGTCGCCCGGCCCGAAGCGGTGCCTCGACTCGCCGTTCCGGAAATATCCGCTGCCCTGGACCACGACGTATACCTCGTCCCGGGTGTGCGGCTCCTGCGGATCGTTGCCCCGCGGCGCGTACAGCTCGACGCTCAGGGTACCGTGAGTGAACAATTCGACATAGCGCTCGCCCGCGGGACCGGGGAGGCGAGCGAGGGCCTCGGCAACGGTGAGCCTGTGCTCGCGCATGTGGTCGCCCCCGTTTTTTGTCATCCTGAGCGAAGCGAAGGAGGCCATCCCAGCATTGCCCCCTTCGCTGCGCGAAGGGTGACATACATGAACCCCCTACTGCCCACCGGCTACCGCTTGCAGTCCCGGAGAATCTCCCGGGCCGCGTTGTATCCGCAGGCCCCCATGACGCCGCCGCCGGGATGCGTCGCAGCTCCGCAGAGGTACAGGTTGCGCACCGGGGTCCGGTAGTCGGCGTAGCCCGGCACCGGACGCATGAAGGAAAGGCTGCTCAGCGACATCACACCCTGCATGATGTTTCCGCCGGTGAGACCAAAGCGCTGCTCCAGGTCGACCGGCGCCAGCACCTGGCGGGCGACGACCGCGCGCTTGAAGTTGGGCGCGTACCGGGTCATCAGGTCGAAGCAGCGGTCGGCGTACTGCTCCTTCTCCGCTTCCAGCGACAGCCCCGGGGCGAGCCGATAGGGAAAGTACTGGGTGAACATCGACATGACGTACTTCCCCGGCGGCGCCAGGGTATCGTCCAGCACCGAGGGGATGGTGGCCTCGATGATCGGCTGTTGCGACGGCCGCCCGTACTTCGCATCGTCGTAGGCCCGCTCGATGTACTCCATGGTGGGCGAGATGTGGATGGTGCCGCGGTGCTGCGGCCCAGGCGCGGTGCCCGGCACCGCACTGAAGTCGGGCAGCTCACCGAGCGCGATGTTGATCTTGCAGCTCGCGCTGCTGTAGTCGATGTGCCGCACCGCCTCGAGGAACTCCGGCGGCAGATCGCCGTTTCCCATCAGTTTGAGGAACGTCACGTGGGCGTCCGCCCCCGAGGCCACCCGGGTGGCGTGGATCTCGCTCCCGTCGCGCAGCACCACGCCGAGCACGGCGCCGTCCTTCACCAGGATCCTGCTCACCTCGGCGTTGGTCCGGATCTCCGCGCCATTGGCCCGCGCGGAGGAAGCGATCGCGTTGCTGATCCCACCCATGCCGCCTCGGACGTAACCCCACACCCCGCGCACCCCGTCGCACTCACCCATGACGTGATGGAACAGCACGTAGGCCGTCCCCGGCATGGAGGGTGATGCCATCGCGCCGATGATGGCATCGGTGGCCAGCGTCACCTTGAGCTGCTCCGACTCGAACCAGCGGTCGAGAATGGGTGTGGCCGCGCCCGCCAGGATCTCCACCGCCTTCTGGCCGTCATGACCCAGCTTGAGGAAGCCGAGACCCAGCTTGGCCAGCTGCATCAGATTCCCCGGCCGGAGCGACCACGGGTTGGGCGGCGTCATCGTCAGGGTCGGCTCGAGGAAATCGGCGACCCGCTCCAGCATCGCCTCGTACCGGGGGAGGGCGTCGGCGTCCTTGGCCGAGAACTTGGACACTTCCCGGTGGGTCATCGCCTTGTCGGGGCCGAGCAGCAGGGAGCGCCCGTCGGGAAACGGCGTGAACGACGACGGACTGCGGGGCAGCATCTCGAAGCCGTGCCGCTTGAGCTCCAGGTCGCGGATGATCTCCGGGCGGAGCAGGCTGTTGACGTAGGCGGCGGTCGAGACCTTGTAGCCGGGCCAGAGCTCCTCGGTGACGCAGGCCCCGCCCAACACCTCGCGCCGCTCGAGCACCAGTACCCGGAGGCCGCGCCGGGCGGCGTAGGCGGCGGTGACCAGGCCGTTGTGGCCTCCGCCGATGACGATGAGATCGTACGCGACTGCCATGGGGATTCTTGTGGGCTGTGGTGCGGGAATCTTACCGCCTGAGGAGGGTTCGTGCCAGGGAGGTACGCGAGCAAGCAAAGGTCAATTTGTGGAACGGTGTTTCACAATAGTGTCTGAAGGATATATGCGTGCCGACGCCAGTCATCCCGAGGGAGCGACGCGACCGAGGGATCCTCTCACCGGTCTCGATGACCGCGGAGAAGATCCCTCGCTGTGCCCGGGATGACAGTGGTCGGGCGGGGGCTACGGCAACGTCACACCCGTCCGCACATACAGCCGCCGTCCGTTGTACCCGAATGGTGATGCCGCGGCCCAGGGGAAGATGAGGAAGCTGTTCTGTTCGCTCGCTATGTCGGGATAGGTGTCGAAGAGGTTCTGCGCACCGAGCGCCACATTCACCAGGCCGAACTGGTAGCCCACCTCGGCGTCCACCAGCGTCTTCGCGCCGTACTCCTCGCGGCACTCGTCGCACAGCCCTGGTTGGGCCGAGGCGAAGCCGCCGAAGTAGGAGACCCGCGCCAGTCCTCTCAATTGGGCGCGGGTGTACTGGCCCTGGAGCGTGGCCCGCCAGTCCGGGCGCTCCTCCTCGATGGCTACCCTGGTCGGGGGTTCGAGCAAGCCGAGCTCGGTCGAGCCGGCGTCAACCAGCACCTGCGGCAGCGGGTCGACCCGAGTGATCTCGTTGTGAGTGAAATTGACGTACCCCGAAACATCGAGTGTCCCCGACGCCCCGGCCGGCAGACGGAGGTTGGCGGTGAGGTCCACGCCCTGGGTGCGGGTATCGAGCCCGTTGGTGAAGTACTGGACCGCGGCGATATCGGTGAAGCCGGCGTCGCTCAGGATCTGCACCGTCGCGTCGTCGTCGAAGGTAGCGCCGAGCAGGATTCGGTCGTCGATGGTGATGTGGAAGTAGTCCGCCGTGATGGTCAAGTTCTCGGCCGGAGTGACGGCCAGGCCGCCGCTGAAATTGAACGCGGTCTCCTCATCCAGCGGCTGCGAGCCCAGCAGTCGGGATATCGGGTTATCGACCGGGAAATTCCCCACCTGTACCGGCGTGGGTCCCGTGACCGGATCGGAGATCACGTTGGTGGTGATGTGGCTGAAGAAGATCTGGCCCAACCCTGGCGCGCGGAACCCGGTGCTTGCCGCAGCTCGGAAGGTGAGTCGGCGCGACGGCTGGTAGCGGAGCGCCACCTTGCCCGTCAGTCGCTCCCCGAAATCGCTGTACGACTCGAACCGCGCAGCCACGTTGGCCAGCAGCTGCGACGTCAGGTTGCTCTCGGCGTCGCCGTAGACCCCGAAGTTGGTCCGGCTCTCGTCCGAAGCGTCTTCTGGACGGAATCCGGCAAAGACCGAGGAACCGGCCACCGCTCCGTCCTGTCCGCCGAATTGATCCGGAGAGCCGCCGTTCACGTAGGACGCGAGCTCGCCCGGCGTGATCTCGTAGCTCTCCCGGCGCACCGCGACGCCGAAGGCGAGGTTGACCTCCTCGGGTAAGCCCAGTTCAACCGGCTTGGCGATGTTGACGGCGCCGATGACCTCGTTTCGTGAGAGGCGGCCGGAGAAGAACTCCGTCTGGTTCGGGATCCCGGGGTCGTCGGCATTCCCCAGGATGCCGTCCGCTCCCGGCGCACAAGGAGCCGCAGGAGCAAGGCAGGGGCCCAGCGTGGAGTTCAGCGTGTTCCGAATGTCGTAATTGAAATGGTTGTGGCCATAGGTCGCGCCGATGTCGTAGTTCCACCCGGACACCAACCCCCGGAGACCGCCCGCCGCCGAGTAGTCGATCGCGTCGGAGTCGAACTCCGGAAGGAAGCCGAGCGGGTAGATCTGCGGCCAATTCCGGGGGTCATCCGCGTAGCGGCGGAAACCGTTGCCGGTGCCGTTCCGGAAGCTGTAGCCACC
>DATBJC010000054.1:0-8458 GCA_036556625.1 Gemmatimonadales bacterium
AACCGCGCCTGGGGGCTGGCGCTCAGGAAGCGGTTCTGCCGCCAGTTCAACTTCGAGCTCCAGGCCGCGGCGACCGAAGAGGCCGTGCTGTTGTCGCTGGGCCCCCAGCACTCCTTCCCGCTGGAAAACGTGTTCCGCTTCCTCCATCCCGATACCGTGGAGGACATCCTGGTCCAGGCACTCCTGGACGCGCCGATGTTCGGCACCCACTGGCGATGGAACGCGTCCATCGCCCTGGCGCTGCCCAGAAACCGGGGCGGGCGAAAGGTGCCACCGCAGATCCAGCGGATGGAAGCGGAAGATCTGCTCGCGGCGGTGTTCCCTGACGCCGCAGCCTGCCTGGAGAACATCCCCGGTGATCGTGAGGTGCCCGACCATCCACTGGTGCGGCAGACACTGGACGACTGCCTGCACCAGGTGATGGATCTCGATGGGCTCATCACGGTGCTTCGGCGGATCCACGGGGGCGAGATCCGCTGTCTCGCGCGCGATCTGCCGGAGCCGTCTCCCCTGGCGCACGAGATCCTGAACGCCCGCCCCTACGCATTCCTGGACGACGCTCCACTGGAGGAGCGCCGAACCCAGGCGGTCTACACCCGTCGCGCTTTCGAGCCCTCCTCTGCCGCGGACCTCGGTGCCCTCGATCCCGCTGCCATCGAGCGGGTCCGCGAAGAGGTCTGGCCCGAGATCCAGAACCCGGACGAGCTGCACGACACGCTCCTGACCTGCGGCTTCCTCACCCATGAAGAAGGCGGCCCCTGGGCCGGCTTCATGGAGGAATTGTCCGCCACCGGTCGGGCCACACGGGTGGACCCGGCCGGCAGCCGATCCGCAATGTGGGTGGCGGCCGAACGGTGGCCCGAGGTCGCGCTGCTCACCGACCCGGGCGCGCGGGAGTCTGCCGTCCGCGAGCTTTTCCGCGGGCGCCTCGGCATCACCGGCCCGACCACGGCGGCGGCGCTGGCCGAGACGCTCGGAATACCGGAGCTCGAGGCGGATGCCGCGCTGGTTGCACTGGAGGCCGAGGGCGTGGTGCTGCGAGGGCGGTTCACGCCGCGCGCCGGTGAGGCCGACGCATCACTGGAGTGGTGCGATCGCCGGCTGCTCGCGCGGATCCATCGCTATACGTTGAACCGGCTCCGGGCCGAGATCGAGCCGGTGAGCCCGGCTGACTTCATGCGCTTCCTGTTCGCCTGGCAGCGTCTTGCTCCGGAGGACCGGGTGGCGGGACTCGAGGGACTCGCCGGACTGATCGCTCAGTTGGAGGGATTCGAGCTTCCCGCCGCGGCCTGGGAGAGCGACGTGCTCGCCGGCCGGGTCCAGGAATACGACCCTGCACTGCTCGACACGCTGAGCTTGACGGGCCGGGTCGGCTGGGCAGCCGGGCAGCGGGCCGGCGGCGCGGGCCCGATCCGCTCGACTCCCATCGCCCTCTTCGTCCGAGACCACGCGGCGGCCTGGCTGGCCCGGTCCGCATCGGCGGAGGACGCTCCGCTCTCGAGCCATGCCGCCCGGGTGCATGAGGAGCTTCAGCGTCGAGGTGCCTCGTTCTTCCACGAGCTGGTTCCGCTGACCGGCCTTCTCGCCACCCAGGTCGAGCAGGGCCTGAGCGAGCTGGCGGGGCTCGGCCTGGTCACCTCCGACAGCTTCGCCGGGCTCAGGGCCCTGATCACCCCATCGAGCAAGCGCAAACCGCTCCGCGGTGGCCGGCGGCGCCACCGCACCGTGCCGGTCGGCATCGAGAGCGCGGGGCGCTGGTCGCTGATCGACCGCGCGGCCGGCCGGCGCGACAACGGCTCCGATCCGGTCGAGCTCGCGGCCCGCACGCTGCTTCGCCGGTACGGCGTCGTGTTCAAGCGACTGCTGGCCCGCGAGCCGTCCGCTCCGCCGTGGCGCGACCTGCTGCTCACCTATCGCCGGCTGGAGGCGCGAGGGGAGATTCGGGGCGGGCGGTTCGTCTCCGGCATGTCGGGCGAGCAGTTCGCGCTGCCGGAGGCCGTGGGCCAGATGCGCGCCGTCCGGCGCCTGGAGGGTTCCGGTCAGCTGATCGGCATCGGTGCGGCCGATCCGCTCAACCTCACGGGGATCATTACCGCGGGCGAGCGGATTGCCGCGGTGGCCAGGAGCCGAATCCTGTATCGTGACGGTGTCCCCCTGCTGGCGCTGGAAAGCGGCGAGGTCAGGTCACTGGCCCCGAACGCCGAGACGCCGACGCCCGACATGCTGCAGGCCCTCGTCCGGAAGCAGCTCACCCCGGCGCTTCGTGCCCGGCTGGCGATGTCGGGTGTGCCCGCGAGCTCGCTCCAGCCGGGAAGACGGCCGGCACGGCGGCCCTCGCAGCGCAAGGTGGCCAGCCGTGGCCGTTCGGGGGAGTCCAGCGAATGACCGGCCCAGCGACCCTGGAGCCGATGCACGAGCGTCTCGCCGCAGCGCTGGCGGATCGGTACCGGATCGAGCGACAGCCGGATGGGGCGCTGTCATTGCTGGGTCGCGGCGGTACCGCGACGGTCTACCTGGCTCACGATCTCCGCCACGATCGTTCCGTCGCGCTCAAGGTGGTCCATCAGCAGCTGGCCGAATCGGTGGGGGCCGAGCGCTTCCTTCGCGAGATCCGGTTCGTGGCCCGCCTCTCTCACCCGCACATCCTGCCGCTCTTCGATTCGGGGGAGGCCGCCGGCCTCCTTTTTTATGTCATGCCCTACGTGGGCGGCGAATCGCTGCGGCAGCGGCTGGAGCGTGAGGGACGAATGCCGGTTGCCGCCGCGGTGCGGATCGCCCGCGAGATTGCGCTGGCGCTGGATTATGCCCACCGCCATGGCGTGATCCATCGCGACATCAAGCCGGAAAACATCCTCTTCGAGGACAATCAGGCGGTCGTCGCGGACTTCGGCGTTGCCACGGCCATGGAGTCGGCCGAATCCGACCGCCTGACCGCGACCGGCCTGGCGGTCGGTACGCCGGCGTACATGAGCCCCGAGCAGGCCGGGGGGGCGTCGGGTGTGGACGGGCGGAGCGACATCTACAGTCTTGGCTGCATGCTGTACGAGATGCTGAGTGGCGAGCCGCCGTTCGTCGGGCCGACCCCGCAGGCGGTCATGGCGAAGCAGGTGGTGGCACCGCTGCCGTCGATCCGCTCCAAGCGTCCCGAAGTGCCCGACTCGATCGAGCAGGTGCTCGCCAGAGCCACGGCGAAGGAGCCCGCCGACCGCTTCCCCACCGCCGCGGAGTTCACCACCGCACTCGAGGACATGAAGCCCGCGGCGCTCCCGGCCCCGGCCGCCGGGCGGCGCAGGGCCGCCCTGCTGGTGGCAGCCGGGGCCATCGCGGCGACGTTGGTGCTGTTCGCGCTCGGCAACGCCGACCGCCGAGAGAAGCCGGCGGAGACACCGAGGATTGCGGTGCTGCCCTTCCAGAACCTCGGCGCCACGGAGGACGGGTACTTCAGCGACGGCATCACCGAGGAGATCACCAGCCGCCTGGCCCAGATTCCTCGGCTCGGGGTGATTTCCCGCACCAGCGCCGAGCAGTACCGGGAAACCGACAAGTCGATCAAGGAGATCGGCCGCGAGCTGGGGGTGGACTACATTCTCGAGGGCAGCGTGCGCTGGGAGAAGGCGGGCGGGGCGAGCCGGGTCCGGGTGACCCCGCAGCTCATTCGGGTCTCCGACGACCGGCACCTCTGGGCCGAGCGCTACGATGAAACGCTCGAGGAGGTCTTCCAGGTCCAATCGCGGATCGCGGAGCAGGTCGCGACCCAGCTGGACATGGCCCTCCAGCAGCCGGACCATGAGGCGCTCGCCGCCAAACCGACCGACGATCTCCGCGCCTATGATTTCTATCTCCGTGGGAATGACTACTTCGACCGGCCGGCCGATCCCGACGCCTATCGCGCGGCGCAGGAGATGTACGCCAAGGCCACCCAGCTGGATCCCACCTTCGCGCTCGCATTCGCCCGGCTGGCCCGGACTCACATCTCGCAGTTTCACTTTGCGGATCGCACCCAGGGCCGTCTCGCCCTGGCGCGAAGCGCTGCCGACTCGGCGCTCAAGCTTCAGCCCGATCTGGCGGAGGCTCACCTGGCCCAGGGGCAGATCCACTACTGGGGCGAGCTCGACTACCAGGCGGCGTTGCGAGAGTTCCGGACTGCGCACGCGGCCGACCCCGGCAACGGGGACCTGGCGTGGGCACGCGGACTGGTCGAGCGGCGGCTGGGGCAGTGGGACCAGGCGATCGCGGACCTGCGGCGGGCCTCGGAGCTGGACCCGCGGTCGGTGATCAAGCTGCTCGATCTGTTCGAGGTGCATCTGCGGCGGCGGGAATACGCCGCCGCGCAGCAGTACCTGTCCCGCGCGATCGACCTCGAGCCGAACTCGCCCTCCGCCATCTTTCAGGCACTGCTGATCGTGGCGCGGGACGGAAATTTCGACGCGGCGGTCGAGGCGGTGAAGGCCGGGATTCGCCGGGCGGGGGCAGCCAACATGGCCCAGTGGACCCCGCAGTTCGACCTGGGCGCCGCCATCTGGAGGCACTTGGACAGCACGGCTCAGGCGGCGGTCGACCGGCTGGAGATCAGTCAGTTCGGGTCCGACTCCTCGGCCTACTACCTGGGGAAGGCCAAGGCCAATCGCTACCGGGGCAACACCGCCGTCGCCAACGCCTACTTCGATTCGGCCGCTACCGCGCTCGAGGGCCGCAGCCGTGCCCGTCCCGACGATCCCGAGCTGCGGGCCGAGCTGGCGTCGGCCTATGCCGGCTTGGGCCGCCGGGAGGCCGCCATGAGGGAAGGCCAGCGGGCGGTGGCGCTCCGACCGCCCAGTAAGGACACCTGGCTCGGGGTGGACATGGTTCGCAACCTGGCCGTGGTGTATGCCACGCTGGGTCAGGCCGACTCCGCGGTGAAGCAGCTGCGCTTTCTGCTCACGGTGCCGTCCTGGATCTCGCTCCCGGGTCTCCGCTCCGACCCGACCTGGGACCCCATCCGGGGCGACCCTGGGTATCAGGCGCTGATCGGTGAAGAGCGGTAAGACATGCCTGTGCTTCGGGTTGCGGTACCATGGATCCAAGTCGGGTCGTCGTGCGTTCTAGAGGCGACTCCTACGGGCAAGGTGTGATGAAGCGTTCGACGTTGCGAGTGGCCGCCCTCCTGGCCGCCACCGGACTCGCGTCACCGGGGATCGCGGCGTGCCAGCGCGCCGATTCGGCTGCCGGACAGGGCGCCGCGCCACCAGTCGCACAGCAGACGACCCATGCATCATCCAGGGGATGGAATCCGATGACCTTCAAGAAGCCGAGCGATACGGAGCTCAAGCAGCGACTGACTCCGAACCAGTATGCCGTCACCCAGAAGGACGGCACCGAACGGCCCTTCCACAACGAGTACTGGGACAATCACGAGGCGGGGATCTACGTAGACGTGGTGTCGGGAGAGCCGCTGTTCAGCTCGCTCGACAAGTACGACTCCGGTACCGGCTGGCCCAGTTTCGTCCGCCCGCTGGAGCCGGACAACATCAAGACCCAGAGCGATCACAAGCTCCTGATGGAGCGAACCGAGGTGCGCTCCGCCCACGCCGACTCGCACCTGGGTCACGTGTTCGACGACGGGCCTCAGCCCACCGGCCTGCGCTACTGCATGAACTCGGCGTCCCTGCGATTCATTCCGGTGGACCGGCTGGAGGCGGAAGGATACGGGCAGTATCGGTCGCTCTTCGAGAAGAGCGGAGCCAGCTGAGATTTTGCCTATGTCACCCTGAGCCAAGCGAAGGGGCCCATATCCGCATCAGTCCCCCAGCTTGCCGCCCTTCCAGCTCAACAGATTCAGGAACTCCCTCCGGGTCTTGGGACCGTAGGTCAGAAACAGCGGCTCGGGATCCTCGCGATAACCGAGCCGCTGCCGGCCGATGCGGTCGTTGGAGGTCCTGAGCTTCACCTCCTCCGCGCTGATCTTGTACGGCTTGGTGGCATTGAGGCCGAAGACCTTGGCGCGAAGCCGGGGTGTGATCTCCGGATAGCCATGCTTGTCGCGCAGCGGCTCGGCGATCTGGAAGGTGCGCCAGGCCTGGATCTGATCTTGCGGCGAGCCGGTCCAGATCGAATCGGTGCCCCAGATCACGTTGCTCTCCCCCACGTATTTCAGCAGCTTTCCCATACCGTGCGCCGCCGTGTCGGGGTTGCGCCGAAACATGTTCCAGGTGGTGCCCACGTCGGCATACACGTTGCTGTTGGGCGCGATGTCATTGTCGAGCAGCGATTGGACCAGCGAATCGATCCCGTTGCGGCCCCCGCCGGGCTCGAACGGCAGCTCGGGATTCTCCGGGTCGAATCCGGCGTGATACACCAGGAAGTTCATATCGGGGAACTTTCTGGCCGCCTTCCCGATATCGTCGCATCGGGCGTACTTGTAGCTGGCGTCGCGGCCGAACGGAATGCCCTTGTGGATGCAGATGTTCCGGATGCCGATGTCGCGGGCGCGCTCGATGAATGGCACCCCGTAGCGCTGGTCGGTCAGCTCGAATCCCAGTCCGGTCTCCAGTGAGTAGTAGGCGTTGTCCGCCGGGCCCCACTGAGTATAGGTCTTCCATCCCACCACGCTGTACTGCTTGGCCAGCCGCTCCATCCGATCGATGTCGCCCTCCTGATTGGGATTGACCCGGCCGTGGATCAGCAGCCGCTTGGTGCCCTCCAGATTGTCGATGATCTTCTGGGTCGCGGCCGCCTCCTCTATCGTGAGCGGCTCGGCGTCGGACATGGACGGGATGAACGTCAGGACCATCATGTCCGTGTCGCTGTCGAGGAACACGTCCTTGATGAAGCGCTCGGCGGAGATGTCGGGGGTGGGATTCAGGACCGGGCTCCGACCCGGTGGCACCTTCTTGAGCCAGGCGCCGGTCGGATTGGCGAAATGTCCGTGCACGTCGAAGATGAACTCCGATCCTTCCATCAGCGTGCGCGCCAGGTCCTCATCCAGCGCCGCATCGGGCGGGATCTCATAGAAGGCCCCGATCTGGCCGGCCGCGGCGTTGATGTCGTTGAACGCGAGCAGGGTCGTGGCCGCTCCGGCACTCGATACCAGGAAGCGGCGGCGGGAGATCGCCAGACGCCTGGCGTTCTCCGTGGCACGCTGGAGCGCGACCCGGTTGGCCTCGAGGTTGCGCTCACCAACCGGAATCGGAGGATACTCGCCGTTGGATGTGGAATCGACCTTGATCGGGAGACGGGTGCCCTGGGGGTCCACGCGCTTCATCGGTACAGCTCCGAGGGTTGTGTGACGGAGGGCAAAAGCATCCTACCCCAGCCTACGGATGTTTCGGGCCCGTGTTTCTCACCCGGCAGAGCCTCAACTCATGGCGACGATCAAGAATCCAACCCCAACGGCCGTGGCATCCTCCGCCAGGGCGACGACGTAGTCCGGCACCTTGAGCGAAGAGACCAAGCCGACCCGGGCCCGGTAACCACCCAGCGTTCCCAGAACCGCGCCCAGCGCTCCCAGCAGCACGCCCAACGTCAGCGATTCTCCGGTGCCGGCCGCCAGCGCAGCACCCGAGAGCGCTCCGGAGATGATCCGACCGGCGAATGGACCAGGCCGCGTTCGACTTGGAGTGAACGGCAACTTGTCCGTAACCAGCTCGGCCACCATCACCACGGCCAGGATATAGGCGGCGGGCGCGGTGCCTAGAAACGCCAGTGGCGTGTCGCTGAGGCGCAGCCAGCCCAGCCTGGTGCCCCACGCGACCGCTGCGGGCGCCGTCATCGAGCGCAATCCGGCTACGAATCCGATGGCCAGCGAGAGAAAGAGTGTCGGCATTCCCCATCTTCTGACAAAACCTGGACGCAGTCAACCGCGTGTGCTCTGCCGGCGTGGTCCGCGGCGTCACAAAACGACCGCCACAGGTAGCTTCAGGTGCAGGTCGCCGACATCTTACTCTCATCCGGGCCGTCCTCACGGATGACCACGATGATGGGTCATGGTGCGCCTGCGGTGATGTAGCGGCCGTGAGTTCGCGTCGAATCGCTCAACAGGGAGGTAGCAGATGGCCTACGTGGACGGATTTCTCCTGGCTGTCCCCAAGCGAAACGTGCAGACATATCGCCGCATCGCCCGGAAGGCGGGGCGGATCTGGAAAGACCACGGCGCCGTGGAGTACCGGGAATGCGCCGGTGACGATCTCAACGTGAAGGGAATGGGCCTCACCTTTCCGCGCCGGTTGCGGCTCAAGCCGGGAGAGACGGTGTTCTTCTCCTGGATCGTCTACCGGTCCCGAGCCCATCGCGATCGGGTCAACGCCAAGGTGATGAAGGACCCCCGGATGACGCGCATGATGAACGATCCCAAGGCCATGCCGTTCGACGTCAATCGAATGTCGTATGGCGGTTTCAAGGTCGTGGTCGACCTCTGAGGGCCGCGGCTCCAACGCTCAGCAGAGCGGTGGGAAGCACTACCCAACCCTCGAGCGAGCCCAGT
>DATBJC010000055.1:0-34233 GCA_036556625.1 Gemmatimonadales bacterium
GATGAGCGCCAGGCCGGCCGCGCCGAAGCGGAAGCCGAGCCGGTAATCCTCGAAGAAGATCCCGCCGATCCCTTCGGAGCCGGCCGCGATCCCGACCACCAGGAAGAGCAGGGCGATGGGGATCCCGATCCGCTGGGACGCCCCGCTGAAGATCACGCTCACGGCCAGCAGCACGCCGCAGGTGGCGAGCAGGAGCGCGGTGGCGGCGGGCTCGGTGGGCATGGGTCGAGGTTACTACCGGAACGACGCCGTTGACAGGTCCGCTGCCGCGCCCAAGCGTAGCCTCACCCCTGACATCACGAAGATCCAAGCACGCCGATCTGGCCCCGGTCGCTCGGCGTTTGCGTTGCTTCAAGGTATGGAAGGCGGGCGGCCTGAGGGCTGCTTGACGCCGGCTTGACGATGGAGCGCCACTCATCGAGCGAGCAGATCAGGCCCGCTCGCCGGGTGGAAGGGGGCCGATCAGAGACAGAAGGAGTTCGCCATGATGCACGGCATTTGTCGATTTACCCGCAGGGTCGCACCAGTGCTCGCTCCCGCTCTCGTGCTTGCCGTCGGCTGCCGCGAGGAGGCTACAACCCCGAGCGCACCGGCGTCCGGACCGGCGCTCGAGATGGTGCCGGCCCAGGTCCTGTCGTTCCGCCAGGTGAGCCCGGGCGGCATCCATACCTGCGGAGTGACCACCGATAACCGGGCTTACTGCTGGGGGCTGAACAACGAGGGCCAGCTCGGCAATGGCGGTGACACCGGGCCGGAATCGTGCTTCGATCGGCCCTGCAGCACCCGTCCGGTCGCGGTGATCGGCGGGCTACGCTTCCAGCAGGTGAGTGCCGGCGGCGAGCACGCCTGCGGGGTCACCACGGCCGACCGGGCCTTCTGCTGGGGCCGCAACGCCCACGGCCAGCTCGGCAACGGCACGTTCCAGGATCGGAGCCGGCCGGTGGCGGTCGCCGGTGGGCTGCGCTTTCGCCGGGTGAGCGCGGGCGGGTTCCACACCTGCGGCGTCACCCTGGACGACCGGGCGTACTGCTGGGGGAGAAACGACCAGGGGCGACTTGGCGACGGGACCATTGGAGGCGAGCGCCCCGTGCCGGTCGCGGTCACCGGGGGGCTGCGTTTCCTCCAGGTGAGCGCGGGCGACGACCACAGCTGTGGAGTGACCACCGCGAACCGGGTCTTCTGCTGGGGCAACAACAGCTGGGGACAACTGGGTGAGGGCCACGCCGTCGCGGAAAGCCCGACGCCGCTCGCCATCACCAGCGGTCGCAGGTTCAGCCGGGTGAGCACAGGTCGCGACTTCCAGCGCGCCTTCACCTGCGCCGTGACCACGGACGACCGGGCCTTCTGCTGGGGAAACGGTCGGCTGGGACAGATCGGCGACGGCAGGCGCTTCCTGCGCTTCACGCCCCGCGCGGTCATCGGGCAGCACCGTTTTCTCGAGGTGGTCGCGGGCGGCTCCCACACCTGCGGTGTGACGACCGCCAATCGGGGCTTCTGCTGGGGCGTGAACAACGCTGGCCAGCTGGGAGACGGCACGACGGAGATCCTGACGGCGGAGCCGTCCCCGGTTGCCGGCGGTCGGGCGTTCCGGCAGGCCCGCGCCGGCGCGTTTCACTCCTGTGGCGTCACCACGGCCAATCGGGCCTTCTGCTGGGGCAGCAACTTCAACGGCGCACTGGGCGACGGCACGACGACCGATCGCTTCACACCGGTTCCGGTCGGCTCTCCCGCTTCCTGAGCTTCCGCCGGCCCACGTCCCCCGAGACGCGGAAAGAGCCAGGGAACCATCCCTGGCTCTTTCTTCGTCCTGGTCCACCAACTGGCGCCTCTTGCCCGGACGAACCCATACTTGAGCTCATGTCGCACGAGACCTTCGTCGCCACACTGGCGCTGATCGGCCTGGTGATCGTTGTCGCCTCGCTGCTCTCGGGCGCGGTGGAACGCTCCGGGCTGCCGCAGGTGGCCATCTTTCTCCTCTTCGGTGCACTGCTGGGCCCGTACGGACTCGGGCTCATCGATCTCCCGCTGGAGTCGGAGTCGCTCCAGGTGATGGCGACGCTGGCGCTGGTGCTGGTGCTCTTCATAGACGCCATCGCGGTGGACGCCGGCGAGCTCCGGGCCCAGCGCAGGCTCGCCACCCTGATCCTGGGGCCGGGCACGCTCCTGCCGGCGGTGCTCATCGGGCTCGCCGCCTGGCTCCTGCTGGATCTCTCTCCTGCCGCCGCCGCGATCCTGGGCGCCGCGCTCGCCTCCACCGATCCGGTGCTGCTGCGCACCCTGATCCGGAATCCCTCGCTGCCGCCGTCGGCTCGCCTGGCTCTCCGGCTGGAGAGCGGGATGAACGACGTGATCCTGCTGCCGATCGTGGTGCTCGCCATGTACGCCCTGCGGATGGGCGGCGAGCCGATGGCCGGCGAAGTGGGGCGGCTCGCCATGAACCTCTTTCTCCTGGGTCCGCTGCTGGGACTCGGGGTGGGCTACATCGGGATCACCCTGCTGGACCGGGTGCGATCGCGGGTAGGGGTGCGCCGGGACTACGAGTCCATCTACGCGCTGGGTGTCGCCTTCGGCGCCTTCGCGGCGGCGGAATCGGTGGGGGCCAGCGGGTTCCTGGCGGCGTTTGCGGCGGGGATGGTGATCGCGGTGCTCGACGTGGAGCTGTGCGACTGCTTCCTGGACTACGGCGAGGCGTCCTCGGAGATGTTCCTGTTGCTCACCTTCGTCGCGTTCGGCGCGTCGCTCATCTGGACCGGTTTCGAGGTGGCGGATGGGCCCACTCTGCTCTTCGCGGTGGTTGCGCTGGCGGCCCGGACGGTGGTGCTGCTTCCGGTGCTGCGGTTCGCGGGCCTGGAGCCGGGGAGCTGCCGGATCATCGCCTGGCTCGGGCCGCGTGGCCTGAGCGCGCTGCTGCTGGTCCTGCTGCCGGTGTTCGCAGGGATCGAGGGGTCGCTGCAACTGTTCCAGATCACTTGCCTGGTGGTGCTGCTCTCAGTGGTGTTGCACGGCGGAGGGATCACGGTCTTCCTGCGGCGAGCGGCGAAGGCGGAGGTTAGGCCGGCAGGCGTCGTCACGGCCCCGGCAAGCGTCGTCGCAGCCCCGCCGCCTGCCGGGAGCGAGCAGGCGGAGGAGCTTTCGTTCGGCAAGGAGGTAGCGGAGAAGATCACCATCCCCGAGCTGTGGCGGCTGTGGGCGGAGGGCGAGCCGGTCACGGTGCTCGACGTCCGGACCGAGCGCAGCTATCGCGATGATCCGCAGAGGGCGGAGGGCGCGATCCGGATGCCGCCGGACGACGCGGTGCGGCTGGCGCGGGAGCGCGGCCTCGACCATCACGGCACACTGGTTCTGTACTGTACGTGAAAGGACGAGGCCACAAGCGCCCGGGTGGCGCGAGAGCTTCGTCAGGCGGGATGGAAGAAGGCGAGGGCGCTGGTGGGAGGCTGGGTGGCATGGAAGGCGGCGGGACTTCCGGTGGTCGAAAAGGTGCAGCAGTAGAACCCAAGGGCGGAGAGGCCGAACCTCTCCGCCCTTGTTCCGTCCGGACGGCACGGCCGTTGCCTACCCTTGGGCCGAGCCGCCTGTTCGCCGGGCGGATGCAGGGCTCTGCTGAAGCTTGCACCGCTGTCGAAGTCCGTATCCAAGCGAAACTTCGGACCCGGAAGGCCTGACCCCCCACGGTTGGAGGCACGTTCATGCGCGTCCCGCATTCCGCAAAGGCGTCCATCGCGGCCCTGGCGCTGACCGCTCTGGTGATCGGTTGCGGCGGAGATTCCACCGCCCCCGACGCCCCGTTCGACCCGGCCGGCACCTCGTCGGACATCGCCGCCATCGACGCGTCGTTCGAGTCGCCGGCCACCGCGGGCTTCGCCGCGGCGTCGGGCTCGATCAGCACGGTGCTGGGCGGGTCGCCCGCGGCCCTGGCCGTGAAGGCGATGCCGACCAAGTCGCTGATCGCCGGCGGAAAGAAGGGCGTGAGCCACTACGCGACGACCGTCGCCAAGGCGTACCGCCAGCCCAGCGGCAACGGCGCCGCCTACGTCACCGCAGCCTCGATTCCGGCCGAGTACCTCGGCGTCACCTTCACCTACAACGTGGACACCGACCAGTACGAGGCGTCGGAGGTGACCGGTGCCCCGGAGAACGGCGTCCGGTTCCTGGTGTACGCGGTCAACCCGATCAGCGGCCTGATCATCGAGCCGCTGGTGGAGGTGGGCTACGCCGACATCGTGACGACCGAGTCGGCCAGCGCGGTTACCGTGCGGGTCGAGCTGGTCTCCGCTGGGGTGACCTACCTCGACTACCTGGTGGGAGTCACCGGCAGCACCAACTCGGCCACGGTCTCGGTGTCGGGCTATGTCAGCAACGGCGACGACCGGGTGAACTTCGACCTCGACACCCACCTGACCTCCACCGCACTGACGGCGGACTACGTCCTCATCGTGCCGACCCGGAACGGGTTCCGCATGGACTTCGAGGGCACCATCACCGAGACCAGCTCCAACTCCAGGCTCGAGGCCCGCGGGGCACACGGCACCGTCGTCGTGACCGGCGAGCACGCCGGCACCTCGGGCACCTTCGAGGTGACGGTGAACGGCGATCTGTTCGCCACCATTGAATACACCCAGGGCCAGGAACCGGTGATCACCGGGGCCGACGGCCAGCCGCTCACCGAGCAGGAGCTCGAGGCGCTGGGCAACGTGTTCGAGGTGTTCATCGAGGGGTTCGACTTCGTGGAGGATCTGGTCGATCCGCTGACCTGAGATCACAACCGTAAAACGTAAAGGGTGAAGCGTGAAGAGGAATTGTTCTCCTCTTCACGCTTCACTCTTTATGCTTCACGCTTCTCTAACTGCCCAGCCAGGTCTTTCCTCCTACCAACTCCTTGACCAGATCTTCCGCGGTCCGGTCGGCGGCTTCGGCGGCGAAGTTGGTCACCAGGCGGTGGCGGAGCACCGAAGGCGCGACGGCGCGGACGTCGTCGAGGTCGGCCATCGGCCGGCCGGCCATGGCGGCCCTTGCCTTGGCGCCGAGCACCAGGTACTGGGAGGCGCGGGGGCCGGCGCCCCATTCCACGTATTCCTTGATAAGGGCCGGCGCGTCGGTATCGCCGGGGCGGGTCATCCGGGCCAGGGTGACGGCCGCGCGGATGAGGCTCCGGGACACCGGCACCCGGCGCACCAGCGACTGCATCGAGAGCACCGACGGCGCATCGAGCACCGCGTGGAGCGGGGCCCGGACCGCGCCGGTGGTCTGCTCCACGATGGCCTCTTCCTCGGCGCGGCTGGGATAGGCCACCCTGAGCTCGAGCATGAAGCGGTCGAGCTGCGCCTCGGGCAGCGGGTAGGTGCCCTCCTGCTCGATCGGGTTCTGGGTGGCCAGCACGAAGAAAGGATCGGGCAGCCGGTAGGTGGTGCCGCCCGCGGTCACCTGGTGCTCCTGCATCGCCTGGAGCAGCGCGGCCTGGGTCTTGGGCGGCGTGCGGTTGATCTCGTCGGCCAGCACCACGTTGGCGAAGATCGGCCCGTGCACGAAGCGGAACGCGCGGCGGCCGGTAGTCAGGTCCTCCTCGATGATCTCGGTGCCGGTGATGTCGCTGGGCATGAGGTCGGGGGTGAACTGGACCCGGTTGAAGCTCAGCTCCAGCGCCTCCGCCACGGTCTGGACCATGAGGGTCTTGGCCAGACCCGGCACGCCGATGAGCAGGGCATGGCCGCCGGCCAGGACGGCGGTGAGGATCCCATCCACCACGTCCTCCTGGCCCACGATCCGCTGCGCCACCTGGGCCCGGAGGCGGGTCACGGCCTCGACCAAACGCTCGAGCTGGTGGACGTCGTCCTGGGGGGCGGCCTGGGTTGCTGCCATGCGCTCTCGGTGCTGGGGTCTCCTGAGATTTAGTCCTACGGGAGGGGTTGGCGCCAGCATCCCGGCGACTTCCTCACCACGCCCGGCGGGCCCCCGCCGCTCCGCACAACCCCTTGGCGGTCAGGCGGTCGGGCCGCGAGGCGAAGCAGCATGTCGTCCGTCGCCCGCTCGGATGACGGTCTTGGTGCATTCATCGTACCTTTCCATGGGGTACAGTGATGCTGATTACGTCGGAACGACGCGAGGCTGTATGGTCGGACGGGAGGCTCTAATTCTGGACCGCGCTCTCGGGGTCGCCCGCCTCGCTCTGCTGGGGGCGGTTCTCGGCGGCATTGCCTGCGGACGGTCGTCGCAGGACTCCGGCCGACACCCTGGCCCCGCAAGACGAGTGATCACCGCCGAGCAGATCGCCAAGACCGGTGCGAAATCATGCTGGGATGCCGTGCGTTTCACGGTGCGAAGCATCTCCACCCGGGAAACGGCGGACGGCCGGCCGCTGCGGATCGAGCGGCGGGGCAATTCCAGCGTGTACCTCGATGATCAGGTGCAGGTGTTCATGGACGGATTGCGGATCTTCGAGTTCCAGGTGCTCGACAACACGCCGGCGAGCGACATCGCCCGCATCGAGGTGCTGACCGGTCTCGACGCCACCACGCGCTATGGTACCAACGCGGCCGACGGCGTGATCCTCATCTACACCCGTCTGGCGGACGAGGCCGACGCCGGCGAGTCGTAAGCCGACCCGCCGGCTGAGGAGTGCTCCGGCTCAGGCCTCGCGATCGAGGCAGCCTGACTGGGCCAGCGGGTTGTTCAGCTCGTCGAACGGAATCGGCAGATTCACGTCGGGTCCGTACGTCCCTCCTTTGAAGTAGGCCCCGGTCGGGAACACCGACTCCGCCGCCCGTCCGTATTGCCGGACCAGCCGCCTGAGGTCGCCCAGCCGGTGGCCGGTGGCGAAGAACCAGAAGGCCCGCTCCGAAAACATGAGATCGACCCGCGCATCCGCTGCGCCTGGATCGGCGAGAGGGGCCAGCGTGCCGGGCGTCTCCGGACGCAGGGCAGACAAGCCGGCGCGGAGCTCGTTCAGCTTGGCGAGCCAGGTGCCCGCGTCGCCGGCCTGAAGCGCCGCCTCGGCCTCGATCAGCCGCGCCTCCACCCCGTCCGCCACAGTCACCGGGGCTTCCGGTCCGTCGTACTTCAGCAAATTGAACTGCGGCGTGGAAGCATCGAAGCCCACACCGTCCGTGGGGTCGAGGAAAAAGGGAACCCGTGGGTCCGCCGCATCGCGGTAGGGCAGGCCGGTTCCTCCATCGAGGTTGGCCACCGACCACCGCTCGGCATCCACGTTCAGGCGATACACCGAGTTCTCCTGGCGGGTCGTGTTGAGGGAGTGCTCGGTGACGTAGCGGAACTCGGTCGGCACCGCGGCCACGGCCGCCGCCGCCTCGGCGAACCGGGCCTGGTCGAGCAATCCGCGGCCCTTCCCCACCGAGGCCAGGCCTGCGATATCTGCGCCCAGTCCCGGGGCTGCCAGTGCCAGGTCGAAGCGAGCCAGTGCCGAGTCGAAGATCTGCGCGGTGGTGAGCGGCTCGCCGAAGGTGATGTCGGGTTCGGTGGTGCTGAAGGGCACCCCGGAGCAGTAGTTCTCGCCGGCGTGCAGGTAGGTATATCCGGAGAGACTACGCATCTCAGGAATCCGAGGGTCGGCGGCGCCGTCGGGCGAGAACGTCTCCAGCGCAGTCGCTGCGCGCTCCGCGGCCACCCGGGAGGAGTGGAGGAAGAGAAATACGTCGCGCAGAGTCACGTTCCTGACGTCGATTCTCCGGCGATCTATTTCCTGCCGGGTCGGGAAGGTCTCGGAGTTCATCCACATGTCGGCCAGCAGCTCACTGACCAGGATCTGACCTTCCTGGACCGAGTCGTCGCCGTCGATGGCGACGGCGAACTCGCCGATCGCGCCGTGGTACAGGGCGGTCGCGCCGGCCGGCGAGTTGAACACCTCCGGAGGAAGATTGTCGGGATCCTCCACCTGGAGCACGTCACTGCATCCCAGGGCCAGACTCCAGGTGCTGAGAATGAGCAGCACCCGCCATGGCCGCGAGGCCCGCTCACTGGGGGCAAGTGCAGAAGATCGAGTCATGACGCACCTCCCCTAAAACGTGAGATTGACCCGGGCCGTGTAATAGCGGACCGGCGGTTGAGTCAGAAAATCCAGGGTAGCGAAGTTGGCCTGACCCTCCTGATTCACCTCGGGATCCACACCGGAATAGCCGGTCCAGGTCGCCAGATTCCGGCCGGTCAGGGTGAGACTCATCCGCTCCGCTCGGAAGAGACGGGCCCAGCTGTCGGGCGGGAAGAAGGTGAGCGACAGCTCGCGCAGCTTGAGGAATTCGGCATCCTCGAGGAAGCCGAAAGTGGTCGCGGTGCCGCTGAAGGTCCGCGCGGCCACCGTGGCCTGATCTTCCAGCGGAGTGGTGCGGTCGAAGAGCGCGCGGCAGTTGAACCCGGCGGGGCTGGCGCAGCGGAAGTCATCGGTCAGGTTCTGCAGCCTATGTCCGCCCCGATAGTCCAGCAGGCCCGTGACGCGGATGTGGTCGTCGAGCAGCGAGAGACCGGTGCTCAGGGTGAGCAGCTTGTTGGGCTGGGAGCGGCCCACGAAGATGGCGGTGTCGCCCACCACCACCTCGGAGCCGGCGATGATGCCGTCACCGTTGGCGTCGTTGAAGCTCAAAATCGGCGGGGCCCAATACCCGCCAAGCGGATAGTTGGGTACGAAGCGCTGGTCTCCCAGAATGATGGGGCTGACCCCCCGTCCCAGGGTACGCAGATTGTCGCGGTTGTACGATCCGCTGAGCGCGATATCCCAGGAGAGATTCCGGCTCTGCAGGATGGCCGCATTGATCCCCACCTCGACCCCGCTGTTCCGAACCGAGCCGAGGTTCTCGAAGCGGGCCGTGGTAGCGCCCAGCGACAGAGCCACCGGGACCAGCACCAGCGCGTCGGTGGTCAGCTTGTCGTAGTAGGTGAATTCGAGCCCCACCCGGCTCCCGAAGAAGCCGGCATCGAAGCCCAGCTCGATCTCCCGGGACCGCTCGGGCTTGAGGCCCGGATTGCCCAGGTTCTGCAAAGTGACCCCGTTCTGGTCGCCGTTCTTGGAGATCGCGACCGGAGCGAAGAAACGAGCCGCGGCGGTGTCGACCGGCTGCACACCGGAGGCGCCGATGGCGCCCCGCAGCCGGAGCTCGCTCACCACGCTGGAGGAACCGAAAAATGGCTCCTGGGAGATGAGCCAGGACACGCCCGCCTTGGGATACACCACCACGTCGAAGTCCCTGCCGAACGAGCTGTTGTCGTCGCCCCGCAGGCCGCCGGTGACGAACAGACGGTCGTTCCAGCCGAACTGCTGCTCGACATAGCCGCCGACGGTGACCGTCTCGCTGGTGGTCTCCGTCGCGTCACGTTGAGAGCCGGCGGTCACGGTTGGGGGCCCGACGGGAAGAAACTGGGCCGTCGCGTCGGTGCCGTTGAAGGTGTTCTTGAAGTACTGCGTGCCGACGGAGGTGCGTGAGGTGAGCCGGGGTGTGAGCTGGAACGTGCCCGTGGCTCCCACATCCACGGTGTACTGAAAGATCTGCCGGCGAGCGTCGTTGACGAATCCCTGAAGCTGATCGATGAAATCGGGTCCCTCGCCATTGGGCTGGAACTGGCGGTCCTTGCGAGTGGTCAGATCGAGCCCCACGATGGCGCGACCGGTGAGCCACCCGGTGGGCCTCCAGTTGAGGTTGCTGCTCGCCGTGTACCGTTCCACGTCCTGACTGGTGCGGATCTGGAAGACCTCACCCGGCAGGAAGAAGCCGTATCCGTTGTTGAAGATGTCGGAGGTCGAGTCGGCGATGCCGAAGTACGCGCTTCCCAGCAGACCGAGGATATTGTTGTCGTTCTGGGGCAGCCGGAGATCGCTGGAGAGAAAGCCGGTCGAGATATTCAGGTCGAGGTTGCTGGCTAGCCGGCTCCCGAGGTTGGCCCGGAGGCTCACCCTGCGCAGGTCGTTGGGGTGATTCACCTCTTCCGGGATCTCGTCGAGGGCGAATTGCTCGATCAGCCGGGTGCGCTCGAAATCCGGCAGGCGCAACACGCCCCGCTCGCCCTCATACTCACCCGATATGAAGTATTGAACCTGCTCGCTTCCACCCGACACGTTGGCGCCGTACTGCTGCCGGTACCCGGTGCCGTAGGGAGTCGTCCTGGGATTTTCCAGCGTGTTGAAGGACGCGAGGCGGTCCTGGGTGCAGAGCCCGGTCGCCTCATCTTCCAGGAAGCAGGGGCTCCCGTCGGCGGCGAGGCCCACGAAGTTGGTGGGGAACTCATTGGGTTCGGTCACCGCCCCCTGCTCCAGGTAGAGGTTCCACCGCGGGCGTCCGGCCTGGCCTCGCTTGGTGGTGACCTGGATGACTCCATTGGCCGCCTCGGTGCCGTACAGCGTGGCGGCCGACGGCCCCTTGATGATCTCGATCGATTGAATCTCCTCGGGGTTGATGTCGTTGAGCCGGGACACCGTCTGGCCCCCGACGGCCGCCACGGCGGCCAACGACTGGGTCTCGTCGTCGATGCGAATCCCGTCCACGTAGAGCAATGGATCGTTCGGAAGTGAAACACTGCTGGAGCCCCGGATCCGGATCCTGGTTCCGGTGCCCGTGGTTCCACCACTCGGCAGCACCTGCACGCCGCTGGCCCGTCCGGTGAGGAGATCGGAGAAGTTGGTAATGGGAGCTTCCTGCACGATCTCGTCCGCTCGGATCACCGCCGGCTTGTTGCCCAGCTCGATGTTGCGCTGCTCCCCGGTCACCGTGGTGACCACTTCCTCCAGCTGATAGGGCGCCGCCACGAGCGCGAAGTCGTCGAGGGTGTTGTCACCCGCATTCACCTCGACCCTGCGGCGCTGGGGCTCGTAGCCCACGAAGGCCACGCGAACTTCCACCGGTCCGGGTGTCACCCCCCTCAAGGTGTAGCCGCCCTCCTGGTCGGCGACGGAGATCAGGTTGGTGCCGGTGACGTTGACTCGAGCGCCGGGGAGCGGCTCGTCGGTCGCCTGATCGATGACCCGTCCGGTGAGAGTCGCCTGTTGCGCTTGCCCGGCCACGGCGCCCAGGGAAAGCGCCAGTACCGTCGCGAGGAGACCTGTTGTAAGACGAACGCATGGTCTCTGCATAGTGTCGTCCTCGATTGAAACGTGGATGGGGCCGAGGGGCGGGTCCGGGTGCTTATGCGGCCACGTGCCAGGCTCGTACCGGAGCGGAGCCACGGCGGAGGGGGGTGCGGCGCGTGCCTCGCCCCCCGATCGACGTGGCAGGGTTGGTGCGAGTGCCTGCGTGGAGGTTCCGGTCCTGCTCTCGGAGGGGCGCAGGCGCCTCCGTCGGCGGCCACCGACGGGAACAGCCCGCAGTCATGCAGTGAGCGGCAAGGTGGAACGATCCAACTGCATCGCGGCGTTGACCCGAGGGTCTGCCCAACTCACTGCGTTGCTTCGCGTGCCGCGATGATCGACGCCAATATTCGGCGTTGTCCGCCCATGGGCAAGACCGGCTGCGCTCAGGGGGCGTCTCTCGGTCCCGCCGGCTGGTGATCGCCAGCGCGCTTCTGCGGCGGGGGTGAGCGCCTCGGCGCCGCGACGTTGCGCCCCCACCCGGCGCACCACATCTTCGGCGGCCGGTGGTGAGGTCCTCCTCGATGATCTCGGTGCCGGTGATGTCGCTGGGCATGAGATCGGGGGTGAACTGCACCCGGTTGAAGCTCAGCTCCAGTGCCTCCGCCACGGTCTGGACCATGAGGGTCTTGGCCAGGCCCGGCACGCCGATGAGCAGGGCATGGCCGCCGGCCAGGACGGCGGTGAGGATGCCGTCCACCACGTCCTCCTGGCCTACGATCCGCTGGGCTACCTGGGCCCGAAGCCGGGTGACGGCCTCGACCAGGCGCTCGAGCTGGCGTACGTCGTTCTGTGGGGGGGGGCCGGGATGGCTGCCATGCGCGCTCGGTGCTGGGGTGTTCCTGCGATTTAGTCCTACGGGCGGGGGTCGGCGCCAGCGCGCCAGCCCAAATCGTCCCGGACGATCGAGCCGGCCTTCACCTGGGTTCCAGATTGAGTACCGCGAGGCGCCGTTGTGCCTCCTCGACCCTCGGCCGTCGCTTGCGATCACACTCCTTCCACAAATCGATGAACCGCGAGTAGTACTCTCGAGCCTTGTCCCGCTCGCCGCCCTCCTCGTAGAGCTGGCCCAGCCGCCGGAGAATGAGCGCCAGGTAGGTGGCGTCCGCCACGGCCCCGTTGATGTCCGGCGTGATCAGGTAACGCTGGTACACCGCAATTGCCGAGTCGGTCTGACCTGCGAGATCGTAAGCCTGGGCGAGGTCCGGCAAAGCAAACGCGGGCGTTGCTCCCCGCTGCGCCGCGCGCTGGTGCCAGCTCACCGCGCCCGCAAAGTCTCCAGCGGCCGCCGCCAGCCGGCCGCGGACCAGGTCGAGTTCGGCCGCGGCTCGGCGGCGCAAGCGCGGCTCGACCAGCCGCTCGTACTCGGAGAGGAGCGCGCGGGCGCGGTCCGACTTGCCCACGAGTGCATAGAACGAGGCGAGGCCGGGATAGGGGCGATTCACCGGCTTCAAGGCATCGAGGGGGTACTTTGCCAGCGCCTGCTCTACTTCGTGAATTCCCTTTGCCGGCTCGCCGGCTGCCACCGTGAGGACCCCTGCCAGGTTGACGGCATGAAAGAGATAGCCCATCGCCGAACCGGTCTCGACGGTTGCCGCCATCGCATCCTTCCAGTGGCGCCTGGCGTCGTCGATCCGTCCGCGTGTGGCGGCGATCTCCCCAAATGCGGCCGAGATGTCTCCGCGCCACCCCGGGTCGGTACCGTACCGGCTCATCATCGAATCGATGAGCGCCTGGGCCATGGCGAAGTCCCGACTCCGACCTGCCAGGGCCACGCCAAAGATCTCGATCTGGGCTTGGTGGGGAATCAGCCGGCTCGCCCGCGCGAATGAGGCCCAGGCCTCAGGCCATTTTCGGAGGTGCAACTGAGTCATGATGAGATTGGTATGTGCTACAATGAAGAAGGAATCCGAGCCGACCGCCCGCTCGAACAGCGATTCCGCTTCCTGATACCGACGTAGCCAAGCGTACAGGTTCGCCAGATTATTGAGCGCCTCGCGGTCCTCGGGATGGTTGACCAGCAGCTCCTCGTAGGCGGCGATCGCCTCCGGCGGGTCGAACCGGGCGTGGTGGTAGTCGCCCAGCGTGAGATAGCGGTCGCGCTCGGTCAGGCGATCGCGGCGATGGAGGGCGCCCGCGAATGACTCGAGCGCGCCGCTCAAGTCGCCCATGTTCCACTGGTATATGGCCATGGTCCGGTAGGCCATGGCGAACCCCGAATCCATGGCGATCGCCTCCCGGAGCAAGGCGATGGCTTTGTCGAATTCGTACTGCCGGTCGCCGACGTGCAGCGCCCGAGTGTACTGCCGCAATGCTCCGAGTGATGCCGTCGATACCTGCTCCAGGGGCTCCGCGCGCTCGACCGACTTCAGGGATTCGCCGACCTTGGCCCGCAGCTGGCCCGAAAGCCGGTCGACGGCGGCGATCAGGCCGGTCGAGTCCTCGGCGGTCTCCCGGTGCGCGCTGAGTATCTCGCCGGTGGGTGCGGAGATGAGCTGAGCCGACAGGACGTACTGCCCCCCCGCTCTGGCTATCTCGCCGGTCACGACGCCCTTGATACCCTCCCGTATGGCCACCTCACGGGCCAGTGCAGGGTCCAACCGTGCCGTGGCCGGCCGCTGCATCCGGCCGAGCACCTCCGCGACCTGTGCCGAGGGCACCAGGGTCATCGCCGGCGACTGCGCGAGATCGATTCGAAAGACCTCGGTCAGGACCTCGCTCAGGCTGCTGTCCACCTGCCGGGTGCCGAAGTCCGCCAGCAGCAGCCGTTCTCGCTCCTTGAGCACGCCGGCGGCTTGCAGCGTGCCCACCGGGCCGATACCCAGGGCCCGCAACGTCATGTAGGCCGCCGTCGCGACACCCAGTCCGGCGAAGGCAAGCCCGCCGCCCCAGAGCGCGCGCCGCCACGTGAGCCAATAGGGTAGGCCTGGGCGCCGCATGCCGTCGGAGGTTGATGGTTGCCGCGCGTACCGGCCCTGAAGGACGGCAGTGGCAAGCATGATGGGCAGTCCGACCAGCAGCAGCACCAGCGCGCTGGGCACCACCCACGCGGGCAGTCCCAGGGTCGAGGTGAGGAGGCGTATCACTCCAAAGACCGCGATCGCCGTGAGGCCGTAGAGCCCGAGTATTGCTGCCACGGACAGCCGGGGAGCGGATGGTGCGGCGCCGTCCGGTACCAGGGCGAGGGCGAACTCAGCGATGGAGGCGAAGCGATCGGCCGGCACGGTAGCGAGCGCGCGGGTGAGGGCGCGGTTTACGCCGGGAGGGACGTTGGGCCGCAGGTGACGTAGGGCCGGCGCGTCCCCGCTGAGCCGCTTGGCGATGATCGCCTGTGGGGTGGGCCCGGTGAAGGGTGGCTCCCCACCCAGCATCTCGTAGAGCACGCAGCCCAGGGAGTAGAGATCGCTGCGTCCGTCGACCTCGCCACCGAGGCCTGCCTGTTCCGGGCTCATGTAGAGCGGCGTCCCGATGGCCAGACCGGTACCGGTCAGACGGTCACCGCCGGCCCGCTCCACAGCCTGCGCCACGCCGAAATCCGCCACCCGAGCGTGCCCGTGGGCCAGCAAGATATTCTCCGGCTTGATGTCGCGGTGGACCACGCCATGCTGATGAGCGTACTGGAGCCCGTCGGCGACCTCGCGGGCGATCCTGACCGCTTCGTCCACCGGCAACTGGGTCTCGCGTCGGAGTCGGTCCCGAAGACTTTCGCCCTGGACGAAGGGCATGGTGTACCACAGCACACCGGCGTCGTCGCCCGAATCCAGTACCGGCAGGATATGCGGGTGGTCGAGCCCGGCGGTGACCTCGATCTCGCGGAGGAACCGCTCCGGCCCCAGCGTGGCCGCGAGCTCGGGATGCAGCACCTTGAGGGCGACGGGACGCCGGTGCTTCCGATCCTCCGCCAGGTAGACCGTAGCCATTCCACCGCGCCCGAGCTCGCGCTCGAGCACGTAGCGGCCGGCCAAGGCGGCCGAGAGGCGGTCCTGCAAGTCGGGCAAGCGGAGGTCCTGCGGGGGATGACCTCATGCTACCATCGTGGCAGGGAGCAGGCCAGGGTGTGAGCGCCCCGGCGCCGCGACGTTGCGCCTCCACCCGGCGAACCACATCTTCGACGGCACCGGCGATTTCCTTGTGGGCCGATCAGGAGCTCTCGGCGTGGCCGACAACCCTGGGACCGATCGGTGGAGCGAGATCGACCGGCTGCTGGACCAGGCGCTGGATGTGGCGCCGGGCGACCGGGCCGGTTGGCTGGACCAGGTCTGCGCCGGAGACGCCGCGCTCCGCGACCGGCTCGAGGCGCTGCTCCGAGCCGACGCCGCCGCCCAGCGGTTCCTCGAGCTCGACGCTCCCCGCTACGCAGCTCCCCTCCTCGCCGACGTCGACGCGGAATCCCCAGGCGAGAGTCTGGTCGGATCCTACCGCCTGGTGCGCGAGCTGGCTCGGGGTGGGATGGGCGTGGTCTACCTCGCCGAACGGGCCGACGGGCTGTTCGAACAGCGGGTTGCCCTCAAGCTCATCAAGCGGGGCATGGATTCGGACGAGATCCATCGCCGCTTCCTCGCCGAGCGGCAGATTCTGGCACGGCTCACCCATCCCCACATCGCGCGTCTGCTGGACGGCGGCATCAGCGCCCAGGGCCAGCCCTACTTCGCGCTGGAGTACGTGGACGGAGAGACCATCACCGCCCATGCGCAGGAGCGAAGTCTCGGCATCGACGAGCGTCTCCGGCTCTTCCTCGATGCCTGCGACGCCGTTCGCTACGCTCACCAGAATCTCGTTGTTCACCGAGACCTCAAGCCTTCCAACATCCTGGTTACCGCCGACGGCGAGGTAAAGCTCCTCGACTTCGGAATCGCCAAGCTCCTCGACCCCGGGGTCGCGGGCGACACCGGTCTCACCGAGACCGGCGTTCGCGTGATGACCCCGGACTACGGGGCCCCGGAACAACTCATGGGGAGACCGGTGACTACGGCCACCGACGTCTACGCCCTTGGCGCGGTGCTCTACGAGCTTCTCAGCGGCCGACGCGCGCACCGCTTCGAACACCGGACGCCCGTCGACATCGAGCGGGTGGTCTGCCAGATCGAGCCCGATCCGCCGAGTCAGGTGGCGCCTGAAGCTCGGCGCCGGCGGCTGCGCGGCGATCTCGATGTCATCGTGCTGACCGCGATGAGGAAGGAGCCCGAGCGGCGCTATCAGACGGTCGAACAGCTCGCGGGCGACATTCGCCGCCACCTGGACGGTCTGCCTGTGGCCGCGCGACGCGATACCCGGCGGTATCGAGCGGCGAAATTCGTGGGCCGACACCGTCTGGGCTTCGCGGCGAGCGCGGCCGTGGTCCTCGCACTCGTGGCCGGCCTCGCCGGGACGGTCTGGCAGGGGCTCCGCGCCGCGGAGCGCGCACGGATCGCGACTGCCGAGGCGGCCAAACACCAAGCGGTGCGGGACTTCCTGGTCGATCTCTTCCAGGCGTCCGATCCGGAGCACTCGCAAGGTCGCGATGTCACCGCCCGGGAGCTGTTGGACCAAAGCCGGCACGGCATGGACAGTACTCTCGCCGGACAACCGGCAATTCGTGCGGAGCTCCTCACCGTCCTCGGCACGGTTCACCGATCGCTTGGCCTCTATGCGCCGGCGGATACCCTGCTCGGGCAAGCCGTTGCACTGACCGGTTCCCTCCCGGGAGATGTGGACGCCGAGCTGGCAACGAGGCTCACGGAGTGGGCCACCATTCTGCTGGAACGTGACGAGCATGAGCGCGCGGACTCCCTGCTGAGAGAGGCCCTCGCGCGGCTGCGTCGCAGCCATCCCGACGATCCGCGAGCGTCGGGACCGCTGAGAATGTTGGGGCTCGTCGAGGTAAGCAAGGGAAATCACAAGCGAGGAGTGACATTCATCCGGGAGGCACTGACATTGGATCTCCGACACCACGGCGAGAGGAGCCGTGAGGTCGGCAGAGATCTGACCCTTCTAGGCCAGGCATGGCTCGATGCCCTGGATCTGCCGGGCGCGGACAGCGCATTCCGGGCGGCGCTTGCGGTGCACCGAGAACTGCTGCCGGCGGACCATCCGGCGGTGCTCTCGAGCCTCGGGTATCTGGCGGAGGTTCGTGCAGCCCAGGCCGATCCTCAGGGAGCGGAACCGCTCCTGAGGGAGGTGCTCGCGGCCCGCCGCCGAGTCTTCCCCGCAGGTCACCCGGAGATGGCCCATGCGCTCAGTGAACTGGGGCACGTGGTGAGGGCACAAGGCCGCTACGAGGAGGCAGAATCGATCTTCGTCCAGGCGGTGGGCATGTACCGGTCTGTACTCGGACCGGAGCATGAGCTCACCATGAGATGTCTGGCCGACCTGGGTGCCCTCCACTTCGACTGGGGGAAATTGGGCATCGCGGAGCGCGACTGGCGCGAAGTGATGACCACCAACCACCGCACCTTGGGTCCGGAGCACCGGTCCACCCTGTACGCGAAGGACTTCCTGGCCCTCATCCTCGGCGAGCAAGGCAGAGTCGGTGAGGGAGAGGCCTTGGCTCGCGAGTCCCTCGACGCACGCCGGAAACGACATGGCGCCTCGCATCCAGAGGTCGCTTACAGTCTTCGCAATATCGGTCTCCTGAAGCGCCTCAAAGGCGAGCCCGCGGAGGCCGAGACCCCTCTTCGGGACGCCCTGGCGATCTGCCGAGCCGCCCAGTGTTCAGTGCTCGGGGATGTGCTCACGAACCTCGGCGCCGTGCTGAACGAGCTGGGCAACCCGCATGAGGCAGAGTCCCTGCTCCAAGAGGCACTGCCGATATTGACCGAGCAGGCTGGGCCCTCGCACTACGCGACATCCGTGACACGGAGTGCCTTGGGCTACTCCTTCGCGCTCCAGGGCCGCTACGCCGAGGCGGAGTCCCTCCTGCTGCAGGCCTACCACGATCAGAACACCCGGAAGGATTACTGGGGTGTGAAGGGAAGAAGAGAGATCTTGCCCCTGCTGGTGGGACTTTATCGAAGGCAGGGAAAATCTGCCGAGGCGGCGAAGTATGAACGGCTGCTGGGGATTGCCCGCGCTAATTCACAGTGATGCATGGCTCGCCATCATATGATCAAGTGACATGATCGAATGCGTTCATGCCGCTTCCCTGCGCGGCCATGGCGGTAGGCAGCTTGCGAAATTTTTCACAAGCTCATAGGTTTGCGCCGTGACCACCCCTGATCCGGGCGGCCAACAGGGACCCGGGCCGATGCGTTACGCGGGGCTCGGCGTGCAGCTGGCCGTGATCCTCGTGGTCTTCGTCCTGGCCGGCCAGTGGGTCGATCGCAAGCTCGGCACCGGCGGCATCTTCACCGTGGTCGCTGCGTTCCTGGGTTTCGGCGGCACCATGTACTCGCTGATCCGGACGCTCACCAGGAAGGACGGCGGCGAGAAGTGACCCTCGCCGGCCGCTACCTGGCCGGCGTGGCCGCGGTAGGCGCCGGCGGACTGGTGGCCATGGCCGTCTCCCCCCCGGAGTGGCGCGGCGGTATCCTGTGGGGGCTCGGCGCCGGCCTGCTGCTCCAGGCGCCGCTCGGCTGGTGGACCCTCAAGGCGGTCGGCTCCCAGCGGTTCTTCACGGTGTGGGGTCTGGGAATGCTGGCGCGGTTCGGCGTGGTGGCGGTGGCCGCCTTCGCGACCATGGCAGCCCCCGATGACCTGGCCGCGCCGATGCTGGTGACGATGGTGGGTGTGCTGGTCGGGCTGCTGCTGGTGGAAGGCGTGGTGGCTATGGGAGAATACTCGCGGGAAGGCGGGCGATGACGGCTTTCGGACGATCCCTCACGTCACTCCGTTCGATGGTGGCTGTGGCGCTCATGCTGGCGGCGCTCGGCGCGGGCGGAGCGCTGGCCGCGCAGGAGCACGCCGGCACCGGCGACGTGGCCCGCGACGCGGTCGCCCCGACGTCGCAGCACGAGGCGTCCGAGAGTCAGATCGACATCGTGCACCACATCGGGAACTCGCACGAGGTCGAGACACCCTTCGGCGTAGTGCACCTGCCCCGGTGGGAGCCGATTCACATCGGCGGGATCACCCTCGATCTCTCGCCCACCAAGCACCTGGTCTACATGCTGCTCGCGGCGATCCTGGTGGCGCTGGTCTTCCTGCTGAGTGCGCGGACCGTCGCGAGGGAACAGGCGCGGGGCCGCCCGGCCAAGGGCTTCGCCGGCTCCATGGAGGCGCTGGCGCTCTACATCCGCCAGGAGGTGGTGCTGCCCAATGTGGGCCACCACGGCGAGGGCTACGCGCCGTACCTGCTGACGCTGTTCTTCTTCATCCTGACGATGAACCTGCTGGGCCTGCTTCCCTGGGGCGCCACCGCGACCGGCAACATCGCGGTGACCGCCGCGCTCGCGGTCATGGCGTTCCTGGTGATCGAAGTGACCGGCATGCTGGCGCTGGGGCCCAAGGGATACCTGAAGACCATCTTCTACCTGCCGTCCGGGCTGCCGGGCGGTATCGGCGGCACCATCCTCAAGGTGGTGCTGCTAGCGGTGATGACCCCGATCGAGCTGATCGGCAAGCTGGCCAAGCCGTTCGCCCTGGCGGTCCGGCTCTTCGCCAACATGACTTCGGGCCACGTGCTGGTGCTGGCGCTGATCGGGCTCACCTTCCTGTTCCAGAGCTACGCGGTGGGAATCGGCGCCTCGCTGCTCGCGACCGGGGTGATGATCCTGGAATTGTTCGTGGCGTTTCTGCAGGCGTTTGTGTTCACCCTGCTCACCAGCGTGTTCATCGGGCTGATGCGGGCGGAGCACTAGGAGTGCCTTTGCGGCAGGTAGGTCGTTCCACCCCCGACGCCCCGCGCGCCCGCGCGGCGTCGGCCGAGTAGTCCGCCGTCCGGCGGACGATGCCCGCTGCCCGCCGGCCTCGCGCCGGAAGCACCGGCGGGTCACCGAGTCGAGATCGCTCCGGAAGAGGCGATCCACGCACGGCGGGCGCGACCGACTCCGGATCTTCCGTCGAGCTGAGGAGCAACAGATGCTGGACATCCTTCCGATGCTTCAGGCCGCCGCGGCCGGAGCCGACAAGGGCTACGGTCTCATCGGCGCCGGTCTCGCCGCCGGACTCGCCGTGGTAGGCGCGGGCATCGGCATCGGCCAGATCGGCGGCCGGGCAACCGAGGGCATCGCGCGGCAGCCCGACGCTACGGCACGGATTCAGACCGCGATGATCATCGCGGCCGCGCTGGTTGAAGGCGTGGCACTCTTCGTGGCGGTCATTGCGTTCCTGATCCAGGGAAAGATTACGTACTAGAAGCGTCAAGCGTGAAGAGTGAAGAGTGAAACGTGAAAGGCGATCCGTGACGTGCCTCCCGCTCCACGCTTCACTCTTCACGCTTGACGCCGTCACTGATGGGAGACCGAATGCTGAGCGTCACACTCCAGGCCCAGGAGCACGCGTCCGGCCCGCTCACGGTCGAGGGCGGGCTGATGCTCTGGACCGTCTTCATCTTCCTGCTGCTGCTCCTGATCCTGAAGAAGTTCGCCTGGCCGGCGATTCTGGGTGCGGTGGAGGCGCGGGAGCAGGCGCTGGAGCGCCAGCTCGCCGAGGCCGCCCGCGACCGCGAGCAGGCCGCCCAAGTCCTGGCCGAGCATCAGAAGCTGCTCGGCGAGGCCAAGGCGCAGGCCCATGCGCTGATCGTAGAGGCCCGGAACGCGGCGGAGAAGGATCGGACCCACGCGGTGGAGAAGACCAAGCAGGAGCAGCAGGAGATGCTGGCGCAGGCCCGCCGTGAGATCGTGGCCGAGCGGGAGCGCGCCATCGCCGAGCTTCGGCGCGAGGCCGTGGACCTGTCCCTGGCCGCCGCCTCCAAGCTGATCGAGAAGCGGCTGGACAGCGACACCGACCGCAAGCTGGTGACCGAGTTCCTCGCCGGCCTGGAAGACCGGCGGTGAGAGCCACTACCATCGCCCGCAACTATGCCGAGGCGCTGTTCGAGATCGGCGAGAGCGGCGGGCACACGGACCACTTCGCCGACCTGATCGACGCGGTGGCCGGCGCGGTGGAGACCACGCCGGAAGCGCAGGCAGTGCTCATGTCGCCTCGGGTGCCCAAGGCGGAGAAGGCGCGGCTCCTGAGTGCCGCGCTCAAAGGCGCTCCCCGGACGTTCGTGCTGTTCCTTCAGGCGCTGGTGCGGCGGGGACGGCAGCGGCTGCTGCGGGAGATCGCGACCGAGTACCAGGCGCTGCTCGACCTCAAGCACAACCGGGTGCGGGCCGGAGTCACGCTGGCACGCCCGGCGGACTCCTCACTTCAGAAGGACATCCAGGCCGCGCTGAGCCGCCAGCTCGGTAAGGAGGTGCTGGCGGTGTTTCACGTGGATCCGGAGATCCTGGGCGGGACGGTGGTTCGGATCGGGGAGCGGATCCATGACGGCTCGGTCCGGCGCCGGATGACCAAGCTCCGCCGCCAGCTGATCTCGGGCTGACGTCCGGTGGACGGTGGTCTGTGGCCGGCATGGCCCCCTTCGCTCCATTCAAGCTGATTAAATAACCTCACATCAATCAGTCAGCCGGCGAGGTCCGTAGCGCCCGATGCTCGCCGGTGGTCCGCTCCGGCACTGTCGCGGGCTTGCTGCGAGTGACGGCGCCGAGCTGGATCATGAGCACGGCGCCCAGGATCAGCACCATCGCCCCGATGGTCCGGCCCGTGATGTCCTCCCCCAGGATCAGCCAGCCCAGCAATACGGCCACGACCGGATTCACATACGCATAGGTGCCCACCACCGTCGCCGAGGCGTGGCGGAGCGCGTACGCGTAGGCAGTGAACCCGACGATGGAGCCGAAGATGACCAGGTATGCCAGCGCGCCGAGCCCGGAGGCCGACCATCGCCACTGGTCCGCCTCGCCGAGCACGAGGCCGAGCAGCGTGATGACCGCTCCCCCAGCGATCATCTGCGCGGCCGACGCGGCGTAGGGTGTCGTCTGGGTCGGGTTGCGCTTGGAGTACACGGTGCCCAGCGCCCACGATGCGCTGGCCAGAGTGAGCGCGACGGGACCGGCGAGATCCGCGCTCAGAAGCTCTCCCGGGGTCACCCCCGCGAGCAGCGCGCTCCCCAGAAAGCCCAGCGCCAACCCGACCCCCACCCGCCAGGTAAAGACCGTGGTGCCGCCCGGCCACATCGCGTCGAAGAACGCGGCCCACAGCGGCACCGCCGCGATGTACACGCTCGCCGCTCCCGACTCGACGTGCTGCTCGGCCCAGACCACGACCGCATTGCCGCCGAGCAGGAGGAAGACCCCGGTGATCGCATTCACCTTCCAGTCGCGCAGGGTCCGGGGCAACCGGTCGCCGGTGGCGAGCACTATGCCCGCGAGCAACAGCCCCGCGATGACGAAGCGGACCCCGGCAAAGAGCACCGGCGGCAGATGCATCACCCCGATCCGGATCGCGAGATAGGTGGAGCCCCAAACGGTGCAGACCAGCAGATAGGCGATCAGCGCCTTGCCACGAAGCCCCGCCATCTAGTCGTCCTCCGCCGGGGCGATACCCGGCTTCTCGAACACCGTGGAGAGGACGATGGTGGTGCGGGTGCTGGCGGCACGGCCCGGCTGCTTGATCTCGCGCAGGACGCCCTCGAGGCTTTCGATGGACGGCGCGGCCACCTTGATGACGTAGCAGTCATCGCCCGCCACGTGGTGGCACTCGAGCACGTTGGGGTTGGCGGCCAGCGCCCGGACCACCGGCTCGTCGTCGGTGTGGTCCGTGGTCGGATAGCGGATCGCCACGAATGCGGTGATCGGGAACCCGGCCTTGGCCCGGTCGAGCCGAGCGTGATACCCCTGGATGAAGCCGGCCTCCTCCAGTCGCTTGACCCGCTCCATCACGGCTGGGCGGGAGAGACCGATCTCGTCGGCGATGGCCTGGTAGCTGGCGCGGCCGTCGAGGGCGAGGAGCTGAAGGATGCGCTTCGAGGTCGGATCTATCGTGTTGGCCGTCATTGCGACTCTCTCCGATGCTTCGTCAGCTCATTATACGTATAACCTACGCATCGTCCATGGAAAGAGTTCCTCGCCAACTATTAGAAAGCTTCATGCAGTCAGGGCAAGTCCTCTAACTGGTTGCTGCTGCGTGGACTAGCGGGATCACTGGCTCGGCCTCGCCTCGATCCCCGGCCCAGCCTACCTTTCCGCCGGTGATCGCCCTCGTCCTCCTGGCGTTGCAACAGTCACCCGGCCGCGACGCGGGCTCCCACTGGCAGCAGGATGTGAGGTACGAGATCAGCGCCCGGCTGGACGAGCCGGCCGGCGTCCTCGCCGGCGGCGAGCGCATCCACTACCGCAACAACTCCCCCGACACCCTCGCGACCTTCGCGCTGCACCTCCACCTCAACGCCTTCCGGCCGGGATCGCGCTGGTCGGACGCCGACTCGGTGGAGGGCCTTCGCCGGTTCAACGACCTGGAGGACCCGGACTACGGGTTCAACCACGTGCGCGACGTCCGGATCATGGGGGAACCGGTGGAGCCGGTGTACCCCTTCGGGCCCGACAGCACCATCGTGCGGTTTCGCCTGCCCCGTCCGCTGCTGCCCGGCGACACCATGACGGTGGAGATGGAATGGGACGCTCGTCCCTCGACGGTCCCCCGGCGGCAGGCGCGCCGGGGGCGGCGCTTCGACTTCGCGCAGTGGTATCCCAAGGTGGTGGTGTACGACCGATACGGCTGGAACGAGCGGCCGCTGTATCCCGCCGGCGAGTTCTACGGCGAGTTCGCGGCCTTCACGGTGGATCTCGATGTCCCGGAAGACCAGGTAGTCGGCGCGACCGGTGTGCCGGTCTGCGGCGATCCAGGATGGGAGCGCGCCAACCGGAACCGGCGGCGGCCGGTGCAGTACCAGCGCGACGTCTACGGGTCATCCACTCCCTCCTCGGATGTCTGCGGAAGCGCGGAGCGGGGGCGCAAGCGGATCCGCTGGTACGCGGAGAAGGTCCATCACTTCGCGCTCTCGCTCAATCCCGAGTACCGCTACGAGGGCGGGGAGTTTGAGAGAACGGCGGTGCACGTCCTCTACTCCCCGGGTGACGAGAAGACCTGGGGCGGCGGGATCGCGGTGGAGCGGACCGTGCGTGCGCTGGCCTGGCTCGACCGGCTGTTCGGTCCATTCGGGTGGCCTCAGCTCACCAACGTGCATCGGATCGAAGGCGGAGGCACCGAGTTCCCCATGATGATCATGGACGGCTCGGCCGATCAGGGACTCATCGTCCACGAGGCGGGCCACAACTACACCATGGGTCTCCTGGCCAACAACGAATGGCGCGAGGGGTGGCTGGACGAGGGATTCACCAGCTTCCAGACCACCTGGTTCTGGGAGGCGGCCGGCCGGCCGAGCACCTATCCGGAGACCGAGGCGCGGGTGCTGCTCGCCGATCTCGACCGGCGGTCGGAGCCGCCCAGCCTTCCGGCGGAGGCGTATCGCGACTTCGACTCCTACCAGCAGGCGATCTACGTCCGCGGAGAGCTGTTCTTCCATCAGCTCCGCTACCTGGTGGGCGACGAGGTCATGCACCGGATCCTGCGCACCTTCTACCAGCGGTGGCGCTACCGGCACGTAGACGAGACCGCCTTCCGCAGCGTGGCGGAAGAGGTCTCCCGGCTGGATCTCTCCGGCTTCTTCGCCCAGTGGCTGCACGGCACCGAGCTGTACGACTTTGGCCTCGGCAAGGTCGAGCGCGAGCGGCGCGGCACCTTGTGGGTCACTCAGGTCGAAGTCGTGCGCCACGCGCCCGGACGGTATCCGGTGGCCGTCGCCGTCATCGCCGAGGAAGACACCGCGGTCGCGCGAGTGGAGGGCCTGTCGGACCGGGAGTCGGTGGAGCTGGCCACGCGGAGCAAGCCGATCGAGGTGCTGCTGGATCCGATGGTGCGGGGCCACGACTGGAACATGCTGAACAACCGGCGATCGCTCCGCTTCACCCTCCGGTCACTGCTGGCTCCGTATCCCGAGTCGGAGATCTACTTCCATCCCTACTTCAGCACCCGCCACCGCCGAGACCGGATGACGGTGGGCTTCCATCCCACGCTCTGGTACAACGACGCGGGCGGAGTCACCCTGGGCGTCGGCGAGCGGGAAGACTACCTGGGCCGGTTCCTGCTGAACGAGACCCTGTTGTCGGTGGCGACCGGGTGGGGCTCGGATGAGGATCTGCGGGACGTGGACCTGGACCTGCGACTGCGGAATCCGCTGTTCCTTCGGGCGCCCAATGCCTCGCAGACACTGGACCTGTTCGACGTCGAGGGCCGCTATGGCGCGACCCTGGCGCTCGACTGGCAGCGGCAGCGACACCCTGGCCGCGGTGCGCTCTGGTCGCACGGCCTCAGCGTCCAGTGGGTCCATCCCGACGACTTCCGCTACCTCGATCGCGGGTATTACGACGCCGTGGGGACCATCGAGGTAGCGGCGACCACGGGCGTCGCCGATACCAGCGGCGGCTGGGGACTCGGGCTCCGCGGCTCGCTGGGCGGAGGACTGGTGTACAATCGGGACGGGCTCGCCGGCACCAGACCAACCGAGGTCGATCAGTTCTACAGCCGGGCCACGCTCGAAGCGACGGCGCACCGACGGCTCACGCCGGAGCTCGCCTTCGGCGCGAGGTTCTTCGCCGGAGGCGCCGGCGGGGACCACGAGGCGGTCAAGCAGCGCCAGATCTACTTCCAGGGCGCCGATCCACTCCGGCTGCTCCGCAATCCCTTCCTGCGCTCGCGTGGCTCGCTGCTCGCGGACGAGGACGTGCGCTACCACGCCCCCGGCGGGGCGGGCGTGCGCGGAGCCGATCCGCGACTCTCCGCCGGCGCGCTCGCCGGGCTCGCGCTCGAGCTGGAGCGCACCCTGCTGACCCGGCCGCGCCGCGAGCTGTTCAGCCGCGTCGGCGTCGCCGGGTTCGCCGATCTGTCTTACGCGCTCAGCGCGACCCTCGCGGCGTTCGATGAGGGCGGGCGGTTCCTCGCCGACGCCGGCATCGGCCTCCGCGCCGAGCACCGGATCGGGGAGACCAGCTTCGTCACCCGGTTGGATTTTCCCCTCTGGTTCAACCGGCCCGGCCTGGCGCACGACCGCTCTCCCGACGACGATGAACTGGCCTTCCGCTGGCTGGTGAGCTTTCAGCCGGCGTTCTGATCGCGCACCGGTCCAGCCTATATTTCCGCACCCGATGCATTTTCGGGAGGACGATTGCCGGACGTTCCCTATCGCGTAGACAAACCATGGGGCTACGAGCTGATCTGGGCCCGCACCGACCGCTACGTGGGCAAGATCCTGCACGTTCGCGCGGGCCACGTGCTGAGTCTCCAGTATCACACCCGGAAGGACGAGACGATGCACCTGCTCCGCGGCGAGCTGATTCTCCGGGTCCAGCCGGGCGCCACGCTGGAGGAGCGGCGGATGACCGCCGGCGAATCGGTGCACATTCCCCCCAAGCTGGTTCATCAGATCGAGGCCGTCGCGGACAGCGACGTGCTCGAGGCGTCCACTCCCGAGCTGGACGATCTGGTGCGACTCCAGGACCGCTACGGCCGAGGCTGACATGCAAGTGATCATTCCGCTGGCGGGCAAGGGCACCCGGCTGCGTCCGCACACCCACTTGATTCCCAAGCCCCTGCTGAAGGTGGCGGGGCGCCCGGTGATGGACTGGGTGATGGACCGGCTGGACGGTCTCGGCGTGAGCGAGCTGATCTTCATCACCGGGCACCTGAAGGAGCAGGTGGAGGCCTACGCCCGGGCGCGCTACAAGATCCCCTCCCGCTTCATCGAGCAGAAGGTGCAGGACGGCACCGCCGGCGCGGTCAATCTGGCGCGGCCCTTCGTCCATGAGCCGGTGCTGATCATCTTCGTGGACACCGTGTTCGAGGCCGATCTCACGCTGATCAACCGGACCGACGCGGACGGGATCATCTGGGCCAAGGAGGTGGAGGACTACCAGCGCTTCGGCGTGGTGGTCACCGATGCCCAGGGCTACATGACCAGGATCGTGGAGAAGCCGGATACGCCGGTGTCCCGGCTGGCCAATATCGGCCTCTACTACATCCGGGCGGTGGACAGCCTGTGGCAGGGCATCGACCACGTCCTCGCCGCCCCCAAGAACAAGGGTGAGTTCTTCCTGACCGACGCATTCCAGTGGATGATCGAGCAGGGCAAGCGCATCCTCGCCGCCGAGGTGGGCGGCTGGTACGATTGCGGCGCCCTCGGCACTCTGCTGGAGACCAACGAGACCCTGCTGCGCACCGGCGCCGCCCGCCGGCGGGATTTCCCCGGCGTGACCATCCACGATCCGGTCTACATCGAGGACGGCGTCACCATCGAGCGCAGCGAGATCGGCCCCAACGTGTCGCTCGAGCACGGCACCAGGATCCGCGACAGCAAGGTCCGCAACGCGATCGTGGGTCGTCATGCGGTGCTCAGTCGCTCGACCCTGGACGGCGCGGTGCTGGGCAACCATGTCGTACTGGAGGGCTTTCGCGGCAGCATGACTCTGGGCGATCATTCAGAGGTGATCGCGAAGGGCTGATCCACCCCTCGGGATTCTCCTCGAGGTGCCATGGCGTCGGTTGACGATCTCTGCCGTTCCTATCTGGATCTGAAGTATCATTTCGACCCCTCCGCGGCGAGCTCGGCCGGGCTGGTGTCGCTCGATGGGCGTCTCGGCCTCTTCGATGCGGAAACGACTCGGGAGCACGTCTCGTCGCTCCGCTCCGTCTCCGGCGCGATCGAGGAGCTCGAGGCCGACGATCTCCAGTCGGAGATCGACCGCACCGCCCTGCTGGGCGAGATCCGCAGCACGATCTTCCGGCTGGAGCACGAGCGTCCGCAGGCCCGCAATCCCGCGTACTGGCTGTCGCACGTCTTTCAGGGTCTCTACGCCATCCTGACCCGCAACAACAGCCTGCCCCGAGCGGAGCGAGGCGGAGCGATCGCCTCGCGCGCACCGGCCGCGCTCGAGCGCCTGAAAGCGATTCCCGCCTTCCTCGACGCGGCGCGCAACAGCCTGGACGAGCCGCCCTCCGTGTTCGTGGATACGGCGCTGGGCATGCTGGGTGGCGGCGGCGAGCTGGTGGTGCAGCTGGCCGGCGCCATGGAGGAAGAGGCCCCCGAGATGCGAGCCGAGCTCCGGAAGGCCACCGGTGAGGCGCTCGAGGCCCTCAAGCGATTCGGCAGCGCGCTCCGGGACGAGATCGAGCCCTCGCCCGATCCGCACGCCTTCGCCGTGGGCGAAGACCAGTTCGGCCGCCGGCTGCATCACGAGCACGCGCTGGTGGCCGGCGCGCCCGAGCTGTGGCGCTATGGGCTGCATCTCCAGGAAGAGACCGAGGCAGAGCTGGCCGGGCTGGCCGGGCGGCTTGACGGCCGGCACTGGCGCGAGATTGTGGAAGAGCTGCGCGGCGAATCCCCCGAGCCGGAGGCGCTGCTCGGAGTCTACCGGGCCGAGCTGGACCGGGCCCACGCCTTTGTGGAGGACCGGGAGCTGGTGAGCATTCCCCAGGACCCGGTGGACGTGGTTCCGACTCCGCGGTTCATGCTCGCGCTGGTGCCGTTCGCGGCCTACGAGCCGCCGCCCATCTTCCTCGCGCATCAGACCGGGCGGTTCTACGTGACGTCGCCCGATCCATCGTTGCCGCCGGACGCACTGGCCCGCCAGCGGCGAGGCCATTGCCGCCACGCGATTCCCTCGATGGTGGCACACGAGGCCTATCCGGGCCACCACCTCCAGTTGGTCACCGCGCAGGGACTCGCATCGGAGGTTCGACGCCACGTCTGGACCCCGGTGATGGTGGAGGGCTGGGCGCTGTACTGCGAGCAGCTGATGGACGAGTCCGGCTACTACGCCGACGACCAGGCGCGGCTGTTCCAGCTGGTCAATCTGCTCTGGCGCGCCATCCGCGTGGTGCTCGACGTCGGCCTCCACACCCGAGGCATGAGCCCGGCCGAGGCGGTGGACTACATGGTGGAGCACCTGCCGATCGAGCGGGCCAACGCCGAGGCCGAGGTGCGCCGCTACTGCGCCTGGCCCACCTACCAACTGTGCTACGCCGTGGGCCGCCGCGAGCTGCTGCGGCTGCGTGACGCCTACCGCGAGCGCGCCGGCTCGGAGTTCCAGTACAAGCGGTTCCATGACGAGCTGCTGGCGTACGGCGGCATTCCGGTGTCGCTGGCGCGCTGGGGGATGGAGCTGGAGGAATAGCAGTCAGTCGGCTCCTAAAGGAGCACCGTGAAGATCACCGTCCTGACGTACCTCGACAGCGAAGACGAGAACTCCAAGGAATACGACCCGGTGGTCCCCCAGGTCGCGCGGACGCTGCGCAAGCTGGGGCACCGCGTCTCGGTTCTCGGCGTGCACGGCGACGTCAAGCGCCTGATCAGCGGCCTCTCCCGGAGGCGGCCGGATCTGGTCTTCAACCTGATGGAGATGTTCGGCGAAAACGTATTCGGCGACATCCCGGTCACCGGACTGCTCGATCTGCTCGGCCTGGACTACACCGGCAGCGGTCCCGGCGAGCTCTATCTCAGTCAGGACAAGGGTCTCACCAAGAAGCTGCTCGCGTTCGAGGACATCCTCTATCCCCGCTTCGCGGTGTTCGCGCGCGACACCGCCTTCGAGACCGGGGGCAACCTCCGGATGCCGCTCTTCGTGAAGCCGCTGCGCTCCGACGCCTCGCTCGGGATCGGAGGCAAGTCGCTGGTGCATGATGCGGTGGCGCTGATGGAGCGAGTGAGCGCCATCCGCAAGGAGCTGGATGACGCCGCGCTGGCGGAGGAGTTCATCGACGGGCGGGAGTTCTACGTCGGGGTGGTCGGCAACTCGCAGCCCAAGGCACTCCCGCCGGTGGAGATCGACTTCACCGGGTTTCCCGAGGGCGTGCCCAAGGTGATGGACAGCAAGGCCAAGTGGGACGAGCGCAGCAAGGAGTACAAGGGCACCCGCTCGGTGCTGGCGCAGCTGCCCGACGAGCTGCGCGCGCGGCTGCAGAAGGTGGCGGTCGACGCCTACCGCGCGCTCCGGGTCCGGGACTACGGCCGGGTGGACATCCGCCTCACCGACACCGGAGAGATCTACGTGCTGGAGGTGAACGCGAGCTGCTATCTGGCCAAAGGCGGCGAGTTCGCGATGGCGGCCGCGGCCGGAGGACTCGACTACACGCGGCTGATCGAGCGGATCGTGGACCTCGCCCTTGCCAGACACAAGAAGAAGAGATAAAAGACAGAACTGCTTCACCCTCCACGCAGTTGTGGTTACGGCAGGTAGCTCCCCCGCTGCACATGATTCATCGCCAGCCCGGTGACCAGCGTGGTCACCGCGACCGTCGCGGCATGCTCCCTCGCCGGGACATATCCCTGCCGCAGATGCTCGGCGCGCTCCGCCAGGTAGCGGACCAGAACCCGGGTCCGCTCGGGAAAATGGCCGGTCCAGCGGAAGACGTTGGTGAGAAGATCGGGCTCCAGCCGGCGGATCAGGGCGCTCGCCGGAGCGAGCGGCTCCCGGGTGACGCCGTCGCGAGGCCCGCCGAGGTCCTCGAAGATGGCGCGGATGGCGCCATCGAGACCGGGCGGGACGTCGCCCAGCCCGATGGACTCGTCCCGGTAGTAATGACCCAGTGAGTACTCGATGTCGGCAACGTCTTCCTCGAGCTCGACGTGGGTGACCACCGGGTCGTGGTCCCGCAGGAGCGCCATCGTCCGGTCGCAGTAGGCCAGCTTGGCCGACGCCACCGGCCACCCGCTGTACTCCTTCCGCCAGTCGAGACCCGGCGTCATCCAGACGGCAAAAGTCTCGGACCAGTCCTCGTCCGGGTGCTTCTGGGCGTACCAGCCCGGGAGATGGCGGACATATCGGCGGCTGAACGGCTCGGGCCGGTACTCCTCGGAGTAGGGCTGGGTGATCGAGCCGAACTGCTTGACCCACTCCTCCTGGTCGTACAAGCGGTAGGCGTAGTTGACCACGTGTCCCATCTCATGCCGGAGGTAGCGCAGGATGTCCGCCCGGTTGAAGCCCTCGACCAGCCCGGTGCGCTCGACGTGCAGCGCGGTGAGCTCGGGCCGGGCCAGATAGAAGGGAATCGCGATCGCCACCGACTCGAAGGGCACGCCCCATTCGGTCGAGAGATAGAACCTGGGCCGCACCCGGGTCAGCCCGACCTGGCGGAGCTCGCCCTGGAATTCCTCGATGATCGGCTGGAGGGGAGTTCCTTCGATGGTGAGCCCGAAGTCCCGGATCGGCGTTGCCCACAGGTTGGACTCATGAAAGCGGGCAGACTCGGGTGCCATGGCGACAAACATACATGCTAGGTTTGGGCGATGCCCCGGCCTGCCCTGCTGCTCGTGAACCCCCGCGCCCGACGGGCCGCGGAGGAGGCCGACGAAGCGGTAACGGCGCTGAGAGACGCCGGTTTGGCGGTCCTGGTGGAGTACACCGAGGACCCCTCAACCTTTCGGGAGCTGATCCGGCGCCGGGCCCCCGAGATAGACCGGGTCATCGTGGCAGGTGGAGACGGAACCCTGAACGCCGCCGTTCAGGTGCTGGCCGAGCTGGGCCTTCCACTCGGCATCGTGCCCCTCGGCACCGCCAACAATCTGGCCCGCACGCTGGAGATTCCGACGGATCCACGCAAGGCCGGCGAGGTCATCGCGGCCGGGCACCGCCGGCGGATCGACCTCGGCCGGGTGAACGGGCGGTACTTCTGCACCACCGCCAGCATCGGGCTCAGTGTCCAGATCACCGAAGCACTCTCCCCCTCCGCCAAGCGGCGATGGGGCGCGCTGGCCTATGGGCTGGCGGCCTTGAGGGCCATCCGGCGAAGTCACCCCTTCCACGCCGACATCGCGTGGGAGGGCGGCACCCGGCGCAGCCGTACCGTGCAGATCGTGGTCGGCAACGGCCGTTACTACGGGGCCGCACTCGCCGTCGCCCCGGACGCGACCATCGACGACGCGCGGCTCGACCTCTACTCGATCGAGGTCAACCACCGGTGGGACCTGCTGAAGCTCGCGCCGTTCCTCAAGTGGGGCACCCACGTGCACCGGCCCGAGGTCGAGGCGCTCCGCGCGACCGCGTTCCAGGTCCGCACCCGCCGACCGATGCCGATCGATCTCGACGGTGAGCTCGGGGCCGAGACGCCCGCCGGGTTCGAGGTGGTCCGCGGGGCCCTCGAGGTGTTCGCTCCGGCGGCCGCTGCCTCATGAGTGAGCCCACCGGGGCAGCGAAGGTTCCCGGCCCGGTCAAGGGCCTCTCGCTGGTCTCGCTGTTCAACGATCTGGCGAGTGAGATGGTCTATCCGCTGCTTCCGGCGTTCGTCACCGGGCCGCTCGGCGCGGGTGCACTGGCGCTGGGACTGCTGGATGGGGCCGCCGAGCTCACGGCGGCCGTGCTCAAGGTGGTGAGCGGCCGGCTCGCCGACCGGCCGCGCTGGCGGGGCGTCCTCATCCTGGGAGGGTACGCGACCGCGGTGCTGGTGCGGCCGCTGATCGCGATCGCCGGCTCCGCGTGGCAGGTGATCGGATTCCGCATCATCGATCGGATCGGCAAGGGGATCCGCACGCCGCCCCGCGACGCGTTGATCGCGGAGATCACGTCGACCGAATCGCGGGGCCGGGCCTTCGGCTTTCACCGCGGCGCCGACCATTTCGGGGCGGTGCTCGGGTCGGTCCTCGCGTGGTACCTGCTGGAACGCGGCCTGACCGTCCGGGACGTGATCAGCTGGAGCGTGCTCCCCGGGTTGCTGGCCTTCGTGGTGCTCGCGGTGGTGCTCAGGGGGGTCGGAGCGCGGGCCCGATCCGGCGTGTTCGAGTCAGCGATCAGGGCCGATGCCGTGGGACATATCTTCTGGGCACCGGTGCTGGTGCTGTCGGCCCTCACGTTCTTCCGGCTGCCCGAGGCGCTCCTGCTCCTCAGGCTCCAGCACCTGAACGTGGCGGTGCCGGCGATTCCCCTGATCTGGGCCGGCCTTCACGTGGTCCGGAGCGCCAGCTCCTATCCCGGTGGATGGCTCTCCGATCGTCTGGGACCGCGGGCGACCGTCGCCGCCGGTGGGGTCCTGTTCGCGGCGATCGCCGTCGCGCTCAGTCGTGACCTCTCCCCGGTGATGGCGGTCGCGGTATTTCTGCTCCTGGGACTGGTGGCCGGTCTCACCGAGTCGGCGGAACGGGCCCTGGTGGCGCGGCTCAGCCCGGTGCGCATCGGCAGGGGGTTCGGTGTCTATCACGCGCTGGTCGGCATCGCCGCGCTGCCGGCGGGACTGGCGTTCGGGGCGCTCTATCAGGAAGCGGGCGGCCCGATGGCGCTGCTGGGATCGGCGGCGGGGATGATCGCCGCCGTGGCAGTCTGGATCGCCCTACCAACCGCGAGCACGACGCGAGCGCGATGATCAGACTTACAACCGTGTCGGTGCTGCTGCTTGCCGGCGTGAGACCGACGGATGGCCAGGTCCTCATTCGGGTGGACGACCCCGCTCGGGCGACGTACTCGGAAATCCACGAAGGCCTTCGCCAGGGCACTCCGGCGGCGGATTCCGCGCTGGCGATTCTGCGGGAGCGGCGGCCGGCGGCCCTGTGGCGTCGCCTCCGCGAGGCGCTCCGGGGCGACGTGGCATGGAACGACGCGCCGCTGGCGCTCACCCGGCTGGCCGAGCTGCGGGACCGCGCGTATGCGGACAGCGCGGCCCGGCTGGCGCGCGCGATCGCGGCGGGCGAGGTGGACGCTCCGCCGGGACAGGAGCCGGCGGACCTGCTGGCACCGCTTCGCGCGGTTGCGCTCGAGCGGCGCCGGGCGACGCGAGGAGACGCCGCGGTCCTGAAGGAGATCCTGGCGCTCATTCCGAGTGATTACGGGGTGGGAGAAGCGTGGGTCCTGGGCCGGCTGGGTCGTGCCGCATCGGACTCGATCCAGGCTCGCTTCCTCGCGGCGCAGGACCCCGAGCTCAAGGTGCGATATCTCACCCTGCTCACGTTCTCGACCGACACCAGCGCGATCCCACTGCTGGCGCGGGTCTACGCCGCACCCGACAGCTTCGGGGTGCCGCCGCGCTACGCGACGCGCGCATCGGATGCGCTGCTCTGGATCGGGACGCGAGCGAGCCTGGCGGCGCTGCTGGAGGCACGGGCACGGGCTCGGGAGCGTAGGGTGTATGCCGATCCGGAGCTGGCTCGGGGCGGGTATGACTTCCTGGCGAAC
>DATBJC010000056.1:0-8542 GCA_036556625.1 Gemmatimonadales bacterium
GAGGGCGCCGGTGCGAGTCGCGGCGGAAGCGGGCGCCGACACCGTTTCCCCGGTCGATCCCGCTTCCAGCGCCGCGGCGAACTCCGCGGCGGTCGCGAACCGGTCGGCCGGGGTCCGCGCGAGCGCCCGCTGGAGCGCGCGCTCCACGCTCTCCGGCACCGCCTCGCGCGCCTGCCGGATCGGCTTGGCCGTCTCGGTGAAGCGCCGCGCGATCATCACCTGCGCCGTCGGTGCGGCGAACGGCGTCTCCCCGGCGAGCATCTCGTACAGCACCACGGCCAATGAGTAGACGTCGGTGCGCGCGTCGAGCTCCCGCTGGCCGCTCGCCTGCTCGGGGCTCATGTAGGCCGGCGTCCCTACGGCCAGCCCCGTCTCGGTGAGCCGCTCCTCCGAGCCGCCCTGCAGCGCCTTGGCGATCCCGAAGTCCGCCACCAGCGCATGGGTGCCCGTCAGCAGGATGTTCTCCGGCTTTATGTCCCGATGGATCACCCCTTCGTCATGCGCGAAGGCGAGCGCATCCGCCGCCTCGCGCGCGATCTTGAGCGCATCCGCGACGGGCAGTTGCTTCTCCCGGCGGAGCCGGTCGCGCAAACTCTCGCCCCGGATGAACGGCATGGCGAACCAGAGCAAGTCTGACCCACCGTCCCGCCGTCCGGTCGTCCCGCTGTCCAGCACCGTCAGGATGTGAGGATGCTGAAGCCGCGCGGCCAGGTGGATCTCGCGGAGGAAGCGCTCGGGGCCCAGGCTGGCGGCGAGCTCCGGATGGAGCACCTTGAGGGCGACGGGGCGGTCGTGCTTGAGATCACGGGCGAGAAAAACGGTCGCCATCCCCCCGCGGCCGAGCTCCCGCTCGAGCGTGTAGCTGGTGCCCAGCCCTTCCTGGAGCTGCGCTCGCAGGTCCGTCATGTGGTCGGGCCGGTGGGGGTGAGAGTGGGTAACCGCGTCAATAGTATGGCTGTACGGATATTGGGGCTAGGGCGAGTGCTGCCACCCTCTCTGAGGTCAGCGCTCCTCGGCCGTGAGCCGCGCGAGCGCCGCGCGGGCTTCATCGGTGTAGGGCTGCAGCTCGCGGTCGGCATGGCGCCACGGGCGGCTGCGGCGGCGGCGTAGCGGCCGCGGGCCCGATCGCCATCGGTCGCGCCCTGTCTGACTGGGGGATCGCCAGCCGCCCCTTCACCACGGAGGCACGGAGGGCACGGAGGTTTACGAGTGCTGCAGCCCTCCCACCAGCACGAACGCTGCCCACCGCGCCGGATGCGATCGCGGTCCGGGGTCCGCAGCCCAGCGCCGGCGGACGCTCTGGAGCGCCGCCGCCGGTGCCGCGCCGCCGGCCACGGCCTGGTAGAACTCTTCCATGAACTCCGCCGCGTAGCGGTCCTCCACCCGCCACAGCGTCACCACGGCCCCCCGGGCCCCGGCCGCGAGGAAGGCGTGCGGGAGCCCGATGACGCCCTCCCCGCGGAACCGGCGGCCCAGCCCGGTCTCGCAGGCGGACAGTGTGACCAGCTCAGCGGAGAGCCGGAGTCGCTGGATGGCCACGAGGTCGAGATCTCCGCCGCTCAGCAGGACGTGGGTGCGCTCGGGCCGTCGGATATCCACCAGGGCATGGGCGGCGAAATGCAGAAAGCGATAGCGCCCGGGATCACTGGCGAGCCAGCGCTGGAGCGTGGCGTCACGGTGCAGCAGCAGATCAGACCCGCTGGGGCGAAACAGCTCCCCGACGGCGCGTGCTTCCTTCGCCGCGTGCGGCAGCGGCCCCGGCGGACCGGCACTCGGATCCCGGAAAGGATCGGCGACGGCGACCTCGCGGAGCCGGGGATCACCCACCGCGAGCATGGCGCGGTCCCAGCGTTTCCGGGGCGCTGCCCGCTCCAGCGCCACGAGGACGGAGGTGGACGGACCGTAGACCACCCGCCGACCGGTCCCCAGCGGACCGTGCGCTCCGTCCACCAGCGCCTCCATGGGGACCTGGGCCAGGGGGCCGTCCGGCACCACCAGCAGCTCGCCCACGTCGGCCGCCGTCAGCGGCGCCACCAGGAGGTCGAAGGCGCGCCGGGCGACGGGCGCCCAGTCCGCCTCTGAGCCGGGCGACTGAAGGACCCGCTGGAGAAACGTCACCAGCGAGGTGAGAGAATCGGAGCTGCCCAGCCGGGCGGCCCGCACCGTATCGCGCGCGACCCACCAGCCGAACACATCGCGGTCGCCCCAGAAGTAGACCAGGAGCCCGCGCCCCGGCGCGGCGAGCACCGCGCGGGCCTCGGCCAGCGACACCGGTACCGGATAGCGGGCGGCACCCGTCGCCGGGTCGCGCCGTCGCGCCCCGGCCTCATGGGCGGCGAGCGTATCGGCCAGCGCGGCGAGCCGTGCGGTGTCAGCTTCGAGATCCCGGATCCGCTCGCGCCAGCGCTCCTCGGCGGAGTAGGGACGGGGATTGGCCTCGCGTCGTGCCATGAGTCCCAGCAACACTCTGGCGCGGGCCCGCTCCGCGAAGCCGAATGCCTCCTCGTGGCGGCCCCGCGCGATAGCGAACCGGACCAGCGCCTCGTAGGGCTCCAGTCGCCGTGCCGCTATACCAATCTGCAGATCACCCAGGGCGACCCGGCCGCGCCAGCTCTCCAGCAGCTCCACCGTTGCGCCATAGGCGGCGATCGCGCCAGCCGTGTCCTGCAACATGTCCAGCGCGCGGCCGCGACCCTCGAGGGCCTCGTACTGTCCCGCGAGAAACGCGGTAGACTCGGCGACGCTCACCGCGGAGGCGAGGAGCCGCCTGGCCTCGGCTGCATCCCCGCGCGAGGCCGCGATCAGCCCCAGATGGAGCATCGAGTAGCCCTTCAGCCCCTGGTAGCCGAGGGAGTCGCTCAGTGCCAGCGAGGTCCGCAGCAACTCCTCGGCGCGGGCGGTGTCGCCGGCGGCAAACGCCACACTGACGAGGTTGAGCCGGGCGAGCACCCCGGCGTACGGCTGGCCGGTGGACCGGCTGATCTCGAGGGCGCGCTCGGCGTAGGGCCGGGCCGCCTCCGGGTTGCCGGCCTCGAGGTACGCGTGGCCCAGGTTGTTGTATCCGACGGCCATGCGAGCGAGCTGGGGCGGCCGGGCCCGCTCCCCGATCTCGAGGGCGCGGTGCAGCAGCTCGCCCGCCCGCTCGGGGTAGCCATTGGTCTGGTACGTCAGGGCCATCCCCACGAGCGCCCTGGCGATACCATCGTCGCTGCCGATCGCCTCGGCGTGGGTGAGCCCCTCCTCCATCAGTGGGATCGCTTCGCTGGCACGGCCGAGCTGGTAGAGGGCGAGGCCGAGCGAGTGGAGCTCCCGGGCCAGCAACGCGCGCGGCTCGCCGCCTCGTGCCCGACGGCGCGCGACCGCGATCGAGTCCAGCCGGTACTGCTCCCGATGATTTCCGGTGAAGGCATGGATGCGTGCCGTCGCATCCATCACCGCCGCGTCCAACTCGGGATCGTCCAGCTCCCGAGCGAGTGACTCGGCTCGGGCGACTTCCACTTTGGCGGAGTCGTAGCGGCCCTGCAGGTCGAGGGAGATGCTGGTGATGACCTGGGTCCAGGCCTCGCGGCGAGGGTCTCCCCCCGTCAGGCGGCGAGCCCGCGCCAGCGCGGCTTTCGCGCTGTCGCCCCGCCCCAGCCACATGTGCCCCGCGCTCCACCAGAGCTCCGCTTCCCACAGCGCGGCGGAGTCGCCGCCCTGTGCCAGCGAGTCCCGGAGACGGCCGTAATGCACCAACGAGGCGGTGTGATTGCCGAGGAGACGCAGGCTGTCGGCCAGGGCGAAGGGAGAGCGCTCCGTCGAGGGAGCCTGACAGGACAAGAGAAGGGCGGCCGCGAGCAGCAGTGTGAGAAGTCGAGACATGCTCAGGAAGAGTCTGCCGGCAACCCGGTGCGGGTCATCTCGGAGCGGCCCACCGGATCGCGCATACGATCGAGCGCCTCCACATCCCAGAATGCCCCTCCGGCCGCGCCCGGCACGGAGTCGAGCGGGACCGAGATCATGGTGTCCGCCAGGCGACGCTGGTGCAGCAGGGTGCCGTCGGCCGCGAAGAGCCGCACCTGGTAGATGTCCGCGCCGGTCACCGGGGACCACGCCGCGCTGACGAAGCTGTCGTCGCTCGCGGTGCGCACCTCGATCGAAGCCCGTCCCCGGATCGGGTCGGCCGGAGGCACGGGCTCGCGGGCCACGACGAGCCAAATGCCGAGGCCGGCCGCCACCGCCGCGCCGGCGGCGAGGCCCCACCGTGGCCGGGTCGGACGCTGGAGCGGCCGCCTGGGTGGCTCATCCGCCACGGCGGCTTGCGCGGCAAGCCCCTGCTGCACTAGCGCCCAGCAGCGCTCGCAGCCGAAGTAATGCTCCTCGAACGCCGTGGCCTCGGCCTCGGAGAGCTGCCCGGTCAGATACCGGGTGTCGAGATCCTCCTCCGCCACCCGCTCGCAGGTCATCGTGTCTCCACTCATTCCCTGGTAAGTCCCCGATCGCGCAGCATCGTTTCGCCCAAACGCTCGAGCGCCCGGTGCTTGCGCACCCGCAGGGCACCGGTGGTGATGCCGAGGCGGCGCGCGGCCTCCGCGGAATCGAGCTGGTCATAGTAGAGCATCCGCATCAGGTCGCGGTCCGAAGGCTCCAGCGTCTCCAGCGCCCGCCGCACATCCGCGCGCCGCTCCTCACTGATGAGGGTATGGAGCGGGTCGCCGCCGCGCCCCGGATCCTCGGCGCCGCGATGGAGCCGGAGCAGCGCGCGCCCTTCCCGTCCCGCGGAGCGGTTGTGGTGCTGGCAGACGTGCAGGGCGGTCTGGAAGACGAACGATGGCAGCGCCACGAGGTTGGCGACCCGCCCCTCGCGGAGCGCCTGGAGCACCCGCCGCAGGGTCTCCTGAGCGATGTCCTCGGCGGCGACCCGATCGCCGGTGCGCCGCAGCGCGAAGAGGCGGATCCGCTCCCAGAAGCGCCGGACGCACTCGCTCTCGTCCACGGGCGGCGCCTGGGCGGGCGACCCCGCCGGGTAACGGTCGCCGGGGATCGGTGACATAGGAGGTACGCTACGGCTCGGTCCGATAGCGGGCAAGCAAGTCACCCGGAGGACATCACCATGAATGGCATTCGATTCACCGGCGCGCTCCTGCTCGCGCTCGGAGCACTGCCGGCCGCGGGGATTCTCGCGGGCCAGGAGGGTCCGGCCCGAGCGGTCTGGGAGCCGGCCAACTACGCCGCCGATCTGGAGCTGAAGGACGTGTTCTTCGTGAGCACCGAGGTCGGTTGGGTCTCGGGAGCGGGCGGCACGATCCTGCACACCTCGGACGGAGGAAAGACCTGGACGCCGCAGCTCGGCGGCGAGGCGGGCGCGGCCGACCCCGCGATCCACCGGCTCCGGTTCTACGACGAATGGCACGGGTGGGCGGTGCAGGGAAGCAAGCTCCTGCGCACCACCGACGGCCAGAGCTGGGAGGAAGTGGGCGCGACGCCCGTCGCGATGGGCGACTGGGGCGACTACGCCTTCCTGTCGCCGACCCTCGGCTTCGCGCTGGGATCGCCGAGCAACCCGAGCCATCCCGATCATATCTACCGCACCCGCGACGGCGGGCGCACTTGGGAGCCGGTGGCGCGCTGCCAGATCAAGGCCACCATCGACGGGCTGGTGCAGCAGGCGGGCTGCGCGCTCACCCGGCTCCACTTCCCCACTCCGACGGTGGGCTATGCCATCGCCCGGGAGGGCATGTGCCCGACCTGCGCGCTCCCGGTGGTCGCCAAGACGGTGGACGGCGGGGAGACCTGGACTTTCGCGTTGGGCCCGGGCGACGTGAAGCGGGCGCTGCTGGAGGAGCTGTTCTTCCTCGACGAGCGGACCGGCTTCGTCCAGAGCTACGAGAACGCGGTGCGCAAGCTGTACGCGACCTCCGACGGCGGGGCCACCTGGCGCGGCGTGGTCGCGACGCCGGGCGACTGGCTGCGCTTCGCCGACCCCGAGGTGGGCTGGGCGGTGGACGACTCGCATCTCGCCTACACCGCGAGCGGCGGTGCGCGCTGGAGCTCGGTCAAGCACGGGTTTCCGGCGGAGCCCAACGCGCTGAGCTTCCCCCGCCGCGACCGGGCCTACCTGGTGGGCGACCACGGGATGATCTACCGCTACCGCGTGCTGCCGGAGGCGGCACCCGTTCCGGAGAACGGCGTGGCCGCGCCCGCCATGCCGGCGCTGGCCTCGACCATCGAGCGTGAGGCGGCGGACTTCGAGGCCGCCGCTGGCGAGGTGGCGAGCGCGCTGGACCAGGCTCCGGAGACTCCGGCGACACCGGCCGGCGAGGCCGGCCCTGGGTTCGCCGGGACCTGCTGCGCCAAGCGGGTGGACCGGCTCGACGCCGTGCTCGGCCTGATGGCGCAGTCACTCCCGCAGCTCCTGGCGCGGTTCCGGAACACCAACCTGCTCCAAGCCGGCGTGCGGATGTTGACCGCTCTGCCCGGCGGGCTGGACCAGCTGAAGGCGGCGTACGCCGAATTCCAGCAGGCGCCGGACAAGGCGTCGGCGCAGGCCGCGCTGGGCCGGCTGACCTCGGCGGCGGGGAGCCTGCACCAGGCGATTCGGGTGGCGCTGCAGGAGGAGCTGCCGGCTCCGACCGAGCAGGCGGCGGACGCACCGGCTCCCGTGGATGTCTCGGCTCAGGCGGCGCCGGAGGCTCCCGCTCCGGAGGCCAAGCCCGCGGAGCCGGCGGGCGAAAGCACGGCCCAGCGAGTCAAGAAGGGTGTCGGCGGTCTCATCAAGAAGAAGGTGAGGATTCCATGACCAGGAGCACATTGATCGCGCTCGCCGCGCTGCTCACCACGGCGTCCGCCGGGCAGGCCCAGCGCTCGGCCTCTTCCACCAAGCTCGCGGGACCGGCGGCAACCGCCGCGGTGCGGCCGGCCTTTCGCGCCGCGCTGGCGCAGGCATCGGTCCGCACCGCGGCGACAGCGGAGATCCTGCGGCAGCTCAAGCTCAACCGGCCGCTGGCGTTCACGGCCGGAATGTGGGTTACCCCGATCGACATGGGCCGGGTCTACGGCGCGGCGGGTGTTCGGCCGGCGCTGGTAGCGGCCCTGGGGCCCAACGGCCCGGCCCTGCTGGACGGCGCGATGGTGGATCCCGGCCGGATCGCGGTGTCGTTCACGGCGGCGGAGCTTGGGTCGCTGGTGATGGGAAGCATCGTCAAGGACATCAGCGGCTCGCTGGCCCGCGATGCGCTCCGCAACAACATGACCGGCGTCGTGGGCGTGGACGACGTGATGATCGTCATGCTGGTCACGGGGGGCACTTTCCTCGCCGGCGCGGCGATCCGCCAATGGTGGGACGACTCGGGCGGCGGGGGCGCGACCGACGTGCCGCCGCGGTTCAACCCGGCCGACTACGACCCCAATGCGGACCCGGACGGGGACGGCAAGCCGAACTATCAGGATGACGACGACGACGGGGACGGGGTACCCGACGAGGAGGACGCTTACCCGGACGATCCCAGCAAGAGCATCTGCGACTGCAGCGGCCGGGGCGGGATCTTCTTCACCAATACCGCCACCGACCAGGTGGTGTCGGTGCTCTTCGGGGCGCTGGATCTGGCGCAGGCCCAGGCGCGGGTCGCGACGAGCCTGGGGGCTGTGGCGGGGAGTCAGGCGGCGGTGCGGGTGGTGATTCCGTAGCACGTGAGGCGGGGGTGGTGGTGCGCCGGTCCTTGACGCTCACGCCACCACCTTCCGCGCTGACTGCACCAGTTCTGCCTCGATCCTGCTGGGCCGGGCCCGGGCCCGTCGATCGACGGCATAGGGATCCCAGGAGGACGGGGGAAGGGTTCGACGATGGCAGTAACCCTTCCTCACGTTTACATTTAGCCGCTCCTGGTTCCTCACGATATTGCCTCGATGACCGACACCAGCAAGCCGACCGTATCTCCCGCAGGCCCTGCCGCCGACCCCGGCTATCATCCCGAGGCCGTGGAGGCCAAGTGGCAGGCCCGTTGGGACGAGCGGGGCACCAACCAGCCCGACCTCGACCGGGCCGAGCGGCCGTTCTACAACCTCATGATGTTCCCCTACCCGTCGGCCGAAGGCCTGCATGTGGGGAACATGTTCGCCTTCACCGGCGCCGACACCTACGGCCGGTTCAAGCGGCTCCAAGGGCATGACGTGTTCGAGCCCATCGGGTTCGACGCCTTCGGGATCCACAGCGAGAACTACGCGATCGCCAGGCGGGTCAACCCGGCGATCCTGATCCCCCAGAACATCGAGAACTTCCGCCGCCAGCTCCGCCGGATCGGCGGGATGTTCGACTGGCGGCACGAGCTCTCCACCACCGAGCCGGGCTACTACAAGTGGACCCAGTGGATCTTCCTCCAGCTGCTCAAGGCGGGGAAGGCCTACAAGAAGAAGGCCGCGGTCAACTGGTGCCCCAAGGACAAGACCGTGCTGGCCAACGAGCAGGTCATTGATGGGCGCTGCGAGCGGTGCGGCACGGTGGTGGAGCAGCGGACGCTGGAGCAGTGGTTCTTCCGGATCACCGAGTACGCCGACCGGCTGCTGG
>DATBJC010000057.1:0-43131 GCA_036556625.1 Gemmatimonadales bacterium
GATCGATTACCAAGACGCCTATTACTACGCCGCGCCCAAGAAGAAGGAGGCGCTGAAGAGCCTAGACGAGGTCGATCCGGAAATCCTCCGCGTCTATGAAAAGCTCGGCATCCCGATCGAGGAGCAGAAGGTGCTCGCCGGAGTCGAGGGTGCGCGGAAAGTTGCGGTCGATGCCGTGTTCGATAGCGTGTCGGTCGCGACCACCTTCCGCGAGGAACTGCAAGCCGCAGGCGTCATCTTTCTGGCGATAAGCGAAGCCATCCGGGAATATCCCGAACTGATCCGCAAATATCTCGGCAGCGTGGTCCCGCAGCGCGACAATTACTTCGCCTGCTTGAACAGTGCGGTATTCAGCGACGGTACGTTTGTGCTCGTCCCGGAGGGCGTTCGCTGCCCGATGGAATTGAGTACCTATTTCCGCATCAATGCCGAAAACACCGGCCAGTTCGAGCGCACGCTGATCGTCGCTGAAAAAGGCAGCTACGTATCCTACCTCGAAGGGTGCACCGCGCCGATGCGGGATGAAAACCAGCTACATGCCGCAGTGGTCGAAATCTACGCACATGAGGATGCGGAGGTGAAATACTCGACCGTCCAGAACTGGTATCCTGGCGACGCGGAGGGCAAGGGCGGCATCTTCAACTTCGTCACCAAACGCGCGCTTTGTGCGGGTGCGCGCTCGAAGGTCAGCTGGACCCAGGTCGAGACCGGAAGCGCGATCACCTGGAAGTACCCGAGCTGCATCCTGAAAGGTGAAAGCAGCGTCGGCGAATTCTATTCAGTTGCGCTGACCAACAATCGCCAGCAGGCCGACACGGGAACGAAGATGGTTCACATCGGCGCGAACAGCCGTTCGACCATCGTTAGCAAAGGTATCAGCGCAGGCCGCAGCGACAATACCTATCGCGGGCTGGTGCGCGTACTTCCGGGCGCGGAGAATGTCCGCAACTTTACTCAGTGCGACAGCCTCCTGCTGGGCAGCGAATGCGGCGCTCACACTGTCCCGTACATCGAAGTCCGTAATCCGACCGCGACGATCGAACATGAAGCGACCACGTCGAAGATCAGCGAGGATCAGCTGTTTTACGCCATGGCCCGCGGGCTGGACGCGGAAAGCGCGGTCGCGCTGATCGTCAACGGCTTTGCCCGCGAGGTTCTGAAGCAACTACCGATGGAATTCGCGGTGGAGGCGCAGAAGCTGCTGGGGATCAGTCTCGAGGGAAGTGTCGGATAGTCTGGGAGGATACGTGCTAGAGATCAAGGACCTGCGGGCCTCGGCCGGCGACAAGGAGATTCTCAAGGGCATCAGCCTCACCGTCAACGCCGGTGAGGTGCATGCCGTGATGGGGCCCAATGGCTCGGGGAAGAGCACGCTGGCGCAGGTGCTCGCGGGGCATCCCGCATTCCGGGTGACCGGCGGCACCGTGACCTTTGACGGCCAGGACCTCTTCGAGCTGGAACCCGAGGTGCGCGCCCAGGCCGGACTCTTCCTGGCGTTCCAGTATCCGGTGGAGATCCCGGGGGTCAGCAACGCCTACTTCCTGCGGGCGGCGTACAACGAGATTCGAAAGTCCCGGGGGCTGGAGGAGATCGACTCCATGGACTTTCTCGAGCTTCTGGAGCAGAAGCTCAAGGTCGTCCAGTGGGACCCTGAGATCATGAGCCGGGCAGTCAACGCCGGCTTCTCGGGCGGCGAAAAGAAACGGAATGAGATCCTTCAGCTCGCCGTATTGGATCCCAAGCTCGCCATTCTCGACGAAACCGACTCGGGACTGGACATCGATGCCCTCCGGACGGTCGCTGCGGGCATCAATCAACTGCGCCGGCCCGACAACGCCTTCATCGTCATCACGCACTACCAGCGGCTGCTCAACTACATCGTCCCCGACTACGTGCACGTGCTATCGGACGGCAAGGTGGTGATGTCGGGTGGCAAGGACTTGGCGCTCGAGCTCGAGGCCAGAGGGTACGAGTGGGTGGACGCGCAGGCGGAGGCGCTGGCGAAGTGAGTGAGGCGTATCTGAGGGAGTTCGAGAGCTTCACCGGCGCGGCCACGGCCGAGGGCCCCGAGTGGTTGGAGCCGATCCGGCGGGCCGCCATGGAGCGCTTCGCCGCCACCGGATTCCCCCACCCGCGGCACGAAGAGTGGCGGTTCACTCCGATCGCCCCGATCGCGCAGGCCACCTGGCGGCACGGAGGCATCGGTGGGGCCGAGGAGATCGCTCGCGAGCAGCTGGCCGAGTTCGTCTTCGGTCACGAGGAATGGTGCACCCTGGTGTTCGTGAACGGGGAGTACGCCCCAGGTCTTTCCTCGGCGGGAGCTCTGGCCGAGGGTGTGGTGGCCACCAGCCTGGCGGATGCCCTCCGCAACGGTGGGGACCTGCTCCAGCGGCACCTCGCTCATTACGCCCGGATCGAGGAAAGCCCCTTCACCGCGCTCAACACCGCGTTCCTCCGCGACGGCGGATTGATCCACGTCCCCGCCGGCGTGGATCTTTCCCGGCCGGTCAACCTGGTCTTTGTCACGACGGCGGATGCCGCCGGAGCGGTGATTCACCCGCGCAACCTGATCATCGTAGAGCGGAACGCGCGGGCGTCGCTGATCGAGAGCTATGTCACCCTCGCTCCCGGGACGCGCTACTGGACCAACCCGGTCACCGAGGTCTGGACCGGGCCCAACAGCTGGGTGGAGCACACCCGGATTCAGCGTGAGAGTGAGGCTGCCTATCACGTGGCCACCACCGAGGCGGAGGTCGCCCGGGACGGTCACTATCGCTCTTTCTCGATGGCCATGGGGGCGGCGCTTGCTCGCCATAACCTCAACGCCCGACTGGCCGACCAGTATTCCGAGGCACTCCTGTACGGCCTTTATATCACCCACGGCGAGCAGCTGGTCGACACCCACACGGTGTTGTACCACGATCACGCCAATTGCCGCAGCTGGGAGGTCTACAAGGGCATTCTGGACGGGCGATCCCATGCGGTGTTCAACGGCAAGGTTTTCGTGAAGCCGGAGGCACAGAAGACCGACGCCAAGCAGACCAATCGCAATCTGGTACTTTCGGATCACGCCAAAGTCGACACCAAGCCGCAGCTCGAGATCTTCGCCGACGACGTGAAATGCACCCATGGGGCGACGGTGGGTCGTCTGGACGACATCGCACTGTTCTATGCCCGGAGCCGGGGTGTGCCCCAGGAGGCGGCCGAGCGACTCCTCACCTATGCGTTCGCCGCGGAGGTCATCGAGGAGGTGGCGTTGGAACCGGTGCGCGACGAGCTGGACCGCCTGGTGCTGGAGCGGCTCGAGGGACGCTGAATGGCTACTGGGACCGGTAGTCCACCGGCATCGCCCTCCCGGTCTGCGGCAGGGCCGCTCGACCTGCGGCGGATCCGTGCAGACTTCCCGATCCTGTCATCGGCAGTACGGGATGGACATCGGCTGGTCTATCTCGACAATGCGGCCACCAGTCAGAAGCCCAGACCGGTCATCGATGCGATGTCGCGCTTCTATGCCGGCGAGAACGCCAACATCCACCGCGGGCTGCACTACCTCAGCGAGCGGGCCACCGCGGCCTACCACGCCGCGCGGGAGAAGGTCGCCGGTTTTCTCGGCGCCGCGAGCTCGTCGGAGATCGTGTTCACCCGGGGCACAACCGAGGCCATCAATCTCGTGGCCCAGAGCTGGGGGCGGAACTCGCTCCGGCCCGGCGATGAAGTGCTGGTCACCGTCATGGAGCATCACGCCAACCTGTTGCCCTGGCAGGTGGTCTGCGAGCAGACCGGCGCCCGGCTTCGCGCGGTGGCGATCACGGACCAGGGCGAGCTGGATATCGAGTCCTTCGACCGGCTCATCACCGAGCGCACCCGGCTGTTCGCGGTAGGCCATGTCTCCAACGCGCTGGGAACGGTGAACCCTGTGGGGGAGCTGGCGGCGCGGGCCCGCGCTCGCGGTGCGCTGGTGCTGGTGGACGGTGCGCAATCGGCCCCCCATCTGCCGGTGGACGTGGTCGAGCTGGGCTGCGACTTCTTCGCCTGCTCCGGGCACAAGATGCTGGGCCCCACTGGGATCGGCGTGCTGTACGGCCGGATGGAGCTGCTCGAGGCCATGCCCCCCTGGCAGACCGGAGGAGAAATGATCGAGCGAGTCTCCCTGGAGCGCAGCACCTGGGCCCTGCCACCGGCCCGCTTCGAGGCGGGCACTCCCCCCATCGCAGAGGCGATAGGGTTGGCTGCCGCGATCGACTATGTCGAGTCGGTGGGGCGGCAGGCGATCGAGGAGTGGGAGCGGGAGCTGCTGGCCCGGGCCACCGAGCTGGTCGGTGCGCTGCCGGGTGCGCGCCTGGTGGGCACGGCTCGGGAGAAGGCGGCTGTGCTGTCGTTCGTGCTGGAGGGGATCCACCCGCACGACGTAGGTGCGGTGCTGGATGACGAGGGGGTCGCGGTGCGAGCCGGGCATCACTGCGCGCAGCCCTTGATGCAGCGCCTGGGGATACCGGCCACCGTGCGGGCCTCGTTCGCGTTCTACAACACCCTGGAGGAGGTCGACACCCTGGCGGCCGGAGTCGAGCGGGCAAGGAAGGTGTTCGCCTGATGTCGACCCTGTCGGAGTTGTACCAGAACGTCATCCTGGAGCACAATCGGTCTCCCCGGAACTACCGCGCCATGGAGGATGCCGATGGTCGGGCGGAGGGCAACAATCCGCTGTGCGGTGACCAGCTCACGGTCTGGCTCAAGACGGATGGCGAGATCATCAGCGATGTGAGCTTCCAGGGGCTCGGCTGCGCGATCTCTCGAGCCTCGGCTTCGCTGATGACCGGCGCGCTGAAAGGGAAGTCGCGGCGAGAAGCGGAGGAGCTGTTCCAGCGATTCCACCGTCTGGTGACTGGAGAGAGCACGGCCGGCGGCAATACCGGGGAAACCCTGGGCAAGCTCGCCGTGTTCTCAGGAGTGGCGGGGTATCCCAGTCGAGTGAAGTGCGCCAGCCTGCCGTGGCATACACTCAAGGCGGCGCTGGAGTCGGCCCCGCAACGATGAACCCACACCTCAAAGGAAGACTGTAATGCCGTACAACCCCGCGCTCGTTGCTCCCATGCGAGAGGAAATGGTACGACTGGGCGCCAAGGAGCTCACCACCCTCGCGGAGGTGGATGCCGCGCTGGGCGATCAGAAGGGCACCATGCTGGTGTTCGTGAACTCAGTTTGCGGCTGCGCCGCCGGCAATGCTCGGCCGGCGCTTCGATTGGCCCTGGAGCATCCGGTGCTGCCCCAGCAGGTGGTGACCGTGTTCGCCGGCCAGGACGTCGAGGCCACGAGCCGAGCGCGCCAGTACTTCGCCGAGTATCAGCCGAGCAGCCCCTCCATGGCATTGCTGCGAGACGGGGAAGTGGTGCACTTCGTTCATCGCCATCAGATCGAGGGCCGAAGCCCCCAGGCGATCGCGGGAGAGCTGGTGAAAGCGTTCGACAAGCACTTCGGGACCAAGGCGGAGGCGGCAGTCTGAGCGGGCACGTGTTCCACCCGGGCCATCAGGACCTGCACGGCATCACGGTGGTGGTGGAGACCGGTGGTGCGCTGACGTATGTGGGCCGGTTCGACGTCGAAGACGAGGCGGGCGTGCACCTGCTGGATGTGGGTGTGCACGATGCAGCGCACGGAGGCTCGAAGGACGACTACGTGCGCCGAAGCGCCCGGTTCGGAGTCCGGGTGGAGCGGAAGCACCTCGTGGTGGCCCGCTCCAATGTCTCGAGGATCACGCGACTGGCCGAGGTCGAGAGCTGAGGCAGATGTTGCCCTTGCCCAACGCGAAGACCTCCGGGACGATCCCGATGCACTCGGCAGACCCGGAGCACGGGGTCCGGTCGATCTTGAGTCGGTGCGTCATGGGCGGCAGATGGTAGGAACCCCGGGCTAAATATGAGGCGTCGCGCCGCGCGCCAGAGTCCACTCCGCGTTCCCCACCCTCCCCATCGGTTCTAGATTCCCAGGCATGCAGGATCGCTACGACGTCATCGTGATCGGCGGGGGACACGCCGGCTCCGAAGCGGCGGTGCTCGCCGCGCGGGCCGGCGCACGGACGCTGCTGCTCACCCAGAACCTGGAGACGATCGGCCAGATGTCGTGCAATCCCGCAATCGGCGGGATCGCGAAGGGCACCGTGGTGCGGGAAGTAGACACACTGGGCGGTGTCATGGGACGGGCGACCGACATGGCCCGGCTCCAGTTCCGGATGCTCAATCGCTCGAAGGGACCGGCGGTCTGGTCGCCCCGAGCCCAGTGCGACCGCGGATTGTATCGCAGAGCGGTGCGCAGTCTGCTCGACCGGCGCCCCGGGCTCGAGCTGATGCAAGGGACGGTGGCAGGACTGGTGATCGGGCGCGGTGAGGTGCGCGGCGTCGAGACGCAGGATGGTCGGCGATTCCTGGCGCGATCAGTGGTGCTGACGGCGGGAACATTCCTGCGGGGCGTGATCCATGTGGGACTCGACACCAGAGTGCCGGCAGGCCGGGCGGGCGATGCGCCGGCCGTTGAGCTTGCTCAAGTCATTGAACGGCTTGGTGTTACTGTCCAACGCTTCAAGACCGGAACTCCGCCAAGGATCGATGGCAGGTCGGTTGACCTGGATCGGCTCGAGCGACAGGATGGCGACCCAGGTGATTACTGGTTCTCGTTTTACCAGCGGTCTTCGCATCCAGATCAGCGCCCTTGCTTCCTGACATGGACTGGCGATCACCTTCGCGACATCATCAATACACATTTGCGTCAGTCCGCTCTTTATGGTGGCGTGATTGCCAGTCGTGGGCCGAGGTATTGCCCGTCAATCGAGGATAAGATCGTAAAGTTTCCGGAGGCATCGAGACATCAGGTGTTTCTGGAGCCGGAGGGCCTGGACACATCCGAGATGTACGTCAACGGTCTCTCGACTTCCCTGCCAGCGACGGTGCAGCTCGAGTTCCTTCGATCGATCCCGGGACTGGAGTCGGTTCGCATGACGCGACCCGGGTATGCGATCGAGTACGACTATTTCCCTCCGACCCAGTTGCATCCGACGCTCGAGCTCCGGTCGCTTCCGGGACTTTTCCTCGCGGGTCAAGTGAATGGCACGACGGGGTACGAGGAGGCTGCCGGCCAAGGGGCGCTTGCTGGAATCAACGCGGCGGCCCGGGCACTGGATGGTGAGCCGGTGGTGCTCCGTCGAGACGCAGCCTTTATCGGGGTGTTGGTTGATGATCTGGTGAGTCGAGGGGTGGACGAGCCGTATCGCTTGTTCACGTCTCGATCAGAGTACCGCCTTCTGCTGCGTCAGGACAACGCGCTTCGCCGATTGCTGCCAGTCGCTGAGCGAATGGGGCTGCTCGAGGCTGATGAGCTCCGCACCGCCGAACGACGACTGTCGAGAGAAGACGAAGTGCTTCGACAAGCGGAGCGGCTCACTCTGGAAGCCCAGTCGGCGAACCTGGTCCTCATGGAGGCTGGATCCAGCACTGTCGCTGAGGTTCAGCCGATTGGGGAGCTGGCACGGCGACCGGGGGTGCGACTCCACAGGCTTCTTGCTGCAGCGGGGCACGACGTGGCCGAAGCGGACTGCGCCTGGGCAGACATCGAGCTCAAGTACGCCGGCTATCTGGAGCGGGAGCGCGCGAACGCGGAACGAATGTCGGAACTCAACGATTTCGTGCTGCCGGCTGCGCTTCCTTTCCGGACCCTGACCTCGCTGTCTTACGAGGCGCGGGAGAAGCTGCATCGCGCCCGCCCTGCATCCCTGGGACAGGCCAGTCGAATTCCGGGTGTGTCTCCTAGTGATCTTCAGAACCTTGTGGTCGAGGTGCTCCGGTTTCGTCGATCGACGCCGGCGCCGACCTGTTTCACGTGAAACAGTGGCGATGCCCTCCCGAATCCTCTTTTCAGGGACTGAACGCCTGGTGGTACCATCCCTGCCGCGGGCCCTTCTAGAATCGCCTGCTCCCGTCATTGAAGTCGCCCCCGTCACTCGGTCTGTCGTCTCGACATGGCCTGCTGGCCATGATCGCCTTGTGAGGAATCTGCGGCCTTAGCCGCGGTGTCGGGTGCAACGGTGCGATCCAGCGTCCTCCAGGTAGGGGAGCTGCCCAGGCATCACCGCTCGCGGCCATAAGTACGAAGCGACCCTCTGTAGGGTCGAGTTTACCCGCACCCTTCCGCGGCGTCTTGTGCTCCAGCCTGAACTACACAAGCTCACTTCTCATGATGATGCCGACATACGATCTCTCGTGTGTATAGACGGTGGCGGCATCCGCCGAAGGATGGACCGGACTCTCCTGAAAGGTGCCTCCCGAAATGACTAGTTGGCGATCAAGCCTGCCGCAGGCGTTGGAGGTTCTGAGGTGAGTAGATGGGATACCGAATTCCGGTCAGTTGTCAGCCCGGGTCAACGGCTTTGGCGAATACGGATGTACGACGGTTGGTCGGCTGAAATGATGGTGCGTTGATTCTGGACGCTTACTTTGTCAAGGCAGGGATGATCTCGCCCTGGAGAGGCTTTCTCGGTTTCACGTGAAACTTAGGGGTTGGCGACGAAGATCATGATTCCTATATTAGCGCCGCACTTCTCATCAGTGTCCGCCCCAGTCCGATCCCGAACTGGCTTTCTCATGTAAGTTACTACTATACAAGCACTTATAGTGCGTGCCTGCCCATGGCCTATACGGTTGCGATAACCAATCAAAAGGGTGGCGTTGGGAAGACCACGACGGCGGTTAACCTCGCCGCGTCGCTGGCCGTCGCTGATCGGCGGACGCTCCTGGTTGACGCCGACCCGCAGGGGAACACCACCAGTGGGGTCGGTATCGCCAAGCAGGAGTTGCAGGTCTCGCTCTACGACGTGCTGGTCGAAGGCCATCCGGCGCAGGATGTCATCCTCCGCGTGCCGGGCCTGCGCCAACTCTCGTTGCTTCCCGCGAGCCAGGACCTTGTCGGTGCCGAGCTCCAACTGGTGGAGCGACCATTCCGTGAATCGGCGTTGCGGCGTGTGCTCGAACCATTGGAACGTGAGTACGATTACATCGTCGTGGACTGCCCACCCTCCCTCGGTCTGCTCACGCTGAACGTGCTGGCGGCGGTCCAATCGCTGATCATTCCGATCCAGTGCGAGTATTACGGGCTCGAGGGGATCTCCCAGCTGCTCAATACTGTCCGGCTGGTACAGCAGAACATCAATCCCGGGCTGGCGATCGCCGGCGTGCTCCTCACGATGTACGATTCGAGGCTCAACCTCTGCCGCCAGGTCGCCGAAGATGCGACGGAATACTTCGGCGGCAAGGTATTCGGCACGCCAATTCCTCGGAACGTGCGGCTCGCCGAGGCGCCCAGCTTCGGAAAGCCGATCCTGCTGTACGACATGCAATCGGTGGGAGCCAAGAGCTATCTCGCGGTCGGGCAGGAGCTGTTGCGGAGAGTCGAAGGGGAAAATGCCCCGGTGATACCTGCCTCCGTTGTGCTGCCTGCGGAGTCGCCGGCGCCAGCCGAGTCGGTGGCGTCAGGGGAAATCGTCACGGCCGAGATGCAGGAACTCGAAAGGCACTCACCTTCGGCCTGGGAAAGCGAACCGCAGGGGAGTGAAGCGAGGCCTGAGGAAACGATGGCTGAGGAAGCGATGGCGCAAGTGCAGCCGGGGGATACACTGGCCAGTGATACTCCGGTCAGTGGGGGGTTGGCGGGTGACGCTGAGACAATCGAGGCCGACCAGTCGGTCGCGTCAGACCTCCAGGCTGAGGAGAACGCTTCTGAGGAGAACGCATCTGACGACACGCGCGCCGATTTTGGTGGTGACGGCCGGGCTCCCGAGGCCCAAGTTGCCGATGCGCAGGTAGTTGAGTCGCCAGAGTCCCTGCAGTCACCATCATTACACAATCCCGACACTATTCAACAGGGGCCCGAGATTTCCGAGCTCGACGACCAGGGCCGGGCGCCCAAGCCGTCGTCGGAGCCACTGCCCGAGGTAACCACATGACCGAGACCAAGCGGTTGGGCCGAGGGTTGGAGGCTCTACTGGGCCCGGTGTCGCGCGAGCACGCCGAAGCCACCGGAGCGCTGCGCGACGTGCCGATGGCGAGTGTGCGTCCCAATCCCTATCAGCCACGGACCAGGATAGACGAAGCCGAGCTGACGGACCTGGCGAATTCGATGCAGGCGTCTGGGCTGCTGCAGCCGGTCATCGTGCGGCTCCGAGACGGGACCTACGAGCTCATTGCCGGCGAGCGCCGCTGGCGGGCCGCGGAACGACTGGGGTGGCCCAAGATCCCCGCCATCGTCAAGGAAGTGGATGACCGCACGCTGCTGACCCTCGCGCTGGTCGAGAATCTGCAGCGCGACGATCTGTCCCCCATCGATGAGGCGGCCGGGTACCGCAGGCTGGGTGAAGAGTTCCACCTGGGCCAGAGCGAGATCGCGCGGGCCGTAGGCCGCGACCGCTCCACCGTCGCCAATCTGCTCCGGCTGCTGCAGCTGCCGGCCGACGTCCAGGCCATGCTCCACGAGAAGCGACTCTCCGCCGGCCACGCCCGCGCCCTTCTCGGGCTGACTGAGGCGGGCCGCCAGTCCGCCCTCGCCGCCGAAGCCGTCGAGCAGGGATGGTCGGTTCGGGAGATCGAGGCGGCCGTCGCGGGCAAGCGCACCACTCGGCGTCCGGCAAAGCGCCCGACGGCGGGCCAGCCTGCCCCCCGGGGCGTGACGGCCGACGTGAAGCGGGTCGAGGATGCGCTCCGCAAGCGGCTGGGCACCGATGTCCGAGTCACGGCTCGACGCCGGGGCCGAGGCCTGGTCACCATCAGCTACTATTCCAATGACGATCTCTCCCGCCTGCTCGAGCTGATACTCGGCGGACCCTTCGAGGGATGAAGGGCGGTTCTCGGGGTGTGACCGTCGTCATCCAGCGGGACGGAGTGACGCGGTCGCAGACGCTCCGCTTTTCTCTCTGGACCCTTCGGCTCGGTGCCCTGGCAGCGGTGATGCTGCTGGCCGCCCTGGGCCTGCTCGCCGTGCTGTACTTCCCGGTGGTCCGGGCGGCGGCCCGGGTCCCGGGCCTCGAGAGTCAAGTCTCCCGCCTTCGAGCGGAGAACGCGATGGTCCGCCAGTTGTCGGTCGCCCTGGACAGCGCTGAGCTCCGCTACGAGCAACTGCGCGGAATGATCGGGGCGGACATCGTGCCCGATCCCTTGGCCATCAACGCCAGCCTGCCGCTCGCGCCTGCCTTGCGAGCCCGAGTGGGAAGCGAAGCCGCACCGGCGGGACCGGGGCCGACAGTCCCCCGCGAGTGGCCGCTGGGCGATCGCGGGTACATCACCCGGGGGCAGGTCCAGGTGGCGGACTCCGGGGGTCGGGAGGAGGCTCACCCCGGCCTGGACATCGCCGTACCGGTCGGTACCCTGGTCCGTGCCTCCGGTGGGGCCACGGTCAACCAGATCGGCGAGGACCCGGAGTACGGTCTGTACGTCCTGCTGGACCACCCGGAAGAGTATCAAACGATGTACGGACACCTTTCGCGCATCATCGTGACAGACGGCCAGATCGTCGAGGCAGGGGAGGTCATTGGCCTCAGCGGTAACAGCGGACGATCGACCGCCCCGCACCTCCATTTCGAGATCCGCCAGCGGGGGACTTCGCTCGATCCCAGGACCATGGTCAAACAGGGGGGCTGATGGGGATTTTCTCCAATCCGGCGCGCGACGAACAAGGGAACGAGCTCAAGCGCCGCCGCACCGACCAAGTCCCGTTCTCGATCATCGCCAGCGATATGACGGTGGTCGGCGACCTCGAGACGGAAGGGGTGGTTCGGATCGAAGGGCGGGTGAAGGGTGCGGTGCGGGTCGGCTCCCAGATCCTGGTGACCCAGGGCGCGGTCATCGAGGGCGACCTGCACACCCAGGAGGCGGTCATCGCCGGCCAGGTCAATGGGGCCATCTATGCCAGCGACCGGGTGGAACTCCAGGCGACCGGGGTGGTGAACGGCGACATCGTCACCGCCCGGATCGCCATCGTGGAGGGGGCAAAAGTCACCGGCGAGGTCAAGATGGATCCGGCGCGATCGGCGGGCGCTGCCGGAGGTGTGTCACGATGATGTTGCGATGCTGGTAAAGCGGCTGTGACCCCCAAGCGATCCTGCTAGATGGCGGGCCTTCGTATCACCGTATTGGCGCGTGTCTGTAGCTATGGTGTGGCCATACTGTCGCTTTTGGCCTGCGAGACCAGGGGGACCCCTCAAGGGATCCGGGTGGGACTCATCACCCCGGGTTCCATCGCCGATGCGGCCTGGAATTCGGGCGCCTACCAGGGTCTCCAACTGATCCGGGATTCGCTCGGCATGACCGTCAGTCACGTCGAGGCCCGCACTCCTTCCGATCAGGACGAAGCGCTCCGGACCTACGCCGCGCAGGGGTACGACCTGGTCTTTGCTCACGGGTTCGAGTTCCAGGACCCGGCCGAACGGGTGTCCGCCCGGTACCCCAAAACCATCTTCATCGTGACCTCCGGGCGCCGTGCCAAGGGCAATGTGGCTCCTCTGATCTTCAAGCTGGAGGAGGCGAGCTACCTGGCGGGGATGGTCGCGGGCGGGCTGACCCGGACCAACATTCTGGGCTTCATCGGTGGGATCGAGCTGCCCCCCATCGAGGCCGCCTATCAGGGATGGGTAAACGGGGCCCGGTCGATCAACCCCGAGGTCCGGACCCGCAAGATCTACCTGAACAGCTTCGATGATGCCGCGGCCGGCCGGGAGGCGGCCCTGGCCCTGATCCGGGTGGGGGCCGACATGTTCCACCACAACGCGGACGCCGCGGGTCTCGGGGTCTTTCAGGCAGCCAAGGAGACGGAAGGGGTCTACGTCTTCGGCGCCAACGACGATCAGGCACGGCTGGCTCCCGAACGGGTCATCGGGAGCGCGGTTATCGATCTGCCTCGGGCCTTGCTCATGGTTGCCCGCGAGGTCAGGTCCGGGACCTTCCGGCCCCGGGTCGAAGCGTTCGGGCTGTCCAGCGGCGTGATCCGGTACGTCCCCAATCCCGCCCTGGAGACCATGGTCAGCAAGACGCTGCGCTCGCGGCTCCAGGCCGCCGCCGACTCGATCGCCGCCGGCACGCTGGTCGCCGCCCCGCGGCCGTCGTCCATGCAGGCCTCGCTCTGATGGGTACCCGTGCGGTGCCCCTGGCCGACATGGTCGCCTATGCCGACGAGTTCCTCCGCATCCGGGAGGTCGCCGACGAGCGCAACGCGGTCAACGGCCTTCAGGTCGAGAACAAGGGATCGGTCTCCAGCCTCGTCGCCGCGGTGGACGCTTCCCAGGCGACGATCGACGGCGTCCCTCCCGGGGCCCTGCTTCTGGTGCACCACGGGCTCCTCTGGGACGGAAATGTCCCATTCACCGGGCGCCGGTACCGGCGGATCGCCGCTCTGCTGGAAAACGACGTGGCGCTGTACGCAGCCCACATTCCCCTGGACCTCCACCCCGAGGTCGGCAACAACGTGGTGCTGGCCGACCGGTTGGGTATCGAGGTGGAGGGCTGGTTCGGCGACTACAAGGGGAGCCCGATCGGCGTCTGGGGCTTTGCCCCACCCCGTCTCACGGCCCGGGACGCGCTCCTCAGCGAAGTGAATCGCGCCCTCGCAACCTTCGCCCCGGGAGCGCGACTCATCCCCGGCGGGCCCGACCGGGTGGCTCGGGTGGGCATCATCACCGGAGGCGCCGGGACCATGATCGATGATGCCCGGAGAGCAGGCCTCGACACCTACATCACCGGCGAAGGTGCGCACCACACCTACTTCGACGCCGTCGAGTGGGGCCTCAACGTGGTCTATGCCGGCCACTACGCCACCGAGACCCTTGGCGTGCAGGCCCTGGCTTCCCATCTCGGCGAGCGGTTCGACCTCGAATGGGAGTTTCACGACCACCCCACCGGGCTGTGACGCCGGCGCTCAGGCTCACCGGGATCCAGAAACGGTTCGGCTCCGTGCACGCGTTGCGCGGGGCCGATTTCACGTCGTGGCCCGGGGAAGTCCACGCGCTGCTGGGGGAGAACGGCGCCGGCAAGACCACCTTGATGCACATCGCGGCCGGTCTCCTCCGGCCCGACGCGGGCGAAGTGGAGGTCGGTCGGACGGTGCGACGCGGGCTGACGCCGCGCATCGCCCGACGTCTCGGGGTCGCCATGGTGCACCAGCACTTCACCTCTATCCCGGCACTCAGCGTGGGGGAGAACGTGGCGCTGGCAGCTGGCTGGCCGGTAGCTCCGCGCCTCCTGCGCGATCGGGTGCACCACTGGAGCGACCGGCTCAGTCTGCCCCTGGACCCCGACGTGCCGGTGGAGCGGCTGAGCGTCGGCCTTCGGCAGCGAGTGGAGATCGTGAAGGCACTCGCGGTGCAGCCCAGGATTCTCCTGCTCGACGAACCCACGGCGGTGCTGGCACCGGCCGAAGTGGACGAACTGCTCCAGGTGGTCCACCGATTCACCGAATCGGGTGGAGCCGCCGTCCTCATCACCCACAAGCTGGATGAGGCGCTGACCGCCGCCGATCGGGTGACGGTGCTCCGGCGCGGAACGGTCGTTCTGGAAGAGATGGTGGCAGGATTGGACAACGCCACGCTGGCCGAAGCGATGATCGGAAGGTCGGCAGCAGCGGTGTGGGACGGCTCGCCGGCCATGGCGCCAGAAGCCGGGACCAGCCCGCTGATCCAGATCGACGCGCTCGAGGTGGCCCGTGACGGGGGGCTCGGCATCGCGGTCAGGGGCGCCTCATTGGTGGTAGGGCCGGGCGAGCTGGTCGGTATCGCGGCGGTGGAGGGGAACGGCCAGCGGGAGTTGCTCCGCGCCGTGGCCGGCCGGCTGCATCCACTACGGGGCCAGAGAGAAGTGGCGGAGCCGATCGCCTTCATTCCGGAGGACCGCACCAGCGAAGGTCTCATCCCTGAGTTGAGCCTCACCGAAAACGTGGTACTGGGCTCTACCCAAACGGACCCCTGGATTCGGGGCGGACGGATCGACTGGCAAGAGGCGGGCAGGATGACCGCGTCACTTCTGGCCGAGTACGCGATAGCCGCGCCGAGCCCATCCGCGCCGGCAGCTACGCTGAGTGGCGGGAACCAGCAGCGCGTGGTGGTCGCGCGCGAGCTCTCGCGACGGCCCCGAGTGGTCATCGCCGAGAACCCGACTCGCGGGCTCGACATCAGCGCCACCGCGACGATCCACGCACGACTGCGCCAGGCCGCGGCCGACGGGGCCGCCATCCTGTTCCATTCCAGCGATCTCGATGAAGTCCTGGAGCTGGCCACCCGGGTCGTGGTTGCGAGTCGTGGCGTGCTGATCGAGCCACCCTCGAACGCCACGCGTGAAGTCATCGGCGGGTTGATGCTGGCGGGTTCCTAGTCCGGTGCGCGCGCGCGGCTGGCTGGTGGGCGCCGGGGCTTTGCTCTCCGGACTCGCTGTGCTCGCACTGGGCCTGGAGCTGGCGGGATACTCCGCAGCATTCGCGCTGGGCGCGCTCTGGTCGGGGGCGCTCGGCTCCTGGTACGCGGTCACCTCCGCCACGCTGGTGCGCAGCGTGCCGCTCATCATCATCGGCCTCGGCCTCGCGCTCGCGTTCCGGGGGGGTGCCTTCAACATCGGCGCCGAAGGCCAATTCTACGCCGGTGCGATCGCAGCCACCTGGCTGGGCCTGCATCTGGGAGCGCTTCCCTCGCCGCTCGCGGTGACCGTGGTGCTGTCGGGGGCCGCTCTCGCCGGCGCGCTATGGGTCTCGGTACCGGTGCTGCTCCGGGTACGCTACGGCGTGCTGGAGGTGATCAGTACCCTGCTGCTCAACTTCGTCGCCGAGGCGACGACCAGCCTCATGGTCCAGGGGCCGCTCCAGGAACGCCAGGGGATCTATCCCCAGAGCGATGCGATCGCCGAGCAGGCGCGCCTTCCTCTCCTGCCGGGCACCCGACTGCATGCCGGCTTGCTGCTGGCGCTCCTCGGTGCGCTCCTGCTTCGCTACCTCTTCGCCAGAACGCGCTGGGGATTCCAGCTTCGCGCCGTGGGGCTGGGCCCACGGGCGGCGGAGATCAGCGGACGGATCGACAGCCGCCGCATGGCCGCGGTGGCGCTCGCATTGTCGGGGGCGATCGCCGGCCTGGCGGGTGGCGTCGAGGTCGCCGGCGTCTCATACGCATTGTTCCAGAATCTCTCCCCCGGCTACGGCTTCACCGCCATAGCCGTCGCGCTGCTCGGCAGGCTGCATCCCTTCGGCGTGGTGCTGGCAGGTCTGCTCTTCGGTGCACTTGAGGCGGGGGCGGGCGCGATGCAGCGCGATGCCGGAGTGCCTGCGGTGGCGGTCTATGTCGTGGAAGCGGTGGTGATCGTGGTGGTGCTGTTGGCCGAATCGCTGCGCCGGAGCGGCACGAGGGGAATCGCCACGATCGGAGCAGGCACCTCGCAGCCCCGTGAGGTCGCTGGCTGATGGAGGACGCGGCGCTCTTCAGCGGCTTCCTCTCCGCCGCGGTACGGGTCGCGACCCCGTTGCTGCTGGCGGCGGCCGGCGAGACAGTGGTGCAGCGCTCCGGAGTCCTGAATCTCGGCCTCGAGGGGATGATGCTCGCGGGAGCGCTGGCCGCGACGCTTGGTGCCACGGCGTCCGGGCCGTGGACCGGCGTGGTGCTCGGTGTGCTGGCGGGAATGCTGTTGGCAGCCGTCTTCGCGCTGGTGATCATCGGCGCGCGGGCGGACCAGGTCATCACCGGCACGGCGATCACGCTGGCGGCGGTGGGGCTTACCGGCACGATCTACCGGCGAGCCTACGGCGCCGCGGGGGCGGGGCTCGATCTCCCGACCCTGGCGCCGATCCCGATTCCCGGACTGTCGACGCTGCCTCTGGTGGGGCCCGCGTTCTTCTCACAGCCCGCACCTACCTATCTGGGCGTCCTCGCCGTTCCCCTGCTCTGGTGGCTGCTGTTCCGCACCCGGGCTGGTCTCGTGCTCCGGGCTACCGGTGAGGCGGCGGTGCTGGCCCACGCATCGGGCGCTCGAACCCGGCTGGTGCGGACGCTGGCAACGCTGGTCGGCGGTAGCTTCGCGGGTCTCGCGGGTGCGACCCTGGTGCTGGCCCAAGTGGGGACGTTCGCGGAGAAGATGACCGCCGGCCGCGGCTACATCGCCATCGCCCTGGTGGTGCTGGGGCGCTGGCACCCGGTCGGTGTGGCGCTCGCCGCGCTCGCCTTCGGAGCCGCGATGGCGGTCCAGTTCGTCTTTCAGGCCTGGGGGCTCGACGTGCCGTACCAGCTGTTTCTCATGCTGCCTTACCTGCTCGCACTGCTGGCGCTGGCGGGTGTAGTGGGACGGGTCCGAGCACCGGCGGATCTGGGCAAGGGATGAGTGCGGGCTCTACTCGATGCCCGCCTTTCGCTGGAGCCAGCGCACGTAGGCCGTGATCCGCACCACCGCCTCATCATCCAACCCGGGGACCGGCGGCATGTTGCCGAAGCGCCAGTGGTGCGCCGCCACGCCGAAGGCGACCGCACGGTGAAAGGCGATGTCGGCATGGTGATTCGGCTCGTACACGGTGTGCACCAGCGGCGGCCCGTACTCGGTGCCCGCGGCCCGCACTCCATGACAACGCGCACAGTTGCGGTCGAAGAGCCGCTCACCCTCGGCCAGCTCGGCGGGCACGGGACCGGGATCGAAATCGGCGCGCGCCGCCGGACGCCTTTCGCATGCTGAAAGCAGCGCCAGCCATCCGAGCCCTCGGATCAGCGCCCGGCTCACGAAAGGCGGCGAGCCAGCCGCTCCCGGGCCGCGGCGATGGTGTCACGCACGCGGTCCTTGAGCGCAGGCACGTCGTCCGGCGTCAGCCCGGCCGTCTCCACCGGCGCGAGGACTTCGACGACTGCGGTGGAGCGGCCGAAGCGCCAATCATGCTTGGGCAATGCCGTACCGGTGCCGTGCAATGCGAGCGGGAGGATCGGGACCCCCGCATCGATCGCCAGCCGGAAGGCGCCGTCCTTGAAGCGAAGCAGCTCGGTGGTGGGGGATCGGGTCCCCTCCGGGAAGATCATCACCGACACCCGGCGCGAGAGGACCTCCCGGCAGCGAGCCATCGCCTCGATCGCGCTCGGCCCGAATCCACGCTTGACCGGCACGTCCCCGGCGAGGTGCATCAGCCAGCCCATGATCGGAATGCGGAACAGCTCCGCCTTGGAGAGCCACTTCATCTCCCAGGGCAGATGACTGATCAGCAGAATGTCGGCGAAGGACTCGTGGTTGGAAACGACCACGTAGGGGCGCCGCGGATCGGGCGGCATGGCGCCTTCGTAGCTGAACTTCCAGAGCGGGTTCAGGGTCGCGACCACCGGGCCGATGCGACGAAAGAAGTACCCGACCCAGTAGCGCCCGGGATCTCCCAGCGTGGCCAGCCGCAACAGCGCCATGGTCGGCAGCCAGAGCACCACACAGGCGGTGAGGACCAGCCAGGCCCACAGGGAAACGAGCGACTGCCAGAGGCGCGACATGATCCAGGATGCGTGAAGGCTCTCGTGTGCTGGCGCACAGACGGATGTCGCCGGGCGGGCTAACCTTAGCCCGGGCGCGCGGGCAGGGACAAGGGGCGGCCTCCTCCACGGGACACCCATGACTAGCGGTGCCGAGAGCACGCCGGCGATCGAGCCCGACGACGACTCCGTCCTCACGCCCGACGTCAGCCGCAAGGCGCTCCATCCCGAACCGGCGCCATCCGGAGCGCCGCCCGACGTCGGCAAGCTGGCCAGCCTGCTGGGCGAAGGAGCCGACGCGCGACACGTCGCGTTGGTCGGGCTCTTCGTCCTCGCCCTCTTTTATACCCTGCATCTGGCGCGGGAGTTCTTCCTTCCGATCGTGCTCGCCGTACTGCTCGATTTCCTGCTCAGTCCGGTGGTGCGGACCCTCCGCAAATACGGCATCCGGGAGCCGATCGGAGCCGGCATCGTGGTGCTGGGCCTGCTGGGGCTGATGGTGGTGGGGGCCTACCGCTTGTCGGGTCCGGCTGCCGAGTATATCGCCCTCGCCCCGTCGAGCATCGAGACCGCCCAGCGCAAGCTCCAATCGATGGGGGGCTCGGTGGAGCAGGTGACCGAGGCGGCGGAAAAGGTCGAGCGGGCGACCGCCGGTGAGTCCGATGCGCAGCAGGTCGAGATCAGGGGGCCCAGTCTCACCCGGCAGCTCTTCGGCGGCACCACTGCATTCCTCGGCGCCGCCACGGTGGTGATCTTCCTGACCTATTTTCTGCTCGCGGCGGGCGACCTCTTTCTCCAAAAGCTGGTGGGGGTGCTCCCCCAGTTCAAAGACAAGAAGGTGGCGGTGACGATCGCCCGGGAGACCGAGGCGCAGATCTCGCTCTACCTGTTCACCACGACGCTGATCAATGTCGGCGTCGGTATCGTGACCGGCGTCGCGGTATATCTGTTGGGCATGCCGAACGCCGTGCTCTGGGGAGTGGTAGCGGCGGTGCTGAATTTCGTTCCGTATGTGGGCGCGGTCGCGAACACCGTGCTGCTCGCCCTCGCGGCGTTCGTCACCTTCGATGATCCCGGTCGGGCCCTCCTGGTGCCCGGCGTCTTCCTGCTGCTCAATCTGGTCGAGAGCAACCTGGTGACACCGATGATTTACGGGAATCGCATGCGGCTCAATACGGTGGCCCTCTTCATCGGACTGGTCTTCTGGTGGTTCATCTGGGGCATTCCCGGCGCGATTCTAGCGGTCCCCATGATGGCGGCGTTCAAGATCGCCTGCGACCATATCGAGTCGCTGTCGCCGGTGGGCGAGTTTCTGGGCAAGTGAGAGAAGCGTGAAGGATGAAACGTGAAAGGTGAAGAGGCGGCGCACCGGATGGCTCCAGAGGAGTGTGCGGCGATCGGCGAGCTGCCGCTACCGGTGGACTGGGCCCGATTGCGGCTATACCGGCACGGCACTCGCAGAACCGCCGGACTGCTGCGGCGGATCGTGCTCTGGCTGAGCCGGGGGCGGGCGGTGGCGCTGGGCAACCATGTCTTCCTGCCGGCGCGGTGCGAAGGCGATCTCGCGGTGATGGCGCACGAGGTCACCCACTGTGCGCAATACCAGGCCTGGGGGCCGTGGCGCTACTTCGCCAGGGGCGCCGCCTCGCAGCTCCGGGATCTGGCCCACCGGCGTCTCGGCATCGGTCGGAATCCCTATGCCTACCAGCCTATGCCGGACCAGTCGTTCGATGCGTACGGGATGGAACAGCAGGCGCAGATCGTGGAGGATGCGTTGCGGGGGAGCGTAGCCGCCCGGGCGATCACCGCGGCGGGGCGCGCTCGAGCGACGTGATCTTCTCGGCCCGTGCGGGCCAGCGACCGCCGACGAATTCATCGATCGCCGGCAGCACGACCTCCGGCGCGTCCGCCGTCAGCTGGTGGGCGGCTCCCTCCACCGTGAGGAGCCGCGCGTTCGGCAGGGTCAAGGCCCACTCCCGTCCCGCCGCATAGGGCGCGTTGCGATCCCAGGTGCCGTGGATCGTGAGCACCGGCACCCGCACTCGCTGGGCCGATTCCTGGGGCACGTTTAGCCGCTGTACCGCGCCGAAGTGGTGCTCGAAGTGACGCTCCAGATTGACCGGCCACTCGTTCGGCATGTCACAGGGATCCATGAGCCCGGCCGCCTTGGCGGGATTCCCCACCAGCCGCACCCTCAGTGCCTGCGATTCGCGGCAAAACTCCTTGGGATGGTCTCGCGCCCATCCCGCGCGCTCCAGCGAATCGATGCGGGCGGCGACGGCCGAGTCCACCGGCGGTACCGAGTCCCGATGCAGCAGGCTGGCCGGATACTCGGTCCCGAACTTCCGCGGCACCGGGCCCAGCTGCACCAGCCGCTCGACCCGATCAGGATGGTCCATCGCGTAGAGCACCACCATGAAGCCCAGATAGGAGTAGCCCAACGGCACGAACCGCTCGACGCGGAAGTGCCGGCGCACGGCCTCCAGGTCCTCCACGTCTTTCTGAATCGTGAGGAGGCGGCCATCCTCGACCCTCGAGGAGCGGCCCCGGTTGCGCATGTCGTAGAGGATCAGGGTGTGCTGCCGGGCCAGCGGGGCGAGGTCGCGGGCGAGGAACAGCCGGCCGGGCACGATGATCGTTCTGGGCCCGCTGCCGATCTTCTCGTAGTACAGGCGCACGCCGTCAGCGCCGGCGACCCAGCCGGTATCCCCGGGGCCCATCGCGAGCGCCAGCGCGAGGAGCGCGGCGCTCATGGCGCCCTCAACTGGTGCCGTCGGCCTGGCTGACCGGCTCCCCGGCTCCCTCCGGCGTGCGATCCTCCCAGAGCGCGAGGATGTTGCCGTCGGGATCGGCGATCATGGCCATAATGCCCCAGGGCTGCTGCGTCGGCTCGGTCACGAAGCGGACGCCGCGCGCGTGGAGATCGCCGCAGTAATGCAGCAGATCGGTCACGAAGAGCGTGATCCCGGTGTGGCGGCCGATCAGTTTCTTGGCGTCCGCATGCACCGCCGGATGTACGCCGATGTGGGTAGGGCCGTTCAGGAACTCCGCTCCGAACGAGCCCTCCTGGTGCAGCGGCAGCCGGAGCGAGTCGCGGTAGAACTGGATGCCGCGGGGCAGGTCGCTCACGAAGATCGCGACACTGTGCAGCGAGGGAGGCGGCACGCTCACAGGACCGGCCGGCTGAGGGCCAGCTGCACCAGGAAAACCGCGAGCGCCACGGCGCCGACCACCACCAGGAAAAGCAGCAGCACGAGCACCGCGACGAAGCGCCGGCTCGCTCGCCGGGAGCGCGCCGGGCTTTGCACATGCCGGTCAAGCAGGGCGAGGTTCCGCAGGTTGGCTTTGAAGCCCGCGTCGAACAGATCGCCGAGCAGGGGCACGGCGCCCACCACCACATCCACCAGGAGGTTCCAACCCATCCGTGAGAGGAGCGAAGCGGGAACACCCATCCTCGCGGCCTCGAGGAGGATGTAGATGGAGAACCCCCCGCCCACCAGGTCGCCGACGCCGGGCACCAACCCGACGATGCTCTCGAGACCGACCCGGAAGTTGGTGCCGGGAATCGGGATCGAGTTGTCCAGCAGGTACCCCAGGCGGCGGAGTCGCTCGAGGCGTTCGAGCCCGGCGGTGCCGACGTCCGGGGCCGGAGCGAGAGGCGTAGGTCTGGCCATGCCTCCAAAGTAAGGCCCTCAGCTGCCGGTGACATGCTCCCGCCGGGATTCCCGGGAAAAGATCTTGTTCACGATCTGCCAGCGTCCATCCACCTTGAGCAGCGACATGTAGTCGGTGACCACGACATCCGGTCGCTCCAGCCGCAACCGCGCGATGGCGGCGTCGCCGGTCACGTCCACCGACGTCACCTGCCGCTTGGTCGAATCCACCTCTCCCGGCCTGGGCCGGTCCTTAGTGACGCGTGCGATGTATTCGCCTATAGGGACCACCACGAGGGCGCCGTCCTTAGCGAAGAGCATCCGCGCATCGGGATGAAAGGCCTTTCGGAGGGCGACACTGTCGCGGTTCTTCCCGCCGTCGAAGTAGTACTGCACCGTCTGCCGAATGGCGGACTCGTCTGCCCAACGGGCGCTCAGGTCGGCCGCGCCGGCCAGGAGCAGGGTGGATGCACTGGCGGCGAGCAGGGGCGTGGCACGCATGAGCGGCCTCTTGGGTCGAAGCGTGGTGGGAGGAAGGCAGGCGTTGCTCTGGAACCGGCCATCTTTCCCTACGGGAGGGTGCCTGGGGAGGTTCCGAGGAGGGGAACGGTCAGAACAGTCGTCGAAGGAGATAGAGTGCCAGGCTGACCAGCAGCGATACCACGATCATCGAGGCGACGGGTATGTAGATCCTGACCGTCTCCCGCTCGATGCGGATGTCGCCGGGCAGCCGCCCGAACCAGGACAGACTGCCGGACCAGAGGAGCAGCCCGATCAGGATCAGCCCCACCCCAAGCGCGATCAGCAGCGGTCCCGGCGATACCGGATTCACTGGACCAATCGCTGCCGGACGGCGTGAATGAAGTCGGTGTAGGCCGGAGTACCGCCGCTGGCCCGGACTGCGGCTGCGATCTGCGCCCGGTGGTAGGCGCCGTGCATGGCCACGTGGGTCAGAATGTCACCCACCTCGCTGGTCCAGTACTCCCCCAAGGTGTTCCGGTAACCGATCGGCTCCTCGAGGTCCGACGCAGCCAGCGAGCTCAGGTAGCGGGGCCAGTCCTGGGCCAGCCGCTCGATGCCCGCGGCACACTGGTCGAGATCCAGCTGGGGCCAGACCGGCATCGGTGGGGCCTCCTGCCGAAGCCGCGCGAGCCAGAGAGCGCCTGCCCCTACGATGTGGCCCATCCAGCGCAACGCCTCTTCCGGCGGCTCGGCGTGGCGAAGCGACGCCAGCGACTCGGCGTTGGCCCAGGCGTCGTAGCGCAGCAGCCGAGCATAGTAGGTGATCTCAGGTGGCATCCGTGTATCGGCGCGCACGGCCGTGGGCCAGCGCCGCCCGGAAGTTCCGTCGCATCCCCTGGAGCCCAGGGCGCTCCAGCGGCGTATCGCCGAAGCGACGGGTGAACTCCGGTTGATCCATCCGCTCGAACAGGTCGGGCTCGGCATCCGCCAATGCCTGGCGAGAGCGATATGCCTCCGTCGGGTTCGGCTCCGCGAAGCGCAGGTTCCAGGGGCAGACCTCATTGCAGACGTCGCAGCCGAACACCCACCCGTCCAGCCGTTCGGCCAGGGGCTCGGGAATGGGACCCTTCTGCTCGATGGTCAGGTACGAGATGCAGCGGGTGGCGTCCAGCTCGCCAGGCGCGACCAGTGCGCCGGTGGGACACGCGTCCAGACAGCGGGTGCAACTGCCGCAGTGATCGGTGATGACTTCGTTGTCCTGCACCAGCCGGAGATCGGTAAAAATGGAGCCGATGAAGAAGAACGACCCGGCGCCGGGGCGGATCAGCATCGTGTTCTTGCCGATCCATCCGAGCCCGGCGCGAAGAGCCAGCGCCCGCTCGGGCACCGGCCCCGAGTCGGAGAACGTGTGGGCGATGCTGGCCCCGTGCCTTCTCAGAAGCTCGGCGATGGGCTCCATGCGCTCGCGCGCAACCCTATGGTAATCCTGGCCTCGGGCGTAGCGGGCCACGCGGGGCGCGGGCCCAGGGTCAGGGTTGCCATCATAGTAGTTGTCTAGCACTACTACTACGCTCTGCGCACCCGGTGCGATCAGCCGAGGATCCTTCCGCTTCTTGGCCTGCCGATGGAGGTAGCGCATCACACCCGCGTAGCCCTGGGCCAGCCAGCGATCGAGTCGCTCGCCATCCCGGACCGGGCTCGGGTCGGTGATCCCGCAGGCGAGAAAGCCGAGCTCGCCGGCCAGCCGCTTGACCGCCGCCGTGAGTGTCATCGGGAGACCGCGGCGACCTCTTCCGGCGGGCAGTCGGGGGTGGGCAAGGTGGGCGGGGAGCGGATTTCCTCGGCGATGATGCGCGCCCCTACTCCATAGGTGAAGTAGGACCAGGCCCACTGGATCAACACCAGCACCCGGTTGCGGAACCCGATCAGAAAGAAGATGTGGACGAAGATCCAGGTGAGCCACGCGACGAAGCCGCTGAAATGGAACCTTCCGATGTCGGCGACCGCCCGGCCCCGGCCCACCACGGCGAGCTGTCCCTTGTCCCAGTACTCGAAGGGGCGGCGGGGCTTGCCGTCCAGCGTCGCCGCGATGGTGCGGGCGGTGTATTGCCCCATCTGGATCGCCACCGGGCAGATGCCCGGAAGGGTGCCGCCTTCGGGCGCGGGAAAGGCCGCCGCATCACCCAGCACGAACACTTCGGGACGGCCCGGTATGGTGCAGTCGCGCTCGACGACCACCCGCCCCATCCGGTCGAGCGGTGCCTCGAGCGACTTGAGCAGGGGGCTAGCGACGTTGCCCGCCGCCCAGATGACCGTCTGGGCGGGAATGGTCCACCCGGCGGCATGAACCTCCCCGGGCTGGAGGTCGGTCACCATCGTCTCGGTGCGAACTTCGACGCCGAGCCGGCGCAGGTCACGCTTGGCCTTGTCGCTCAGCTCCGGCGGATAGGTGGGCAGCAGCCGCGGCCCTCCCTCGAGCAGCATGACGGTCGCTTCGCCCGGATCGATGTGCCGGAAATCGCGGCGCAGCGCGTAGCGCCGTATCTCGGCGACCGCGCCGGCCGTCTCGACACCGGTCGGCCCTCCGCCCACCACCACGAAGGTGAGATACGCATGCCGGCGCACGATGTCCGGCTCGCGTTCCGCCAGCTCGAACGCGAGCAGCACTCGCCGGCGGATTTCCAGCGCGTCCTCCAGGCTCTTGAGACCCGGCGCGAGCTCGGCCCAGTCGTCCCGGCCGAAGTAGGAATGGTGTGCTCCCGTGGCCACCACCAGGTAGTCGTAATCGAGGCAGCCGCCATCGGTGAACCGCACCTTGCGCTGATCCACCTCGACAGCTGACGCCTCGGCCAGCAGCACCTCGGTGTTCTGCTGTTTCCGGAGCACCGACCGGATCGGTGACGCGATGTCGCTGGGGTTGAGCGCGGCCGTGGCTACCTGGTAGAGCATGGGCTGGAAGAGATGATGATTCCGCCGGTCCACCAGGGTGACGCGGACCGGCGCATGAGCCAGCCCTTTGGCGGCATAGAGGCCGGCGAAGCCGCCGCCGAGGATCACCACGTGGGGCCTTCGAGGGTCGGTCACAGGCCCATCGTCTCCCGACGCCAGCGGGCAAAGCGCACCACGTCTTCCGCCGGCGGGACAGCACGCTCGTCGGCGTAGGCGGTGTACATCCGCCAGCGCAGGTACTCGGGATCGGGCAGCGGCAGGAATGGTGGGCGGCGATACCAGCCGCGCCGCCGGAAAGCCCATGCGGTGCGCAGGAGGTCCACCGCCAGCCTGGGCCGGAGCGCGGCGCGGGCGGCGAGCTGGAGGGTGAGAGCGGGCCAAGTTGCTGCCATGATTGAATAATACGACGTACCTCATCCCGAGCGCAGCGAGGGATCCGGCCAGCGGTCCTCGTGGCTTGCGTGGAAGATCCCTCGCTCCGCTCGGGGCGAGGTTCGCCGCGCTCACATTCGGTGCCTCATAGGGAGCCGGGGGCGGCTCCCTCGCCTATATTCTCCCCCATGTCGGCCGCCACGGCCCCCGCGCCCACCCGGGACTATCGGGCCGAGTTTCCGATCTTCCGGCGCTCGGTGTACCTGAACAGCTGCTCCCTGGGGGCGCTGTCCCTCCGCTCGCGCGCGAGGGTCAACGAGTTTCTGGACCTGTGGGAGCAGCGAGGTTCCGCTGCCTGGTACGACGTCTGGTGGGAAGCCCTCGCCTCGCTGCGCCAGCGCTACGCTCGGCTGCTCGGCGCGCCACCGGGCACGATCGCGCTGCACCCCAGCATTTCCAGCGCGCTCACCACCGTCGCCGAGTCCCTCGACTATCGCCTGCGCCGACGCGTGGTGGTGACCAGCCTCGAGTTTCCCACCGTGCCCTACCAGTGGCTGGCCAAGCCTGACGAGGTCGAGGTCGTAGTGGTGGAGAGCCCCGACGGCATCGCCGTGCCGCTCGAAGCGATCGAGCGGGCGGTGGACGGAAGGACCGCGCTGGTGGCGACGAGTCATGTGTTCTTCACCAGTGGCGCAATCCAGGACATTCGCGCCGTGGCGGAGATCGCACACCGGCAGGGGGCGCTGCTGCTGGTGGACGGATACCAGGCGGCGGGGCAGCTTCCGGTGGATGTCGTCGCGGCGGACGCGGACTTCTACTGTTCCGGCGGCCTCAAGTGGCTGCTGGGGGGCAGCGGTGTCGCCTTCCTGTATGCCAGGGCCGAGCTGCTGGGGACCCTGATGCCGAGGGCCACCGGCTGGTTCGCCCACCAGGACCAATTCCGCTTCGACTCCCGCTCCCTCTCGCTGCATCCCGATGCCCGCCGGCTGGAGGTGGGCACGCCGCCGATGCTTCCGGTGTACTCCCAGCTGGGTGGGCTCGACGTAGTGGAGGAGCTGGGACCGGCCGAGATTCGCCGCCGCACGATGCCGCTGGTGGAGGATCTCATCGAGCGGGCGCAGCTGGCGGGGCTCCGCACCCGAGTTGCCCCGCGAGAGCAGGACCGTTCCGCCATTGTCATGGTGGCGAGCCACGATCCGGCGCGGGACGTGCGCCGGCTGGCCGAGGCGTCCATCATCGCGGACGCGCGCCCGGGACACGTCCGACTCTCCCCCTACTTCTACAACGTGGCCGACGATCATCGCGCCGCCATCGAGCGTCTGACCCGTGACTGATTCTCCCTACCGCCACATCGAGGACAAGAAGCTCCCGACGGAAGACGAGCAGCTGCTCGAGAGCCCGCCACCGCAGCGGCCGGAGCGGCTGTTCCTCAAGTCGGACTCCTGGCGGGTCCTTCGGATCATGGGGGAGTTCGTCTGGGGCTTCGACAACCTGGCCGACGTGAGCGACGGCGTGACCATCTTCGGCTCCGCGCGGACTCAGCCCGGCGACCCTCACTATCGCCAGGCCGTGGAGACTGCCCGGCTGCTGGCCAGGGCCGGCATTCCGGTCATCACCGGCGGCGGACCGGGCATCATGGAGGCGGCCAACCGCGGTGCCAAGGAAGGCGGCGGCCTGTCGATCGGCTGCAATATCGAGCTCCCGTTCGAGCAGGGGTCGAACGGGTACCTGACCCGGAGCCTCAACTTCAAGTTCTTCTTCGTCCGCAAGACGATGTTCGTGAAATACGCCACCGCCTTCATCGTCTTCCCCGGCGGGTACGGCACCCTGGACGAGCTGTTCGAGGCGCTGACCCTGATCCAGACCGGCAAGGTCAAGCATTTTCCGGTAATTCTCTTCGGCCGGCAGTACTGGTCCGGCCTGGTGGACTGGCTGACGCGGACGGTGGCCGCCGAACACAAGATCAATCCGTCAGACCTGAATCTGTTCCGCGTCACCGACGATCCCGCCGAGGCGGTGGCCATCGTGGTCGAGGCCCGCGCCGAGAAACCGGATGACCCCGCCGCCCGCATCCTAGGATGACCGCATGACGCGTCCCTCCGCACCTTATCTCCGCGGCCAGCGGATCGACCCCCGCGCGATCACCGGCAAGGAGACCGTGGCCGAGCTGGTGGAGAACGCCTTCCTGGCCTACAACGCCGGGCGGCTTCGGGAGGGCTGCCAGCTGTTCACCCAGCGCATGCTCGATCCCGAGGTGACCGTCGGCATGACCCTGACCGGCGCGATGACGCCGGCGGGCCTCGGCATGAGCTGCCTCATCCCGCTCATGGAAGCCGGCTTCGTGGACTGGGTCATCTCTACCGGGGCGAATCTGTACCATGACGCCCACTTCGCCCTGGGCCTCTCGATGCACCGCGGGACCCCGAACGCCAATGACGTCGAGCTGCGCGACAAGGGCGTGGTCCGGATTTACGACGTCTTCTTCGATTACAGCGTACTGCTGTCCACCGACCAGTTCGTTCGCGAGGTGTCGGCTCGGGAGGAGTTCCAACGGCCGATGAGCAGCGCGGAATATCACTATCTGCTGGGCGGCTACGTTCGAGAGCGGGAGAAGGCGTTGGGGCTGACCCGGCGCTCGGTGCTCGCCGCCGCGCACGAGCTGGAGGTGCCGGTATATACCAGCTCGCCGGGAGACAGCTCCATCGGAATGAACGTCGCCGAGCAGGCGCTGGCCGGGAGCAAGCTGCGGTTCGACGTGAGCGCCGACGTCAACGAGACGGCGGCCATCGTGCTCGAGGCCAAGCGGACCGGCGGCAAGAGCGGCGTGTTGATCGTGGGCGGCGGCAGCCCCAAGAACTTCATGCTCCAGACCGAGCCCCAGATCCAGGAGGTGCTGGGCATCGACGAGCGGGGCCACGACTACTTCCTCCAGATGACGGACGCGCGTCCCGACACCGGCGGGCTGTCCGGCGCAACGCCGGCCGAGGCGGTGAGCTGGGGCAAGATCGACCCCGACCAGCTGCCCGGCACGGTGGTGGTCTACGGCGACAACTCCATCGCGCTGCCGGTGCTCGCCGCCTACGCCAAGGCGCGGCATGCCGACCGCCCGCTCAAGCGGCTGTACCGCCGGCGCGAGGCGATGATGGGGCGGCTGGTCGAGGAGTACCGTGCCGCGCTCGAGTTCCGCGACCAGCGCGCCGAGGCATCGCTCTCGCACATGCATCCGGGCGCGGGAGGAGCGGAGACGGCGGCGCGTCGGTGACGCCCGGCTACCGCTGGTACGCGCTCGGCCTGCTCGCGGTCATCAATCTCCTCAACTACATCGATCGGAACGTCATCTACGCGCTGTTCGAGCCGATCAAGCGCGACCTGGCGCTGACCGACGCCCAGCTGGGCTGGCTCGGCTCGGCGTACATCCTGGTCTTCTCCGTGGCGGCGCTGCCGTTCGGCGTGATCAGCGATCTTCGGTCCCGCCGTGCAGTGATCGCCGGGGGGGTGACGGTCTGGAGCGCCTTCACCTTTCTCAGCGGGTTGGTGCGGAGTTACTGGCAGCTGTTCACCTGCCGCGCGGCCGTCGGGGTGGGCGAGGCGGCGTACGGACCAGCCGCCTCGTCGTTGGTGGCCGACTACTTTCCCGGCGCGCAGCGGGCCATGGCGATGGGGATTCTCGCCTCAGGCGTGTCGCTGGGCGGGGTGGCCGGCCTGCTGCTGGGCGGATTTCTCGAGGAGACATACGGCTGGCGGGTGGCGTTCATGACGGTGGGCGTCCCGGGGTTCGTATGCGCCCTGCTCGTCGGCCGACTGGTGGACCCCACCCGGCCGCCCGCGAAGCTCACCATCCGCTCGTTCCTGCTCGACTTCCACATCGGGGTCACCGCGCTGCTCCGGCCATTCTGGCCCCTCATCGTGAGCGTGGCGGTGGGTACCGGGCTGGCCTACTGGCTGGACCGCTCCTACGGCGCCGACTCCAAGCTCGACGTGGCGGCCTTCAGCGCGGTGGTTGGCCTGGGGCTCGCGATCAACATCCTGTACTGGGTGTTGCGCACGCCGGCGGATCCTGCGGAAGAGCTGCCGTTCACGGCGGGTATCACGGGTACCTTCGACGAGATCATCCGGGCCGGCAAGACCGTGCTCCATACGCCTACCCTGGTCTATGTCTTTCTGGCCGGTGCCATGATCTCGTTCGGCACCAACGGCATCGTGGGCTGGGGGCCGACCTTCGTCGCGCGCGAGCTCCGGCTCACCGCCGGCGAAGCCGCGGCCTTGCTGGGCAAGTGGGGCCTCATCGCTGGAGTGAGCGGGACGCTGTTCGGCGGCTTTCTGGCCGACTGGCTGCGTCGGCGGTGGGAGACCGGCCGGGTCATCACGGTAGGCCTCGGACTCCTGCTGGGCGGACCGCTCGCGATCTGGCTGCTGACCATCCGCGACCCCGAGCTCTTCAAGCTGGTGTTCACGGTGGCGTTCTTCTGCCTCTCGTGGTACAACGGCCCCATCACCGCCGTGATCTTCGATGTGGTGCCGCCACGGATCAGCGCGACGGTGGCCGGCGCCTACCTCCTGTTCATCCATCTCGCCGGCGACGCGATCGCGCTGCCGCTGGTGGGGATGCTCTCGGATCAGTTCGGTCTCGACCGCGCGATCCTCCTGCTCCCGCTGGTATCCATGATCGGCGGCATCGTGATCCTGGGGGCGACCAGGACTGCGCGGAGGGATATGGGGAGAGTGCTGGCGGGGTGAGGGGCCGCCCGCTACCGCTTCGGCCCCGCCGGCAGCGACCTCATGTACAGCCACACCGCCCGGATCTCGTCGTCGGTCATCAGACCGCTGCGCGCCCAGGGCATCTTCTCCGGGTCGATGAGGCTTCCGTCGGGCCGTTTGCCCTCACGCAGTGCCCGGAAGAAATCCTCCTGGGTCCAATCGCCGAGCCGGCCGATGGTGATATCGGTTGCCTCCGGATTGGCGTCGCCGGCGAGCGCGAGGCCGTGACAGCTCCGGCAGCCGCCGACGGTCGCGAGGTATTCCCCGTACTCCGCCGTCACGCCGGGTGCCGGGTCCCGCCGGCTGGTGGTGTGGTCGATCAGCGTCACCGGGAGCAGCGGGAAGTTGCCGCCCAGATACAGTGCCCGCGCGACCGGGCCGATCCGTGGTTCCGGCAGCTCCCGGTCCACCGGGGCCACGGTCCGGAGATACCCGATCAGCGCGGCCAGGTCGGCGTCGGTCAGCGCGGCGAACGCCTCCGATGGCATGAAGATGAGCGGCCGCCCGTCGCGACCCACCCCGTGCCGCAAGGCGCGCTCGAAGTCCGCGTCGCCGTAGTCACCCAGCCCGCCTCGACCGGTGGTGAGATTGGAGGCCGCGAGGCGGCCCATGGCGGGGGCGTCGATAAGGACCTTGCCGCCCAGGTCCGCACCGTGGCACTCCTGGCACTTGCCGATCGCGTCGACCAGATGGCGGCCCCGCGCCAGCGCGGCGGAATCCGTGGCGGCGCGGATCGGAGAGTCCGGGAAGTCGTAGGTCCGGGCGATGTCTCGGGAGCTGAGGGCGTAGACGGCGGCGGCGGCGAGAACGATGAGCAGAATCAGACCGGCCAGGACCCGGCCGGCCCAGCGAAGCCAACGGGGCACGGATACTCCTCGAGTCGAAACCGGGCAAGATATCCCTAGCGGACGCTTCTGTACACCAGTTCCATGATCTCGTCGTACATGGCTTCGGTCCGGCCCTCGTCCCCGGAGCGGATCGCCTCGGTAGCACAGTGGCGGAGGTGGTTGTGGAGCAGGGCCCGGCCGACGCCGCGCAAGGCTTCCTGCACCGACGTGACCTGGGTCAGCACATCGGCGCAGTAGCGCTCCTCCTCCACCATCTTCTGGAGCCCGCGGACCTGCCCCTCGATCCGCCGAAGTCGGGTGAGCACCAACCGTTTGATCTCGGGGTCTACCGCGACCGCGTGCACTCCGTCACCCGGCCGCGTGCCGCAGGCGCATGCTACCGTTGTCATGTCGCTTCTCCTGGGTTCCATGCAGACCGCGTTTTCACGCCTTTCTGAGTCGCAAACTGTTGGTCACCACACTCAGCGAGCTCACCGCCATCGCGGCGGCGGCCATGGACGGGGTCAGGCGAACGCCGAAGGCGGGGTAGAGCACGCCCGCGGCGATCGGGATCCCGATCACGTTGTAGATGAAGGCCCAGAACAGGTTCTGGCGGATGACCCGCAAGGTGCGGCGCGCCAGCCTGATCGCCCGGGGCACGCCGAGGGGATCGCCCCGCATCAGCGTGATGTCGCCGGCTTCCATCGCCACGTCGGTACCGGTTCCGATCGCGATGCCGACGTCGGCCTGGGCCAATGCCGGCGCATCGTTGAGCCCGTCTCCCACCATGGCGACCGCACGCCCTTCCTGCTGGAGCCGGCGGATCTCGTCCAGCTTCCGATCGGGCAGCACCTCCGCCACCACTCGCCGGATGCCGACCGCCGCCGCCACGCTGGAAGCCGTTCGTGCGTTGTCGCCGGTGAGCATGACACTGTCCAGTCCCAGATCCCGCAGCGCGGCGACTGCCTGGCCACTGGTGGGCTTGATCCCGTCGACCACCGCCACGATGCCGATGACCCGTCCGTTCAGCACGACGTAGACCGGAGTGGAGGCCTCCGCCGCCAGCCGCTCCGCCTCCGCGGCGAATGGCCCCGGGCCGATCCCGAGCTCAGCCAGCAGCGCGCCGCCGCCGACGGCCACCATTCGCCCATCCAGCTCGGCGATTACGCCCCGGCCGGTACGGCTCTGGAACCCACGTGGCTCTTCCAGCCGGAGGCCTCGGGCCGCGGCCGCCGCGACGATCGCTTCGCCCAGCGGGTGCTCACTCAGCCGCTCTACCGACGCGGCCAGTCGCAGCACCAACGCCTCGTCTTCGCCCACCACCCGCCGCACCGATGGCCGGCCCTCGGTGATCGTGCCGGTCTTGTCGAACACCACGGTGTCGAGTCCGCCGCTCCGCTCCAGAGGATCGCCGCCCTTGATCAGGATCCCGAGCTCGGCGCCGCGGCCGGTGGAAACCATCACCGCGGTCGGGACGGCGAGCCCCATCGCGCAGGGACAGGCGATGATGAGCACGGTGACCGCCGCTGCCAGCGCATGGAGGTAGGCCGGCTCAGGACCGACGGCATACCAGATCCCGAAGGTCACCATCGCGATGGCGATGACCACTGGCACGAACACCGCGGAGACCCGATCGGCCAGCCGCTGGATGGGGGCCTTGGAGCCCTGCGCTTCCCGCACCAGCCGGATGATGCGCGACAGCACGGTGTCCGCCCCGACTCGCTCCATCCGCACGCGCAGCGCTCCATTCCGATTGAGCGTGGCGCCGATCACCTGGTCGCCGGCCCGCTTGGAGACGGGCATCGGCTCTCCGGTCAGCATGGATTCGTCCACCTGGCTGGACCCGTCCAGCACCGTGCCGTCCGATGGGATCCTCTGACCCGGCCGCACCAGGACCTCGTCGCCTGAGCGCAGCTCCGCCAGCGGGATCTCCGCCGTGGTTCCCGCCCGCAGCACGGTGGCCGTCAGGGGGCGAAGTCCAGCCAGCCGGCGAATCGCTCCCGAGGTGCGGCTCTTGGCGCGGGCCTCGAGCAGGTTCCCCAGCAGAACCAGCGCGATGATCCAGGCGACTGCCTCGTAATACACATGGGGCTCGACGCCGCGGGCGCTGAACCAGTCGTCCGCCAGCGTCACCATCACGCTGTAGACGAAGGCGGTGCCGGTGCCCACAGCGATCAAGGTGTTCATGTCGGCACTGCGGTGCCGGAAGGCCGACCAGGCGCGGACGTAGAAGTGACGACCGGCCCATCCCACCACCGGTGCGGTGAGGGCCAGGAGCAGCCAGCGCCAGGTGTCGGGCCCGATGCGGCTGGTCCAGGGTGCCAGGCGCCGGAGCAGATCGATGATCGGCATGACGATCGGCTTCATCGGATCGGCCATCCCGCCATCGGTCCATTCGCCCAGGAACATGCTGAACACCATCACCAGCAGCGCGGACGCCAGACTCAGGATCAGCTTGGCGCGGAGGTCCCGGATCTCGCGGTCATGGGCCGCCTCCTGCGCGTCGAGCGGGGCTTCGGCGGATTGATCGAGCGCCGGAAGCTCGGCGCCGTATCCCGTGTTGCGGATCGCTTCGACCAGGCGCTCCGGCGTGACCCGGGCTGGATCGTAGGAGACCGTCGCCGATGCCGTCAGCAGATTCACGCTGGCGTCGGACACGCCGGGCTCCCGCTCCAGCACGCGCTGAATGCGGGCGCTGCACGCGGCACAGGTCATTCCCTGGACCGGGATGGTGAGATCGGACCCGGCTGGACTGGTGGTGGTCATCGGGCGATCACCCCGCTCCGATCAGGCCTGCGCGGTAGCTCGGTAGCCGGCTTCAGCCACCGCGGCTTCCAGTTGATCCGGGCCGGTCTCATTCTCGTCGTAGCTCACGTCCGCCCGGCCGATTCGGATGGTATCGATCCGGACGCCGGGAACCGCGCTCAGCGCCTGCTTCACGGCGTTCAGGCAATGACCGCAGCTCATGCCTTCGATATGTAGAGTGGCTCTCCGCATTGGCTGAATCCTGAGGCTGGACCCCCAAACCTATATAGGGGTAGGGGGTATGTCAACGAGGTGCTCTCGTAGGTCCTTGGCCGACAGCAGGCTGCAAGGGTGGCGGGCACGACGCCACGTGGGGTTCTCCCGCCACGTGGCGGGGCCCGGCCCTGCCGATTCAAGTGGGCGGCCTGCATATTGTTGCGCCGAATTTCGGTGCGGCACGCCTCCTGCCCATCCGACAGCCCATGGTCGTTCCCGACGCGGATCTTCCCGGAGATGCTTTCCCCGCCACGGCGGGGGAGCCGCTGGTCCCTCTGCTCCGGCTGGATCGGGACGGGGGGGATTCGGACGCGCTCGGAACCTGGCATCAGGCACTCTCGAATGCGCTGGCGGCCGATGTGCCGCACGACCTCCTCGGCCTTTGGCTGTACCCCAATGCCGGTGGGTCGGTATTGCTCGGCCCGGAAGCGCTGGCCCAGGACGACTTGACGGTCCCTCTCCCCTCGCCTCAGCTCCAGCCCGATCAGCTGGTCATTCTGGAAGAGATCGTGCGCGATGCGGGCTATCGCTCCACTGCGTCGTTTCCCATCCGCTTCGGCCGGCGGGACGTGGGGCTCATGCTGGTCGGCTGTCTCCGCCCCGACCGGCTTCATGGTGCCCAGCTCATGGTGCTTCGGCTGGCGGCGCAGCGCCTCGCGCCATCGCTCGGCCGGCTCGCGCGCCAATGGGGCCGAGGCGGGGTCACTTCGGTCCATGGTCCGGACCGGATCGCCACCCTCCTCGATGGAGTGACGGAGGCCACGACGACCGGCACCACACCACAGCGCTTTGCCGCGGCGTTGAGTCACATCCTGGAGCCGCTCATCCCGCATGACCGGCTCGAGCTGATGCTGGCAGGTCCGGGCGGAGGCAGCTACTACCGGTTCGGCGAGCATCTGGGCGGACCGCTGTGGGGGGATCCATCCCTGGTGCTGGAGGCGAGATCGCTCGATCTGGCGGGGCTGGCCGAGCCCCACGATCTGGTGCTGCTCGGTGATGCCGGCCGGGATTCCCGCTGGCCCCGCGGCTACTTTACCGTGGCGGATCCGGCGGGCGCCGAGCTGCGCGCGGTTGTCGGCGCCCGCGCCACGGGGCCGACGAAGCTGACGACCTACGTGCTGCTGGGAAGCGTCGGGCCGGATCTCTACGATGGGGCGGATGCGGAGCTGCTCAAGCGCGCCGCCATGCTCATCGCACCGCACCTGGCTCTTCTGGTGGAGCAGGTGGCGCGTGAGCGAGAGAGGCCGACGGAACCGCCGTCCCCATCGCCGCTGCTGGAGATCAGCGAGACGCTGGCGCTCGGCAGCGACCCCGCGGCCACGACCCGCCGGGTGGCGGAGTTGGCCGCTCGCTTCCTTCCATTCGACCAGCTGCACTTCGCGCTTCGGCTCAGCGAGGGGGATCGGGTGGTGCTGCTCGACCCCGGCGAGCGACGGCCACTTCCAGACCTGGCTTCGGTCCCGGTGTCCGGCACGACCCTGGGCCAGGTATTACAAGGGGAGGAGCCCCACCACTTCGTCCTCGCTCAGGGCGAGGCGCGGCTCATCGTGCCGCTGCGGGTTGCCGGACGGGTCCACGGTGCGCTGGTGCTGACCGCCGCTCCGCCCGCGGTGCTCAACCGCGGCCACCTCGAGCCGGCCCAACACCTGGCCGACCTGATCGCACCGCATCTGGAGCTCCTCCGCCGCGCCGCGATGCTTCCTCCGCCGTTTCGGCCGGGGTGGAAGCGGGCACCCAGGCCCTGAGGCGTTCGCCGGCCCGCAGGAGACGAAGTCAGGCCGCGGAGCCGGTGGCCGACCCGCTCGCCGCTCGCCGGATCGGTCCCTCCGCCGGCAGGATGAACCAGAAGGTGGATCCTCGCCCGGGCAGTGACTCGGCGCCGATGGTGCCCCCGTGCATCTCGACGAGCTTCTTGCTGAGGGCGAGGCCGAGTCCAGTGCCCTGCGCCTGACGGCTGGCCGAGCTGTCCACCTGGCTGAACTCTCCAAAAAGCTTGGGCATGTCTTCCGGAGCGATCCCGATCCCGGTGTCGGCCACGGAAACCCAGACCACGTCCTTGGTCACCAGCTTCGGCTGATCCCCCGCGCGGTCGGCGGGGGGCGCCATCGGCGCACGGGTACTGAGCGCGGACAGGATGATGGTGCCGCCCTCGCCGGTGAACTTGGAAGCGTTGGACAGGAGATTGAAGAGTACCTGGCGCACCCGGACCCCGTCGGCGACCACGTTGAGCGGTGTGTTGTCCAGCTCCAGCCAGACATCCTGGCTCTTGGCTCGGCGGAGGCTCTCGGTGTCGGTCACCGCGCCGGTGATGGCCTCGCGCAGGTCGGTGGGCGCGAGCGACAGGGTCATCCGGCCGGCCTCGATCTTGGAGAGGTCGAGGACGCCGTTGATCAGCTCCAGCAGGTGCCGGCCATTCCGCAGCACGGCTTCCAGCATCTCCTGCTGCTGCGGATTCACCTCGCCCACCCCCTCCGACAGGATGAGATCCGAGAACCCGATGATGGCGTTGAGCGGGGTGCGCAGCTCATGGCTCATGTTGGCGAGGAACTCGCTCTTGAGCCGGGTGGCGCGTTGCAGCTCCGCGTTCTTCGCGGCCAGGGCCCGCTCGTTGCGACGGACTTCCTCCAGGACCGAGGCGCGGTCGAGGCCGACGACTACCTGGTCGCCCAAGGTCTGAAGGATCTGCAGGTCGTGTTCCGAAAAAGCCTGACCACCGCTCCGGTTGTAGACACTGACCGTCCCGATAACGACACCGGCGGAACGGAGCGGTGCGATGGCCACAGTGCGGAGGGTGACACCCAGGCCCGGCATCTTGTAGCTGCGAGAGTCGGCGTCCATGTCGTTCGAGAGCAGCGGACTCCCGGTACCGACCACCACGCCGGCCAACGACTGATCGACCGGGACCAGGCGATCGCGCGTCCCAGCCAGGGTACCGCTGGCAGCCTGAACCCTCAGGAAGCGGCCCTCCTCCACCACCAGCGCCACCGCTGCGGCCTCGGCCTGGAGCAGATCCAGCGCCGCGTCGGAGACTTCCTGGAGCAGCAGCGACAGCTCGCTGCTGGCGAGGAGGGTGGCGGCGACGTGGCGGAGCCGCTCCAATTCGCGGTTTCGCGCGGCGGAGGCCGCCAACGCTTCGCGCAGCGCAGCGCTTCGACGCCGAACCCGTGCGTCACCCGCCCGATGCGCTGCGAACGTCAGTGCGGTCGTGATCAGCGGGAGCGCAATCCCCAACCAGTGGCCGTGGAAGGCGAAGTAGATCCCGAACCAACCGACTACCACCGCAATGCCGGTGAGCATCCGCGCCAGGTCGATCCGGCTCCAGTCGAAGCGACTCATCAGCCAGGGTCTTCCCACAGCAGCTCATGGAAAGTGGTTTCGCCGGTCGCCAGCATGCGTCGCAGGTAGGGGCGACACAGCCCGCACTGGGCGCCGCAGCCGGTCTCCCGCATCAAGGCCACGAGGTCCCATCCTGCCGCGCGGGCCCGCGGCAGCAGCGCGCTGAACGGCACGGCGCGACAGACGCACATCGATACGGCGATCGAGGACATGCCGCTCGTCTCAGGGGTTGGACGGGCGGATATCGATCTCACTCACCATGGCGCGCTCCGGCAGCCGGAGCGCATGCAGGATAATCTCGGCCACGTCCTCCGGCTGGAGGATCCGGGCGGGGTCCGACTTCAGCATCGGCTGGTCACTGAGCATGGCGGTGTCCACCGAGCCGGGGCACACGGTGATGACGCGGATCCCCTCCTTGCGCAGCTCCAGCATGAGCGCGCGGCCGAACCCGAGGACGGCGTGCTTGGACGCGACGTAGGCGGATCCACCCACGAATCCGTTGCGCGCCGCGAGGCTCGCCACGTTCACGATGGTGCCCTGCCGGCGGGCCCGCATCGGGGGCAGCACTGCCCGAGTCATGAGAAAAGGGCCACGCAGGTTGGTGGCCATGGTGGTGTCCCAGTCCTCCAGCGTGAGGTCCTCGATCGGCCGGGCGATGAGCACGCCCGCGTTGTTGACCAGCACGCCGATCTCGCCCAGCGCTTCGGACACTCGGTCGACAGCCTCGTCGACCTGGTCGGCATCACCCACGTCGGCCGCGGCCCCCGCAGCATCGATCCCCGCAGCCCGCAGCTCGCCCACCAGAGCTTCCACCTGGCCGGCGCTCCGGGCGCACACCCCGACCCGATAGCCGGCGCGCCCGAGCGCGAACGCGGTGGCCCGGCCGATGCCGTGCGTCGCGCCGGTGATGAGAGCCGTGGTCGAGGGAGTCATGGGAAGAAGATAATTACCTTCCGACATGACCTTACCGATGCGACATCCGGTCGTCCGGCCGAATATCACAGGTCGGCGGGGGCCGGGCGAGCCGCAGGTCTCCTGGCGGGAGCGCCTCCAGGCATTGCGGCATCTGCCTCGGCTGCTGCGGATGGTCTGGGAGACCGAGCCACGGTACGTGGTGGGCATTCTCCTGCTCCGCATCGTGCGCGCGATCGTGCCGCTCGCCGTGTTGTGGGTCGGCAAGCTCATCGTGGACGAGGTGGTCCTGGCGGTGACGGTCGTGGGCGCGGGCGGGCCCATCCCCTGGGTGCGGCTGGGCGAGCTGCTGGCCCTGGAGCTGGGCATCGCATTGGTCGGCGAGGGCCTCAGCCGGGTGTCGGCGCTGCTGGAGAGTCTGCTGGGCGATCTCTTCGCCAACCGCACCAGCGTGGAGCTGATGCGCCACTCGGCGACGCTCGACCTGGAACAGTTCGAGAACGCCGAGATCTATGACAAGCTGGAGCGGGCGCGCCGGCAGACGGTCAACCGCATCGGTCTGTTCACCCAGCTGCTGGCGACCATTCAGGATCTGATCACGCTGGTGACGCTGGGCGTGGCGTTGGCGGTGTACGTGCCCTGGCTGCTCGGACTTCTCGTGGTCGCGGTGCTGCCGTCGCTGCTGGGCGAGACTCACTTCGCGTCGCTGGGTTATTCCCTGCTCTATTCCTGGACGCCGGAGCGGCGCCAGCTGGATTACCTCCGCTACATCGCCGCCAGCGACATCTCGGCCAAGGAGCTCAAGCTCTTCGGGCTCTCCGACTTTCTGGTGGGACGCTACGACAGGCTGTCGCGGGAGTTCTACCAGGCAAACAAGGCGCTGGCCGTGCGCCGGAGCCTGGTGTCCAGCCTTCTGGCCGCGGTCGGAACCCTGGGCTACTACGGGGCCTACGCGGTCATCATCTACCTCACGGTCACCGGTTATCGCTCTCCGGCCGGGCCGTTCACCATCGGCGTGCTCACCTTCCTCGCCGGCTCCTTCCGTCAGAGCCGCGATCTCATCCAGCGGGTGCTGCTCTCACTGTCCCAGATCTTCGAGCAGAGCCTTTACCTGGATGACCTGTTCAGCTTCCTGGCGCTGGAGCCCCGCGTTGGTTTGTCCCGAACGGCGCGACCGGTGCCGGTGCCCATCCGCGAGGGCTTCCGCTTCGAGGGCGTGGGCTTCCGCTATCCCGGGGCGGAGCAATGGGCCGTGCGAGGCCTCGATTTCACCCTGACGCCGGGGGAGCGGATCGCACTGGTGGGCGAAAACGGCGCGGGGAAGACCACGCTGGTCAAGCTGCTGGCCCGGCTCTACGACCCCGCGGAAGGCAGGATCCTGCTCGACGGCGTGGACCTGCGGGAGTACGATCTCGAGAGTCTGCGGCGCAATATCGGCGTGATCTTCCAGGATTTCGTGCGCTACGACTTCCTGCTGCGGGAGAACATCGCGGTGGGCAACATCGGCCGGCTGGAGGACCAGCCGGGCATCGAAGGCGCCGCCGCGCGAAGTCTGGCGGACTCGGTCGCCGGCCGGTTGCCCGAGGGCTACGGCCAGATGCTGGGCCGCCGGTTCGAAGGGGGGGTGGATCTCTCCGGCGGAGAGTGGCAGAAGGTGGCCCTGGCGCGGGCCTACATGCGGGACGCACAGCTCCTCATCCTGGACGAGCCGACCGCGGCGCTCGACGCCCGGGCGGAATATCAGGTCTTTCTCCGGTTCTCCGAGCTCACCAAAGGGCGAATGGCGGTGCTGATCTCCCATCGGTTCTCGACCGTGCGCATGGCCGACCGGATCCTGGTGCTGCGCGGCGGCGAGCTGGTGGAGCAGGGAACTCATGAGGCTCTGCTGGACCTGGGGGGACTGTATTCCGAGCTGTTTCAGCTCCAGGCCGCGGGCTACCGGTAGCCGCCCGCCCGGACCGCCGGCGGGGTTTGACAACCGGCGGGAAAATCCTCACCTTGAAAATTCAACTCTCGCAAGGAGGTGGAGGCCATGAAGGTCTATGGCTCCAACGCCATTCGAAACGTGGCGTTCGTCGGCCACGGCGCGAGTGGAAAGACGTCGCTCGTCGACGCGCTCGCCTGGGTGTCCGGGTCCGGTCGTCGCCACGGCACCATCAAAGACGGCACCACGCTGACCGATTATTCCCCCGACGAAATCGAACGCAAGCATTCGATCAATCTCGCCCTCGGCTATGCCGAGTGGCTCGATACCAAGCTCAACCTGATCGACACCCCCGGCTACCTGGACTACTTCGGCGAGGTCGTGACCGGGCTGCACGCCGCCGACGCCGCCGTGGTCGTGGTCAGCGGCACCGGCGGCGTCGAGGTGGGCACCGAGAAGGTCTGGGAAGCGTGCGATCTGCTGCACCTTCCCCGCATGCTCTTCGTGTCCCTGATGGACAAGGAGCACGCCGATTTCGAGCGGGTCTTCCAGGACATCAAGGCTCATCTCACATCGAAGGTGGTGCCGGTCGAGGTCCCGATCGGCGACGGCCCCGCCTTTCACGGCATCATCAATCTGTTCTCCGGGCATTGTCACTCGTACAAGAAAGGAACGACCAAGAGCGAGTACGACGTCGTTCCCATCCCCCCGGAGTACCAGCAGCGCTATCAGGAGTACACCGAGCAGCTGACCGAGGCGGTGGCCTCGACCGACGACGAGCTGATCGAGCGCTACCTGGCCGGCGAGGAGATCCCGCGCGACCAGTTCATCGGGGCGGTCAAGCGGGCGATGCTCGCCGGCCAGATCGTCCCGCTCTTCTGCGGCAGTGCGACCCTCACCTACGGGCTCCGCACCCTGCTCAAGAAGATGGTGGAGCTCCTGCCGTCACCTGCCGAGATCAAGCCGCCGGTGGACGCACGGCTGGTGGGGCGGGTCTTCAAGACACTCTCCGAGGCCCACGTCGGCGACGTCACGCTGTTCCGGCTCTATAGCGGCGAGCTGCGCAACGGCGAGGAGGTCTGGAATGCCGAGCACGAGACCGCCGAGAAGCTGAACCATCTCTCGATTCAGCAGGGCAAGGAGCGGATCGAGGTCGAGCGGCTGAGCGGCGGTGACATCGGGTCGGTGGCCAAGCTGCGCGATACCCACACCGGAGACACCTTCTGCCAGCGGGACCACCCGGTACGTCTGTCGCCGCTCCCGCTGCCCGAGTCGGTGGCGACTTCCGCGGTGCTGGTCAAGCAGCGGGGCGAGGAGGACAAGCTCGCTGCCGGACTGCACAAGCTGCACGAGGAGGACCCCACCTTCCACTTCGAGTACAGCTCGGAGTTGGGTCAGACGCTCATCCACGGCATGGGCGAGCGGCACTTCGACACCATCCTCAACCGCCTGGAGCGCAAGTTCGGGGTTCATGCCGAGCTGACCCGCCCGAAGGTGGCCTACCGCGAGACCATCAAGGGCAAGGCCGAAGGCCAGGGCAAGCACAAGAAGCAGACCGGCGGCCGGGGCCAGTACGGCGACTGCTGGGTGCGGCTGTCACCCCGGCCCCGAGGCAGCGGCTACGAGTTCGTGGACAGCATCGTCGGCGGCGTGATTCCCAACAAGTACATCCCGGCGGTGGACAAGGGAATTCAGGAAGCGGCGGAGCGCGGGGTGGTGGCAGGCTACCCACTGGTGGATTTCCAGGCCGAATGCTACGACGGATCATACCACGACGTGGACAGCAACGAGATGTCCTTCAAAATGGCCGGCATCCTCGGCTTCAAGAACGTCGCGCCCAAGTGCCGTCCGGTACTGCTCGAACCGCTGGCCGACCTGGAGGTATGGACGCCGGAGGACGTGCTGGGAGACGTGATGGGAGACCTGAGCGCGCGTCGCGGACAGATCCTCGGCACCGAGCCGGATGGCCGGCTCACCAAAGTTCGGGCGATCATTCCCGAGGCCGAGCTCTACAAGTACTCGACCACCTTGCACTCCATCACCCACGGCCGCGGCACCCACCGCCAGCGGTTCCGCGGGTATGCCGAAGCGCCTCCTGAGGTGGCGGCCAAGGTGGCGGCGGAGAACCAGAAGGAACACGCGGTGGCGTAGGAGTGCTCTAATAGTGTCGGGTTGATGTCACCCGAAGGCGAAGGGGGGGCCGAGCTGAACCGGCCCCCCTTTACTCGTTGGGGTGCCAGCTCCTGCACCGGCACGCAAGTCCGTTGCGTCCCCCCTATAGCGTCCCGCAGGCAGTCGCGTCGCGGATGCCGCATCAGATCTCCGAATTCTCGTATAATCAATTGACAGCTTACATTGCCGATTTTACCGCGTAATACGTTAGCCCGCCGTGTGATACTGGTTGACACCAAAAAGTCATGTATAGAAAGCATA
>DATBJC010000058.1:0-10773 GCA_036556625.1 Gemmatimonadales bacterium
CTGCACCCGCCCCGCCTGCGCGCCGAGCGCCATCCGCACGCCGATCTCCCGCGTCCGCTCGGTCACGAGGTACGACAGCACCCCGTACTGCCCCACGGTCCCCAGAATGACCGCGAGCAACGAGATGACCCCCAGCGTCAGCATGGTGAACGCCAGTGGCAGCCGCGCATCGGCGGCGAGGCCGTCCATGGTGAAGACCCGATACATCGGCGCGCCCGGCGCTACCTCCCGCACCAGCGCCAGGACCTCCGGCGCGATCGCCTCCGCCCGCGGCGTTTTCACCACATACGCCGGCGAGGAGACCTGCCACTCCGCCGGCGGCTGCCCGACCAGCGGATAATAGACCGCCGCCGGCGCCGGATCGCGGAAGTTGTCCTGCATCACGTCGTCCACCACGCCGATGACGGTCTCCCACGCGTCCACGTCCTCCCGCTTGACCCGGCGCCCGATCGCCGACCGCCCCGGCCAGAGCAGGCTCGCCGCCGTCCGGTTGACGATCACGTAGCCCGGGTTCTTCAGCTGCTCCTCCGGGGCGAACACGCGGCCCTCGAGCAGTCGGATCCCCATGGTCGAGAAGTAGTCGCCCGTGACGGAGTTGTAGCCCAGCCGCACGCCCCCATCGCTCGCGCCCCAGCGCTCGGCCGGCAGGAACCGCAGCTCGCCCAACCCCTCGTTGAGCGGCACGTGATCCACGATCCCCACCGCCTGCACGCCGGGCAGCGCCTCGAGCCGCTCCTTGAACCCGAGGTGGAACCGGGCGAACGACGCCGCGTCGTCGAGGTGCTCGCCCTCGGGCGCGATCTGGAAGGTGAAGAGGTCCCTGGTGTCGTAGCCCGGATCCACGCTCCGCATCTTCTGATAGCTGCGGAGCAGGAGCGCCGATCCGGTGAGCAGCACCAGCGCGAGCGCCGTCTGCGCCACCACCAGCCCGTCCCGGACCCAGTGCCGGCGCGCGGTGGACCCGCGGCTCCCGTCGCGCAGCCGGTCGAGACTCGGCTCCGATGCGCGCAGCGCCGGCAGCGCGCCGCACAGGAGCCCGGCGAGCGCCGAGGCGAGACCGGTGAAGAGGAGCGTGGCCCAGCGCACCTCGACGTCGCCAATGCGGGGCACTTCGGGTGGCACGAACTTGAGGTAGAGCGGAACGCTGACCCAGGCCAGCACCATGGCCAGCGCGCCTGCCAGCAGGGCGACCACCGCGGCCTCGCTGATCTGCCCGCGGAACAGCGCCCACCGCGCCGCGCCGATCGCACGGCGAACGGCCAGTTCCCGCTGCCGCCGCTCCGCGCGCACCAGGAACAGGTTGCCCACGTTGGCGCAGGCGATGAGCAGCACGATGGCGACCGCTCCAAACAGCACCCAGAGCGGGCCGGCCACGTCGCCCGTCAGCTCCGCCTCGAGAAGGCGCACCACCGGCCGGTGCTTTCTGATCAGCTCGGCATAACCCGGCGGTCCGCCGAACCGCTCGGGCAGGCGCTGCGCCAGCGGCCCGAGCTCCCGCGCCAGGGCGGGAATGTCCACACCCGGGCGCAACCGCCCGACCAGCGCCATCCCGAACCGGCCCGGCTCGATGTCCTCCGGACGAAGCATCGCGGTGATCCAGAGGGTGACGTCGTCCCGGGGGAAGCGGACGTCGGGGCCCATGACGCCGATGACCGTGCGGTCCTGACCGCCGATATAGTAGGAGCGTCCGATCACCGCGGTGTCGCTGCCGAACCAGCTCTGCCATAGGCCGTAGCTGAGCAGCGCGACCCGGTCCTCATCCTCGGGCGTGGGCAGACGGCCCAGCACCGGTGCCACTCCCAGGGTGGGAAACAGTGCAGCCGTGGACACGGCCATCCGGACCCGCTCGGCCCGGTCGCCCACTCGCAGGGTGTTGGTGAAGTCCTCGTAGGGCGCGAGGCCCTGGAGCAGCTTCGATTGGTCCCGATACTGGAGGAAGAATTCCAGGGAGACGTCGAACTCGGCGGGAAGATCCGACCCCGGGGCGGTGCCGCCGATGTACACCAGCCGGTTCGGCTCGGGGTACGGGAGCGGCCGGAGCAGGACCGCGTCCACCACGCTGAAGATCCCCGCGTTCACCCCCAGCGCGAGCCCCAGGGTCCCGACCGCGACCAGCGTGAAGCCGGGCGAGCGCCGCAGGGTGCGGACGGCCTGGCGCAGGTCATGGGTCCAGCCGTTTCGCAGCCACCGCATGATGCCTCCGCTGGCATTGTGAGCCCATGCTGCTTGTCAGCCTGACCCCGAGCCCATTCGTGAGCCGGTCTGAGTTGGACACCGAATATGTACGGGGAGTTGCCAACAAAGTGTCGCCGGACTTCTCTGAAACCGACCCGCCGCAGGCAGGAGGCGTCGAGCGTACGGTCACTCCTGGCAAAGACCCGTTGACGGGGTAGCTTGGCGTTGGTAACCCTCTCGCCAATCCAGGCACGTCTCACCTGGGCCGCCGTCCTGATCGGAGTCGCCCTCCGCGTGTGGGCCTACGCCGCGGATTCCAGCTTCTGGCTCGACGAGATCCTTCTCGCTCGCAACATCCTCACCCTGCCACTCGCTCACCTGCTCACCGAGCCACTCTACCTCGACCAGGTCGCCCCGCGCGGATTCCTCCTGGTGGAGAAGCTCATCGCCGGTACGCTCGGCGGCGGCGAGCTCGCCCTGCGCCTGTTTCCGTTCCTCGCCGGCATCGCCGGCCTCCTGCTCTTTCGACGACTGGCCGAGCGAACCCTCGGCGGCTGGCCGGTGCCGTTCGCCGTCGGCCTGATGGCGATCGGGATCCCGTTCATCCGCTACGCCATCGAGGTCAAGCAATACCACCTCGACGCCACGGCGTCGATCCTCCTCCTGCTCGTCGCGCTCAGTCTTCGCGAGCGCGAGCCCGGCAACACGCGGCTCGCGCTCGCCGCGCTCGCCGGGTTTCTCGTTCCCTGGTTCTCCCAGGCCTCGGTGCTGGTGATGGCGGGGATCGGCCTCGCCTTCGCCCTCATGTGGGCCGTCTCGCGCGACCGGCCCACCGCGCGAGTGCTGCTGATCGTGATGCCGGTCTGGGCGCTGTCGGCAGTCATCGCGGTTGCCGTGGGACGAGACAGCATGACACCGTCCACCAGCGAGTTCATGCAGGACTTCTGGGGCTCCGGGTTCTTCCCCTTGCCGCTCGACTCCGTCGCCGACCTGCGCTGGTTCCTGGATCAGGCCCTCTCCGCCTTCGCCGATCCGTTCCTGCTCCGATACGCGTGGCCCGCCCTGTACCTGGCTCTGGCAGTGATCGGCATGATCCGGTGCTGGCGCACTCGAAGAGACGTGGCCCTGCTCCTGCTCGGCCCGCTGCTTGTCGCGCTCGGCGCGGCGATCGCCCAGCAGTATCCCTTCCGGGGACGGCTCATGTTCTACCTGCTCCCGGGCCTGCTCATCGCCGTGGCCGCCGGCGCCGAGTCGATGAGACAGGCCGCCATGCGACTGCACCCCGCCGCGGGCAACGCGTTGCTGGCCGGGCTCCTGGTGCCGCCGGTACTCGCGATCGCCGAGAGTCCGCCACCCTATGAGAACGAGCCCACCCGCACCTTCCTGGAGCACCTCCGGCAGCACCGGCGGCCGGGTGACGCGATCCACCTCTTTCCGCTCTCCCGAATCGGCGTGCTGTTCTACGGCCCGCGCTACGGGCTCCACCCGGATGAGTGGAGGACCTCCGTCTGCGACCGGAACGACACCCGCGCGTTCCTCCGCGACCTAGACCGCTATCGCGGGATCGCCCGCCTCTGGCTCATCTCGTCCAGTTCCCGAGCGTATCGAAGCGCTCGAGCCGCGGTGCGCCAGTACCTCGGCACGATCGGCGTGCGACGAGATTCGCTGTCGTTCCCGTCGCTGCAATTCGGCTCGGCGTGGCTCGAGCTCTACGATCTGAGCGACTCAACGCGTCTCCGCCGCGCGAACGCCGAGTCATTTCCAGTCCAGCCGATGCCGACCGATCCGCGACCCGGGTGCCGGCCCTGGGCGGCGCCTTCACCGATGGACAGCTTTCCCTGAGGCACCCAAGGAGTCTCGCCGGCTTCACGCCTCCGGCGAGCGCTCCAGCGGCTCCGGCGTCCTCCGCCGGCTCAGCCGCCACTCCAGGTTGCGCCGGACGTCCGGCCACTCCGACAGCAGCACGCTGTACATCACGCTATCCCGCACGGTCCCGTCCCGCCGCCGGAAGTGATGCCGCAGCACACCGTCCTTCTTCGCGCCCAGGGCCTCGATCGCGCGCTGGGATCGGAAGTTGAAGTTGTCGGTCCGGAAGCCCACCAGCTGACAACCGAGCGTCTCGAAGGCATGGGTCATCAGCAGGAGCTTGCAGGCGCTGTTGACGTGGGTCCGCTGGCGGCTCGCCGAGTACCAGGTGTAGCCGATCTCGAGCCGGTCCACCGCCGGCATGATGTCGTGGTAGCGGGTGGACCCCACGATCGAGTCGGTCGCGAGGTCACGCACCACCCACGGCAACATGTGGCCCGCCCGGTGGCCCGCGAGCGCGTCCGCGATGTACTCGGCGGTACGCTCGGGCTCCGGAACCGCCGTGAACCAGAGCTCCCACAACTTTCCGTCGGCGGCGGCCGCGACCAGCGCGTCGTGGTGCTCCGGCCGGAGCGGCTCCAGGCGCACTCCGTGTCCCTCGAGTGTTATCGGTGTGGGCTCGACCATCCGCAAAATCTACAGCGGGTGACTGAGGTCACGGTTTGCAGGCGGCCTCCTCACTATGCTGCCCGTGACCAGTCCAACACCACGCCGCACATCGCGGGAGACCTTGGTGCGGCCAACTCCATAGCAGAGGTGGGGAAATCATGGGTTTACTGACCAAGCCGATCAAGAATCTCGATGACCTCTTTGTTCACACCCTCCAGGACGTCCTCTATGCCGAGCAGCGGATCACCAAGGCCCTGCCGAAGATGATCGCGAAGGTCTCCGATCCACAGCTGCAGGATGCGTTCCGGAGCCACCTGGAGGAGACGAAGCGGCAGATCACGCGCCTCGAGCAGGTGTTCAAGATGCACAACGCGGAGGCGAAGGCCGTCACCTGCCCCGCCATCGACGGGATCATCGAGGAAGCCGAGGAGATCATGAGCGACTCGAAGGACTCCGAGGTGCTGGACGCTTCAGCGCTGGCGGCGGCCCAGGCGGTGGAGCACTATGAGATCGCGCGGTACGGGACGCTGATCGCCTGGGCGCGGCAGCTGGGCCGTGCCGACTGCGCCGGGGTGCTCGAGCCGACGCTCAACGAGGAGAAGCTGGCGGACAAGAAGCTCACGGCAATCGCCGAGGCCAGAGTCAATCGCGTCGCGGTCTGAAGACGCTCAGCGCTGGAACGGGAGCGGCCGGGCACAGCGCCCGGCCGTTTTCGCGTCTCAGTGTGTTGGGCTTGACACTGCCGGTTCCAGCCTTCATCTAGGAGCGTACCCCCACAACCCCTTCTTCTCCGAGGCGCCCATGTACGTCGTGGTGCAGCACACCATCTCCGAGCCGGCCACCTTCTGGAACTCGGCCGACCCGACCACGCTCTCCCCCCAGATCAAGCTCCATCACACCTTCCCGACCCCCGACGGCACCCGCGCCGTCTGCATCTGGGAAGCCGAGTCGGTCGAGGCGCTCCGCAGCTTCCTCGAGCCGGTAATCGGCAGCGTCAGCCGGAACGAATACTTCACAGTGGAGAATCGCGAGGGATTCGCGCGGCCGTCAAAGGTGCCTCAGACCGCGGCGGCCGGCTCGCGGTGAGCTAGCAGCGTTGTCACCCTGAGAGCAGCGAAGGGGACCCTGCGGGCATGGTCCCCTTCGCTCTCTCAGGGTGACAACGCTTCTGACAACCCCCTATCGGGTACTCGCCACCGCCTCCCGCACCGCCGGGCGCCGGCCGAACGGTCGCACGCCGATCGCTGAGTGGATCTCGTCCGGGAAGTACACCACCCCGTCCTTCATCACCATCCGCGCCTGCCGCAGCACGGCCACATCGCGCGTGGGATCACCCGGCACCAGCATCAAATCGGCCCGCCTTCCCCGCGCGATGGCGCCGACCTCATGCGCCAGACCCAGATGCTCTGCCGCCCCGAGCGTTGCCAGCCGGAGGATGTCACGCGGCGGAATCCCGGCCCGCTGCCACTCCTCCAGCTCGCTGTGCAGCATCAGGCCCGGCGTGTCGTCGGTCCCGGGCACCAGGCGGATCCCCCGGTCGAACAGCAGCTTGAGCGCGTCGCGCAGCTTCTGGGACGAGGCCCGGTAAACGGCGTCCTCCCCCGGCTTGATGTCCAGCAGCGCCACCTTGCGGCTGCGCTGCACCGGCGCCGGCACGTGGTTCAGCCAGGCCGAATCCACCACGGTCACGGCACCCGGCCGCGCCAGCAGCAGCGACTGGAAGGTCGCGATGGTGGGATCGTGCGCCACGCCCCGCTGCCGCATCTCGGCCACCAGCTGCTGGAAGCGGGGGTCCTGGAGGCTCAGCTGGGCGGTCCGGAGCCCCAATGCCGTGAAGCGGAACGGCGTCCGGGTATCCTCCTTGTCTGTGTCGATCAGGAAGCTGAGCAGCAGCTGATTGATGTGGGTGATCTCGTCGTAGCCGTCGCGCACCACTCGCGGCGAGCTGGAGAAGGCCGGCACGTGACCCGCCACCCGAAGCCCCAGACGGTGCGCCTCCCTGGCTATCGGGGCCACCCAGTCGGGCGGCAGCGAGTTGTACAGCTTCACTTGGTGATACCCGCGCGCCGCCGACCAGCGCACCGCCTCCAACGCCGCGGCCAGGCTGTCCGCCACGAACCCGTCCCGCGCCGCGAACTCGCTCCGTCCCTCGATGAACCCCGAGCGCATCACACTCGGCCCCATAAGCGCGCCAGACTCGACGCCGCGAAGCGTCACGTCGAGCTGGGCGTCGGTGTTCCCCATGTCGCGCACTGTGGTGACCCCGGCCGCCAGATCCAGCGGCCCCTCCCAGGTGCCGTAGTGGGCGTGGAGGTCGAACAGTCCCGGCAGCAGCGTGCCGCCTTCGCCCTCGATCACCACGCCGCTGTCGCTCTTCCCCAGATCGGGCGCGATCGCGGTGATCCGGCCGCCGTAGGTCACGACCGTGGTCGGATCCGACAGGGCGCCGGTCGCGGGGTCGAGCACCCGCACGTTGCGCACCCGGACCGGCTGCTCCCAGCGGTGGGCCAGGCGTTGGGTCAGCCTGCCGAGCAGCTCGGCCTCGAGCGACACCGCCAGCTTGCCGAGCGCTTCCGACTCCTTCGCCAGATCCTCCGGTACCACGACGTACCAGCTGCTGAGCGATCCCATCCAGCCGCCGGAGGAGTCTGCGAGGATGAACTCGGGTTTGAGGTCCAGCCCCCAGAGTGCCCACACCGTCGCCGGGCGTTGTCTCCCTCCCAGCGGCACGTCCCGGACCCGCTCGGCGCGGAGCGAGCCGCTGGGCCAGGCCGGCAAGGTGCGCTCCGGCGCCGCCAGCAGTGCCGGCAGGTAGAGCGCGAGGTAATACGGGCTGGCGTCGATCGGGAGGTACGCGCCGGGACGGGCCGCCGGAGCGGATCCGTGGTCGTTGAGCGACCGCCACTCGGCCCGCCCGTCGCGCCAGTGGAACGACTCCTTCGCCGGGCTCCCATAGGTGGTGCTGCCCGAGAGCACGAGCTCCCGGGGCAGCCCGTCGGCGCCGAGCTGCCAGGTCTCCTTGATCTTGGGGCCGCGGCCGTTGTTGTCGACCCGGAAGTCGGTCTCGACCCGGGTGCCGCTCCGGGTGACGTGCAGGTGGCCCATCCGCTCCGCGCTCGCCATGACGGCGTAGCGCTCCTGCGGCGCCTGCGCTGCGGCGCTAGAGGCACCGGCAAAGAGGAAGAAGTACGCGGCTGGAAGACGCATGGACGCTACCTTTCTTCACCCGCGAGCGCGGCCATCCGGCGGCGCACCTCGCGAACCCCGGGTTGGAGCACCGGGTCCGCGTCCTTCCACAGCTCGACGAACCGACCATAGTGCTCCAGGGCCCGGGCCTTGTCGCCGCGGGCCTCGTACAGCTCGCCCAGCCGCTTGAGGCTCGGGGCGAGCGCCCACTGGTCGGCCTGTGCTTTCCAGGGTCCGTCGCGGCCGGCGGCTCGCTGGTAGGCGACGAGCGCCGAGTCGGCCAGCCCGGCGCGCTCGTACGCCACGCCCTCGTCCCACCAGCTGCACCGAGTGCACCGGTCGGCGAGACGGCTTCGGACGAACCCCGCGAGCGCGTCGCGCGGTCGGCCGTCCGCCAGGGCCAGCCACCCGCGCGCCCGGTGCCACTCCCACCGGCCGCGGCGCACGCCTTCGGGAACCTGGGACTCGTACGCGCCCAGGTACCGGCGGGCTTCCTCGCGGCGCCCCGCGAGGACATACAGCAGCGCGATTCGGGCGCCGGGCCGGTCCAGCGGCGTCAACGAGTCGAGCGGCCGCCGGCGCAAGGCGGCCTCCATGATCCGGAGCGCGCCCGCCGTGTCGCCCCGGAAGATCACCGCGGCCTGCGCGAGCTCGGCGGCATCCGCCAGCGCGGCGCCGGCGAGTCCGCGGCGCTCGCTCACCTCCATATGGAGCCGGGTATGCCGGTCCGCCTCGTCGAGCCGGCCCCGGATCCTCGCCACCTCGGCCAGCGACTGATGCGCGAGCGCCAGGTCCGCCAGGTCGGCCCCGCCGGCCGAGCGCTGGAGGTCGAGAAAGGCGCGCTCGGCGGCGTCATAGTCGCCGAGAGCCGTGAGGGCGAGACCCCGTCCCCAGGCGTACATAGGCAGCTGCGGGGTTTGGCGGGCCATCGTGTCGAGCGTGCGCCTGACGTCGGCGTCGTGTCCCTGCATCAACTGGGCGAGCATCAGCTGGAGCATTGTGTTGCCCGGCTCCGGATTGGCGCGGATCACCGAGACGATCAGGGATTCGGCCTCCTCCCCCTGGCCCAACCTCGACAGCAGCAGCGACAGGTTGTTTCCGGCCACCACATTGTCCGGACGGAGTTCGAGGACCCGCCGGTACGCGGCCTCCTCCTTGCCGGGGTCCACGTCCACATTGGCGTAGTAGTACGCGGCAGCCAGCTGGCGCTCCACCTCGGTCAGCCGGTCGCGGTTTCGCCACGCCCTGGTGGCCGCCGCGACGATGCGGTCCTCGCTGGCCGCCGAGTTGGCGAGCGCCACCGCCAGCTTGCGCCACGCCATCGCGAACCCGCTGTCGAGCGCGATGGCCTGCTCCAGCCGCTCTACCGCCTGCTCCCCGCGCCCCTGGTCGCTCAGCCGCGCGCCCTCGCTGTAGAGCCTGAGCGCCTCGAGCGAGCCGGTCGTCACCTGCTCCAGCGGCGCCCCCGACCGGATGCTGGTGAGCGACTCGCCGATCCGCTCCCGCACCTTGGCCGAGAGCCGGTCGAGCGCATCCACGATCGCCGCGTCGTCACCCGCGGTCTCCCGCAGGGCGACCAGCTCGGCGCCGTCGTCGGCGCTCACGATCCGCGCCGAGAGGACGTAGCTCTTCCCCAGCCGGCTGATGTCGCCGGTCACGACGGCCTTGGCGCCCTCACGGGTGGCGATCTCGCGCGCGACGGCGGGCGTGACCGGGGCCTCGGGATCGCGCTGCATCCGTGTCAGCGCGTCGCCCATCTCGCCGGAGCTCAGGATCCGGACCAGGGGCGTCTGGCCCAGGTCGATGCGGAACGCCTCCGTGACCGACGCGCCCAGGCTCGAGTCGGCGGTGCGATTCTCGAAGTCGGCGACCACCAGCCGGTCCCGCTCGCTCAGCCGGCCCGAGGCGACCAGCGTGCCCACCGGGCCGATGCCCATCACCCGCATCGCGGTGTAGGCCACCGTCACCACCCCGAGCGCGGCGAAGGCGAGCACGCCCCCGCGGATCGCCTTCCGCCAGGTGAGCCAGCCGTGCAGCCCGCCCGGCTGCGCCGCGGTGATCCGGCCGCTCGCCCGAGCCAGTGCCCGGCGGCGCTCGATGTGGCCGGTGACGAGCATGATGGGGAGCCCGATCAGGAGCAGGACGATCGCGCCGAGGAAGACCCAGTCCGGGAGCCCAAGCTGGTGGATCAGCAGGTGCACCACACCCAACACGCCGGCCGACGCCGCAGCGAAGAGGAGAGCGACTCGAAGGGGGTGCGAGCGCCGGATCGCCTGCTCGGTCCCCGACGAGATCGCCGCCGTGGCCGCGGTCGGTGCCAGCCCACCGCTCGGCGTGGTAGCCGCTTCGAGCTGGGCCGAGAGCTCGGCCGCGCTCTGCCAGCGGTCGGCCGGCCGCTTCTCCAGGCAGCGCATGAGCACGGCGTTGAGCGCCGGCGATACGGCGGTTCTGACTCTCGCGACCGGCTCGGGCGCCTGGGTGATGTGCGCCGCGAGCACCGCCTGTGGGGTCGGCGCGGTGAACGGCGTGCGGCCGGTCAGCATCTCGTAGCCCAGGATGCCCACGGCGTAGATGTCGGCCCGGTGGTCCACGTGGGGATCGGCGGCCGCCTGCTCCGGCGCCATGTAGGCCGGCGTGCCGAGGGCCACGCCGAGCGAGGTGAGCGAGGACGAGCCGCTCGACGCGCTCACCGCCTTGGCCACGCCGAAGTCGGTGACCACCGCGTGCCATCCACCCGCCGCGCCTCGTTCGCGCGGCGGGTAGCCGGAGAGCAGCACGTTGTCGGGCTTGATGTCCCGGTGGACCACCCCGTTCTCGTGAGCGTAGGACAGCGCATCCACGATCTCGCGCAGGATCCTGACCGCCTCCGCGACGGGCAGCTCGGACTCGCGGGTCAGCCGGGTCCGGAGCGACTCGCCCTGGATGAACGGCATGATG
>DATBJC010000059.1:0-50979 GCA_036556625.1 Gemmatimonadales bacterium
TATTCGTGGTGCGCGACAACACAGCCACGTTCCGCCCCGTCAAGGTCGGGATCGCGGGCGACGAGTACTTCGAGGTCACGGACGGGCTTCGGGAGGGCGAGACGATCGCGGCGGGCACGTATCAAGCCATCCGCGAGCTCAAGGACGGCGCGAGGGTACACCCGGCCGATACCACGAAGAAGAAGGAGCCGGCGGAATCATGAGCGCCCTCATCCGCATTCGCGACCTGACCCGCAGTTACCCGATGGGGGACGAGATCATCCTCGCGCTCCGCGGCGTCTCGCTCGACATCGCCCCCAACGAGTACCTCGCCATCATGGGCCCGTCGGGCTCCGGCAAGTCCACCATGATGAATCTGCTCGGCTGTCTCGATACCCCGACGGGCGGGGAGTACTGGCTCAACGGCCAGGAAGTCTCGCGGCTCAGCGACGACGACCTCGCGCGGGTGCGCAACCGGGAGATCGGGTTCGTCTTCCAGACCTTCAACCTGCTGCCCCGGGCTACCGCCCTCCACAATGTGGAACTGCCCTTGATCTATGCCGGGGTTCGCGGGCGGGAGCGGCGCGAGCGGGCGGCGGTGGCGCTGGAGCGGGTGGGGCTGGGCGATCGGATGGATCACCGGCCCAACGAGCTGTCGGGCGGACAGCGCCAACGCGTGGCCATCGCCCGGGCCCTGGTGAACCAGCCGAGCATCCTGCTGGCGGACGAGCCGACCGGCAACCTCGACAGCGTCACCAGTGAGGAGATCATGCGGGTGTTCCGCGATCTCCATGCGGGCGGCCAGACGGTCATCATGGTGACTCACGAGCAGGACATCGCCGCCCAGGCGGAGCGGGTGATCGTGCTGCGCGATGGTCAGGTGGAATCGGACCGCCTGAATCAGGGAGTGGCCGCGTGACGCCTCGCACGCCATTCGCGGGTCTCTGATGCCGCTTCTGGAAGCCATTCGTCTCGCGCTCCGCGCCATCCGGGCCCAGAAGCTCAAGAGCTTCTTCTCGCTGGTGGGCGTGCTCATCGGGGTGACGTTCCTGATCGCGGTGGTCTCCATCGTTCAGGGGATGAACCGGTACATGGTGGACCGGTTCGCCAACACCCTGATCGGGGCCAACACGTTCGAGCTGCGCCAGCGACCCAGCATCAACATGGGGCACACCACGCACGAGACCTGGCTCGAATGGCTGCGCCGTCCACGGATCAGCTACGATGACGCCGACTTCGTCAGCCGGCGAATCCGCACTCCCGCCACCTTCGCCAAGTTCTGCCAGGACCGGGTCTCGGTCCATTACGATGGGAAGATCGCCAAGGACGTCGACCTGGTGGGCACGGAGGACAGCTACTTCCGGATCCGGAACTACGAGCTGACCGCGGGGCGGGCCTTCACGGCGCAGGAGGTCCGCGCGGCGCAGCCGGTCCTGGTGATCGGTCACGAGCTGGCGGAGAAGCTGCTTCCCAGCATCGACCCGATCGGCAAGGAAGTGCAGATCGGCGGCCTGCCCTACCGGGTCATCGGCGTAGTGGCCCGACAGGGGACGCTGTTCGGGATCTCGCTCGACAAGTTCGCGGTGATGCCCTTCAGCGCGAATGGACGCCGGCTGATCTGCCCGATCAACATCCTCGACGCCCTCATCGTCCGAACCGACAATCCCACCGACATGCAGCTGGCGCTGGCCGAGGCGGAAGCGGCGATGCGCAGCCGCCGGCAGCTGAAGCCGACCCAGGACAACAACTTCGCGTTCCAGACCGCGGAGGGGGCCCTGGGTACGTGGCAGAAGATCTCCCGGATTCTGTTCCTGGCCCTGCCGGGTCTGGTGGCCATCTCGCTGGTGGTGGGCGGGATCGTGATCATGAACATCATGCTGATGGCGGTGAGCGAGCGCACTCGGGAGATCGGGATCCGAAAGGCGCTGGGCGCCCGCCGGCGTGACATTCTGGCCCAGTTCGTGGTCGAATCGGCGACGCTCTCCGCCGCCGGGGCGATGATGGGCATCGGGCTCGGCCTGGTGCTGGCGTACGTGGTGAAGGCGCTGACGCCGTTGCCGGCCGCTGTGGCGCCCTGGTCGGTCGGACTGGGAGTGCTGCTCGGCGTCACCGTGGGGATCGTCGCGGGGGTGTACCCCGCCAGTCGAGCCTCTCGTCTCGATCCCATCGTCGCGCTGAGAGCCGAATGAGAGGGGCGCGGTCGTTCACCTGGCTGGTGCGGATGGTGGAGGGCGCCGGCATTGCGTTGGATTCCCTGCGCTCCAACAAGGTGCGCGCCGCGCTCACCATTCTCGGTGTGGCGATCGGCGTGACCGTCGTGATCGCCATGGGGTCCGCGATCACCGGCATCAATCGCAGCATCACCAGCATCCTGGAGTCGGCCGGCCCGAAGACCTTCTTCGTCGTTCGCTATTTCTCGGATGGGCTGGAGATCTCCGACGGCTCGGACGAACTCTCGCCCTGGAGGCGGATGCCGGAGCTGACGGTGGAGGAGGCGGAGATGATCCGGCAGCTGCCCGGCGTCCGGGACGTCAACGTGGGCGAGTACACCCAGGGTCCGGTGAGCTACGAGACGGTCAACCTGACCGAGGTCAAGATCGCCGGCTTCGGCTCGAGCTGGCCCCAGGTGAACGGCGGCGACATCCTCTCGGGGCGCAACTTTACCCCCATCGAGTACGCCGCCAGCGCCCGGGTGGCTGTCATCAACGACAAGATGGCGGAGACGCTGTTTCCCGGGCTCGACCCCATCGGCAAGCGGATCAAGATCTACGGCCAGCCGTTCGAGGTGGTGGGCATGCATGCCGAGGCCGCCTCGCTCTTCAGCGACGCCGACGAGCCCCGGCTGGCCATTCCCCACACCACGTTCCGCAAGGTGGCGGACTTCTGGCCCGGCTGGATGGAGATCGCCGTCATCCCCACGGAGAGCGCCACCATCGTGGAGGCTCAGGATCAGGTCACGGCCGCGCTCCGCACCAGCCGCGGCCTGCGGCCGAGCCAGGAGAACGATTTTGCCCTGCTCACCTCGGATCGGGTGCTGGAGGCGTTCAACAAGATCACGGCCGGCTTCTTCATCGCGATGATCGCGCTCTCCAGCGTGGGCCTCATGGTGGGCGGCGTCGGCGTGGTGGCGATCATGATGATCTCGGTCACCGAGCGGACCCGGGAGATCGGGGTGCGGAAGGCGCTCGGCGCCACCCGGGGTGAGATCATGTTCCAGTTCCTGGTCGAGGCCGCCACGCTGACCCTGGTCGGGTGCCTGGTCGGGATGGCCCTGGGCGCCCTGGTGGCGTGGGGTGTTCGCTCCTTCACGCCGGTCCCGGCAACGGTCCCAGTGCTTTCCGTGGTGGCCGCGCTGGTCGCGTCGGTCCTCACCGGGGTTCTGTTCGGACTGTATCCGGCCAATAAGGCGTCCAAACTGGATCCGGTGGAAGCGCTGCGGTACGAGTAAGAACGGCGTAAAGCGCTTCACGCTTTACGACTTTATCTTGCGTCATGCCGATTTCCGAGGCCCTCCGCCTGGCGGTCCAGGCGATCTGGTCCAGCAAGCTGCGGTCGTTCTTCACTCTCCTCGGTATCCTCGTCTCCGTCGCGTTTCTCATCGTCGTCGTCGCCGTCATTCAGGGCATGAACTCGTACGTGAGCGGCACCCTCACGGCGAGCATGATCGGCACCAATACGTTCCAGGTCCGCCGCGGGCCCATCTCCGTCGGGCTGCTGGATGACGACCAGGTTCGAGCCATCGCCAAGCGCCCTCTGGTCACGGTTGGGGACGCGGACGCGGTGGCCGCGGCGATTCCCGAAGCCGTTGCCGTAGCGCTCCAGTCCGGCTGGCCGACGCCGGTGGGCGAGGTCGGCTACCGCGACCGCAATGTCATCAACGTCCTGGTCTTCGGGATCACGGCACCCTATCAGGTGGTGCAGGATTACCGCTTCCTCGCCGGCTCACCGCTCACCGAGCAGGATGTGACCGGCCGGCGACCGGTAGTGGCGATGGGTCACGAGATTGCGCAGAAGATCTTCGACGATCCGGTGCGGGCGGTGGGGCGCAAGGTGCGGCTCGACGGACACGAGGTCACGGTGAAGGGGGTCATCGCGCCCAAGGGCCGGCTGCTCGGCCAGTCCTTCGATGCGTTCGTGCTTCTGCCGCTCAGCACGTTCGAGGCGATCTACGGACGGCGCAAGACGACGGTCGTCTCGGTGAAGATGGCGACCGCCGACGCCATCGAGGGGGCGATGGCCCGGGCCGAGGAAGCGATGCGGGTGGCGCATCGGCTGCGGCCCGGCGAGGAAAACGACTTCACGGTGGACAAGGCCGATGCGCTGGTGGCGTTCTGGCGCCAGCTGACCAGCCTGCTCTTTACCGCCATCCCCGCCGTGGTGGCCATCGGCGTCGTGGTCGGCGGCATCGTCATCATGAACATCATGCTGATGACGGTGAACGAGCGCACCCGAGAGATCGGTCTGCGCAAGTCGCTGGGCGCCACCCGCGCCGACATCCGCCGCCAGTTCCTGGTGGAGGCGCTGGTGCTCACCACCGCCGGGGGGCTCATGGGGGTGCTGAGCGGATGGGCGCTCGCTTTCGGCGTCTCGACCTTCACGCCCCTGCCCGCGAAGATGACCTTCTGGTCGGTCGGCCTCGCCCTGGCGGTCGGCACCGCCGCCGGGATGCTGTTCGGCGTCTATCCGGCGTCCCGCGCATCACGGTTGGACCCGATCGCCGCCCTGCGAGTGGAGTGAGCGGGTGATTCTCCACCATCTCCAGGAAGGCGTGGCGATCGCGCTCGACGCCATCCGCTCCAACAAGCTCCGCTCCGCGCTCACCATCCTCGGCGTCGTGATCGGAGTGACCACCGTGATGGCCGTGACCTCCCTGGTCCAGGGGATCCGCCGGCAGATCTTCAACGCGATCGAGGTCGCCGGCCCCACCACGTTCTACGTCATCCGATACTTCTCGCAGACCCCACTCAATCCCGACCGCCTGCCCTACGAAGTACGGATTCGGCCGGTGGTACAGCGCGGGGACGCGGAGGCTATCCGGGGCCTGGCCGAGGTCCAGTACGCCAGTCTCTGGGTGCAGGTGTTTCAGAAGGCGGAGTATCAGGGCATTCGGACCCAGCAGGTCATCATCTACGGCGCCGATGATCAGTACATGCAGATCCAGGGCGGCACGCTGCTGCGCGGCCGCTTCTTCAGCCGGGCCGAACTGACCGGGGAGCCGGTCATCGTGTTGGAAAGCGCGGTGGCGGACCGGTTGTTCGGCCGGCTCGAGCCCCTGGGCGCCCAGGTCCGGGTGGGAGGAACTTCCTTCCGGGTCATCGGCGTGTACGAGAAGCCGGCCAACATCTTCGAGCCGCCGGGACAGGAGACCGGCGGCGTGGTCCCTTTCATGGCCGCTCGGGAGAGCTTTCAGTACGACGAGACGCAGGGGCTCTTCCTCCCGGTCAAGCCTTGGCCAGGCGTACCCGTCGGGACCGCCATGGATGCGGTGACGGTGGCCCTTCGACGCGCGCGCCACTTGCGCCCCGGCGATCCCAACACGTTCGACATCATCACTCAGGACCAGATCCTCGACGTGGTGGGGAGCTTCACCTCCTACTTCTTTCTCGCCATGGTCGCGCTCTCCAGCGTGGCGCTCCTGGTGGGCGGTATCGGCGTGATGGCCATCATGATGGTCTCGGTGACCGACCGGACCAAGGAAATCGGCCTTCGCAAAGCGCTGGGGGCCACCCGCCGCGAAGTGCTCTGGCAGTTCCTGGTGGAGGCGGCGACGCTGACGCTGGTGGGTGGAGCGCTCGGTATCCTGTTCGGGCTCGGGGCCGGCGCCCTGCTCAAGGCCGCGCTGAGCCTCGAATCGGCCGTGCCCCTCTGGAGCATCGCGCTGGCGTGTGGAGTGAGCATCGGGATCGGACTGGTGTTCGGCCTGCTGCCGGCGAACCGGGCGGCGCGGATGGATCCGGTCGAGGCGCTGCGGCATGAGTAGGGCGGCGGCCAAGTAATGCCAGACCGCGACCCACCCGGCGCGCCATCCATTGCACTGTGCAAGCCCCCCTGCCCTTCGCATCTCCTGGGCTCCCCGAGGAGGTGCCATGCGAGTTCGAACCCTGATGGTTGGCGTGTTCCAGGCGGCGCTGCTCACGGCATGTGAGCGTTCGGTCCCGATTTCCCAGTCGTCCACCAAGAGCGCTGAGCAGGCCAGTCCCGCCAATGAGGCCCGCGACGAGGCTGATGCCATTGCCCTGGGCAAAGTCGGCGAGCGGCAGGACCCGGCCTCCGCGCCGGCCGAACAGGACCAGTGGTCCTACCGGTTCACCTTCGACCCCACCACCCGGCTCATCATCCGGACCGGCCAGGCGAGCATCGAGGTCGACTCGCTCGAGCCCGCGATGGCCGAGCTACGCCGGGTGGCTCAGCGCGCCGGCGGCTTCGTGGCTGATGCCTCGGTGCAGAGCGGACGGAACCAGCTCCGTCAGGCCACGCTCCAGATCAAGGTGCCTGCCAACCGGTTCGATGAGGTCACCGAGGGGTTGCAGCCGATCGGCCGGCTGGAGTTCGTGAACGTGGGAGCGGAGGATGTGAGCGAGGAATTCGTGGACCTGACTGCGCGGGTGGCGAACGGTCACCGGCTGGAGGATCGGCTGGTGGAGATGCTGCGGACCCGGACCGGCAAGCTGGCGGACGTGCTCTCCGTCGAGCGCGAGCTGGCGCGGGTGCGGGAGGAGATCGAGCGCATGGAGGGGCGCCTGCGCTTTCTCAAGGCCAGCGCGCAGCTGAGCACCCTCTCCGTGAGCCTGCACGAGCCGGTCCCGATCGTGGCCTCCCACGGCCCCGGCCCGATCATGGAAGCCTTCCGCGAGGCCTGGCGAAACTTCGTGGGCCTCCTGGCCGGCGCGATTGCCTCACTGGGGTACCTGGTGCCGGTGCTCGGTGCCGGCTGGGCGGTCGTGACATGGACCCGCCGGTGGAAGCGGATCCCGAAGACTGCGTGAAGCGTGAAGAGTGAAGCGTGAAGCGTGAAGCGGTCGCCGATGCCCTGCGTCCACTTCACTCTTCACGCTTTACCCTTGACGCTGTACTCTTCAGCGATCTCACCGGACTGACTCATGCCCGTGGACATTCTGGCCATCGCCGCCCACCGTGACGACGTCGAGCTCACCTGCGCCGGCACGCTGATCAAGGCGGTGGACAGCGGCTATCGCGCCGGCATCCTCGATCTCACCGCCGGCGAGAGCGGGACCCGCGGCAGCGCCGATCTTCGAGCCGATGAAGCACGCAACGCGGCGAAACTTCTCGGCCTGGCCGAACGACGCAATGCCGGGCTGCCGGATGCCCACCTCCAGAACTCGGAAGACGCCCGTCGCGTCATCGTGGCGGAGATCCGGCACTTCGCCCCGCGAGTGGTGATCCTGCCGTTCCCGGTGGGCCGCCATCCCGACCACCGGATCGCCTCCGAGCTGGGCCGCGACTGCTGTTATCTCGCCGGGCTCACCCGCTACGAGGCGCCGGGATCGCCTCATCGTCCGCACAAGATTCTGTATGCCCTCTCCTATCGGGAAGATCCCCTGAAGCCGACGTTCGTGGTGGACATCAGCAGCCAGTTCGACCGCAAGCTGGCCGCGATCCGCTGTTACGGCAGCCAGTTCGACGGGGCCAAGGCCGCGGGAGAGATCTTTCCCACCGGGCAGGACCTCTATTCCCTGGTCCAGACCCAGAATGCCCACTACGGTTCCCTGATTCGGACCCGTTACGGCGAGCCGTTTTACACCCACGAAACCGTCGCCGTAGATGACGTCGTCAGCCTCGGCGTGCAAAGCATGTAATCTCCCGCCTGCTTGGACCCCACCCCGAGGACGGGTATTTTTCGGGTCCATGGAACGATCCGCCGTCTACCTCGACCATGCCGCCACCACCCCGGTCCGTCCCGAGGTGCTGGAGGCCATGCTGCCCTACCTGACCAACCAGGCCTTCGGCAACCCCTCGAGTGCTCACCGGTTCGGCCGTGCGGCGCGGGCCGGCATCGAGCAGGCTCGCCGGGAGGTCGCGCAGGCGGTCGGCGCCGAGCCCAATCAGGTCATCTTCACCTCCGGCGGCACCGAGGCCGACAATCTGGGTATCATCGGGGCCGCACTGGCCGCACGGGATCGCGGTGGCGCCGTCTGTGCCGTGGTGAGCGCGATCGAGCACAAGGCGGTGCTCGCCGCGGCGCACGCGGTCTGCCATCTGGGTGGCCGCGAGGTGCTGCTGCCGGTCGACGAGCAGGGCCGGGTGAGCCTGGAAGCGCTGGAGGAAGCGCTGGCGGATCGCCCGGCCGTGGTGTCCATCATGTGGGTGAACAACGAGGTGGGTGTGGTCCAGCCGGTGGCCGAGATCGCCCGGCGCTGCCAGGCGGCCGGTGTGACTTTCCACACCGATGCGGTGCAGGCCTTCGGCAAGGTGCCGGTGTCCCTCAGGGACCTGCCCTGCACTCTGCTCACGCTCTCCGGCCACAAGATCGGGGCGCCCAAGGGTATCGGCGCGCTGATCGTGCGGGAGCGCAAGGCGGTCGAGGCCATCATCCACGGCGGGAGCCAGCAGCACGGTATTCGGCCGGGCACGGAAAACGTGGCCGGCGCCGTGGCGCTGGGTCGCGCGGCGCTGCTCGCCGCCCAGGAGCAGGCCGAGGAGGCGCCCAGGCTCGGTGCATTGCGAAGCCTGCTGGCCGACCGGCTCCGCGCGGCGGTGCGCGACGTGGTGGTGAACGGCGACGAGGCCGACAGTGCTCCCCACGTTCTGAACCTGTCGATCGCCGGCGCCGACAGCGAGGCGCTGCTCATGCACCTCGATCTCGCCGGGGTGGCTGCCTCGAGCGGCTCGGCCTGCTCCACCGGCTCGGTCGAGCCCTCCCACGTGCTGGTGGCCATGGGGGTACCGCGCGAGCTGGCGCTGGGCGCGATCCGGTTCAGCTTCGGCCGGGAGAGCACCGAGGCGGACGTGGATCGCGTGGCCGAGGTCATGCCCGGTGTCGTGGCCAAGGTGCGCCAGCTGGCGGGCGCCCTGGGGCGGACCGCATCGTGAGGTCACGCGTGCTGGTGGCCATGTCGGGCGGAGTGGACAGCTCCGTGGCGGCGGCCCGCCTGGTGGAGCAGGGTTACGAGGTGGTGGCCGCCACCATGAAGCTGTTCTGCTACGGCGACGAAGTTCCCGACCGCCCCTGCTGCTCGCTCGACTCGATCAACGACGCCCGCGACGTGGCCCATACCCTGGGAATCCCGCACTACGTCCTGAACCTGGAGGATCGCTTCGCCCTCCACGTGATCGAAAATTTCGTGAGCGAGTACAGCCGCGGCCGCACTCCGATTCCCTGCGTGCGCTGCAACTCGTTCACCAAGTTCCGCGATCTCCTGGCTCATGCCGACGCCCTCGACTGCGAGTACCTGGCGACCGGCCACTACGCCGTAGCCCGCAATGGTGGGCTCTACCGCGGCAGCGACCCCGGCAAGGACCAGAGCTATTTCCTCTGGGGCATCGACCGCGCGGTGGTCGCCCGGATGCTGACACCGGTGGGCGAGATGACGAAGGCCGAAACCCGGGCCTGGGCCCGGAAGCTCGGTCTGGTCACCGCGGACAAGCCGGAGTCGGTCGAGATCTGCTTCGTGCCGGATGACGACTACGTGGGCGTGCTGGAGCGACACCTGTCCGCCGACGCTCCCGCGCTGTCGCCGGGACCCCTGGTGACGACCGCGGGCGAGATCGTGGGAGAGCACGGCGGCTACGCCCGCTATACCATCGGGCAGCGCCGGGGCCTGCCGGGTGGCTTCGGCGAGGCGCGTTACGTCGTCGCCATCCGGCCGGAGCGGCGGGAGGTGGTGATCGGCACGGCGGACGAGCTGAAGGGACACCGGATTCGCCTGGAAGAGCTCAACTGGCTCGCGGATCCCCTGACACCGGGCGAGGACTGCCAGGTGCAGATCCGGCACCGGGCCCGCGCGGTCTCCGCCAGGGTCGCCGCGGTGGCGCCCGGCGCGCTCGAGCTGCTGCTCTCCTCCCCTGTGCGGGCCATCACCCCGGGCCAGTCGGGCGTGCTGTACTCGGCGGAGGACCGGGTGCTCGGCGGCGGCGTGATCGGCTGAGGATGCGCTCCCTGCTGCTTCACTGGCTGCTGAACGCCGCCGCCCTCTGGGTGGCGGCGTGGCTGCTCCCCGGCCTCGACTTTCAGGGCACCATCGTGCAGCTGCTCCTGGTTGCCGCGGTGTTCGGCATCGTCAACAGCCTGGTCCGCCCGATCCTGACGGTGCTCACCTGCCCGCTGATCGTGCTGACGCTGGGGCTCTTCACGCTGGTGATCAACGCCCTGATGCTGCTGCTCACCGGTGTCCTGTCCGAGCGGTGGGGGCTCGGCTTCACGGTCGGCGGGTTCTGGGCGGCCTTCTGGGGGGGACTGGTGGTGGGATTGGTGAGCGTCGTGCTGTCGCTGGTGCTACCCGGTCCGCGTGAGCGGGGGGAGCGATGAGAGCGAGTCCGCGGAGTACATTCTCGACGTGACCGACCTCCAGCTCTCCGCTCCGACTGTTCCCGCGCTGGATCTGCGGGACCCGTCGCTCTATATCAACCGAGAGCTTTCCTGGCTCCAGTTCAACCAGCGGGTGCTGCACGAAGCGCTGGACCCGCGCACCCCCCTGCTCGAGCGGCTGAAGTTTCTCGCCATCTTCAGCAGCAATCTGGACGAGTTTTACCAGGTGCGGGTCGCCGGACTCAAGCGGCAGGCCTACGCCGGAATCGTGGAGCGCACGGCCGACGGCATGACGCCCGAGGCCCAGCTCCATGCCATCAGCGGCATCGTCCGTGAGCTGGTGCGACGGCATCGCCACTCCCTCCACGACGAGCTTCTGCCCCAGCTCGCGCGGCACGGTCTCGTCCTCCACCCACGGGTCGGTGAGCTCCGCCGGGAAGAGCTGGAACGCCTCGACGCGTACTTTCACGCCAACGTCTTTCCGGTCCTCACGCCGCTGGCGGTGGACCCCGGGCACCCGTTCCCCTACATCTCCAACCTGAGCCTGTCGCTCGCCGTCGTGCTGCGCGGCGGGGACGGCGAGGAGCGGTTCGCCCGGGTCAAGGTGCCCAAGATCCTGCCCCGCTGGGTCCCCCTCATCGCGCCGAACGAGTTCGTACCGCTGGAGGAGGTCATCGGGGCCAACCTCGAGTCGCTTTTTCCCGGGGTCGAAATCCTGGGCTGGTACACCTTCCGGATCACCCGTAACACCGACCTCCAGATCGACGACGACGACGACGAGGCCGAGGACCTGCTGAGTCTGATCCAGGAGGAGGTCAGGAACCGGCGGTTCGCCGAGGTGGTGCGGATCGAAGTGCACGCCTCCATGCCGCCGTCGCTGCGCCAGCTGCTGCTGGCGGAGTTCAGCGAGCAGCAGGAGCCGCCGGCCCGACCACTCACCGCCGACGATCTGTACGAAGTACCGGGACTGCTGGATGCGGCGGACCTGCTGTCGCTCACCGCGCTGGATCTGCCCGAGCTCAAGGACCCGCCGTTCCACCCCGGCACCCAACCGCGGCTCGGGGCGTCCCGCAACATCTTCGACGTGATCCGCGAGGGCGACCTGCTGCTGCATCATCCTTACGACAGCTTCGCCACCTCGGTCGAGCGGTTCATCCAGACCGCGGCGGACGACCCCGACGTGCTGGCGATTAAGCTGACGCTCTATCGCACCGGGGGCGACTCCAGCATCGCGAGGGTCCTGGCCCACGCCGCGGAGCGGGGCAAGCAGGTCGCGGTCCTGATCGAGCTCCAGGCCAGGTTCGACGAGGAAAACAACATCATCTGGGCCCAGCGCCTGGAGGATGTGGGCGTGCACGTGAGCTATGGCGTCGCCGGGCTCAAGACCCACGCCAAGGTGGCGCTGGTGGTCCGCCGGGAAGGCGACACCATGCGGCGGTACGTGCATATCGGCACGGGCAACTACAATCCCAAGACTGCACGGATCTACTCGGATTTCGGCATCCTGTCGGCCAACGCCGAGCTGGGCGCGGACCTCACCGACCTGTTCAACGTGCTGACCGGCTTCGCGTCACCCAGCGGGTACCGCAGGCTGATCGTGGCGCCCCGGGGGATGCGGGAGCGCTTTCTCGGCATGATCCGCCGGGAGCTGGACCATCACGTGGCCGGCCGTCCGGCGCGGATCATGGCCAAGATGAACGCGCTGGTGGATCCCGAGCTCATCGTCGCGCTCTACCAGGCCTCCCAAGCGGGAGTGCCCATCGACCTGATCGTGCGGGGGATCTGCTGCCTTCGCCCGGGCCTCACCGGGATCAGCGAGACCATCCGGGTCACCAGCATCGTGGGCCGATTCCTGGAGCACAGCCGGGCGTATTACTTCCTCAACGGCGGAGAGGAGGAGGTGTACATCGGATCGGCCGACTGGATGCCGCGGAATCTCGATCGCCGCATCGAGGCGGTGAGTCCGGTGAACGACCCGGCCCACCGGCAGACCCTGCGGGAAGTGCTGCTCCTCATGTGGCAGGACAATCGACAGGCCTGGGAGCTTGAGTCCGACGGGAGCTATCGGCAGCGTCACCCGGCGCCGGGCGAACCCGAGCGGGCGACCCACCGCCTGTTGGGGGAGCGTCAGTAGCTCATCCCGGCCGATTCGGCGAGCTTCTTCATGAGATCCTGCTGCTCGGGCGTCAGTTCCCCGGGTAACGTGACCTGCACCGCCACCAGCTGGTCGCCCTTCCGACCGTTCTTCTCCAATCCCAGTCCCTTGATCCGGAACTTGCGGCCCGGTTGGGTGCCGGCCGGAATCCGGAGCATGACCTTCTTGCCATCGAGCGTGCGCACCCGGAGCCTGGTGCCGAGGGTCGCCTGAGCCAGGTTGAGCGGCACCTCGCACACGATGTCGAGCCCTTCTCGCTTGAAGAAGCGGTCGGGCTGCACCTGAAAGGTGATCAACAGGTCGCCCGGCGTGCCGCCCGGGCGGCTGCTCTGGCCCTGGCCCCGCAGCCGGACGCGGGATCCGGTCTCGGTGGCCGGCGGGACCGTGATCGCCACCCGCTTCTCGGTCCGGACATCGCCCGCGCCGCGACAGGTGGGACACGGCTGCGATGGGATCCGGCCCCGGCCGCGGCACTGGGGGCATGGACGATTGACGGCGAACCCGCCCTGACCGAAGGAGATGGTGCCACGCCCGTTGCACTCGGGACAGGTAGACCAGGTCGCGCCCGGGGCGCCGCCGCTGCCACTGCAGGTGGGACAGGGCTCGGTGACCGGTATCGTCACCGTGATCTTGCCTCCCAGAGCCGCCACCCGGAACGGCACCTCCACCACCGCTTCAACCGTTTCCCCCGTGGGTTCGGCCTGGCGGCCACCCCGCCCGAAGATGGACGAGAAGATGTCTCCCAGCCCGCCGAAGTCGCCGAAATCGAAACCTTCCGAGCTCACGTCACCGGGAGCGCCCCCCGCTCGCGTCCCCGCCCTCGAGCGACGGGGACCTCCCTCGAACGCGCCCAGCCGCCGCATCTGATCGTACTGCTTGCGCTTCTCGGGATCGGACAGCACGCTGTGCGCCTCCGAGATCTCCTTGAAGCGCTCGGCGGCCGCGGCATTGCCGGGATTGGCGTCCGGATGGTACTGCTTGGCGAGGCGGCGATACGCCTTCTTGATGTCGCTCTGACTCGCGGAGTCAGAGACGCCGAGGACCTGATAGAAGTCCTTTGCTGCCACGCTCAGGCCTGGCCCTGTGCCAAGTAGACCTGGACCTTAGCGGGACGCACCAGCGCCCCCTTGAACCGGTAGCCGGTCTGGAAGGTGGAACTGACTGTGTGGTCGAGCTCCGGCCGGGGCGGAGGCACCACGGAGACGGCTTCATGCAGGCTGGGATCGAACGGCTGGCCCACGGGGTCTATCCGCTCCACCCCGGCGGTCTCCAGCTCCTTGCGCAGCTTCCGGTCGATCAGCTCGATCGCCTCACGGATCGACTCGACCGAGCCGGATCCGCCTTCACTGCTCAGGCGGTCCAAATCGTCCAGCACTTCCAGCAGTCTGGTGACCAGAGACGCCTGAGCCCGGTCGCTCTGCTCCACCCGCTCCCGGGAGATCCGCTTGCGGTAGTTGTCGAAGTCCGCCGCCAGGCGCAGCTGGCGGTCCTGCGCTTCCGCCAGCTGTGACTCGAGTCGCCGGATGGCCTCCGCGTCCGGCTCCGCCGGCAGGCCGACACCTGCGCCGAAGCCAGCCTGGGTCTCCTCTTCCCGGGAGCCCGGCTCGGCGGACATATCGGTAGAGGCCAGGTCCGCACCGTCCTCGCTCGGAGCCGGAGCCGGATCGGTGAAGCCGGCACTAAATCTACGCTTGTCAGTCACTTGCACTCCCAGGACTGAAGTAGTCCCTAAAGATAACTCGCCAGGGCGAGGAGGATGGTCCGATCAGTCGGCAAGGAGGCGTCGGAGAAGCAGGAAGAGCGCGGTCTGCGCGGCCCGCTCGCGAACCTCGCGCCGGGAGCCGAAGAAGATAACGCGCTTGGAATCGGTCCTGACGGCGGACGCGACGGCGAACCACACCGTCCCGACCGGTTTCTCCTCGGTTCCGCCGCTGGGGCCGGCGATGCCGGTGACCGACACCGCCAGGTTCACGCCGAGCCGGGCGCGGGCGCCGTCCGCCATTGCCCGGGCCACCTGCTCACTCACCGCGCCGTGATCGGCGATCAGCCGGGTGGGCACATCCAGCAGCTCGGTTTTGAGCCGGTTGGAATAGCCGATCACGCCGCCCAGAAACACGTCCGAGCTCCCGGGCACATCGGTGAGTCGTCCACCCACCAGGCCGCCGGTGCACGACTCGGCTACCCCCAGCGAAAGGCCGGCGAGACGGGCCCGCTCCAGCACCACTGCTGCGAGATCGGCATCGCCCTCGCCGTACGCGTGCTCGCCCGCCCGGTCACGGATCAGCGCTGCCGCCGAGCGAAGCCGCGGCTCGGCGTCCGCCGGGGTCATGCTCCACGCGGTCACTCGAAGGTCCACGCCCTCGATGCCGGGGAGGTAGGCGAGTGTGAGCGGGGCGATCTCGCGCTCGATGTCGCCCATCCGCTCCGCCAGGCTGGACTCGGGAATCGCGGTGGTCCGCACCAGAAGCGAGCGGACCACGGCGCCAGTCGAACGGGCAGCAAGCCGCGGAACGACTTCGGCCTCGAGCAGCTTCCGCATTTCGGTCGGGACGCCGGGGAGCATGATGGTCAGTCCGCGCCCTCCCTCGAGCCAGAGGCCGGGAGCCGTGCCCCACCGGTTGCGAAGCACCGTAGCTCCCTTCGGCACTTCCGCCTGACCCCGATTGCTCGCTGCCGGAGTGCGCTGTGCCCGGGCGAATCGCTGGACGATGTCGGACCAGACCTGGTCGTCGAACTCGAGTGGCGCCTGGTACAGGTCGGCCACCGCCCTCTTGCTCACGTCGTCGCGGGTAGGGCCCAGGCCACCGGTAGTCAGCACCGCCCCGGTACGATCCAGGGCGTCCGCCACGGCCGCGCCGATGTCCTCCGCCCGGTCCGGCACGGCCGTGCGCCGTACGACCTCGACCCCGACCGACGCCAGGGCGCGAGCGATCTCGGCGCCGTTGGTGTCCACCGTGAAGCCGAGAAGGAGCTCGTTGCCGATGGTGATGAGCTCGATGCGCATGGCGGACAGGCTCTTCGCTGCGCTCAGGGTGACGGCCTGGTGGACCCGAGCGCAACACTGAACTCGATCGGCAACACTAAACTCGATCGGAGAAGAGCGCCCGGTTCCGGTAGAGATACAGCAGGAACGAGTACACCGTCAGGAGGGTCGCGATGGCGAGCGTGACGGCGACGAATCCGCCGTGAAACTGGTTCCAGTAGTCGGCCCAGGCGTTGTGCTCCCAGCCGAGCGGCTTGCGGGCGTCGCGGAAGGCGAACCAGAGAATCACCGCCCCGATGAAGATGTTCTGGATGGTGGTCTTCAACTTCCCCGCCCCGCCGGCGGGAATCACGACCCCGCGCTGCTGCGCCCAGTGTCGGAACCAGGTCATGGCCAGCTCGCGCCCGATGAGCAGCAGGCACACCCAGAGCGGGATACTCCCCCAGATCGGAATGTCGTAGAGGTCGTGACGCCACTGCGAGATGAAGTAGATCGGGATGAGGCAGGCGAAGAGCAGCACTTTGTCGGCGACGGGGTCGAGCATCTTGCCGAGGTCGGTGACCTCGTTGCGACTGCGGGCCAGATGTCCATCGTACACGTCCGAAACGGCCGCGGCGAGGAAGATCAGGAACGCGATGAGCTTGGGCCAGTAGCCCTCGATGAACGGCAACAGCGCGATGACCGGAGTGAAGCAGATCCGCACCACCGTGATGACGTTCGCAAGGGTCCACATGCGCCCGCCTAGCCGAGGGTCTTGACGACGCTCTTGCTGATCGCCTTCAGCGTGTCGAACACCCCCTCGCCGGTGACGGCGACGGCCTCGAAGTAGGGGGCACGCTCCATCCAGTGCCCGTTCTCCTGCCAGACCAGGAACTCGGATTCGTGGTAGGGGTCCGGCACCTGCCGCTGTTTCGCCGGATCGTCCACGCCCCAGCCCGGGTTGACCGCAGCCTGGAGCTCGGTGATCGGCGCGGCGTTGGGGAGGTCTCGCTTGTTGTACTGCACGGCGAACGGGATCTTGGTCAGATCGTACCCGTGCTGGGCCATGTTCTCGTACAGGTTCTGCATGGCCTCGATGTTCGCATCCATCCGCTCGATCTGGCTGTCCGCCACGAACACCACGCCATCCACGCCCTTGAGGATCAGTTTGCGGGACGCGTTGTAATAGACCTGCCCCGGCACGGTGTACAGGTGGAACTTGACCTTGAACCCGCGGATGGTGCCGAGGTCTACCGGCAGGAAGTCGAAGAAGAGGGTCCGTTCCGTCTCGGTGGCGAGCGAGATCATCTTGCCCCGCGATCCCGGCGCCACCTTGTTGTACACGAACTCCAGGTTGGTGGTCTTGCCGCCCAGCCCGGGACCATAATAGACCAGCTTGCAGTTGATCTCGCGCGAGGCATAGTTGATCATCGACATGCGACGCGGTTCTCCTCAGGACCCGAAGAGTTTGTCGATCTCATCTTCCGCCTCGCCCAGGAACGCCGATTCGACACCCGGCGCGCTGGTCCCGTCGCGGTTGAACATCTCGGTGAACACCTGGTTCAACTGCCCCACCGCCGGCTTCACCCGCAGCTTGACCAGGCCGAGCGTGGTCCGGTTGTCGAACAGCACGACGAGGATCACGCGGCGCGCCACGTCCGCCAGGTACATGGATTCCCGCTCACCCTGATGGAACAGCGCGCCGAACTCGGCCTCGCCCAGCATCCGGGCGAGCTGGTCGTTGGCGCTGAAGTCGGCGGCGGTGAGCGAAGCGAAGGCGGTGGGGTCGAAGGCCGGCGCCTCGCCCGCCGTGGCCACCAGCTGACCGGTCCGGTCCACGATGAGCGCGGTCCGAGCGTTCGTCTCGCCCAGGAATCCACGCAGGATGCCCTGGATACGACGGGAGTCGTCCTCCCGGAAGGTCCAGCTGGAGGCACCCGTCACCGAGCGCCTCTCATGCCAGCGTGGACTCCAACCGCTTCAGGATCGCTTCCGCTCGGCGACGCAGCATCGGCTGCCGCTCCCAGGCCAGGTAATCGCGCAGCAGACGCGCCGTGTCCACGCCGCCCTGACCCGCCAGGTAGCCGAGCGCGGCCAGCCGCTGGATCGGCCGAGCACTGAAGAGGTCTTGACGGTGGAACGTGAGCCGCCGCTGGGCCAGCACCCATCCCGCTGCCGCCCCGACCAGTGCGCCGCCGCCGAACAGGAACGCGCGGCTTCGCATCAGCCGACCTCCTGGCGCGCGACCAGGGCATGCGCCAGGGTGACGCCGTCCACGTACTCCAGATCGCCGCCCATGGGAAGTCCCCGGGCCAGGCGGGTGACCCTCACCTGGTGACCGGCCAGAAGCTGCTGGATGTAAGTCGCGGTCACTTCACCCTCCATGGACGGGTTGGTGGCCAGGATGACCTCGCGTACCTCGCCCTGCTCGACTCTCCGCACCAGCCGCTCGAGCCGCAGCGCTTCCGGACCCACGCCGTCGAGCGGGGAAAGACGTCCCCCCAGCACGTGGTAGCGTCCCTTGAAGTCCGTCGCGTGATCCACCAGGGCCACGGCCGAGGCGTCCTCCACCACGCAGAGCATGGCGGGATCGCGCCGGGGATCGCGACAGATGCCACAGGGCTGATCCTCGGTGAGATTCCCGCACTCCTGACAGGGCCGGACCCGCTCGCTCACCGCGACGAGCGCCGAGGCCAGTCGTTTGATCGCTTCTGCTGGTTGCTGGAGCAGGTGAAACGTGAGCCGCTGAGCCGTCTTCCGGCCGATGCCCGGGAGCCTGGCCAGCTCGGTGATCAGCTCGTCGATCGCGCTCACCGGTCAGAACGGTGGGGTGAACGGGAGCGACGGCACCTTGCGCATCTCGGACTGGAGCAGCTCCGCCGCCCGGCGCTGGGCCTCGGCCACGGCAGCCAGCACCAGGTCGGCCAGAAACTCGGCGTCGTGCTTCCCGAAAACGACCGGATCGATCTGGACCGAACGCACCGTGCCCCGGCCGTCGGCGGTCACCCGGACCAGGCCCCCGCCGGTTGAGGTCTCGATGGTCCGGTTCGCCAGCTCCGAATGCAGCTGCTGGAGCCGGCCCTGCATCTGCTGGCCCAGCTGAAACAGCTGCTGAAGGTCCGCCATACTCTCGGGTAGTCCTGCCATTGGTGCCAATCGTCGTGGGGTCGAAGGGGTTGCAAGAACGTCAGTCTACGATCTCCAAATCTAACGCATCGGCTGCAGTGTCGAGGGCGGGGTCCTTGGCGCGAAAAGACCGCAGGCGATCGGCCCGCAGCGCGGACTCGGTCAGGCTTCGTGGCTTGGCCCCAGCCGGGATACCCTGGGCCACGGTCACCCGGATGCGCACCGCCTGTCCGACGTACCGCGCAACCACCTCCTCCACTGCCGCAGCCTCGGCCTGAATCTTCTCCGCGAAGAGCGGGTTGGATTCGGCCAGCAGCAGCTGGAGTGACTCCCCCTCGACCTCGCCTGGGGTGGTGGCCGCCAGGGCCTCACCCAGGAAGCGGTTCCTGGCCCGGACCTCCGCCAGAATCTCGGGCCAGGTGCCGCCCAGGGCTCCAGCTGCGTCGGGCGATGGGAGGGAGCCTGCCCCAGGCCGGTCCACCGGGCGCCCCACGGGTCCCACTGCCGGGGCGGCCCCCGGGCCGGACGCCGCCCCGGACGAGTGCCCAACCCCGTGCAGAACGCGACTGCCCGGCACGGCCGCGGAGACAGGTCGTGAGCCCGGTCCGGGGCCGGATCCCCCTCGGGCCCCCGGTCCCCCAGCCCGCCGCTCCGCCGGCGCGCCTTCCAGCACCGCTTGCAAGTCCACGGTCCGATCCATCATGGCCCAGCGGAGCAACAGCGTCTCGACCGCCAGCCGGGCGCTGATGTTCCGCCGGATCACGGCCTCATTATCGGCCAGCAAGCGCAACATCCGCACCACGTCGCCCGGCTCGAGCTGCTCGCGATAGCGCTCCACCGCCTGGCGCATGGCCTCGGTCAGCCCCTCGGGCTCGCTGCCCAGCTGCACCATCAGGAGTGCGCGAAGCAGCTCGCCTGCTCCGTTCATGAACTCGACCAGGTCGGCGCCGGCGTCCACCAGGCTCTCCACCAGCGGGAAGACCCGCTCGGGCCGCCGCTCCGCCACCAGCGCGAGCACCTCGGTGTAGAGCTCGTCGCCCACCAGTCCCAGTACCTCGCGCACCCGCGCGGCGCTCACCGCGCCTTCGCCGAAGCTGAGACACTGGTCCAGCACCGAGAGCGCGTCGCGCATCCCGCCGTCCGCCTGCCGCGCGATCAGGGTGAGAGCGTCCTCGTCTGCCGCGATAGCTTCGGCCTCCAGCACCTGCCGGAGCCGCTCCCGGATGCTGGCGGGTCCGATCCGGCGGAAATCGAAGCGCTGCAGACGGGAGAGCACCGGTGCCGCGGTGGCCGCGATCTTCTGCGGCTCGGTAGTGGCGAACACGAACACCACGCGGGGCGGCGGCTCCTCCAGAATCTTGAGCAGCGCGTTCCACGCCTCGCGGGTCAGCATGTGGGCCTCGTCCACGATGTAGACCTTGTGGTGGCCCTCCTGGGATGGGGCGTACATCGCGCGCTCGCGCAGCTCGCGGGCGTCGTCCACCCCGCGGTTGCTGGCGGCGTCGATCTCGACCACGTCGAGGCTGGCGCCGCCGTTCCAGATGCGGAGGCAGCTCTCGCATACGCCGCAGGGATCGCCTCCGGCGTCGCGGTTGGGACAGTTGAGCGCCATCGCGAGGATCCGGGCGGCGGTGGTCTTCCCCACTCCACGCGGACCGGTCAGCAGATATCCATGACCTACCCGGCCGCGGGCCACCGCCCCGCGCAGCACGGCGGCAACATGGTCCTGCACCAGCAGGTCGGCGAAGCGTTTCGGGCGATAGCGGCGGGCGAGAGCGATCATCGTTACCAGATTCACCACGGAAGCACGGAAGTGACGGAAGGACTCGGGACATCTCCACTCATCGGAGTCCACAACAATTCTGTTGTCTCTGGGGTGGAGCGAGGCGGCTCCGTGATCCTCGGTGTCTTCTGTGTCTCCGTATCAACGGGCGAGGTGGGGATAGAAACCAGGGGCAATGAAAAGTGCCCCAGGCACCCCGAAGCGACACCGGACATCGCTTAGCGCTGCTACCGGCGAGGTCCTGACGCGGTTCACGCGCCGGCGCCCTTCGGACCTGGGGCACCAGCAAATATAGGTGGGTGAGGGCGGCGATGGTAGCGGAACGGCGGCCGGCCGCCCGACCGCCTGACCGCCCTCCTACGCGAGCGTGGCCCGCTGGCGCTGCTGCATCTTCCGCAGCTCCCAGGTCTCGGCCACGACGCCGCCGAGCAGGAAAACGATCGCGGTGTAGTTGATCCAGAGAATCAGCAGGATCGCCGCGCCGATGTTGGCGTCGCCGCTGGGACCCTCGAACGAGGCGAAGTTGGCGAGATAGAGCCCGTAGAGCCGCTTGGCGACCTCGAACAGCGCCGCGGTGAAGGTCGCTGCCAGGAGCCCGGTGCGCCAGGGCAGCCGCCGGGGTGATGCGTAGGCGTAGGTCAGGTAAAAGAGCGAGACCGAAAAGGAGAAGGCCAGCAGCTCGCCCAGCAACCGGCCGAGGGAGGAGACGAAGAACGCCAGCTCGGGCACCCGCTCCGCCCCCCGGGTCTGGAGCAGCGAGAGCCCGGTGGTAAGCACGGTGTTGGCCAGAAACAGCACCACCGTGGCGATCACCATCCCGGCATCCCGCAGCTTGGCGAAGAGCAGGTTCAGCAGGAAGTGGCGATGGGGTCCCGGCCGGGCGGACACGTCGTAGATCTCGTTGAGTGAGGTGCGGATCCCGGCGAAGAGCCGGGTGCTGAACCAGACGAACGCCGGGATGGCGAACAACGAGATCTGGCCTCGGTTCCGGGAGATCTTCACCAGCAGCTGCTCGATCGCCGCGAAGGGGTCCTGCCCCTGCGCGGAGGCGTGGGGCGGAAAGAACCGGTGGAACAGCATCGTGGCGTCCACCGGCGAGTTGCTTTGCAGCGCCTGGGCCAGGTGGGTCAGGCCGATGAGCAGCAGCAGGACGAAGGGGATGGCCGCGAGCAGCGCGTCGAAGGTGAGCGCGCTGGCGAGGAACGGCAGATTGTATTCGTCGGCGGCCTGCAGAATCCGGCGGAGGAAGCCGGCGGGCGAGCGATGCCACCCGCCGGATCGGACGCCGCTCAGGCGGGAGGCTCCTCGAGGTCTCCGGCGACCCGCCGCCGGGCCCGGGCTTCAGCCAACCGGCGCTCCAGCTCCTCCCGAGCGGAGGGACGACCGCGCGCCGGGGGAACTTCCCGGGACTCGAACAGCTCCTCTTCGTCGAGGTCCTCCTCCTCCTCCAGGTCCCGCAGCGATTCCCTGGACCCGCCGAACTGCTGGGCCAGCTCGTCGAACTTCTCCTCGGTCATGGCGCGCAGCTTCCACAGCCTGCGCTGGAGCAGCCGCCGGGTCTCCTCTCCGCTCCGCGGCGCATACATGAGCGCCAGGCCGGCGCCCAGAATCGCCCCCCAGAACAGCCATTTCGCGGAGGAGTCGGCCCGCTCGACGTAGACGACTTCCCTGCCCTTGCGACGCATGCGTCCCCCTATTCCCCGGCGTCGGGGTCATCGGCCGCCGCCACCAGCACCGGCTTCAGTGCGGCGTGGTGCTGCAGCGGGGCCTGGACGAATCGATTGATCTGGTCCGCCGTCCCGTTGACGTTGAGCTGCTCGAAGAGAAACGCGAAGGTCCGCTCGAGGTCGGCGGCGATAGCGGCGCGAGTGTTCTCCGGGAGCGACCAGAGCTCCTCCTTGAACGGGCCGATCGCCTTCTTGCGGGCCTTGTAGTAGAACTGCTCGTTGGTGTCGCCGCTTTTCCGCTCGCCCGCCGCGTTCTGGTCCAGCCACACCCGGATCCGCTCCCGCAGCTCCGTCGGAAGCTGGGGATGATCGAAGATGATGTTCTGGAAGTTGGTGGCGAGGTGGATCTCGGCGGTCTCGATCCGGGGGAAGTTGCCGAAGGCGTTGGACGGGAGGGTGCTGGCGCCGTGCTGCACCGCGCCGGAGAGACCGTACTCCTCCCGGGCCACCTGGGAGAGCGCGGCCAGGGCCTGAAGGTCGAGCTTGACGTCCGCGATGGAGCCGTCGGGCAGCACCACGCCGCCGTGCGAGGTTCCGGTCTGGACCGAGATCTTGCTGATCCCGACCTGCTTGCCCAGCCGGGTGAGAGTCTGGTTGTAGCCCTGCATGAAGGCGTGCAGCTCCTCGACGGTGCTGTTCTTCATGCCCACTTCGCCGATCTCGGCCCCGACGGACACGGTCACGCCGGCGGGCTCGAGCGACCGGATGAACGCCGTGATCTCGGCGGCCCGCTCGTAGTTGGTTCGCTGCTGCTCTTCCAGGGTGGGCTGGGCCAGGTCCACCAGGGTGGACGTGTCCACATCCACGTTGTAGAAGCCGGCACCGATCTCCTCGGCGATCAGCTTCTTGACCTCGCCCACCTCGGCCTCGGGATCGGCCTGGTACTTCTTCAGGTTGACCTGGCAATGATCGCCCTGGATGAACAGCGGCAGGGTATACCCCTCACGCAGGGCGGCGCCGATCATGACCGAGACGTATTCCGCCGGCCGCTGCTCGGTATACGCGATCTCGGAGCGCGCGATCTCGAGGATGATGGCGCCGGCCTTGCCCGCCTTGGCCGCTCGGAAGATGGCCCGGGCGGTGTCGTACGCCATCGCCCGTACGTTGATCGCCGGCACGGTGAAGCCGCCGACGTCGCCCCGGCCGCGCGCGAAGTAGAGGTCGTTGATCGACCCCGGCCGGGCCCCGCTCGCCTGACCCAGCTCCCAGAGCACCCAGCGGGCCGCCTCGCGCTCGTCACCGCTTCCGAACACCGCCTGCCAGACCACCTTGTCGGTTGCGGCCGTGCGAAGCTTGGCGGGATCACGAACGGTCACGCCGCTGGAGGCCGGGACCACCGCGCCGCCATAGAGATCGATCACCCGCTGGGTCACGTCAGCCATGCAGTAGGGTCCTCGCTGGGGGGCTTGATCGCCCAAAGGTAGGACGCCCGCCGGGGAGCGTCAAACGACTCAGACCTCGTCCGCCGGCCCGGCGGGCCGGGGCTGTGCCGTGTAGCCGGACCGACCCATCGCCGCGTAGGTCAATCGCTTGCCGAGCTCGACCCCGGGCTGGTCAAAGGGGTCGATCCCATACCAGACCCCGGCGTATCCGGTCGCGAGCTGGAAGAACATCAGCGCCTCGCCCACGGTCTCGGAGCTCACTTCGGGAAGGTGAATGGTGCAGCTCATGCGGCCCATTTCAGCCAGCGCCGCGGCCGTGGCCTCGTATTCGGCGTTGAGCAGCTCGCCCAGGGTGTGACCCGGGAGATAGGCGAGGTCCGGGGGCAGCTGGCGGGGCGATCCCGGCGACGCGTCGGCCGGCATCGGAATCGGCACTTCCTCCCCGAAGCGGTCCAGCCGGACGAAGGTGATGACCTTGTCGAAGGGACCCTCCATGAAGAGCTGTACCTGGCTGTGCTGGTCGGTGGCGCCCACCGCGGCCAGGGGCGTGGGCCCGAGGTGGACCACGCGTCCTTCCCGATCCACCCGCTTGCCCAGGCTCTCGGCCCAGAGCTGGCGGTACCATTCGGCGAACTCGCGCAGCCGGTCGGTGTACGGCATCAGCACGTGGATCCGCGCGCCGAGATCGGTGTCGGCGGCCCAGTGGAGTGCGGCGTAGAGTGCCGCGGGGTTCTGGAGCAGGTCGGCGGACTCGGCGCGCTCGATGGCGACGCGCGCTCCCCTGAGCAGCGCCGTGACGTCGATGCCGGCCAGCGCCGCGGGAAGCAGCCCCACCGGCGAGAGTACGCTGAAGCGACCGCCCACCGAGGGCGGCACCTCCAGCGTCGCAATGCTCTCGCGGCTGGCCAGCTCGCGCAGGGCACCGCGCGCCGGATCGGTCGTGAAGACCAGGTGCCGGAAGGCGGCGTCGCCCAGTGCCTCCTCCAGCCAGGTGCGCACCACCAGATACTGGGCCATGGTCTCGGCGGTGCCGCCGGACTTGCTGATGACGTTGACCAACACCCGCCGCGGATCGATCCGGCGGAGCGCCGCCGCCACGGTCGTCGGGTCCACGTTCTCCAGCACGGTGATGCGAGGGTAGAACTCCCTCCCCTCGTCGTCCCACTCGTTCCAGGCCGGCCGCCGGAGGGCGTTGAGCAGGGCCTTGGTCCCCAGCGCCGAGCCGCCGATGCCGAGCACGAGCACGTGGTCGTGCGCCTGCCCCAGGCCCTCCGCGAAGGCGGTGATTTGCCGGACGGTGGCGCCCTGATCCACCAGATCGTAGAACCCGTACTCACCCGCAGAGCGGCGGCGGCGGACTTCCTCCTGGACCGCGCCGAAGCGTTCGGCCAGCTCCGCCAGCCGGGCGCGGGGAATCCCGTGCCGCCCATCCAGTCCGTCCTGCAACATCCGGCCGTAGGCCAGCTTCATCAGGGAATCTCCACGGTGAGTCCGTCATAGGCCGGCCGCACGCCGTCGGGCAGCTGGGAGGCCAGCTCGGCGTGTCCGGTCTCGTGCGTGAGGTGGGTGAGATAGGTTCGCCGCGCGCCCAAGGCGCGGGCCGCTTCCACCGCCTCGCCGATGCTGAGATGCGTCGGGTGGGGCCGCCACCAGAGCGCGTTGATCACCAGCACTTCCAGTCCCTGGAGCTGATCTCGCTCCGCGTCGGGAATCGCCTTCACGTCGGTGAGATACGCGAGATTGCCGAAGCGATAGCCGAAGACGCGGAGGTGGCCGTGCCGGAAGGCCAGCGGCAGCGCTTCGACGCCGGCCATGTCGACCATGCATCCAGGCTGCACCTCGTGAATCTCCAGCGTCGGCTTGGAGGTGCCTTCGTAGGGCAGCACCGAATCGTCGAAGATGTAATCGAAGGATCGGCGGAGCCGATCGAGGGTCTCCGGCGGACCGTACACCGGAAGGGGACGGCGTCGACGGACCGAGAACATGCGAAGGTCGTCGATCCCGTTGATGTGATCGGCGTGCTCGTGGGTGTAGGCCACCGCGTCGATACTGGTAAATCCGCCGGCGAGGAGCTGGAGCCGGAGCTCGGGTGGGGTGTCGATCAGCAGCGTGGCGCCGCCCTCCTGCACCACCGCTCCGGAGCGGGTCCGCTTGTCCCTCGGATCGGACGATCGGCAGACCGGACAGTCACAGCCGATCTGGGGCACGCCGAACGACGTGCCCGTTCCGAGGAAGGTGAGCCGCATCTCCTAAACTGCTTCGATCTTGAGGAGGTTGGTAGTGCCCGGCATGTCGAAGGGAACACCGGCGGTGACCACCAGCCGCTCGCCGATGCGCGCCAGGCCGCGCTCGACGATCTTCTGCCGGGCTACGGCGAGCATCGCGTCGTAGTTGGTGTGGTGCTCGATCAGCGCCGGGGTGACGCCCCACACCAGCGACAGCTGGCGGAAGGTCTCCGGCTCGGGCGTGCAGGCGAACACCGGCACGGTGGGCCGGCAGGTGGCGACCTTGCGGGCGGTGAATCCGCTCTGGGTGAAGCAGAGGATGACCGGCGAGCTCAGCATCTCCGCCGCGGCGCAGACCGCCACGGCGATCGCGTCCTCGGTGCGCACCGGACCGGTCTGGGCCGAGCGGTGGTTGCGGAGCGGCGCGCCTTCGTTGGTGCGCCGGCCCAGCGCGGCGTCGATGGTCACGCCGCGGCTCTGGCGCTGCAGCTCCATCTCTCGCGCGATCCGATCCATGGCGCGAACTGCTTCCAGCGGATACTGGCCCACGGCGGTCTCGGCCGAGAGCATCACCGCGTCGGTGCCGTCCAGGATCGCGTTGGCCACGTCGGACGCCTCGGCCCGGGTGGGCCGCGGCGCGTGGATCATGGATTCGAGCATCTGGGTGGCGGTGATCACCGGCTTGCCATGGAGACTCGCCTCGCGGATGATCTGCTTCTGCATCAGCGGGACTTCCTCGAACGGGAGCTCCACGCCCAGGTCGCCCCGGGCGACCATGATGGCGTCGGAGGCGTCGAGGATGCCGCACAGATTCCGGAGCGCGGTGTCCTTCTCGATCTTGGCGATCAGCTTGGTGGCGCGGGGCACCAGAGCGCGCAGCTGCTCGATGTCCTCGGGGCGGCGCACGAACGAGAGCGCGATGTAATCCACTGCCAGCTCGACCGCCTGCTGCACGTCCTCCAGATCCTTCTCGGTGAGGGCCGGCGCGCTGACCTCCAGTCCGGGAAGGTTCATGCCCTTGTGCGATTTGAGCTCGCCGCCATAGTGCACCACCGCCTCGACCCGCCGGTCGCGTACACCGGTCACCTCGAGCGCCAGCAAGCCGTCATCGAGCAGAATCCGGGCGCCGAGCCGCACATCGGCGGCCAGGTCATCGTAGGTGGTGGGAATCTCGTCGCCGGCCGCGTCGGCTTCCGGTGCGAAGACGACGCGCTGGCCGGGGTCGAGCCGCAGGGCATCGGGCAGGGTGCCCACCCGGATGCGCGGTCCCTGGAGGTCGTACAGCATCGCCGCCGATTCGGCGCGGCCCTGGGTGACCCGCTGGAAGTCGCGGATCCAGCCGGCCCGGATCTCGGGCGTCCCGTGTGACGCGTTGATCCGGACGACGTTCACGCCGGCATCGAGCAACGTCGTCATCTGCGCCGGCTCCGCCCAGGCGGGGCCCAGGGTGGCGACGATCTTGGTGCGTCGGACTGCGGTGGACATGCGGGGATTCTAACGTCGCCCCGTCAGCGTTGCATCACGACCTTGCCGCCGACGATGGTGAGCACGGCGCGGCCGGCGCGAAACGCCTCGCCGTCGCCGCGCTCGACAGCCGGGTCCACCGCCCACGCGACCAGGTCGGCATCGGCGCCCCGGGCCAGGCTCCCGAGTCGCCGGGCGGTGCCGGACGCATGCGCGGCGCCCATGGTGTAGCCCCGGACCACGTCCTCGAACCCGATCTTCTCTTCCGGGCGCCATCCGTTGCGGGGGGCGCCGTCGAAACCCTTTCGCTCCAGAGCCGCGTACAAGCCTTCGCGCGGGTCGATCGATGCGACCGGCACGTCGCTCCCGAACACCATGGGGGTTCGGCGCCGGAGCAGGGAGCGAAAGGCATAGGCGCCACGGCCTCGCCGGCCCCAGTGCCGGTCCACCAGTGGGATGTCGGTCAGCAGGTGCACCGGCTGCATGGAGGCGACGATGCCGGCTCGGGCCGCCCGCGCCAGATCGGAGGGATGGACGCATTGGAGGTGCTCGATGCGGTGGGGCAGCGCCGTGCGCGGCAGCCGCTCCAGCAGGTCGAGCGCGCGCCGGACCGCCGCATCCCCGATGGCGTGCGCCGTGACCGCGATGCCGTTGGCGGCGGCGGCGTGCATGGCCTGGCGCGCCTCTTCCTCTCCGGCCACCGGCATCCCACGGTCGCGGCTTCGCTCGTACGGCTTCAGCATCCAGGCGGTCCGGCTCCCCAGACTGCCGTCCAGAAAAAGCTTCACGCCACCCATCCCCAGCCACGGCGTCCCGGTGCCGCTCCGCTGGCCCCGGCGGATCAGATCGGGCAGCGATGCGACAGGGGGATGGAAGAGCACCCGAAGCCGGAGCTCACCGGTCAGCTCCAGCCGGCGGAATGCCGCCCAGGCATGCTCGTCCTCGACGTCGTGAATCCCCGTGAGGCCCAGGCGATGCGCCTCCGCCTGAGCATCTCGCAGCGCGTCGTCGAGAATCTCTGCCGACGGCGCAGGCACCACGCGCGACACCAGCTCGACCGCCCGCTCCAAGAGGAGCCCGCTGGGCTCGCCCGATGCGTCGCGCACGATCCGTCCACCGGGCGGATCCGGTGTCTCCCGGGTCACTCGCGCCACCGCCAGGGCGGCGCTGTTGACCCAGGCGGCGTGGACGTCCACCGAATCGAGGAACACCGGACTGGCGTGGACCACATCGAGCGCGTCGCGGTCCGGTGGATCGGTCCAGCTGTTGGCGTCCCAACCATGGCCCAGGACCCAACCCTGCGAGGGGGTACCCCCGGCCACCCGTTCCACTGCCTCCTGCCTGGTGCGCGCGCCGGTGAGCTGGACCTGTCGCCGACTCAGGGCCCACCGGGCGAAGTGAGTGTGCCCATCCACGAAGCCCGGGGTGATCAGCGCGCCGGGATAGTCGAACCGGGGCAGCTCCTTGGGGGCCTTCCGCTCAAGCACCCGGGCCTGACCGACCCCGCGTATTCGGCCATCCTGCCACCACACCGCGTCCCCTTCCAGGCCCGGCAGCAGCGACAGCACCCGCCGCCCGAAGAGGACGCCACCCGAGGCCGGAAGGGGCTGGTGGCTCATCGATCCTGGGCGGCTCGACGCCCGAAAGTGCCGTCCGAACGCAGTTTCCACATGTTGAAAAGTCCCCCACGTGAATATCTGGATTGAGGTGAATAGGGGAGGAAATTCACCGTCCAAGCCTCGCAAGACACCTGAGATCAGTGGGCGTACTGCTACAGAGATACAACACTTACCTCATCCCATAAACCTTGGATCGGAACCTGGCGACAGTGTCGCCACCCTGCCTGTATTTATTCAGAGTCTGTGATTATGAACATCTTCGACATGAGTGAAATAGGTTCGAGAGGGGAATGCCCTTGAAGGCGCACGGGAGGCCGGGAACTGCCCCGCTCAACGGCCGAAGGCGAGCTCTCCCGCGCCACCCAGCATCGCGGGTCCCACGAATCTGATGGGCGAGGCTTTCACCGCCTTGGCGAAGGCGTCCTTTCCCTCCACCCGGAGCGAGCCAACCATGGCCTGGGTCCATTCCGGGTTCAGCACCAGACGGGCGGTCATCGGCCCCTTGCGACGGCTGTCGGCCCGCCAGTCGGCGGCCACGGGCCCGTTGGCCCGGGTGCTGTCGCTGACCCGGCGCCCTTCCCAGACGAGCAGGGTCTTCCCCAGCTTGATCTCATAGCTGGTTCCCAGTGGGGGAGCGGAGGCGTCCTCCTCGCTCAGAATCGGCCGGACCTTGCTGCGGATCGAGCGAACGTCCAGCCCATTCAGCTGTCCTGCCCGCTCCAGTCGGTCGGTGTTGGTAAAGAGCCGCACCACCAGATCCCTCCTGGCTCCTCCCTCGGCGTCCACCGCGGCCAGCGACCAGACACCGATCATCGGCGCCTTCAGGGGATCGCGCTCCCTCACCCGCAGCGATCCGACGTCCACACTCTCCATGTAGTACAGACACACCGAGGAGGGAGTCCAGGCGCCGTACTCCGGTTGCGTCGAGATCACGTTTCGGAGCACGGGGCTGAGATTGTCGATGGCATCCGCCCGCAGCAGCCGGGCGCTTCGCGAGATGGGAACGTCCAACTGGGCGGGATCGAGGAGGAGCTGGACGCAGAATCCGGTGCGCAGGCCTTCGATCCGCCACACCCGGTTGCGCTCAGTGTCGTCCTTGTCGTTCCTGTCCTGGGCCTGGAGACACGGAGGGACGACACAGATGGCGATGGCGAGCGCGAGCGTGGCTGGACGCATGGGCAGAAAGCTGCTCCGATGAGGGGCCCGACCCGCTCAGCTGCCCCGTGCCGCCTGCACGGCGGAGCCCAGCTCCGAGTAATGCTTGGGGTCGAGAGCGTTGAAGTGAAGGTTGCGGTATTTGACCCGCCCATCCGGCCCGATCACGAACACGGTTCGGCGTGCCCGGCCGCCGTCACCCTTGCTGCCGTACTTGCGGGCCACCGCCAGGTCGGGATCGGACAGCAGTCGAAAGGGAATGTCCAGGCTGGCCGCGAAGCGACGATGGCTCCCCAGGGAATCGGCGCTGATCCCGACTACAACTACGTCCTCGCCGAACAGCGACTGGTACTGATCTCCGAAGGTCTGCAGCTCCGCGGTGCAGCCTTTGGTGAAGTCGGCGGGATAGAACGCGAGCACCACCGTCTTTCCCCGGTCGCGCCAGAGCTGGTAGGGAGCATCGGCGGGTCCCACCGTATCCCGGTTGGCCCATGGAAGCGAGAACTCGGGCGCCATGGCGCCTTCCCGCGGTCCGCCGACGATGATGGCAGTAGGGGTGCCGGCCGCAGCTTGCGCGGCGAGCCCGGTGAGCGGGGCGGCCAGAAGACAACCGGCCAATCCGAGTGTGTGCAGATGCATGAACGGCGAGCCTCGAAACAAGGGTGTGATCATGGTCCGGCGACCTGGCGGAGCGCGCCCATGAAATCCTGGTCTCCGCCGGTGCCGGTGTACGCGACCTTCCCGGAACGGTCCACGATGACGACATAGGAGGTGGCGGGAGCCGCGTAGGCCCGAGTGCTGACGCCTTCGCCGTCATAGAGGGTACGAAACGGCACATCGTGGGAGGCGATGTAGCGGCGCACCCGCTCGGGCGTCTGATTGACGGCGACATTGATGCCGAGGAAGCGGACCCGGTCGCCCATCTCGGCCTTGGCCGCCCGGACCCGGGGCAGCAGAGCGTCACACTGCTCGCACCAGGTTGCCCACCACTCCAGGAACAGCGGCTGCTTGCCGAGGTACTGGCCGAGGTCCACCGGCGCGCCGTCGAGATCGTCGACCGTCACTGCCGGGGCCCGGGTCCCTACCGCCAGTCCGGTCTCCTGAGCCAGGGCGGGGGCGACACCAAGGACAGCCAGGAGGGCGATCGCGAATCCGGCGTATCTCACAGCACGCTCCCCAGGCGGATGAAATAGTACTCGGCCATGAGCAGGAGCATGGCCCCACCAGCACGCTTCACCCATACAGTCCACCGTCCCGCGGCCGGCAGGGCGGCGAGGAAGCCACTGGAGAGGCCGACGCCCACCAGCAGCGCGGTGAGCCCCAGCGAAAAGACGAACAGGTAGACGAACCCGAGGACCGCGCTGCCGGTGGTGGCGACGAAGGTCAGCACCGCGGCGAAAGCCGGAGCCCCACACGGGGCCGCCACCAGCCCGCTGGCCGCTCCCATGGTGAACGCTCCAGCCGGTGAACTCGCGCCGAGCCGGCCGGCCCAGAGGGCTGCCCTGCGGGGAACATTCACAGTAAAGACGTCCAAAAGGGCCAGGCCCAACACCAGCAGGAGGTTGCCGGTGAGAAACAGGGCCCAGGGACTGGAGGCCACGGTACCGAAGAGCGAGCCGGTGAGTCCGGCCAGCAGTCCCAGCAGGGCGTACACCAGCGCCAGTCCCCCGACGTAGGCGACCGTGAGGAGTGCCGTCCGGCCGCGGGAGATCCCGGAGGCCCCTGCCCCGCCGAGGATCCCGGCGGTGATGGGGATCATGGGATACACACAGGGCGTAAGGCTGGTGGCGAGGCCGGCGGCAAAGAGGACGGGTACGGCCGCGAGTGGTTCGTGACGCAGGGTGGCTTCGAGCGCGGACTGGAGACCCATCGGCTCCTCAGGAGCGGGCCTCGGCGGGCTCCGCGCCGTATCGCGAGGCGACATACTCTTCCAGGATCTCGAGGAACTCGGCGACGATCCGGTCGCCCTTGAGCGTCACCAGAAGGCGTCCGTCCACGTACACCGGCGCCTTCGGCTCCTCGAAGGTACCGGGCAGCGAAATCCCGATGTTGGCGTGCTTCGACTCCCCGGGCCCGTTCACCACGCATCCCATCACCGCCACTTTCATCTCGACCACACCGGGCCGCTCCTGACGCCAGAGCGGCATCTTCTGCCGGAGGTAGTCCTGAATCTCCTGGGCCATCTCCTGAAAGAAGGTGCTGGTGGTCCGCCCGCAGCCGGGACAGCTGGTCACCTGCGGGGCGAAGCTCCGGAGCCCGAGCGATTGGAGCACCTGCTGGGCCACGTGAACTTCCTCGGTGCGGTCCCCGCCGGGCGCCGGGGTGAGCGAGACCCGGATGGTGTCTCCGATCCCCTCCTGAAGCAGGATACTGAGCCCGGCGGTACTGGCGATGATGCCCTTGGCGCCGAGGCCGGCCTCGGTGAGCCCGAGGTGCAGGGGATAATCGCAGCGGCCGGCGAGCATCCGGTACACGTCCACCAGGTCCTGCACCCCCGAGACCTTGGCGCTCAGCACGATGCGGTCGTGAGGCATTCCCGCGACCTCGGCGAGCGCCGCGGAGCGGAGCGCGCTCTCGACCATGGCCTCCATGGTGACATCCCGGGCGGCGCCCGGAATGGCTCTCCGGCCATTGGCGTCCATCAGCTCGGTGAGCAGGTTCTGATCCAAGGATCCCCAGTTCACGCCGATTCGCACCGGCTTTCCGTTGAGAAGCGCGACGTCCACGATGGCCCGGAAGTTCTCGTCCGCGCGCTTGCCGCCGACGTTACCGGGATTGATGCGGTACTTGGCCAGGGTGCGGGCGCAGGCGGGATACCGCGTGAGCAACAGGTGGCCGTTGTAGTGGAAGTCGCCGATGATCGGCACCGACACGCCCAGACGATCGAGTTCCTCGACGAGGTGAGGAACCGCCGCCGCCGCCTCGTCGTTGTTCACGGTCACCCGCACCAGCTCGCTGCCGGCCCCGGCCAGGGCAGCTATCTGCCCCACCGTCGCGGCGACATCGGCCGTGTCGGTGTTGGTCATGGACTGGACCACGATCGGGTGCTCCGACCCGATCGGCACGCCGCCGACGCGGACGGTGACGGTGGAGCGGCGGATGGTGGGGGACATGGGCGGGAATATAACTTCGTGCATGCCTGAGACCTCCCCGGATCATCCGCGCCGCGCCGCCATCACCGGTGTTGCCACCTACGTGCCCGAGCGCGTGGTCACCAACGCCGACCTCGCCCGCACCCTCGACACCTCCGACGACTGGATCGTCACCCGGACCGGCATCCGGGAACGGCGGATCGGTGCTCCGGGCGAGACCACGTCGACCATGGGCGCGGAGGCGGTGCGGCGGCTGCTGGCCGCGAAGGGACTGGCGCCGGGCGATGTAGACGCGCTGATCGTGGCCACGGTGACCCCGGACATGCTGTTCCCTGCGACCGCCTGTCTGATTCAGGATCGGCTCGGCATGCAGAACGTCTGGGGCTTCGACCTCTCGGCCGCCTGCTCCGGATTTCTCTACGCACTCACCACCGGAGCCCAGTTCGTGGCGTCGGGTGTCCATCGCCGGGTGATCGTGGTCGGCGCCGATCTCATGAGCTCGATCATCGACCCGACGGACCGGACAACGGCCGTGCTCTTCGGGGACGGCGCCGGAGCGGTGGTGCTGGAGCCGGCCGAACCCGGCTTCGGCATCCTGGACTTCTTTCATCGGGTGGACGGCAGCGGGCGGGGCGAATTGTTGATGCCGGCGGGAGGCAGTCTGAAGCCGCCCAGCGCCGAGACGGTGGCCGCCCGGCAGCACTTCCTGAAGCAGAACGGCCGGACCGTCTTCAAGTTCGCGGTATCGCAGATGGCGGAGAGCGTGCAGCGGCTGGTCGAGCGCAACGGGCTCAAGCCGGCCGACATCGCGGTCGTCATTCCGCACCAGGCCAATCAGCGGATCCTCGACGCCACCGCGGAGCACCTCGGTCTGCCTCACGACCGGATGGCCAGCGTGATCGCGCGCTACGGCAACACCACCGCGGCGACGTTGCCCCTTGCCCTGGACGACGTCCTCTGCACCGGACGGCTCAAACGAGGGGATCTCGTGGTGTTCGTGGCCGTGGGGGCGGGGTTCACGATGGGCGCGACACTGGTGCGCTGGAGCTGACCCCTCGCCGCTTCGCCGCTCGGCATGGCAGCCGCCGCGAGTTGCCTTCCGCCTGACCGCCTGAGCGCCTGAGCGCCCGACCGCCCGCGCTCACGCCCGCGAGAAACTCGCCCGATCGATCGCCGCCAGGTCCTCCCCCGAAAGCTCGAGCTCTCCGGCGCCCACGCTGTCCAACGCATGCTCCACCCGCCGGGCGCTGGGTATCACGAACACCGCGGGGGATTGGGCCAGCGCCCATGCCAGAACTAGCGCGTGGGCGGAGACGCCAAGCCGTGCGGCGATCGGGTGCAGCACGGCATGATCCGGAAGCTTGCGGTTGAGCCGACCTCCGCCCGTGGGGCTGTAGGCCAGGAAGCCGATCCCCTGCTCTTCGCAATACCGCACGACGCCATCCGCCAGCGCTTCCCGGAAAAACGGGTTCAATCGATTCTGCACCGAGGCGACCGGTACGATCTCCTGGGCGACACGGATCTGCCCGACGGAGACGTTGGACAGGCCGACCCATCGGACCTTGCCGCTATCTCGCAGGTCCGCCAGCGCCCCGACACTCTCCTCGAAGGGAACGGCGGGATCGGGAGCGTGAAGCTGGTAGAGATCGATGCGGTCCGCGCGGAGGGCGTGGAGAGACCGCTCGCAGGCCGCGCGCAGGTGCTCGGGCCGTCCATCGTTCTCCCAGCGGCCGCCCGGACGGGTGAGGCCGCCCTTGGTCGCCACCAGCGCCGACGCGCGATCGCCGCTCCAGCCTCGCAGCGCCTCGGCCACCAGCCGCTCATTGTGCCCGATGTCGGAATCGTCACGGCAGTAGACATCGGCCGTGTCGATCAGCCGGACACCGGCGTCGAGCGCGGCCCGGATCACTTGGATGCTCTGTGCCTCGGGGGGACGATCCTGCAGGGAGAGGTGCATCCCGCCGTAGCCCACCAGGGGCACCGACGGGGCTCCGGCGCCCAGCCCGCGAAGCTTCACTGCACGCCGACGGCGGAGCGGAGAAAGCCGACCAGCTCATCCCGCACGGCAAAGTAGATCGCCATGGCGTGGCCGCTGCCGGGAACCACCCGCGAGCCGGCGTGACCCAACCCGCGGCTCCAGGCCAGTGCGTTGGCCGCGCCGTCGAATGGGTCGCGCTCGGAAGAGGTCAGGAAGAAACGAATCCCGGACGCGCGCTCGATCGACGCCCGGATCCGATCGGGTCCATCCGGCCCGAACGCGAGCGCACCGGCGGCGCCCAGGGTAGCGACCGCCCGCACACCGGCCAGCGTGGGCGCCGCGAGCAGTACCCCGCTGCCGCCGACGCTGGCGCCCACCAGGAGGAGCTGATCCCCGGCGATGAAGTTCTGCGAGACCCCCCAGCCGGTGACGCGGACGACGTCGTTTTCGATCCGCTGGAACCCGACTTTCGCGACACTGCTCACGAACGCCGCGCCGAACGCCTCCATGGTCACCCCTTCGGGGGTGTCCACCACGACCGGACCGCGCGGGGAAACGATGGAAGCGCCGTGACCCCGCAGGTCGAAGGCCAGGGTGGCGACGCCGGCCGCCGAGAGGTCGGCGACCAGCGGAGCGTAGCTGTCGCGGGTAGCGGGGTATTGGTGAGCGAGGACCGCGAGCGGGTAACTGCGCCCCGCCGGACCGGCGGGATAGGTCAGGGTGCCCTTCAGGATCAGTCCGTCCGACGCAGGGACGGACATCTCCAGTGGCGTCAGGGTCACGCCAATCCGAGCTGGCGCGTCAGTCGCCGCCAATCCTGAGCTGAAACGATGCCCTGCTCGAAGAGCGGTGTCAGCGTCGCCAGGATCTCGGCGCGAGAGCCGTCGATCCGGCGATCACGCAGCTCGCCGATCATCCGGGCGAAGCGGTGCTCGTACTCGTCGGCGTCGAGGGTTCCTTCCTGCCGCTGGGCGCTGAGCTTCTTGAGCTCCTCTGCTACCCGCGCTGGTGTGATGGGCTTGAGTGCGCCTCCCTGCTGATCAGCCGACATGTGGTGCTCCTCGCGAGGGCCGAGATGGAGATGACGAGCCGCCAGTCATCTCCATTATGGCCCTCACGGGCTTGCCACGTCCAGAGCCGGAAGCCTGGAACTCAGTTCTTCGGGTGCTGGAGGGTGATGCGCAGGAGGGGGCGGTCGTCCGGGCGGATGAGCTCTGCCCGAGTCTGGAGCACTCCGCTCCGGCGGACGACGAAGCCGCGGGAGGGGTGAGCCGTGATCAGCTGAGCGGCGGCCTCCACCTCACCCAGGCCGGTCCAGGCGGCGGTCGCAGGGACCACCTGGGCTCCGATTCGCATCGTGCCAATCGCCTGAGCCGCGGAGATCCCTGGCAATCCCAGGACCAGGAGGCCGCAGAATGCCGCGGAGAGGAGGATTTTGCCGGGCGCGGGGGGGACATTTTTTCCCTTTTCCGCCGACCGGGCCCGGGCGGAGCCCTCGGGGCGAGTCCCTATGTGCGTGTGGGCAGTAAACATTCGGCCTTCCCGTCACTTACGCCGATGCCGAGAAACCGCCGGACGAAGTTGCCGATCGTCTACCTTTTTGACGTTCAGCGGTGGCAACCATCGTCAAAGAATTCCAGTGGGATGCGGCCCTCGAAGTTGGACTTTCCTGTCGGCCTTTTAGCCGAGCCGCAACACCTGGCACGCGCATTGCCCCTCCCCCCGGCCGCCGGGGAGCGCGAACTCCCCTCAACTGCGTGGAAATGGGTCCAACCACTTCTTCAACGACCGGGGAGAGAAGCACATGCGCACCGCCACAGTACTATCGGTCATCCTGGCCGCCGGCTTTAGCGTCGGCGCCGTGAGGGCCGAGGCGCAGAACAGCGCCAACATCAACGCGACCGCCACCGTGCTCTCGGCCATCACGGTGACGGGCGCCAACGACCTCCAGTTCGGTAACGTCACCCCGGGCGTCAACAAGACGGTCGCGATCGCCGACGCCGGCGCCGGCCGGTTCAATGTGGTGAAGGCCGCCAACCAGGGGCTGACGCTCACCTTCACGCTGCCGACCAACCTGAGCGACGGCAGCAACAACCTGCCCATCGGCAGCTGGACCGGAGGCTGGAACACCAGCGCCTCGCCGGTCGGCGCCACGGCCTTCACGCCGAGCGCGGCCGGCACCAATACCGCTGCCACCGCCGGCACGACCATCTTCGTCTACGTCGGTGCCACGGTGACGCCGGCTGCTGCCCAGGTCGCCGGGAGCTACACCAACACCGTCACCATGTCGGCGGTCTACTTCTAAGCAGCGGCTCCTCCCGTGGACCGGCCCGATGCGCCGGTCGAGGGTGGTCGCCGCCTCCCTCGACCGGCGCGCTCGTGACCGGCGCACGGAGCACCCGATGCGATACACCTGGCTTCTCATTGTCGCAGCGCTGCTGGCTGCGAGCCCGGTCAGGGCACAGATCACCGTGACTCCGATCCGGAACCTCGCCTTCGGTCCCGTGATCGTCGGCGTGCCGACGGCCATCGGCCCCAGTCACCCGGTGCGGAGCGGCCAGTTCCGCCTGGTGGCGCCGCTGCTCACCCGGGTCCGCTTTCGATTCACGCTGCCCACCCGGCTCAATGGCCCGGCGGGGGCGACGCTGCCGATCAGCTTCGGAAGTACCGACGCGATCGCGATGGGTACCGGGCCGACCAGTGTTCCGGTGACGTTCAATCCGAACACGACGCAGACCTTTCAGATCGTCACCAGCACCACCATCAACGTCTTCATCGGCGGTACCGTGAGCCCGGCGGGCAATCAGCGACAGGGCAATTACTCCGGTACCATCACGTTCACCGTGACCGTCCTCTGATGCACCGACCCCACTTCCTGGCTCTGCTGGCTTTGAACGTTTCCGGCGCCGCCGCCCCCCTCGTCGCGCAGGGCGTCCTGGTGGCCCCGCACGCGGTGGTGATCGATCACCGGACCCGGAGCGGCTCGGTCAGCCTGTACAACCCGGGCGACGACGCCGCCGAGGTCAGCCTGTCCACCTTCTTCGGCTACCCGGTGACCGACGCCCAGGGCGACTTCGAGCTCAAAACGATCGAGCACCCCGGCCCCACGATGCCCTCGGCGGCGGGTTGGATCGAGGCCTTCCCCAAGAGAATGCTGCTGGGTCCGAGGGAGCGCCAGACCGTCCGCCTCTTGGCCCGGCCGCCCGCCCGCCTGGCCGACGGCGAGTACTGGGCTCGGTTGGTCGTGGCGGCCAAGGGAGGAACCATCCCGGTGTCCGGCGTGGACTCCGCCACCGGCATCACCGTGGGACTCAATCTCGAGGTGCGCACGGTGCTTCCGCTGCAGTACCGCAAGGGGGGCGTGGCCACCTCCGTCCGCCTCGGCGGACTGAGCGCGGCAGTCGAGGGCGATTCGCTCGCGGTCCGGATGCGACTCGAGCGGTTAGGTACCGCCGCCTTCATCGGTACCGTCCGGGCCGCCCTGGCCGATTCCGCCGGCCGGACCGTCTCGACGCTCAACAGCCCGGTCGCGGTCTATTACGATGTGGAACCCCGGCTGACGGCAGCCCTTCCGGGCGGACGGCTGCCGGGTGGGCGCTATCTGCTGCGAGTCGAGGTGGCCGCGGAACGGGAAGACCTGGCGCCGGAGACCGTGCTGCCTGCCCGGCCCGTGCGCGACTCGCTGGAGCTGCGCCTGCCGTGAGCCCCCGCCGGCCGGCCCTCGCCCTGGTCCTGACGGCCGTGCTGGCGCCGCAGGGGCTGAGCGCGCAGGTGGCCGCCGACGCCGTTCGCTTGGAGCCGGTGATCGTCGAGCTGGCCGTGGGCCGCTACGGCTCGCGCACCATCTCGGCCTATCGCTCCAGCGGCGACGCGTTGCTCCCCGTGCTCCAGCTCGCCGAGATGGTCGAGTTGCGCTCCCGGCCGCTCACCGGCGGCGCGATCGAGCTGACTCTGGAGCCAGGTCGCCAGAGAGTGATGCTCGACCCCTCGACCTGGGAAATCCGCACCGCCGACGGCACGCTGGCGCTGACCCCGGCCGATCGGGTAGTCAAGCTGGAGGACCAGTATCTCAGCACCCGGATCCTGAGCGAGCTGCTGGACGTCGGCTTCGCGGTGAACTGGAGCGAGCTGGCGGTCACGCTGCTGGATGCCGACAGCCTGCCGATCGGCCGGAGGATGGCCCGCGAGCGGGCCCACGCGCTGTTCCGGGGCTCCGCCCAGGATGGCGGCCCCGAGCTCGCTTTGGGGCTGGAGCGCACCCGGTGGGACGGGATGGTCCTCGACTATTCGATCCTGGCCCCGAGTCAGGATCTGCTGGGCAACGGCGCCTACTCCGCGGGCCTCGGCCTCAACCTGCTGGGCGGCTCGCTCGAAGGACGGCTTGCCAGCGCCGGACCGCCGCGGAGCGGCGCCGTCCGGATAGACGGCTCGTGGACCGGCGTCTGGCGCACCAGCCGCTACCTCACCCAACTCCGCCTCGGCGACGGACTCTCCACCGGACCCCGGCCGAGGTCCCTGCGCGGGTTCTCGGTCTCGAACGCGCCCTTCCTCCGGCCGTCGCTGTTCGGCGATATCGGCTTCCAGGGGGCGTTGGGTCCGGGCTGGGAGATCGAAGCCTATCGTGGCGGCCGCCTGATCGCACTCGACTCGGCCGACGCCATGGGACGGTTCTCGTTCGACCTACCGGTGGAGTACGGCGAGAACGCGATGGACTTCGTGGCCTACGGCCCCTTCGGTGAGATCAGGCGCTTCAACCAGAACTACCGGGTCAGCACCGATGTGATCCCCGGGCGCCGGCTGGAATACGGGGTCGCCGCCGGCGGGTGCCGCACCACAGAGTGCCAAGCCAATGCCAACCTGGATCTGCGCTACGGCCTGAGTTCGCGCTGGACGGTGCGCGGCGGCGTCGAGCAGTTCTGGCGCGACTCACTGCCGGGCCTGTTCCATCCGTATGTCGGCGTGGGCGGCACCTTGGGGAACGCGTGGGGAGTGGAGGTGGAAGGCGTGGCCTCCGCGGTAGTGCGCGGCGCGCTGCGCTTCGAGCCTTCGCAGGACCTCCGACTCGGTACCGAGTATCACGACTTTGCCGCAGGCACCGCAGCACCCCTGCTCACGCCTCCCGGCCGGCGGACCCAGTGGACCACCAATCTGCTGGCCCGCCCCTTCCGAGGCCGGGACGACCTGTATGTGGAGGCCAGCCTCGACCGGATCGCGGCCGTCAACGGAAGGACCACCAGCGGCCGGCTCGGCCTTTCGCTCTATGCCTCCCGATTCCAGCTGGCGCCGGCCGTGCGGCACCTGCGGTTCACCGATCCGGTCGGCGGCATCACCACCACCCAGTCATTCGTCTCGCTCAATACCTTCTCGCTTCCGTTCCCCGAGCTGGGGCCGGTCTTCGGCCGGATCTCCACCCGAACCAACTGGGAGATGGACCACGGCGGACGGATGGCGCTGGCCGGCGGCTATCTGTCCCGCCAGCTGGGTGCACACCTGCAGGTGGAGGCCGGTGCGACCTGGACGCGGGGGCTGGGCACTACCCTGGCCCTGTTCGTCTCCACCCAGCTGCCGACGGTGCGGTCTACCACCAGCATCACCGCAACCCGCGGGGATCCGATGGTGAGCCAGTTCGTGCAGGGCTCGGTGCTCTACGATCCGTCGCGAAGACAGGTGGCATTCGCCGCAGGGCCCTCGCTGGAGCGGGCGGGACTCAGCGGGCGAGTGTTCCTCGATCTCAATGGGGACGGACGCCGGCAGCCGGGCGAGCAGGCCATTCCGGGGGCGCGGGTGCGCGCCGGGTTCGTCAGCGCGCTCTCCGACTCCTCGGGCCGTTACCGGATCTGGGATCTCCCGGCGTTCGAGCCGGTGCTGGTGGCGGTGGACACCAGCTCGTTGGAGTCCCCGCTCTGGATCCCCCGCTACAGTTCGATGAGTGTGGAGACCGGCCCCAACCGCTTCCGCAGCGTGGACATTGCCATCGTGCCCGGCGGCGTGATCGAGGGCCGGGTCGTCAGGCAGACGGTGGACTCGGCCGTGGCGGTCCCGGGCGCCAGGCTTCAGCTCCGCCGGCGCGGCTCCAGCCAGACGGTGCAGCTGGTGACCTTCTCCGACGGCGGGTTCTATCTGATCGGCGTGAAGCCGGGCGAGTACGAGCTGTCGATGCATCCGGCGATCCTGGAGCGCCTGGGGCTCGCGGCACGGCCGATCGGTTTCACGGTGCCGGCCGCGGCCGACGGCGCCACGGTGGACCAATTGGAACTGCGCCTGCAGTAGCTGGACCCGCCTGCTTTCTCCCCATCGTGAAACGCTGCTTCACCGGGCCCCGTCGTGGGAAGACTTGTCTCTCTCTTCTCACGAATTGCTCGGCTCGGGCCGCGGGCTGATATTCCGCGAAGCGTTTCCTACACGACAGGGAGGTATCATGGCACAGGTGAAGCCGATTCCCGAAGGGTATCACACCCTCACGCCGAACCTCGTTGTTTCCGATGGGACGGCAGCCATAGACTTTTACCGGAGGGCGTTCGGAGCGGTCGAGCTGCTGCGCATGGCGGCGCCTGGCGGGGGCGTCCTGCACGCCGAGCTCAAGATCGGTGACTCCATCTTCATGCTGGGCGAAGAGATCCCGGAGGCTCCTTACAAGAGTCCCAAGACGCTGGGAGGGTCGCCGGTCAGCTTCTATTACTACGTGGAGAACGTGGACGCGGCCTGGGATCGCGCGGTGAAGGCCGGCGCCAAGGTGGCGATGCCGCTCGCGGACATGTTCTGGGGCGATCGCACCGGCCGGCTGGAGGATCCCTTCGGTCATGCCTGGTCTCCGGCTCAGCACGTGAAGGATCCCACCCCCGAGGAAATCGAAAAGGGCCAGGAGGAATTCTTCGCCCGCATGCAGACCACGGCCTGACGCACGTCTGTCAGACCGTCGCCTCCGGCGTCCCCTCCTGCTGATTGAGAACCGGTGGGCGCCGGAGGCGATTTGCGGCTGGAGCCTGCCGGTACGAGATTCGTACCGCCTTGCATGCCCACCCTGCATCGATGCTGACGCGTCTCTTCGACCTCGAGGCCAGGGGGACCACCGTGGCCCGCGAGCTCCGCGGTGGGCTCGCCACTTTCCTCACCATGGCCTACATCCTGGTGGCGAATCCTTCCATTCTGGCCGCTGCCGGAGTGCCCTACGAGGCTGCCGTGGCGGCGACCGCAGCTGCCGCAGCGCTGTGCACCCTGCTCCTCGGACTCGGCGCCGACTTTCCCCTGGCGCTCGCTCCGGGGATGGGACTCAACGCCATCGTCGCCTTCCAGATCGCGCCGGCAGCGGGCTCGTGGCAGACGGCCATGGGACTGGTAGTGCTGGACGGCCTGGTGGTGCTGCTCCTGGTGATCGTCGGGCTGCGCGAGGCCGTGCTGCACGCGATCCCGCCCGACTTGCGCCGGGCGATCGGCGTCGGCATCGGACTCTTCATCGCTTTGATCGGCGCGGTGAACGCTCGCCTGGTGATCGTGCCGGCCGGCACGGTGGCTCAGCTGGCGGAGCGACCACAGTCAGTGCTGCCGCCGCTGACTTATGGCTCGCTCCGGACGCCTGAGGCGGCGGTAGCGGCGGTGGGTCTTCTGGTCATCGCCCTCTTGATGGTGCGACGGGTTCGAGGAGCGATCGTGCTGGGGATCGCGGCCGGGACGGCGCTGGCGCTGACCCTGGGCATCGCCCGATTCCCGGCCGGCGGCTGGCTCGCCGCCCCCGATTTCCAGACGGTGGGCGCGGCGGACGTGCGCGGTGCGCTCACCCTCGGGCTGCTGCCGCTGCTCCTCTCGATCGTCATGGTGGACTTCTTCGACACCATCGGGACGGTCACGGCGGTCGCCGAGGCGGCCCAGCTCCAGGATGCCGGCGGACCGATCCCCCGGCTTCGCCGCATTCTGGGGATCGACGCGGCGAGCGCCGCGATCGGCGGATTCTTCGGCGCGAGCTCGGTGACCAGCTACATCGAGTCGGCCGCGGGCGTGGCGGAAGGCGCCCGAACGGGACTCCACTCGGTCGTGGTGGCGGCGTGCTTCGCGCTCGCGGTCTTCGCCGCGCCCATCGCGGCCATCGTGCCGGCCGCCGCCACGGCGCCGGCACTCATCCTGGTCGGGTTCCTCATGGCCCAGCAGATCACGCGCATCGACTTCGCCGCTCTGGAGACCGCGATTCCCGCCTTCGTGCTGCTGGCGACCATTCCGTTCACCTGGTCCATCTCGCACGGGATCGGCTATGGGTTCCTGACGTACGTGGTGATTCAGGTGCTCGCCGGACGCTGGCGGGCGGTGCATCCCGTCATGTATGGGACAGCGACGGCGTTCGCGGGGTACTTCTGGCTCGGATGACTCGGTCACCGGCCGCGAGAGCGCCGGGTGGGCTGCTCGCGCTCGTACTGCTGCTCGCGTGCACCCGCGAGTCGCCGCGATCATCGGCCCCGGTGGACCTGGACGTGCCCGCCTGGACGGGCGACGCGATCTGGTACCAGATCTTCGTCGAGCGCTTCCGCAATGGCGACTCGTCCAATGACCCGACGGCACACGACATCGAAGGAGTGACCGATCAGCCGCCACCGCCAGGGTGGCGGCCGACGCCATGGACCCACGACTGGTATTGCCAGGAGCCCTGGGCCGCCGCGACCGGCAAGGGCTTCTATGAGACGGTCCAGTTCCGCCGCTACGGCGGCGACCTCCAGGGAGTCCTGGATCGGCTGGACTATCTCCAGGAGCTCGGCGTCACCGCCCTGTACCTCAACCCGGTGAACGACGCCCCCTCGCTGCACAAGTACGACGCCAGGAACTACCACCATATCGACCGCAACTTCGGGCCCGACCCTCGGGGGGACGAAGCCCGCATCGCGGAGGAGGACCCGGCCGATCCGGCCTCCTGGGGATGGACCGCGGCGGACAGTCTCTTTCTCGCGCTGGTGCGCGAAGTCCATCGCCGCGGCATGCGCATCATCGTGGATTATTCCTGGAATCACACCGGCATCACCTTCTGGGCCTGGCGTGACGTGCTGGCACACCAGCGCGGGTCGCGGTTCGCGGACTGGTACGCGATCGAGCGATTCGACGACCCGGCGACCGCGGACAGCAACGAGTTCCGCTATCGCGGATGGGTCGGCGTGCCCTGGCTGCCGGAATGGAAGAAAGTGGGTCGGCCACCGGGGAGGACCCACGGCGCCATCGAGGGCAACCTGCTGCCAGGGGTGCGGGACCACGCCTTCAGCGTCACTCGGCGATGGCTCGACCCCAATGGCGATGGGGATCCGTCTGATGGGGTGGACGGCTTCCGGCTGGACGTGGCCGAGATGGTTCCGCTGGGCTTCTGGCGCGACTACCGGCGCTTCGTGCGAAGCCTCAACCCGGAGGCCTACCTCGTCGGCGAGGTGTGGTGGGAGTCATGGCCCGACCGGATCTACGACCCGGCGCCGTGGCTCCGAGGCGACGTGTTCGACGCGGTGATGAACTACCGCTGGTATATGCCCACCCGGCAATTCTTCGCCGGTGCACCGGCCGCCCTCACCGCCTCGACGTATGCCGCCGGCCTCGACTCGCTGACCGCCGGCATCGGACCGGGGCATCTCAAGGCCATGATGAACCTGACCGCGAGCCACGACACCCCGCGCTTCGGTACCTCGATCTACAACCGAGGGCGCTACAAGTACCGGAACACGCCCCGCGAGGATCCCACCTACCGGATCGACCGTCCCGACGAGCACACCCGGCGCACCCAGCAGATGATCCTGGTACAGCAGTTCACCTACATTGGTGCGCCGCACATCTGGAACGGCGACGAGGTGGGGATCTGGGGGGCGGATGATCCCGACGATCGGAAGCCGCTCGTGTGGTCCGACCTGCGCTACGAGGACGAGTCCACCCATCCCCTCGCCCGCCCGAGGCGGAGCGATCGAGTGGTGCCGGACACGGCATTGTTGCGGGTCTACCGGGAGTTGATCACTCTGCGGCGCCGGCATCTCCGGCTGTTCGTCGATGGATCCCTCAAGTGGCTCCGCGTCGAGGACGCGCGCGGCCTGCTCGCGTACGAGCGTGTCCTCCCTGACCAGAGGGCCATCGTGGCCTTCAATATCTCGGACGCGCCGGTCGAGTTCTCCGTGCCGGCGGATGGGAGGTATCGGCTCGTGTTCCCGCAGGGCGACCTCGCGACCGTCGGCGACGGAGGGCACAGAGCCCAGTTGCCGCCGCGGTCGGCGAGAGTGTGGACCCGGGAGAGTCCCAGTCAATGAGCGGGCCCAACCCTTCCGACGATCGTGACCGCGTCACAGCGGGCGACGATCCGCGGCTGGAGTTGATCTATCGCGAGGCCCTTCGCGGACTGGTGCAGCAGCAGACTCTGGTCGAGAGCATGAACGCGCGGGCGGGAAACCTCATTTTCGCCGCAGCGTTCGCCAGCTCGCTGCTGGGTGGCCGAGCGCTATCCGATGGTCTAGGGATGTGGGATTGGATCGCCGTGACGCTGCTGTTGGCCCTCGGCGTTCAAATCGTGTTCCTGCTCTGGCCCTACTATCAGTACCGATTCCGCTTCGACCCCGAGGACCTGCTCCGGCAGTATGTCGACGGCGCTACGCCCGCGAGCATCTCGGAGATGTACCGGGCGCTGGCGATCCGTATGGAGGCGGACCGGAAGAGTAACTGGCGGATCATTCAGCGGCTCCGCGTCGCGCTGCAACTCGCGCTGATTCTGCTGGTGCTCGAGATCCTGGCGTGGCTGTTTGCGATCGCGCCGGTCTGAGAGTGCTCCTGACCAGGCGGGCATCGAAAGCCCTGATACCACGGAGGCACGGAGGACACGGAGAATGCACGGAAATTGGCCTCTAGCTCAATACTCTCTTGAGGCCTTGATGGAGGATGTTGACGTTGAAGTTGATGAGAAGGCCTGAGGAGACTCGTCGGAGGCGCATATAGGTCATCAGCTGGGCGAAGTGGATTGGCAGGAGCTTCTTGACGGACTTGATCTCGACTACGAGACAGCCTTCGATAAGAAAGTCGATGACGTATCCTCGTGCGATCTCCACCCCTTTGTACTCGAGAGGCAAGACCACCTTGCTGTCGTAAGCAATCGCTCGAAGATCCAGCTCACGGCGCAGACAAGCGTGATAGCTGGACTCCAGAAGGCCCGGGCCGAGGTGCCGATGGACGTCGATCGCCGCGCCGATGACTCTTTCGCTGGTTGAATTGGTGGGATGCCCGATCAGCCCCACAGCGCTCTCCCAGAATGGAGAAACATCGTCGTCGCTGCAGGATCAACATCATCATTCCCTCGCATGACTGAATGATTCCAACCACCCAGTCATCCTCCGTGTAAGCCTCCGTGGCTCCGTGCCTCCGTGGTGAATCCGGCGGATGCCAATCACCGCCGCTCGCTGAGCAGCACCAACCCCGATTCTGTCGTGAGCGAGACCACCCCGTTCGACACCACTCCGCCTACCCCCGAGTACCCATCCACCAACCGGGTCCCCTCGGGAAACACACCGAACAGCGGGATGGTTTTCGAACCACTTCCTTGATCCATCGCCACCAGCACGCGATCGACCCCACCGAGGCTACGGCTGAAGATGTAGGGCTCCGCCTGATGGGTGCGGTGCAGGCCGGCCCCCACGGCCGGATGAGCCCGGCGGAACAGGCCGATCCGCCGCCAGTGCTGCAGGACTTCCGGCGCCCGCCCGCCGCGCTCCAGGTCCTCCCAGTTCATGAATGACCGCAGATTCGCATCCCCTTCCGCACCGGCGACGCGGAGTGGCCGCGCCAGCTCGTCCCCGTAGTAGATCTGGGCCCCGCCCGGCGCCAGCAGGAGCCGCGTGGCGGCGCCGAGCGGATCCTGCCGGTCGACGTCGTACGGTGATCCGTCGTCGTGAGAGCTGAGGTAATTGAGGACCGAGATCCCCCGCAGCGGCCCCTGGTGCAGCGTCGTGGAGTAGCGGGTGAAGAGCCGGTCCAGCGAGCCGGTATCGCTCTTGAACCCGAAGTTGATGAGGCCGTCGTAGCCGTGGGCGAAGAAGTCCACGGTCCGGTCGCCGAAGTCGTATCCTCGCCCCTGGCTCGGGTCCCAGCCGTAGACTTCGCCCATCATGTAGAACGGGAGGCTGTCCGGCGCCTGACCTGGATGTGCGCGTCTCCAGTCCGCCAGCGCGACCTCGGCCTCCCGCTTCAGCTCGACGCTCACGCGCTCACCAAAGTGCTTGGCCGTGTCCACTCGATAGCCGTCGAAGCCGAACTCCCGGACCCAGTCGGTGAGCCATTTGATCAGGTAGTAACGGGGCGCGCGAGGATATCGGGCGCGGGTGAAGAAGGCCTCCAGCTCCGCCAGCTCGCGCTCCCGACGGCCTTCCCGGTCCCACTTCTCGAGCAGCCCGGGAGGCAGGGCGACCGGGTCGTCCCGCTCGGTACGAATGTCCGGGAGTCTGGCCACCAGGTTGCAGTCCACCGTCGTGGCGTAGTCCCGGTAGGTGCAGTTGGGCCCGGTACGGACCCACTCGTCGGGCCAAGGCGGATCCACCGCGCCGGTGTGGTTGATGACGGCATCCATGAGCACACGGATGCCGTGGCGGTGGGCGGCGTCGACCACGGCGCGGAGGTCGGACGCGTCTCCCAGCGAGGGGTCGACGGAGGTCCAGTCGCGGGTCCAGTAGCCATGATACCCGTAGGTCTTGCCGGTCCCCTCGTCCACGCTCCCCGGGATCTGCTCCACGAAGGGCGTCATCCAGATGGCGGTGACCCCGAGGCTGTCGAAATAGCCCGCCTCGATCTTCTGGAGCACGCCGGCGAGATCCCCGCCCTCGAAGCTCCGCAGCACCGCTCCGTCGCGCGCTCGGCCGAGGGCGTTGTCGTTGATGGAATCGCCGTTCTGGAACCGGTCGGTGAGCAGGAAGTAGATGGTGGCGCTGTTCCAGAACTGCCCGGGATTGGTGGGTGACGCTGCCTCCAGTACCGGACTGACCCCGTCGGAGCGAGAACCGGAGGCACACCCGGTGACGAGAGCCGTGCCGAGAAGAACCAGCGAGACTAGGAACCGGTCACGGATCGGAATTGGTTGCACTACGGCCTCGCGACGGCGAGCGGGGAGGGCTTACCGGCCGCCAGCGACGCATCCTGTCGCGCAGCGGCTTCACTTAAGCTAGAGATGGCCATCTCGATCCCGACAACGCCCGCATCGAGTCAGACGACGCCGGCATCAAGTCACACCACGCCGCCATCGAGCCCGACCACGCCGGCATCGAGGCTGACTGCGTCGACATCGAGCCCTCCCACGCCGCCTACGAGTCCGACCATGCCGCCATCGAGCCCGACCACGCTGGCATCGAGGCTGACTGCGTCGACATCGAGCCCTACTATGCCGCCAACGAGTCGACCCACGCCGGCATCGAGCCCTACCACCCCGACATCGAGTCGAACCACGCCGTCATCGAGCCTGACGACGCCGCTATCGAGCCTGACTGCGCCGGCATCAAGCCTGACTGTGCCGACATCGAGTCTGACCATGCCGGCATCGAGCCCGACGACGCCGACATCGAGGCTGACTGCGTCGACATCGAGCCCTCCCACGCCGACATCGAGCCTGACCGCGCCAGCATCGAGCCCGATCACGCCGATATCGAGCCCGACCAAGCCCGCATCGAGGGCGTCGAAGCCCGCACCGAAACCGTCACAGGGCAGTTGGATCCCACGTGACACCCATTGAAACCCCGAAGACGCTCATCGAAGCCGCTAACGCCGCCCGCCCGCCTGCCTGTCAGTCCGCCTGTGGAAACCCCGGATGCCAGGTTCCCGCCACCGTGTCGTCCCGGTCCTCCACCCGCAGCGTGAGCGCCCCCGCGAGCAGCAGTGAGGCCCCGCCGACGGCGAGCGCGTAGATCGCCTCGCCACCGAAGAACTTGCCGACGAAGAACCCCAGCACGGCCGCCGCGATGATCTGGGGAATCACGATGAAGAAATTGAAGACGCCCATGTAGTACCCCATCTTCGACGGCGGCAGCGACCCGGTGAGGATGGCGTAGGGCATGGCGAGGATGCTGGCCCAGGCGATCCCGACCCCGACCATGGATACCAGCAGGTAGTCGGGGTTCTCGAGAGCCATGATGGACAGCAGACCGAGCGCCCCGCACACCAGGCAGATCGCATGTGCGGTCTTCCGGCTGGTCCGTCGCGCCAGCACCGGCAGCCCGAAGGCCACCACGGCCGCCACACCATTGTACATGCCGAAGCCGACGCCGACCCAGTTGGCCCCCTCGTTGTACAACGCGGAGGTCGTATCCCGGGTGCCGTAGATGTGGCTGGTCACGGCCGGGGTGGTGTAGATCCACATGGCGAAGAGGGCGAACCAGGAGAAGAACTGGACCCACGCGAGCTGCTTCATGGCGTGGGGCATGTCCTGAAAGTCGTTCAGGATGGTGACGAAGGCGTTGTCGGAGCGGCCGCTGCGCTGCAGCAGCCCGCTCGCGATCAGGAGCAGGCCCACCACGCCGACCCCGGCGGACAGGATCACGACCTGGTAGACGCCGGCATGCACCAGCCACGCGCTGGCGATGGCGCCCACCGCGACCAGGATCCAGCCCAACCGGATCTGGCGCCCACCGTGCCGCGCGAACTCCTCCCTCGTCCGCCGCTCCGGCACCGCACCCTCGCGCGCCTGATTCTCGGTGAACGCCGCCAGGTCATCCGGGGAATATTCCCTCGACCGTACCACGGTCCACAGCACCGCCAGGAAGAAGACCGTCGCCCCGAAGTAGAACGAGAGCCGCACCGAGTCGGGGATCGTGTTCGGCGGCGCCTCGTTGCTCACCCCGAACTGGTTGGTGAGCAGCCAGGGCAGCAGCGACGCCAGCACCGCGCCGGTGCCGATGAGGAAGCTCTGCATCGCGAAGCCGGTGGTGCGCTGTTCCGAGGGCAGGTTGTCGCCCACGAAGGCGCGGAACGGCTCCATGGAGATGTTGATGGAGGCGTCCATGATCCAGAGCGTCCCCGCGGCGATCCACAGGGATGGCGAGTTCGGCATGAACACCAGCGCCAGCGACGCCAGGATGGCCCCGGTGAGGAAGTACGGCCGCCGCCGGCCCAGCCGGTTCCAGGTCCGGTCGCTGAGGTACCCGACGATGGGCTGCACCAGGAGGCCCGTAGTCGGAGCGGCGATCCAGAGAATGGGGATGTCCTCCACCCTGGCGCCCAGGGTCTCGAAGATCCGGCTCACGTTGGCGTTCTGGAGGGCGAACCCGATCTGGATGCCCAGAAAGCCGAAGCTCATGTTCCAGATCTCCCAGAACGAGAGCCGCGGCTTGGCGCGGATGGCGACAGCGGTGGCGGCGGCGTGTATTGTCATGAGGCTCAGTCCTCGAAGATCCATCACGGAGGCACGGAGGGCACGGAGGCTACACGGAAAAGACTGACAATTGTTGTTTGCTCCGTGTGGCCTCCGTGGCCTCCGTGCCTCCGTGGTGAATACCGTTGACCATCTCCCTTCATTCGAGATGCTGGCAACACTCACTGCGGCCGAATCCGAATCGCCTGACCGCCACCCGGCGCCAGCACGACACGCAGTCGGGTAGCCGAGGTGACCGCACGACGTGTGATGGTGACCGGCAACGGATTATCGAGCCAGTTCGCCTTCGGACCGTCGGCGTAGATCTCCGCCGTGTACCGCCGCCCGGGCGTCAGAAACGAAAGCGGGACCTCGAGTGTGCGGCCCTCCTCGTCGGTGATGGCGCCCAGAAACCAGGTCTGGCCACCCCGCTCCCGCCGGGCGGCGACCACGTAGTCGCCGATCCGGCCATCGATCACCCGCGTGGTGTCCCAGTCCACGGCGACGTCGCGAATGAACTGGAATGC
>DATBJC010000060.1:0-93172 GCA_036556625.1 Gemmatimonadales bacterium
GCGGCCACCCGTGCCTCGCGGAGCAGACGGCGATCGTGCAGGCGCCGGTCACCCGGGCCGTCGGCCAGAAGCTTGAGCGCCACCGTGCGCCGGGTGCGGCGATGCCGGGCCCGGAAGACCACACCCATCCCGTCTGGATCGAAGGCCAGGGCAATTACGCCAAGCTGCACGCCGGCAGAGCCACCCACCTGGTGCGGACCACCCTCAGCGCGCTGGAGCGGGAGCTCGACCCAGCGCGCTTTGCCAGGGTACACCGCTCCGCGATAGTGGCCCTCGACCGGGTACGCGAGCTGTTGAGCCTCGGCGGTGGCGAGTATCGGGTGGTGTTGACGGATGGCACCCGGGTGCCGATGAGTCAGCGCTATCGCGATCGCCTACCATGAACCATCGCCCACAAACAAAACGCCCGGCCGGTGCCAAGCACCGCCGGGTCGCCAGTCGAAGCAGGATTGATCACCCAGGCTGCTCCAACCCTGGGGCCCGAAGGCTATGTCGGTTTCGTCTAGCGCAGCTTACTTGCCGAGCTTGACGACGTTCTGCGCGGCCGGGCCTTTGGCGCCCTGAACCACGTCGAACTCCACCCTCTCACCCTCGGCCAGGCTCTTGAAGCCCTGGCCCGAGATGGCGGAATGGTGGACGAAGCAGTCCTTCTCGCCGTTCTCCGGGGTGATGAACCCGAAGCCCTTGGCGTCGTTGAACCACTTCACGGTGCCGGTGATGCGCATGCTGAGTGTTTCCTTTGTGTTCGTAATCGGGACTCGGCATTCGCACGCGTACCGACTACCAGTTCGTCGTGATCGTCGCCCTCACGCCGGGCTGCGACGGAGGTCCAAGAAAAAAGGGCCCTGCGAATTCCCGGGGCCCTGAGCTCTTCCTGGATTGTGAAATCGCGCCGAGGCGCGACCATCGCTGCCGGAAAATATAGCGCAACCGAGCCGGTGGCTCAAGGACTTGAGAGCTGTTCGGTTCACGTTGAAACAAGCTGTCCTCCGCATCGGGAGTCGCCTCCGATTCGTGCCGGGCTACCAGTGAGCGGCTGTCGTACTTGCCGCGCGGGGAATCTCTGACTAGTGTCAGAGAATGGACCCCGTCGACCGGGTGCGGAGTTTCAATCGAACCGTGACGCAGCGGATCGGCGCCCTGGAGACCCATTTCCTAGGCCGCGACCGCTCGCTCGGGGCCTGCCGCCTCCTCTTCGAGATCGGCCCCGAGGGTGCGGAAGTCCGGCACCTGCGCGAGCGGCTGGAGCTGGATTCGGGATACGTCAGTCGCCTGCTCCGCAGCCTGGAGCGGGAGGGCCTGATCCACACCGGCCGCTCGTCCGGCGATGGCCGGGTCCGGTTCGTGACGCTGACCAGGGCGGGTCGGAACGAGCTCGCCGTCCTCAATCGGCTTTCGGACCAGGCGGCCCGGTCGCTGCTCGACCGACTCACTCCACCCCAACAGCTCGCTCTCGCCTCCGCCATGGAGCAGGTCGAGCGCCTGCTCCTGGCCGGCGCTGCCCGGCTATCGGTGGTGGACCCGGCCAGTCCCGACGCGCGCTATTGCGTGCGGTGCTACTTTGACGAGCTGTCGGCCCGGTTCGAGACCGGGTTCGATCCCGCGCGCAGCATACCGGCGGCCGAGGAGGAGCTGAGGTCGCCCCAAGGTTTCTTCGTCCTGGCCAGCCTCAATGGACAGCCGGTCGGGTGCGGGGCCTTGAAGTGTCATGCGCGGTATGGCGAGATCAAGCGTATGTGGACGGCGCCCTCCGCGCGTGGCCTCGGCATCGGCCGCCGCGTCCTGGCGCATCTGGAGGAGCTGGCGCGCAAGCGGGGACTGCCGCTGCTCCGGCTGGAGACGAACCGGACGCTGAGCGAAGCCCAGGCGCTCTATCGGAGCAGCGGGTTCCGCGAGGTCAGCGCGTTCAACGACGAGCCCTACGCCCATCACTGGTTCGAGAAACCGCTGGGCGACTGAGAATCGTCCGTCGGTCCCCGCGTCTCACGAACGATCTCCGGCCGGTCCCTCGGCCGGTCCTCAGACAACCATCGGGAGCACATCATGCGGACAGCACACGGGCGGCTCGCCGCCATTGGCAGGGCGACGGCCGTCGCGGCACTGGCGCTCGGGGTCGCCACGCCGGCTGCGGCGCAGTTCGGCGGACTGAAGAAGCGGCTGAAGACGGCGGCCACCTCGACCCAGGACGCGCCCGAGCCCGGTCCGGTTGCCGCCAACGGCGGCACCATCGTGCTGGATGCGGAGGTGGTGGGCCGCCTGATCGCCGGACTCCGGGCGGCGGAGTCGGAGCGGCAGGCGGCGGCAAAGGAGGACACGCCCTACGGCCGATACAGTGAGGCCAGGAAGGCTTACGAGGTCGCCCAGCCCAAGTGCGAGCAGGGACGCCAGACCTTCCCGAATCGGATGGCCGCGAACGAGCGTCTGGCCGACAAGTACAATGAGATCGTGACTCGCATGGTGGAGGCGCAGGGCCGCGGCGACCAGCGCGCCTACCAGGCCTATGCCGACTCGGCAGCGGCGATGCAGGACCCGGCCTGTGCCGTGAAGCAGGCGGAGCAGCCCTCCGACTACTACGAGGCCCACCGGGCGGTGGAGGAGCGGGCCGAGCGCAAGGCCATGGAGGCGTCGGGCTTCTCCCGCGGCGAACTGGCGCTGGTTCGCGAGCGCGCCGAGATGGCGCTCCGGGGCGGCCAGGCCCCCGGGGATCTGTCGGCCTCCGAGAAGAGTGCGGTCTCCGCGCGTGCCTCGGAGCTCAAGCCGCTGCTCGGCATTCAGGATCCGCCTCCGCCTCAAACGGTCGCGGCCGGGACGCCCACACCGGCCGCCGCGCCCGCGCCGCAGCCCGAACCGGCGGTGCCGGCGGGATCGTCGGAGATGGCCAACTGCTACGCGAAGAACGCGCAGCAGCACGAGAAGCGGATCCGCGCGCTGGGTGAGCGCGGCGAGGCGGCGCGGAAGGCGGGCGACACCGCGACCCTGCTGGCCGTGGCCGATACCATCCAGCAGCTGCAGACCGCCGGCTGCACCGGAGCGCGCTGACTCGGATGAGCGTGATCCTCCGTCTCCTGGCCGCCACCGCGGCCTCGGCGGCAGTGGCCGGCGCCGCGGTATACGGCCCGGCGCTGGCCTCGGGCGGCACCAAGGGCGCCCTCTCCTATCGCGAGGGCGGCCGCTGGGTGACCTGGTGGCGATCGGACGCCGCGCCGCCCCCATGGGATGGCCGCGGGCCGCTCGCGGCCCGGGTCGCGTGGCGGGCCGGCGCGCCGGGGGTCGAGTGGGGCGAGCTGCAACTGCGCGGCGCGGGGGAAGCCTGGCGCACCCGAGTGGTACTGGCCCGGCTCGATCCCGCGCAGGTGGGGCTCGCGCTGTCTCCGGCATTCACGGAAGATCGTCGCTGGAGCGTGGCCGACGCCGAGGACGATGTGGCCGTCGCGTTCGCCGCGGGACAGTTCCGGGAGTCGCTGCCCTGGGGCTGGGTGGTGAGCGGTGGCCGGGAGATCCTCTCGCCGCAATACGCCCCGCTCGCCGGGGCAGTTGTGGTGGACTCATCGGGAGTCGTCCGGATCGTGGCGCCGGACAGCGTCGCGGTCGCTCGCCGGCGCGGGGGCGTGCGCGAAGCGTTCCAGAGCTACCCGGTCCTGCTGCAGAACGGAGCCGTACCCGCGGCGCTGACCAAGCCCGGCAGCGGCGTAAACGTGGCGCACCGCGATGCGCGTCTGGCACTGTGCACCATGCCGGATGACCGAGTGGTCGTCGCGCTCACCCGATTCGATGCGCTGGGCGAGACGCTGGGGCGGGTGCCGTTCGGTCTCACCTCGGCCGAGATGGCCGCGGTGATGGGCGGCCTGGGCTGCCGGCAGGCGCTGCTGCTGGACGGCGGCATCTCGGGGCAGCTCCGCATACGGGAGGCCGACGGATCGGCACGGACCTGGGCCGGAACCCGGAGTGTCCCGCTGGGTTTGGTGGGCCGCCCCCGCACCAGGTAACGACAAGTCTGCCGCGCCGCCAGTCAAATTTCCTGACCCTGGTTCCGTACCTCGTATCATGACCCGCGACTTCGAACCGACCGACCTCCCAGCCGTTCGCGCCTGCTTCATCGCGCTGCAGGACTTCGAGGGCGCGCTGGATCCCCGGCTCCCGTCCGGACCGACGATCGTGGATGGGTACCTGGAGGGACTGATGCGCCGCTGTAGCGCACACGGCGGGCGGCTTTTCGTCTCCGAGGAGCAGAGCCGGGTCGTCGGTTTCGTGAGCGTGCTGGGCGCGGTCGCCTCGAATTCACCGGAGGATGACCCGACGCCTTTCGCGTACGTTGACGACCTGGTCGTCCTGCCCGAGTATCGGCACCAGGGTCACGGACGAGCCTTGCTCGAGCGTGCCGAGGCGTACGCCGTCGCGAGCGGTCGCTCCTCGCTGCGCCTTCGGGTCAAGGGAAGAAACCAGCGTGCCCGAGCGTTCTATGCCGCGGCCGGCTATGCCGAATACGAGCTGGAGCTGGAAAAGCGGCTCCGGCCAGCGGCCCGAGCTCACTCCGAGTGATGATCCCGCACGACCCTGGCAGCAACCCGCGCCGATGACCGATACCGTCGATACCGAGCGCCGGAGGTTCTACCGCGACGTGGCCCTCCTGCTGGGGCTCCCGTTCCTGGCGGCCGTCGGCCTCCTGGCGCTCTGGCGGCCCTGGCAGTTTCACTACGACGTCGGGGCGGAGACCGATGTCTATGCGGTGATGTCAGGCGAGTGGGATTGGGCCGCAGCGGAGGGCTTCTGTGAGAAGAATCCCCACACGATCTCCTTCTCCCCCGACCGCAGGCTGATGACCATTCGCCACGTGGAGCCCTGGACCGACAGCGCCGGAACGGCGCACCGGATAGCGGAGTACGATCTGGAGGAAGCCAGCCGGCATCACGTGCGCGGCCGGATACGCGGTGAGACCCGGCTCACCGCCGGCGGAGAGCCGGTGGTCTGGGACCTGGTGCTCACCTCCCCGAACTCCTATCGCTGGCAGCGAGCCGACTGGGCTTTCTGGGGGTACACGCCGGAAGTGCGGCGCTGCCCGGCGGACGCCGATTCCACCACCAGCCAGGACTAGCTCCTTCCATCCACGATCGGCGTCGCGATCTTCCTTCCCATGGAGAGGATCGCGGCCGGGCGCGCCTACTGCGTCCTCTGCGGCGAGGTGATCCGGGCGGGGGAGGACGCGTTCGTCACTCCCGACTTCCTGGCCGACGATGCCCATCCCTTCTGGCGCTTCGCCGACGCGGCGATGCACCGCACCTGCTTCCGCTTTTGGGAGCGGCGCAAGGCGTTCATCGCCTGCTACAACCGGTTGGCGCGGCGCTGGGCCGGCCGCGGTCCGTACCTGCGAATGACCAGCGAGGGTGAACTGGTAGCGTCCCCGCGAGCCGACGGTTCGGGAGACTCGTCCAGGTGAACCCCGGCCCGCCCCAAGCCCGATGAACCCTCTGTCTATGGGAGTCAGCTCCGCCATGCGTCTGAGTCCGCTGCTTCCGATGCTCCTTCTCCTCGCTCCGGGATGTCGGCCGGACCGCGGGCCGGGGACCAAGGTGACCGGACTCGACACCGCCGCCCGACGCTACGTCGTCCTGGGCCTCAATCTGGGACATCACGATCCGAACTACGTAGATGCCTACTATGGCCCTGATTCCCTGCGGGCGGCCGCGGACGCGGATTCGCTGTCCGTGGCCGAGATCCGCGCGGCGGCCGAGTCCCTGATGGGCGTGCTGGGCGACAGTACACCGAGCTATGAGGACTCACTGGTGACTCTGCGGCACCGGCACCTCCGGGTGCAGCTCGGCGCGATGGCCGCGCGGGCGCGGATGGTGGCCGGCGAGCGGCTCACCTTCGACCAGGAAGCCCGCGCACTCTACGACGCGGTCCCGCCCCATCTCGGCGAGTCGCACTTCGATTCGCTGCTGGGCCGGCTCGACAGCATGCTTCCGGGCGCCGGTACGCTCGCCGCGCGTTACCAGCGCTTCCGCGACCGCCTGATGATTCCGGCCACCCGGGTGGACACCGTCTTCAAGACCGCCATCGCCGCCTGCCGCGCCCGTACCCTGGCCCACATCACGCTGCCGGCAGGCGAACGATTCGACCTGGAGTACGTCAAAGGCACCCCCTGGAATGCCTACAACTGGTACCAGGGGAAGTACCACAGCCTGATCCAGGTCAACCTGGATTTCCCGATTCCGCTCGACCGCGCGGTGGACCTCGCCTGTCACGAGGGCTATCCGGGTCATCACGTGTACAACCTGCTGCTGGAGCAGGCCCTGGTGCAGCAGCGCGGCTGGCTGGAGCATTCGATGTATCCGCTGTTCAGCCCCCAGTCGCTGATCGCGGAAGGGAGCGCGAACTACGGGATCGACATGGCCTTTCCCGCGGACCAGCGGGTGGCCTTCGAGCGGGATTCGCTCTTCCCGCTGGCCGGACTCGACCGATCACTCGCCGAGCGCAATGCCGCGGTGCGGCAGGTGGTGGAGCGGCTGAACTTCGCGCGGAACGAGGTGGCCCGGCGCTACCTGGATGGGGAGCTGGATGCGCAGGCCGCGCAGCGGATGATGCAGCGCTACTGGCTGATCACGCCCGAGGCGGCGGCCAAGACCCTGCGATTCATCGACACCTATCGGAGCTACGTCATCAACTACAACCTGGGCCGGGATCTGGTGGAGGGCTGGATCACGCGAACCGCCGGGAACTCTCAGACCAGCAGGTGGAGCGCCTTTCGCTCCCTCCTCTCGGCGCCCCACCTGCCCCGAGATCTGTACTGACTTCCGCCGGAGGCAGGCCATGCACGAAGAGATGACCACGACGGCCTTCACCCTGGAGGGCTATCGCATCGTGGAGTCGCTGGGCGTCGTCCGGGGCGTGACGGTGCGCTCGCGGTCGTTGTTCGGCACCATCGGGGCCAAGTTCGAAACCCTGATCGGCGGCCATATCACCATGCTCACCTCGCTCTGCGAGCGAGCCCGCGCCGACGCGTTCGACATCCTGCTGGCGCACGCTCAGCGCCGCGGGGCCAACGCGATCGTGGGCGTCCGCTACGACGCCACCGAGATCATGGCCGGCGTCACCGAAGTGCTGTGCTACGGCACCGCGGTGGTGGTCGAGCCGCTGGAGGGCTGAGCCGGTCAGGACGGATCGGATGGCCGGCGAGTGCAATCTCTGGCAGCATCGCTGCGCCTCCCACTGGCACAGGAGTCGCATTTTCCCCTCGGTAGCGCGAGCACCCTCCGATCTACCGTCGTCGTCTCACGTACGGCGGACCGCGGGCAGCTCCCGGATGACACTCACCCATCACACCAGACCGCTCGGGGCCCGCCGCTACAGGTGAATCGGGCCGGCGTACTTACGAGCATGGACTCGTCTTCTCAGGGGCGTTCGGATGACGCGCAGGAATCTCGCTGGCGCCTTCGCCGTGTCCGCGACGCTGTGGCTTGCCGGCTGTAGCGACAGCACGACGGCACCTCGCCCCGAGGCGATGTCCGCCACCGATGGGATGGCCGCCGCGACGCCCGAGGTTGCCGCGCTGGCCGCCCAGGTGCGGCAGCTCGCGGCCGCGCAGGGCCTGACCGCGATCCAGCGGCCGGCGCCGATCCGTCCGCAACTCTCGCTGCTGGGCCAGGCGCTCGCCTTCGATAAGATCCTGAGCGGCAACCGGGACATCTCCTGCATGACCTGCCACCTGGCCAGAACCGCGACCGTGGATGGCAGGAGCGTGTCCGTCGGGCAGGGCGCCAGCGGTCTCGGCGCCGACCGGGTGCATCCCACTGGCCGGTTCGTCCACCGGAATGCGCCGCCGCTGTTCAACCTCCACGCGATGACGACCCTCACCTGGGACGGACGGGTGTTCGTCAACCCCACCGGCATCGTCCGCACGCCGGGCGCGGCACTCAATCCGGCGCAACGCGCGGTGCTGGAGTTCGGCGCGCTCTCCGCGCTCCCGATGTTCCCGGTGCTGTCTCGCGCGGAGATGCGGGCGGAGAGCGGCAACGAGCTGGCCGCCTTCACCGACGCCCAGCATCAGCGCACCTGGAAGGCGCTGATGGCGCGGCTGGGGCAGATCCCCGAATACCGCACCATGTTCGAGAGCGCCTATCCGGGGCAAAGCTTCGACAACATGGATTTCGCTCACGCCGGCAACGCCATGGGAGGATGGATCGCCGCGGTGTTCGCCTTCACCAATTCGCCCTGGGACCGGATGCTGCGCGGCGACGATGACGCGATGACCGAGGTGCAGCTGCGCGGTGCGCAGGCGTTCCTGGGCGCGGCCAAGTGCTCCCAGTGCCACAACGGACCGCTGCTCAGCGATGGAAAGTTCCACAACGTGGCGGTGCCGCAGGTGGGGCCGGGCTTCGGCAACGGACCCGACGGCCGCGACGACTTCGGGCGGATGCGCAAGACCAACAATCCCGTGCACCGGTACGCCTTCCGGACGCCGCCGCTGCGCAACGTGGAGCTCACCGCCCCGTACGGACACGACGGCGCGATCGTGAGCCTTCGGAGCTGGGTGGACCACTACAGTCAGTCGGACGTCAAGCTCCGGAACTACGATCCCGGTCAGCTCGAGCCGCTGCTCCAGGGCACTCTGCAGCCGACCACGGACGCGATCCTCGCCACCCGCAGCAGCAAACTCAGGAGACTGGTCATCGCTCCGCAGACGGTGGACGAGATCACCGAGTTCCTGAAGGCGCTCAGCGATCCGGCCGCGCGCAACCTGAACGCTGTCGTGCCGGTGCGAGTGCCCAGCGGACTGACGGTGGACCACGTGCCCTGAGTCAGCGGCGCGCTTCGACCCGATGGGCGCGCCGGGCGAACAGTGCGATGGGGATCCCGATCAGGAAGACGTGGACTGCGATGGTGAGGCCGACCCACAGCGGATCCTTGGAGCCCGGCCCGGCGGCGGAGAGCGGCACCACGACGTAGTTCATGAAGCCGTACAGCAGCAGGCCGTACCCCGCGCCGCACAGCACGGGCCGCTCGCGCAGCAGCGGCCAGCGCCCCGCGACCAGGTAGTACACCGCCGACATGCTGGTCGCGATGAAGAAATGCAGGGCCAGTCCGAGAGCGGCGGTCGCCCTGCCGCCCTCGAAGCTGGCCTCGCCCAGCAGGCCTGCCGCCACCGACTGGAAGATGCGCTGAGCGGCCACATCGGCCTTCACCGCCCAGAAGACGCAGGCGTACGCAATATCCAGGGCCCCGGCGACGAGCCCGCCGGCCAGCACCCAGGCCCAGGGAGGATTTCCGCGAGCCACGACGTCAGCGCTTCGAGGCCGCCTGCGCGCGGATCCGCTCTTCCTGCGCCCTCAGCTCCGGGGTGAACTCCTCGCCGAAATCCTCCGGCTCGAACACCTGGCGAATCTCGATCTCGGAATCCCCCGGCATGGGGTTGGGGCAGCGCTTGACCCACTCGATCGCCTCAGCCATCGACTTCACTTCCCAGAGCCAGAAGCCGGCCACCAGTTCCTTGGTCTCGGCGAACGGCCCGTCCACCACCGTGCGCTTCTTGCCGGAGAACTTTACCCGGGCGCCCTGGGAGCTCGGCCGGAGACCTTCACCCGCCAGCATCACGCCGGCCTTGATCAGCTCCTCGTTGTACTTCCCCATCTCGGTCAGGAGCTCCTTGGTCGGGAGAACGCCGGCCTCGGAATCCTCGGTCGCCTTGACCATGACTATGACTCGCATTGCCCTGTCTCCTCTTATGCCTTCAGGTTCGGAGTATGCCTTGAGGTTTCGGAGCCGCCTGGGTGCGGCTCTACCCTGACGTCGAACCAGTGCCGGTAGGATCGACACATCGCGAAGGTTAGCCGATGCCGGGTCTCGTCGCCCGCTGGCGGGAAGGCATGCGGTGTGGCCGGCTAGCCACGGCTGACCGAATCGCTGTGGCCGGGCTCTCGGGATCCCATGCATAACTCTGCAGTGATTCGGTGGAGCCCCGGTACCCATCTGGGTTACACACCGCCGGCCTATGGTGGTCCTATCCTCTGTCCCTGGAATGCTTTCCAGTCCCGGCTCTCCTCGGGTGGAACCGACTCCTGTCCACCGCGCGCAGCGGTTCACCAGAGCGCCGGATCTCCCAGCGCCGCGGACTCACAATTGCAGTCGCTCCGGGCATCGGCAGCAGATCTTCGCACTCTCTTACTCTCGAAAGTCGAGGGCCCGATGAGCGAGGCTGATGTCCTGGTTGCACCGAAGCCAAGGCAGGATCGCCTTGTGCGGTTGGTCAGGACGGCCAGCGACGCCGCGGCACCGGTCGCCGCGTTGCTCGGCTACCTGCTCATCGTTGGGTTCGCCTGTCTTTTGTTCACGCCGGCGCCGGCGTCGATGGACGACGACCTATAGAGCGCCGGGCGGCGTGAGGGATGGTGGGACGGCGCCGGACGCGGCATGTTCTCAGCTCCAGCTTCGAGCGCCATGCCCCAGAGCTCCCGACCGCTGTGGAAATGCCCGCGGTGCGGCCACCGGTTCGTCTCCCGGAACCTGTGGCACTCCTGCCTTCGGGTGCGCCTGACCGACCACTTCCGGGGCAAGGACCCCGTCGTCAGACAGCTCTTCTCCACCCTGCGGGCTCTGGTACGCTACTGCGGCCCCGCCACGTGCTACGCCCAGAAAACCCGCATCGTATTCCAGGCCCGGGTGCGATTCGCCGGCGCGGTGACCCATCGCGACTGGCTGGAAGCCGGGCTCTGGCTGCGCCGAAGAGTGGAGCACCCGCGGCTCCGCCGAGTCGAGTCGTTCGGCCGTCTCGGCTATGGGCACTACTTCCGGCTGGAGCAGGTCTCGGATCTGGATAGGGCGTTTGCCGCGCTGGTTCGCGAGGCGTATCAGGCCGCCCGGTCGAAGCCTGGCGACCGCGTCGGAGGCTGAGTCGTCTCATGGTCACCGTGATGATGACGCTGCTGCTCGGGCTGGCGATCTATCTGGGGCTATCCTGGCGCCCGCGCAGCCTGGGGGCGTACTACGCGGCAGTGGCAGGGGTGCTTGCGATCTGGGCCAGCTCACTGGCCTTCTGGAACACCTACACTGTCATGCTCCCCATGGTGGTCGGCACCTTGGGAAGCATCCTCCTGGCACTCAGCGGCATTGGCGCGGCGTGGCGGGCCCATCGGTCGGACGATCTGTCCCGCAATCTGTGGCTCGGCGGGGTGGCCGCCGCCCTGCTCCCCTTCGCCCTCCTGTTCTGGTCACGGTGACGACGTCGCGGCCGGAACCACCCGGCCGCCACGCAGCACCATGACCGGCCGCTCCAGCGCCCGCACATCCCGGAGCGGGTCCCCATCCACAACGACGAAGTCGCCCGCCCGCCCGACGGCGATCTCGCCGACCCGAGTGGACCTCAGCAGCGCGGCGGCATCGAGCGTGGCCGCGCGCAGTGCCTCCAGCGGCGACAGCCCGTTCTCGGTGAGCGCCACCAGCTCTCTCGCGTTCGACCCGTGCGGCAGCACACCCGCATCGGTGCCGAGCACGATGGTCACCCCTGCGCGCCGGAGCGATTGAAAGGAGCGCCGCACTCGATCCGCGCCATCCCTCTGGGTGAGTGTGGCGAGCGTGGAGATGAGGTAGACCCCGGCACCGCGCAGGCGGTGGGCGTCGGCGGCCTCCACGATCGGTGTGTGGGCCAGGGCCCGCACGCCATGAGCAGCGGCCAGCAGTGCGCCGGCGCGCCCGATGGCGTGAGCATAGACCGGGCGTTTCGCCGCGATCGCCGCCCCGGTGACCGGTGTGAGGAGATCGGCCTTGAACTGGACCGAGTCGGGAAACGCAACCGCCTCCGCCGGCCAACCGGTGACGCAGACCTTGAGCAGATCGGCGCCCTGGGAGAGATCGGACTGCGCCCGGGCAGCCGCCTCCTTCGCGCTCCGCACGGTGGCGCCACCGAATTCGCAGACCCCGCCTTGGGAGCCGATCCAGGAGCCTGCGGCAATCACCGCCGGGCCGAGCACTTGCCCGCCGGCGATCTGATCCCGCAGCCGGATGCCTGCGCCGTCCGCCGAGCCGAGATCGATGACGGTGGTGAAGCCGGCCCGCAGGGTGGCCGCCGCGTTCTCCGCCGGGGTGCCCGCCAGCGTCAGATGGACGTGAGCGTCGATCAGGCCGGGCAGGATGGTATGACCCGCGAGCGAGAGCACCCTGGCATCCGCCGGCGCGCGCCAGCCGTCCGCGGGGGGGTGGATGGCGACGATGGTTCCGCCCCGAATGACCATGGCGCCGTTGGAGCGGAGCCTGCCGGCACGCAGGTCCACATACTCCCCTCCGCTCAACACCACGGTCGAGTCCGCCGGCGCTTGTGCCGAGACCGACCCCGGCAGCCCGCCTGGCACTGAAAGCACGCTGGAGAAGAGCACGAGCAGCGGCATATGGCGCCGGAAGCGGCGGGGGCTCATGTTGCAGATCCGTCGGCAGGTCGCGACGCGGAAGGACTTCCGATGGCCGCCATCAGCATCTTCGACATCCTCAAGATCGGTGTGGGACCCTCCAGCTCGCACACCCTCGGCCCCTGGCGGGCGGCCCAGCGGGCGGTGCGGCGCTGGCAGGAGCTGAGTCTCTTCGAGTCGGTGACCGAGGTCCAGGTGGATCTCTACGGCTCCCTGGCCAAGACCGGCCGGGGCCATATGACCGATGTGGCGGTCATGCTGGGCCTCTCCGATGAAGACCCCGAGACTTGCCCAACGGCTGCCCTGCCGGCCAAGATCGACGCGATCCGCCGGTCGAAGACGATCTCCCTGGGCGGGCGCCGTCCGGTCCGCTTCGACCCGGCCGGCGGCTGCCGCTTCAATGGGGGGACCAGTCTTCCGTTTCATCCCAATGGTCTGACCATCACGGCGGTCCTGAGCGACGGCCGGCGCCAGACGGAAACGTACTATTCCGTCGGAGGCGGCTTCATCGTCGAAGAGGGCGAGTCCCGGGAGGCTGGCGCAGAGTCAGTCACGCTCCCCTTTCCTATCGAGTCGGCCAAGGACCTGCTGGCCCACTGCGCCGATCACGGCCTCACCGTCCCCCAGGTGGTGTGGCGGAACGAGCTGACCTGGCGGGCCCCCGACGAGATCCACCGCGGGCTCAGCCGGATCTGGGACACGATGAAGGACTGCGTATACCGCGGCTGCCACAGCACCGGCGTCCTGCCCGGCGGGCTCGGTGTGGTGCGGCGCGCGGCCGCGCTCAGCAAACGCCTGCTCCCGGATGGCCCTTATCCCGACGCCGATGGGTGGATCGCGGCGATTCAGGCGAGCCGGCCGGCCTTTCAGGATACCCTCACGTGGGTGAGCTGCTTCGCGCTCGCGGTCAACGAGGAGAACGCGGCGTTCGGGAGGGTGGTGACCGCCCCGACCAACGGGGCGGCCGGCGTCATCCCGGCGGTGCTGCTGCACTACCTCTGCTTCCGCGAGGGCAACGAGGCCGGCATCGAGCAGTTCCTGCTCACCGCGGCCGAGATCGGCAGCATCATCAAGAAGCGGGCGACCATCTCCGCCGCCATGGGAGGATGCCAGGCGGAGATCGGCGTCTCCAGCGCGATGGCCGCCGCGGGACTCACCCAGGTTCTGGGCGGGTCCCCGGCTCAGGTGGCCATGGCCGCGGAGATCGCGTTGGAGCACCACCTCGGGCTCACCTGCGATCCGGTGGGCGGCCTGGTCCAGATTCCCTGCATCGAGCGGAACACCATGGGAGCGGTGAAAGCCATCACTGCTTCCACCCTGGCGCTGGGAAGCGAGCCGACCGATGCCAAAGTCCCGCTCGACACCGCCATCCGCTCGATGTGGCAGACCGCGCTGGACATGAACGTGAAGTACAAGGAGACGGCGGAAGGCGGCCTGGCCCTCCAGATTCCGGTGAACCTGGCGGAGTGCTGAGTCCGCCATCCGTCTCGACCGCCGCTACTTGGGCAGGGCCAACAATGCCAGCCGCCCTCCGCTCATGTCCGGGATCACCAGGCTCTTCCCGTCCGGGCTGACCGCCAGGTCGGCCGCCGAATCGATGCCGCTCACCACCAGCTCCTGAGGCTTGGCATCGGGCTTGGTCAGGACGAACAGTCGATGTCCGTTGAAGTCGGTGATGATGAGCCGCCCTCGGGCATCGCGAAGGAGGCCGTCCGAAGCGCCGAATCCTCCGGCGACCTTCTCCATGGTTGCCGGCGTGGTCCTGAGATCCACCCGGAACAGGATCCCGGTGGTGTAGTCCACCACCAGCATCCGGCTGGGCCCGTCCATCAGCAATCCGTTGGGACTCACCAGCCTGGTGTCGTCGTCCTCGGTCATGACCACGCTGATCTTCTTCTGCTGGGTGATCCGGAAGATCACGCCGCCCCCGCCCTCCCAGTCACCGCTGTCCGAGATGTAGAGGTTCCCCGCGCTGTCGATCTCCAGATCGTTGAAGTTGGTGGTCTTGAGCGGGAAGTCGGTGGCGTCCACGAAGCGCTCCACGTTGCCCTTCGCGTCGATCCGCCAGACCATCCCCATGTTGTCCGCCACAAAGAGATGATCGCCGAACCACTTGATGCCGTGCGGGTCATCCAGCCCGGTGGCGAAGGTGCGGGTGCTGTCGCCCTCGAGCACGCTGATGTAGCCGTCGTTCGCTTTCTCGTACTCCCCGGTCTCGCTGATGTAGACCTGCCCGCGGCGGAGCGCGATGGACTCCGGCTGCTTGAGGCCGGTGATGATCTGCGGCTCCTGGGCGTGTGAGGGAACCGGGGAAACGATGGCGACCAGGGCCGCCAGCAGGACTGTCGAGCTCGGGTTGATGGACATGCGGCCCTCCTGATCCCTTCGGGTCGAATGACGTGCCGCGGTCGCTAGGATGCCGCCGCGAAGCGCCGGAGTCGAAAGAACTCGATGTCGTGCCGGGTGCGCCCGTCCTGCGCCAGGTCGGCCATGATCTCTCCGACCACGCTGCAGAACTTGTAGCCATGGCCGGAGAACCCGGCCGCGAGCGAGACCTCGGCGTGCTCCGGATGCCGATCCAGAATGAAGTGGCGGTCCGGGCTGTTGGTGAAGAGACAGGCCTTGAGCATCATGGTCGGGCCGGCGCCCTGGGGGAAGTAGCGCCGGGCGAACTCGCGGAGCAGGTCCTCATCCTCGGCATCCGGCTCGCGCGGATCGGCATCGGGATCCACCACCTCGCCCCGATGGTGATACTTCCCGAACTTGAAGCCGGGAACCAGGAAGCTGGGGAAGCCGTAGTAGCGTCCCTCCTCCACCTCGAGATTGAACACCGGAAAAGCTCCCAGGGCGAACTGCTCGGGGCGGGCGGGTTGGAGCCAGGCAAGAACCTGCCGCTCGGGAACGGCGAGCGTCTCCAGGTCGGGGACCAGCTTGGCGGCCCAGGCCCCGGCACAGATCACCAGCCGGGCGGCCTGGTAGCGACCCCGCGCGGTGCGGACCCACACCCCGCCGCTCCGCACACCCCACTCGAGCACCGGCTCGCGGCAGCGCACTTCGGCGCCCTGGGATTGCGCCAGCGCGACATGGGCCACGTTGCAGCGCTCCGGCAGCAGGAACCCCCCGTCGGGCTGGTACAGGCAGCGCATCTCCCGCGGCAGACGATAGCCGGGAAACCGGCGGTGGAGCTCGGCGCCGTCCATCACCTCGTGGGTGAGCTGATGCAGCCGGCTGGAGCGGAGCGCCCCCTCGAAGACCGGACCGCCGGCCGGCCCGGCGTCCACGCTGCCGGTGACATAGAGCAACCGCTCGCCGGCCAGTCGCTCCAGCTCCCGCCAGAGCTCGTAGGCCCGGCGCAGCAGCGCGACGTAGGCGGGATGCTCCCAGTAGGCCAGGCGGATGATCCGGGTGAGGCCGTGGGACGAGCCATGCTCGTGCATCAGGTCGAATCGCTCGAGGCCGAGCACGTGGACGCCACGGCGGGCCAGGTGGTACAGTGTCGCGCTCCCCATCCCTCCCAGGCCGAGCACGATCACGTCGTAGGCAGGCATCCGGCCTCCACGGCTGCGAGGCTCTTTCGCGGAGCGCGGGGGCGCAGCATGTTGGAGGCGATCAGGAGGCCATCATGATTCGATCTCCCGCAACACTCCAACGGCGGGTCCCCGCCCTTGCGGTGCTCCTCTGTACCCTGCTCGCCGGTGCCGCCGCGGCGCAAGCGCAGGAAGACGGTCAGTGGACCATGCCCGGCAAGACCTACGCCTCGCTGCGCTACAGCGGCCTGTCGGAGATTACCGCCGCGAACGCGAAGGCGCTGCGCCCGGTCTGGACCTTCTCCACCGGCGTGCTGGCGGGCCACGAAGGCCAGCCGCTGGTGGTGAAGAACACCATGTACGTCGTCACCCCGTTCCCCAATGTGCTCTATGCCTTCGATCTCACCCGCGAAGGCTACCCGCTCCGCTGGAAGTACCGCCCGGATGTGAGCCCCAACGCGATCGGGATCTCCTGCTGTGACGTGATCAACCGCGGGGCTTCCTACGCCGACGGAAAGATCGTCTACAATCTGCTGGACGGCCATACGGTCGCGGTGGACGCAGAATCCGGGAAGGAAGTGTGGAAGACCAACATCGGGGACATGGGTCAGGGTGAGACCACCCCCATGGCGCCCTTCGTGGCCAAGGACCGGGTGATCGTGGGGGCCTCGGGTGGCGAGTTCGGCATCTACGGCTGGCTCAAGGGCCTCGACCTCAAGACCGGGAAGGTCGTGTGGACCGCGCGAAACCTGGGCCCCGACAGCGCGATGCTGATCAAGCCCGGGGTGTTCAAGCCGTTTTATGAAAAGGACAAGGGCGCCGACCTGGGAGCGACCAGCTGGCCCAAGGACGGCTGGAAGATCGGCGGCGCGCCGGTGTGGGGCTGGATCTCGTACGATCCGAGCCTCGACCTCGTCTACTACGGCGTAGGCAACCCGGCGCCCTACAATCCGGAGCAGCGGCCCGGCGACAACAAGTGGACCTCCAGCGTGCTGGCCCGCCGCCCCAGTGACGGGACGCTGGTGTGGGCCTATCAGTTCACCCCGAACGACAACTGGGACTACGACGCCGCCAACGAGAACCTCCTGGTGGACCTGACGATCGAGGGCAAGCCCAGGAAGGTGCTGGTCAACTTCAACAAGAACGGCTTCCAGTACACCATCGACCGCGCCACCGGCGAGGTGCTCCAGGCCCAGCCCTATGTGGACGTCACCTGGGCCAAGCGGGTGGACCTCAAGACCGGCCGGCCGGAGGTGGACTCCACCAAGCTGACGGGCGCGTCGAAGGGCAACGTGAAGGGTATCTGCCCCAGCCTGGAGGGAGCGAAGAGCCCGGCGTCACCCGCCGCCTACTCCCCCCGCACGGGGCTGTTCTATGGCGCAGCCAACAACATGTGTATGGACTTCGCCGCGGTCCCGGCGGCCCGGGTCGCCGGCACGCCGTTCATCGGGGCGGGCACGCCGTACCATGCCGGCCCCGCGGGCAGCCACCTCGGCGGGTTCATGGCGTGGGACGTGACGACCGGCAAGAAGGTCTGGGAGGTGAAAGAGCCCTACCCGGTATGGAGCGGCGCGCTGGTCACCGGAGGCGACGTGGTGTTCCACGGCACTCTGGACGGATGGTTCAAGGTGTCCGACGCAAAGACCGGGAAAACGCTGTCGAAGTTCAAGGTGGGCTCCGGCATCGTGGGCAATCCGATCACCTATCGCGGCCCCGACGGCAAGCAGTACGTGGCGATCTACGCCGGCATCGGGGGAGACTGGTTCCTCCTCTCGGGCGACGTCCGCTCCGACGACCCAGCCGATGTTCGCCCGCCGGCGGAATTCATGAAGGACATCGGTCGGCATACCAGCCAGGGCGGCATGATCTGGATCTTCGGCCTGTAGCCGGCTCGCGGCACGGGGAGGAACGCATGACAGCATACGGATACCGACTGGCCGCGGTCCTGCCATTCCTGGCGCTGGGATTGTCGTCGTGCGGCGACGGTGACCGGCCCGCGCAGTCGCAGGGGCAGCAAGGCAACGGCGCCTCGTTGGCCCCGTACGAAGCGTACGTAGCCGCCGGAGGCATTCCGCCCAAGGGCGCCGAGCTGCGGAATCCTCACAAGGACGACAAGAAGACCGTCGACGCCGGCGCGGGACTGTTCAGCTCGATGAACTGCGACGGCTGTCACGGCGGCGGTGCGGTCGGCTGGGTGGGACCCAGCCTGGCCGACGGACGCTGGCGCTACGGCGGCACGGACGAGGCCATCTATCAGTCGATCTACTACGGACGGCCCAAGGGGATGCCGGCCTTCGGCGGTGCCATGCCGTCCGACGCCATCTGGATGCTGGTGACCTACATCCAGTCGCTGGAGCCGCCGGAGGTGGTGCCGACCCAGAGCTGGGACGAGCCGCCCCGGAAGTCCGCGCCCTGAGCGCTTCGATCTCCCGCTTCACGTGAAGCGATGATCCCGGCGAGCGAGGCGCTCGCGCGGCTGCGAGAGGGGAATCGCCGGTTCGTCGCCGACGCCCGCGGTGCCGACTCGCTCCTGAGTCGCGCCCGGCCGGTAGACCTCCCCCAGACCCAGGAGCCTTTCGCCGTCATCCTGGGGTGTTCGGATTCACGGGTTCCGGCCGAGATGGTGTTCGACCAGGGACTGGGCGACCTGTTCGTCATTCGGGTGGCGGGGAACATCGTCGCGCCGTCGCAGATCGGCAGCGTCGAGTTCGCCGCCACCCGCTTCGGGACCCGGCTGGTGGTGGTGCTGGGCCACTCCCAATGCGGCGCCGTCCTGGCCACGCTGGAAGAGCTGCGGCGGCCCACCGCCGATCAATCCCGCCATCTGCGCGCGATCGTGGATCGAGTGCGGCCGGCGGTGGAGGGCGTGCTCGACTCCGGCACCGCGCTCGACTTCGACACCCTGGTCCGGCAGGGTGTCCGCGCCAACATCCGCGCCTCGACCAATCAGCTGCGACACGGCTCCCAGATCCTGGAGCAGGCCATCCAGGAGGAGGGCCTGCTGGTGGTGGGCGCGGAGTACTCGCTGGAGACCGGGATGGTGGATTTCTTCGACGGCCTGCCGCCGGTCCGGCTGGCGCGCTAGCCGGCCCCACTTGATCATCATATCTTGACAATCAAGATGTAGATCGGGTATCCTCGAGTCGCCCCTGCCGGAGCGCCGATGGCCGACCCGAGTACCGACGTCATCCAGGGCACCCTGGACCTGCTGATCCTCAAATCGCTCAGCCTGCAGCCGATGCACGGCTACGGCATCGCCCGGCGTATCGAGCAGCTCTCTCGCGGCGTGTTCAAGGTCAATCCCGGCTCGCTCCTCACCGCGCTCCAGCGGCTGGAACGGGCCGGCTGGCTCGACGCCGAGTGGCGCCAGACGGAGAACTCCCGCCGGGCCAAGTTCTACCGCCTCACCCGGGCCGGCCGGAAGCAGCTGGAGGTGGAAACCGCGGACTGGAACCGGCGAGTCACCGCCATCGGCCGACTGCTCAAGGCGGAGGGCTGAGCCGTGTCGCTCTGGCGCCAGCTCCGCAGCGGTCTCCGCCGCCTGACCCACCGGCACGACGCCGACCGGGAGCTGGCCGAGGAGGTCGGGCACTACCTGGAGCAGGCGGCCGCCGCCCACGAGGCCACCGGTCTCTCTCCAGAGGCAGCACTCCGGGCCGCCCGGATGGAGCTGGGCAGTGTGACGGCGGTGGAAGACCAGATCCGCGCCTACGGCTGGGAGAACCTGGTCGAGACGCTGCTCGCCGATCTGCGCTACGCCGCACGCCGGCTCCGGACCGCTCCCGCGTTCGCCGCCATCACGGTGCTGACTCTGGCCCTCGGAATCGGCGCCACCACGGCAATCTTCAGCGCAGTGAATCCGATCCTTTTCGAGCCGCTGCCCTATCCGGCGCCCGGCCGCATCATGACCATCTGGGACATCGGCCCGGAGGGCGAGCCGGCCGACGTCACCTTCGGCACTCTGCGCGAGCTGGAGGCGCGCACCCGGAGCTTCCAGAAGCTCGCGGTGCTGAAGCCCTGGCAGCCCACGTTGCAGGGAGCCGCGGAACCGGAGCGGATCGAGGGACAGCGGGTCGGCGCCGGGTATTTCCGGGTGCTGGGCGTCCCTCCGGCATTCGGGCAGGACTTCGATCCGGCCGATGATCGCCCCGGCGGCCGCAAGGTGGTGATCCTGAGCGACGGCCTCTGGCAGCGCCGTTTCGCCGGTGACCGGGCCATCATCGGACAGGCGATCACCCTGGACGGCGACGACTACCTGGTGGTCGGGGTGATGCCCAAGGACTTCGAGAACGTCCTGTCACCCTCGGCCGAGCTGTGGACGCCGCTCCAGTACGACATGTCGCTGGGCAGCGCGTGGGGCCATCACCTGCGCATGGTGGGACGGCTCCGGCCGGGCACCGGAGCCGATGCGGCCCGACGCGAGCTCGATCGCATCGCGGCCGAGCCGGCGGCGGAGTTTCCCCGGGCCGCCTGGGCCGCGCTGGACAACGGGCTCGTGGTCCGGTCGCTCCAGGACGATCTCACCCGCGGCGTTCGGCCGGCACTGCTCGCCGTCTTCACCGCGGCAAGCGTGGTCCTGCTGCTGGCGGCGGTGAACGTAACCAACCTGCTGCTGGCCCGCGGCGTTCAGCGCCGGGGTGAGTTCGCGCTCCGTGCCGCGCTCGGCGCGGCCGGGCACCGCCTGCTTCGCCAGATGCTCACCGAGAGCCTGCTGCTCGCGGCGGTAGGAGGAGCGGCCGGCATCGTGGTCGCCCTGGTTGGGGTGCGGATCCTGGTCGCGCTCAGCCCCGCCGGCCTGCCGCGCGCCGGCGCCATCGGCGTGGACGGCACTGTCTTCGCGTTCGGGCTGGCGATCACCACCCTGGTCGGGCTCGCCCTCGGTCTCACGCCCGCGCTTCAGGCATCCCGGCAGAGCCCCGGCCTTGGCCTGCAGCAGAGCTCCTCGCGGGCGGGCGGCGCACCCGCCCGGGTGCAGGGTGTGCTGGTGGTGGCGGAAGTCGCGCTGGCTCTGGTGCTCCTGGTCAGCTCGGGCCTGCTGTTCCGGAGCCTGGAGCGGCTCTTCGCAGTGACCGCGGGATTCGAGCCGTCGGGCCTCCTCACCATGCAGCTGCAGACCTCGGGACACCGCTACAATGCCGACAGCACCACCCATCGCTTCTTCGTCCAGGCGCTGGAAGCGGTGCGGGCGGTCCCCGGTGTCACCCAGGCGGCGCTCACGAGCCAGCTGCCGCTGAGCGGTGACGTCGACCTCTATGGACTCCACTTCGATCCCCGTCCCGCGATCGATCCGGGTGAGATTCGCGGAACGTTCCGCTACGCCGTAAGCCCCGGCTATATCGAGGCGATGGGGGTTCCGCTCCGGAGCGGCAGGTCGCTCAGCGAGCGGGACCGGGCCGGCGCGCCGCCGGTGGCCCTGATCAGCGAGTCGGTAGCCCGGCGCCGGCTCCCGGGTCTGGATCCCATCGGCCGCCAGCTGCGCGTCGGAGACGGAGCGGCGTATACGGTCGTGGGCGTAGTCGGCGACGTAAGACAGGTCTCGCTGGCGCTGAGCGAATCGGAGGCGGTTTACGTCTCCGCGGCGCAGTGGCGCTTCGCGGATCCGGCGATGTCCCTGGTGGTCCGCGCACGGGGAGAGGTCGCGGCGCTGGCCCCGGCGATTCGCCGGGCCATCTGGTCGGTAGATCGGGACCAGGCCATCGTGCGCGTCGCGACCATGGACGAGCTGCTCACCGCCTCGGCGGCGGAGCGACGCTTTGCCCTCATCCTCTTCGAGGGATTCGCGATCACCGCGCTGGTCCTCGCGGCCGCGGGCATCTACGGCGTGCTGGCGGGAAGGGTGGCCGAGCGCACTCGGGAGATCGGGGTTCGATCGGCACTGGGCGCGTCGCGCAGCGCGATCGTCGGGCTGGTGGTTCGCCAGGGCCTCGCGCTCGCCGGCTTCGGCATCGCGATCGGGATCGCCGGCGCGGCGGTCGCCACCCAGCTCATGACCGCGATGCTGTTCGGCGTCTCGCGGCTCGATCCCGGTACGTATCTGGTGGTCAGCCTGACATTGACGGCCGTGGCTCTCACGGCGTGCGCGGTCCCCGCCTGGCGGGCGGCGCGGGTGGATCCGGTGATGACGCTGCGGACCGAATAGCCGGGCGCGAGGTGCCGGAAAACAAAGCGGCGCTGACCGCTTACGCGTCCAGCGCCCGTGATCGTCCGTCGTATTGAGGCTACTGCTTGAGGGTGTCCTTATCGATCGTCGTATCGCCTTCCTTGTGCGTGGTATCCACATCCACGTCGGTGTCCTTGGTCACGACCGTGGTATCAAGGGTCTCGTTCGTAGTCACGGTCGTGTCGGCCGTCATACCGGCGTCACCCGCGCGGCCGGTTTCATCCGCTCCCGGCCGGCTCTGGCAGGCGGCGACGGTAAGTAGGCTCAGAATGGCGAGTTTGGCGACTCTCATGTGCACTCCCTGGCTGCGATGAAGGGGCTCCTGCGAACCCAGGTAGTTTTCGGCCTCCGGGGGCCATCCTGCGGTGAGGCGGCTCACGCTGGCCCCGGGGCCGCCCTTGCGGTGCCGGGAGACCCGGGGCACGATAGAGGACCTCTATCAGGCAGCACCACAGGGAGATGGGCGCAGAGCTCGGCGTGCTGGGTGGGCCGGTCCCGGCTGGAGCGGCGGCGCGGGAGCGGCTGAGAGATCGCCGGTTCTTCACCGGCATGGCACTGGCCTGCCTGCTCGTCGTCCTGGTCGGCTTCGCGCCCACCTACTACCTGGGTCCGTTACTCGGCACCCGGCCGCTCACTCCGCTGGTTCATCTCCACGGCGCGGTGTTCACCCTGTGGTGCCTCCTGTTCCTCACCCAGACCTCACTGGTCGCGGCGAGACGGACCGATCTCCACCGGCGTCTGGGCGTCGCCGGCGGCGTGCTCGCGGTGATCATGCTCGTGGTGGGCTATCTGACGGCGATCGAGGCGGCCCGGCGCGGCGTGGCACCCCGGGGCCGACCACCGCTGGAGTTCCTCTCGGTCCCGCTGGGGACGCTGCTGGTCTTCGCGATCCTGGCGGCAGCCGCCCTGCGCAACCGACGCCGGAGCGAGATCCACAAGCGGTGGATGCTGCTGGCCAGCATCGCCCTCCTGCCGCCCGCCTTCGCGCGCATGGTGTTCATCGGCTCGGGCGGACCGGTGGTGGCCATGGCCGGCACCACGCTGCTGGTGGCGGCCTGCCTGGTCTACGATCGGGCCGCCCATGGGCGGGTCCATCCGGTGTTCCTGTGGGGCGGCCTCTTCCTGGTGCTCTCGTTCCCGGCGCGGATCGCCCTCGGCACCACCGACGCGTGGCTCAGCGTGGCCAGGTGGCTGCTCGGCTGAACGCCGGAACCTCTTGAGCGGGAACGAGCTGTCCGATCGCTCACCGGTGGGAATTCGAGAGCAAGAATCGGAGTGCGTCGCGGCGGGCGGACTGGTAGACTTCCACTCGGAAAGCATCACGCTCCGTACCGAGTCGAGAGGAAGTCAGATGACCATGTCCGATACCACCACCGATCCCGCCGCGGTCACCCAGAACGACCCCCGCTGGGCCTCGGTGCTGGCCCGCTCGGCCGACGCCGACGGCAACTTCTTCTATTCAGTGCGAACGACCGGCGTGTACTGCCGGCCGTCCTGCGGCGCCCGGCTCCCCCGTCCCGAGAACGTGCGGTTCCACGCCACTCGAGAAGAGGCCGAGCAGGCGGGATTCCGCCCGTGCAAGCGCTGCCGGCCGGACCGGCCCTCGGTGCTGGAGCAGCATGCGACGAAGGTGGCCGAGGCCTGCCGTCTGATCCAGACCTCGGACACCGTGCCGAACCTGGAGGACCTGGCCGCCCGGGTCGGGCTCAGCAGCTTCCACTTCCACCGGGTGTTCAGGGCGATCACCGGACTTACCCCGAGAGGGTACGCGGCCGCGCATCGCGGCGAGCGGGTACGCAGCGAGCTGGGCCGAGCGCCCACGGTTACCGCCGCGATTTACCAGTCGGGATACAGCTCCAACGGCCGGTTCTACGGAGAGTCGGACCGTCTGCTCGGCATGACGCCGACCGATTACCGGGCCGGCGGCACCAACGCCGAGATTCGATTCGCGGTCGGCGAGTGCTCGCTGGGATCCATCCTGGTCGCCAGCAGCGAGCGCGGCGTCTGCGCCATTCTGCTGGGGGACGATCCCGAGGCGCTGACGCGCGAGCTTCAGGACCGGTTTCCTCGCGCCACCCTGATCGGGGGAGACGCCGAGTTCGAGGAGCTGGTGGCGAAGGTGGTGGGCCTCGTCGAGGCACCCGGGGTGGGGCTCGATCTGCCGCTCGATGTGCAGGGCACCGCGTTCCAGCAACGGGTGTGGCAGGCGCTCCGGAGCATTCCGCCGGGCTCCACCGTCAGCTATACCGAGCTGGCCCGAAGCATCGGGGCGCCGGGGTCGGTTCGGGCGGTGGCCCAGGCCTGTGCGGCGAACCGCCTGGCGGTGGCGATTCCCTGTCACCGTGTGGTCCGCCAGGACGGCCGGCTGTCGGGCTACCGCTGGGGGGTGGATCGTAAGCGGGCGCTGCTGAGCCGCGAGGCCCTGGGATGAGCGCACCGGCCCCGGCTCCGGCGTCCTCGGCGGAGCGGCTCGACGCATTCGACTGGGCGCAGGTGGCCGGGGACCTCGATGCGGCAGGAAATGCGGTATTGGAACGGCTGCTCACCGAGGAGCAATGCCGAGCGCTGGCTGCACTCTACCCGGTGGCGGGCGTCTTCCGGAGCCGCGTGGTCATGGCACGGCACGGGTTCGGCCGGGGGGAGTACCAGTACTTCGACTATCCACTGCCTCCGTTGATCGCCCGGCTCCGCACCGAGCTGTACCCGCACCTGGCACCGATCGCCAACCGGTGGAACCAGGCGCTGGGGCTCGACGCGCGCTACCCGCGAGAGCACGCGGCCTTCCTGGACCGCTGCCAGGCAGCGGGCCAGCGCAAGCCGACGCCGCTTCTGCTGCGCTACCAGGCCGGCGACTATAACTGCCTCCATCAGGACGTGTATGGCGAGCACGTCTTTCCGCTCCAGGTCGCCATCCTCCTGTCGCGGCCGGGCCGGGATTTCGTCGGAGGAGAGTTCGTGATGACGGAGCAGCGGCCGCGCATGCAGTCGCGGGCGGAGGTGGTGCCGCTGAGTCAGGGTGATGCCGTGATCTTCACGGTTCGGAGCCGCCCGGTCGAGGGGACTCGCGGCGTCTACCGGGTGAACCTGAAGCACGGCGTGAGCCGGATTCGCCGGGGAGAGCGGTACACGGCCGGCCTCATCTTCCACGACGCGGCGTGAGGGGGGCCTTGGCACGCTCTCGATGATTTAGTTGGATGATCTCAAGTATCTATCATCCTTGACTGTTGATCACATTGAAGAAACCCCGGTCGGCGCCTATGCTTGAGCATGCCTTCAGCAGTCGCCGGCAAAGCCGCACTGGCCCGTAAAGCCTGGCGCCTCATGTTCCACTTCATGATGCGCACCGCCCCCGAGCGCACCCGGAAGCTGGGCCGCCGCGGCCTCACTCCGAACGATTCCCGGGCGCTGTTCAGCCTCGACCCGGAGGAGGGCCGCACCATGGGAGCCCTGGCCGAGGACTGGGAGTGCGACGCTTCCAACGCCACCTGGATCGTGGACCGCCTGGAGCGCCTGGGCTTGGCCGAGCGGCGGACCATCGCCAGCGACCGCCGGGTCAAGCTGGTGGTGCTGACCCCGAAGGGCGCCAGGACCAAGGCCGAGCTGCTCGACGAGTTTCACACCCCGCCGGCCGAGCTGCTCCGGCTCGATCGGGCCGATCTCGAGGCGCTGCACCGAGCGCTCGGGAGGCTTCCACCCGACTGATCCGCCACGGAAGCCCCGGGGCTCACGAGACGGAATCGAGTGGGATGGCTCAGTCGAGTGGAACCCGCGGCAGCGCGATCCAGGACACCTGGCTCGCGGAGTGGTGGATTCGAATTTCGCCCGCCCGGGTCTCCGCCGCCTCGAACTCCTGTTGGCCGGTCTGAGGATTGACCGAGAACAGGGGAAAGAAGGCAGCCGACAACACCAGACGCAGCTTGTGTCCCGGCAGGAAGCGGTTGGCGGTGAGCGGACCCTCGAATCGGAGCCGCACCACTTCACCCTCGCGAACCAGCCGTCGCTCGGGGCCGCCCGCTCGATAGCTGGCCCGGAGCAGCGCGGCGCCCGGACTGGCCAGGTTCCATGCAGTGCTGTCGGGCGCCACGTCGAACAGCTGGAGCCAGAGGTCGAAGTCGGGCACCGAGGCGCTCACCGCCAGCTCCGCGACGATCTGCCCCACGATCTCATACCCCCCGGTAAACGGCGTGGTCTCGAACACCACCAACCCCGGGCGGCCCGCGAGCGCCCGGAAATCGTGGCTGCCGTAGTCACCGTTGAAGGGATCGCTGAGAGGTGCTGCCGGATCCGACCGGAAGCGGCTGGCAGCCTCGGGCCCGTCCGGAGCCCGAGCGCGCAGGGCACCAGCAGCGGCCGAGTCCGGGGGTGGTCGAAGGTACAGTGTATCGGCGTGGGTCCCGGGAATCGGCCAGGTCTCCGACTCCCGCCATCGGTTGGCACCCATGACGAATACCCGCACCGCGGGCTCGCTCACACCACGCTCGATTCCCTTGAGATGCCGGTCCATCCAGCGGAGCACTGTGGCGGTATAGTCGATCGGCGCGGCCGGACCGAAGTCCCGGTCTCCCGCCTTCCGCTCTCCGACAGCGTCTACGCCGTGGGTCCATGGGCCGAGTATCAGCCGCGTCCTGGGGTTGCCGGGAGCCCGGGCGCGCACCAGGCCCAGGTAGTTGGTCACCGCGCCGATCGGCCCGTACGGCTCATCGAACCATCCCGAGAGATGGAGCACCGCCGCACTGACCCGATGATAGCGGTCCTCGAGCGTCGCCCAATCCCACCAGGGGTCCGCCGGTGGATGGCGCATCCATTCGTAGTACCATGGTGCGACCCCCTGAAAATCGGGCAGCGTGAGCAGGGGCCGGTGCTGCTTGGCCAGGGTCCCCCGCTCTTCCCAGGCGACGGCGGCCTCGCGTTCGGTACGCGGCCCAGGTCGGTCGAGCCTGCGGCGGAGATCGGGCGCGATGTTCCACCAGGTCCAGTCGAGCCACGAGCCGTCCCACACTCCGCCGGAATACCAGAATGTCTCCGGCGTCGCGTAGGTCATGGCCGGTACCATCGCCTTCAGCGAGGGCGGACTTTCCACCGCGGCGAGCCACTGCACCGCACCGGGATAGGAGAGGCCGAACATGCCGATCACCCCGCTGGACCAGGGCTGGTGGGCGGCCCACTCGATGGTGTCGTACCCGTCCTGGCCCTCGTGCCGATACGGCTCGTACCCGCCCTCCGAGCCGTAGCGCCCCCGTACGTCCTGCACCACCACCGCGTACCCGCGCGCGAGGGCCTGGGGGATGAAGTCGGGCGCGGTGGCATCCTCGCCCCGGCCGTAGGGTGTACGGGTGATCAGTACCGGCACCCGCGCGCCCGAGGCCGGTCGCCAGACGTGGGCCCGAAGCACCACGCCGTCGCGCATGGGGATCGGCACGGCCGAATCCACCCGGACCGCAGCCGGCTCCACGGCGCGCTGAGCGCAGCCGGCCAGGGCGAGGCAGTAGAGCAGACGGAGCTGCGAAGTCACTGGTTATCCTCCATCACCCACCCACTCGGAGCCGCTCGATGGTCCGCGCGATTCTCGCCACGCTGCCGCTGGCCGCCCTTCTCGCGGGGGTGACCCACGGCCAATCCTCCCCCAGCGCACCGGCGGTGCTCACCCGGCAGGTCTTTGCCGCCGAGAGCAGCTTCGCGGCGACGATGGCGAACCGCGACACGGCCGCCTTCGCCGGTTTCATCGCTCCCGACGCCGTCTTCTTCGGCGAGACGTCGGTGCTGCGCGGCAAGCGTGCGGTGGTGGACGGCTGGCGAGAGCTGTTCGCCGGGCCCGCCGCACCGTTTTCCTGGAAGCCCGAGAAGGTGGAGGTGCTCGCGTCCGGTGCTCTGGCGCACAGCAGCGGCCCGGTACGCGATGCCAAGGGCCGCCAGATCGGGAACTTCAACTCCATCTGGCGAAGGGAGCCCGACGGCACCTGGCTCGTGGTGTTCGACAAGGGCTGTCCTGTGTGCGACTGCGGGCGCGGCCCCTGAGGGGCCGGGACCCGCGGTCGCGACTACTATTCGCCCGATGAGCGCCGACGCCGAGCTCGAGGGCATCCTGGCCTTCCTCCGGACCGCCGAGCGGCTGAAGTCCACCCCACGGAGCGGATGGACGACGGCCGGCGAGAGGGAGAGCGTCGCCGCCCACACCTGGCGGCTCTCCCTCATGGCGGCGGTGCTCTCCGACCGCTTTCCCGGCATCGATCTCGCCCGCCTGCTCAAGATCTGCCTGATCCACGACCTGGGCGAGGCGTTGCACGGCGACGTGCCGGCTCCGGAGCAGTCCGCCGATGCGCGGAAGGCAGACCGCGAGCGGGAAGACCTCCAGACGGTCATCGCGCCGCTGCCGGAGCGGCTCCGGGAGGAGTTCGTGGAGCTCTGGGACGAGTACGAGGCGGCCCGCACGCCGGAGGCGCAGCTCGCCAAGGGCCTCGACAAGCTGGAGACGATCCTGCAGCACACCCAGGGGCTCAATCCGGCCGACTTCGACTACCGGTTCAATCTCACCTACGGGCAGGCCTACACCGCCGCCCATCCGATTCTTGCCGCGCTCAGGGCCCGCCTGGATCGGGAGACCGAGGCGCGGGCGCAGCACGGGGAAGGCGACTGAAGTCGCCATGATCGCACCGCGGATCCGGGCGGCCGCCGTGCACCTCTACACAGCCATCGGCGCCGGCCTCGCTTTCCTCGCCACCGCGGAGATCTGCTCCTCGACACCCGACCCGCGGCTGGTTTTTCTCCTGCTCGCTGCCGCGGTCCTGATCGATGCGACCGATGGCGTGCTCGCCAGGCGCTGGGCGATCAAGCGATCACTGCCGACGATCGACGGGCGAACCATCGACGACATCGTGGACTACCTCACGTACGCCTTCGTGCCGCTGCTGCTGATCTGGCGAATGGGCTGGGTCCCCGAGCCCGGGGCGCTCTGGATCGTGCCTGCCCTGCTCGGGTCCCTGTTCGGCTTCGCGAATACCGGGGCCAAGGACGAGACCGGCGGGTTCTTTCTGGGCTTTCCGTCCTACTGGAACGTGGTGGCGTTCTATGCCGGCTTCTTCCATCCGTGGTACGGCCCGGCGGTCAACGCTGCGGTGATTCTGGTTCTGACGGTGCTGACGGTGCTTCCGGTGAGATTTCTCTATCCCAACCTGGCGCCACGGCCCTGGCGGGCCCCGGTCATCGTGGGGGCGCTGCTCTGGCTGGGGGCGATGCTCTCCCTGCTGCCGGAGTACCCCGAGGCGCCGGCCTGGGCCGTGTGGCTCTCGCTGATCTATCCCGCCTTCTACGTCTGGCTGTCGGTTCGTCTCGCGGGCTCGGCGCTCCCTAGCGTCGCACCCTGACCGAGCTGCTCCGCACGCCGTCCGAGCTCACCAGCTCGACCTCGGGCGGGTTGGCCGGCAGCACTGCGCTTCCGCCCCGCGCGAAGGACAGCACCTGGCCGCTGCTGGCGTCGCGTACCAGGACCATGGGCGAGGCGGTGGCATCCCACCGGAGCGCGATCCCGCCGGCGGCAGACCTGAGCTCGACCGGCTCGGCCGGCGTGGCCCGGAGGGCGGCGGGGGCGCGCGAGAGGGTGGCCATGCTCACGCCCGGGCCACTCAGCCGGATCTGCTCGAGCCGGCCGGCGCGCTGCCGGTCGAGCGGCACGGCAAACGCGAAGTGGCGGCCACCTTGCGGGTCGTCCGCTACCGTGACGGGATCGAACGAGAGGTCGAACACGGGGCCGCCGTCGCTCCCGGTTCCCCGGAGGGAGTACGCTCCTGGCCGCCGGGGCAGTACCGGGCGAGTGGTGACCTCGAAGGCGGGCTCCAGCACCGCACGGCCGTTCACGATCCGGCCCCACACCAGCAAGGCCGGCCGGACGCCGCCGGCCGAGGCCTGGCCCAGGGCGCTGCCCCGGAAATTCAACACACCCTGATAGGTGTAGTCGCTGATCCAGGGATCGAGGCAGTAGCCCATGATGTCCGGAGTGATCCGCGGCTTGAGCGTCCCCAGAACCGGATCGTAGCCGATCCGCCCGATGATGCCGCCCGGGTGCGGGAAATTGGGATCGGTGCCCGGGGGATTTCCGCAGGGCGCATGGAGCCGGTTCCAGTTGTGGCCCAGCTCGTGGGCGGCGACCCGGCCCCGGTCGTCCTGACGATCGTAGCCGATGGCCACCGGCAATCCGATGAATCCCAGGCCGGCCAGGCCCGACTGGTAGCCGATGCGGACCACGCCGTAGTAGTGCCGCAGCGAACCCTCCGCCACCTGGAGCGCGAAGATCTCGCTCAGGATCGTGTTCCAGGCCCCGTTGGCGTCGTCCGACTGGAGCGCATTCGCGGTGGTGGTGGTGTACACCTGGTGCACCGCGGCGTCGTAGCCCGGAAGGGGATACATCCGCTGGGTGCGATCGAGGTACTGGTCGCGGTTGGCCACCGTGACGTCGCCCTCGAGCTGGTTGGCCTGCTGCCGCACCGGAACCAGGGTGATCGCGAGCGGCGGCGTGGACCGCACCGGCAAAGCCTGCGGGGCGCCGGCAGGAAAGGCGTTGTCGGTCTCATCGGCTTCCGGGATCGCGCCGGTCGGATCCACGTCGGCCGCCACTGCCAGCCCCGGCTGAATGCGGGAGCCGGCGATCCTCAGGTTCCAGGTGGTGCCCAGGTCACCGTCGGAGCGACCGGTGGGCACCGTGTCCGAGGGTGCGGTGATGGTCAGGGTCTCCAGGAGCACGCCGTCATCGAAGAGCCGCACCCGCACCGCCGGCGTCACCCGGTTGCTCTGGTTGGCGAGCGCGACCACTCGGAGCAACCCATCCCGGCCGGCCACCAGCGGCACGTCGTTTTCGAAGGTCTGCACGCTCTGGGTGATGCCGATGCCGGCAATCCGGAGGTTGAGCGAAGGCCCGGGGCCGGCCACATAGGTGACCGCAACCTCGACGGTGGCGCCGGCTATGACTGTGGCCGTTTGCCGCTCGGGGCCGGGCGCGTAGGTAGTGCCGCCGCTGCTGACGCTCGCGGCGCTCACGGTGTACTCGCCCGGCCGGAGATCGAGCAGCGTTTCGGTCGCGGTCAACTGCTGGTTGACACCCCCGGATCCGGTCACCGTCACTGCCGCGCTCACCCCGGTGGGCAGGCCCGCGACCGTGACGGCAAGGTTGCCGGTGGTCGCCGTGCACTGGACGCTGAACGTCACCGTCGTCGTCTGCCCGGCCGTGATCGTGATGGTCCGCGGGTTCTGCCCCTGCACCACACAGTTTTGGGCCAGGCCGCCGAGCGCCACCGAGTGGGCGCCGACCGACAGGTCCTCGATGGTGCTGGTCGCGTTCACTCCGATCGCCAGCGGGGCGCCACCATCGAGGCTCACGGTGTAGCCGGACGGGTCGGGGGGCGAGCCGCTGGAGCTGGTGGTGACGGCGAGCGTACCGGTGTCGGAGCCGCAGGTGATGGTGAACCGAACCTCGACGCTCCCACCCGCCGGGACCCTGACTTCGCGAGGGTTCTGTCCTCCCACGGCGCAATGGGCCGCCACGCCGGAGAGCTCGACTGTGGTTGGGCCGGCGGGCACATTGGCGACGCTCACCGACGCGCTGGGCCCGATCGGCTGCTCGCCGCCGCCGCCGACCTCGAAGGCATAGCCGTCCGGATCGGCGCCGGCTCCTCCGGTGACCGTGGTGACCGTCAGCTCGCCGACCGAGGGCGGCGGCGCGCTGCATTGGATGTTGAACTCGACGGCCACCGCGGAGCCGGCCACGACGGTGATGGTCCTGGGATTGTCGCCGGCGACCAGGCAATTGGCCGCCACGCCGGCCAGTCCGATGAGGTGATCCCCCGCGGCGAGCTCCGATACCGCGATGCTCTCGTCCAGCCCGATCGGCCTGCCGGCGTGACCGTCCAGCGTCAGGTCGTAGCCGTCGGGATCCGGGACAGTGCCGCTGGTGGAAGTGGTGACACTCACGCTGCCCGTGGCCGGGGGCGGCGGCTCGCACACGACCGTAATGGCGGTGGCCGCGGTCTCCCCCGCGACCACGGTCACGGTGCGCGGGTTGCTCCCCTGGACCGTGCAATTGGGGGAGACGCTCGCCAGCCCGAGGGCGTGCGAGCCCGGAGGAAGATCAGCCAGCATCGCGACCGCGGACACGCCGATGGGCTGAACTTCCGCGTCGTCCAGTGTCAGGGCGTAGCCGTCTGCATCCGGCTCCGGGCCGGAGGTGCTGGTGGTGACTTCGATGGCGCCGGTAGTCGGTGCGGTGAGCTCGCTTCCGCCACTGCAGGACAGCCAGAGGGCGACGGTCGTACCCAGTAGGAGCGTGCGCCCGGCGGGGGCGACCCAGCGGCGATGTCGCATTGATGGACGTTCACCACGCGCGGCGAGCGGGCCGTGCTGTCAGGGAGGAGACGTCGTGGGGGGAACGACGGCCCGTCGTACGGTATTCGAGGTACGAGAGAGTATCCCGGAAACCGCTGGGCAGTCAAGGGAACTCGCTCCCAGGCGGACACCCTGGGAGCGAGCGGGTGCGGGAGGTTCGGCTTATCCCTGCCGGATCAGCTTTCCGTTCCGGAGCTGGTAGACTTGCATCCGGATCACGACGCCCGGGCGCCACTCGTCCACTACCCGGACATGCACATAGTCCCGGTCCCGGCCGGGGCGCTCCACAATCCAGCTTCCGGCCGGAGCCGATCGCTCTATGTCCGTACAGCTCCGTGCCTTCGGCTGGTGGCCCGGGGGCTCGCCCCGCAGCCAGACCCGGCACATGCCGGGAGGGGGCAGATGCCCGGGGGGGATGTCCAGGGTCGCCGCCGTCCGAGCCGCCCGTCTGGGCTCGGGGCCCGGCTCGGGCTCCGCGGGGGGCGCCGGGGCGACGGGCTTGCAGGCTGCTGCACTGAGAATCGCCAGGGTGATCGCCATGATCGTTGCTGAACGCATGATCCCCTCCGGGGAATGGGACGAACCGGAAGCCTACGGGCAGGGAGCGTGCCGATAGACGACCCCGCGTCCCAAGCCCTGGCCCGGCTGCTGCCGGATCTTCCCCGGTGGGTGGAGGTGCGCAGCATGCTGCTGTCGGGGCAGGGGTTTGCCCTCGGGGTGGCGGTGGGACCGCCCCCGGTCTTCGTGGCGCTGGAGCCGGACGGGCTCGGCATCGTAGTCGGCCATCCGCCTCACGACGTCATCCGAACCGCGGCTGGACGGGTTCGCGAAGTACTGGCAGCTCCGGAGGACGCGGAGTGGGTCGGCTCGGCACTGCCTCATTGGCGGCGAGAGCCGGCGACGATTCACACGCTCGACTCGGACGCTCGGCTTCCCACGGTCCCGGCGGGAATCGTTCGGGAAATCCAATCGGGGCAGCTCGAGGCCGTTCCCGATCGCGCGCTGAGGGAAGAGCTGTTGTCGGAGTCGGCCGAGGGCACTCGAATCGTCGCCGCCTACGCCGGCGAGATTCCGGTCGCCTTCTGCTACGCCGGTTCGGTGACCGAGCGGTGGTGGGACATTGCCATCGACACGCTGGAGCCATATCGCCGCATGGGCTACGCCGCGTTGTGCGTCTCGTTCCGTATCCGGGAGATGGCGCTTCTGGGCAAGCGGCCGGTGTGGGGGGCCGTCCGGTCCAATGTCGCCTCACTCGGGCTGGCGGCTAGGCTGGGATTCCGCGGGGTGGATACGTTGTTGGTCTTCACCCCATGAGCCTAACTTTTGCAGTGCTCGGAGAGTGTCTCTCACCCATCTGGAGATCCGATGACCCGACGGGAAGATCAGCGGATTGCCGCCCTCGCCAAGAAGAACGCCGCTAAGGTGAAGCCGCCCCGACAGGAGCAGGCGGCCGACTTCGATCCGACGCTGCGCCAGCGCGCGCCCGAGCAGGACGCGGAGACCAGGCGGCTGTTCAAGGAGATGAAGCGCCGGGAGTTCTGAGCAATGTCTCGGCCCGACCTGGCGGGCGACCCCTCGGCCGCAGCGATCGCTCGGGTCTCTCGCCACCTGATTCCGTTTCTGTTCCTGCTCTACGTCCTCAACTTCCTCGACCGGGTCAACGTCGGCTTTGCCGCGCTGGAGATGAACCGCGATCTGGGCTTCGGCCCGGCGGTGTATGGATTCGGCGCCGGCATCTTCTTCATCGGCTACTGCCTGTTCGAGGTCCCCAGCAACCTGGTGCTGTACCGGGTCGGTGCGCGGCTCTGGATCGCGCGTATCATGGTGACCTGGGGACTGGCCGCCTCGGCGATGGTGCTGGTGCACGCGCCCTGGAGCTTCTACCTGCTGCGCTTTCTGCTGGGCGTGGCGGAAGCCGGCTTCTTCCCCGGCATCATCTTCTATCTGACGTACTGGTATCCCGCCCGGGAGCGGGCACGGGCCTATGCCTGGTTCCTGGCGGCGATCCCGATCTGCGGCGTGGTCGGCGGGCCGGTATCGGGGGCGCTGCTTGGCCTCGATGGATGGCTGGGGCTTCAGGGCTGGCAGTGGCTCTTCCTGCTCGAGGGGCTGCCCTCGGTGGTGGTCGGCGTTCTGGTGCTGCGGCTGCTCCCGGACCGTCCCCGCGACGCGCGCTGGCTGCCGCCGGCCGAGCGCGACTGGCTGGAGCGCACGGTGGAAGTCGAGCGGACCCAGCTCATCACCAGCCACGGAGCCAGCCTCCGCAAGGCGCTCGGCAATCCGGTGGTGTGGTGGCTCGGCCTCAGCTACTTCCTGCTGGTGGTGTCGCTCTACGGCTTCGCGCTCTGGCTGCCGCAGCTGATCAAGGCGAGCGGCAGCTTCAGCAACTTCGAGGTCGGCGTCATCACCGCGATTCCCTACGCCGTCGCGGCGGCCGGGATGGTGCTGGTGGGGCGCCGGTCCGATCGCACTGGTGAGCGCTATCTCCATCTCGCGTTCCCCGCGCTGGCCGGCGCCCTGGGGTTCATCGCGATCACCCGCATCGAGGCCACCGGCCTTCTGGTAGCGGCGCTCTCGATTACCGCGTTCGGCGTGCTCGGATGGCTCGGCCCCTTCTGGGCACTCCCCACGGCGTTTCTCAAGGAGCAGGCGGCGGCGGGCGGGATCGCCCTGATCAACTCGATGGGCGCGGTGGGCGGATTCGTGGGGCCCTACCTGATCGGCGAGGTCAAGGAGCGGACCGGGAGCTTCTCCGTGGGGCTCCTGCTGCTCGCCCTCTTTCTGGTGGCTGCCGTCGTCATCGTCATGGGGCTCAGGTCGGTGTTGCGCCGGAGACTCTAGCGCGCCCATCCCCATGTACACGGAGCCAGGCAACCTACCCACTGACCTCCTGGGACCGCATACTATCTGAGTACCCGCCGACGAGTCCTCGGCATGATCGTTCCATGACAGCAGACCAGCCTGCCGTCCCCGGCCAGGGGGCGGCGGCCTCGCGAATCCGGCACCCGGAGCAGATCGGACCCTATCGGGTGCTCCGAGTGCTGGGCGAGGGCGGCATGGGCGTGGTCTACGAGGCCGAGCAGACGGCGCCGGTCCACCGCCGGGTGGCGGTGAAGGTGCTCCGGCAGGGCTTCGAGTTCTCCGACATCGTCGCCCGGTTCGAGGCCGAGCGCCAGGCGCTGGCCGTGATGACGCACGAGTCGATCGCCAAGGTGCTCGACGCGGGCGCCAGCGACACCGGCAGCCCGTACTTCGTGATGGAGCTGGTCCGCGGAATCCCCATCACCGAGTTTTGCGACAATTCCAAGCTCACCACCCATCAGCGCGTCGCGCTCTTCATCCCGGTCTGCCGTGCCATTCAGCATGCCCACCAGAAGGGCGTGATTCACCGCGATCTCAAGCCCTCCAACATCCTGGTGACCGAAGCCGACGGCCAGCCGATTCCCAAGGTCATCGACTTCGGCATCGCCAAGGCCACCGGGCAGCGGCTCACCGAGAAGACGCTGGTGACCCAGTTCGGCCAGGCGATGGGGACGCCAGCCTACATGAGTCCCGAGCAGGCCGAGATGTCGGGGCTCGACGTGGACACCCGCACCGACGTCTACAGTCTGGGCGTGGTCCTGTACGAGCTGCTGGTCGGCCGGCTCCCGGTGGACCCCCAGCAGCTCGGGCTGCCCGGCTTTATGGCCCTGCTGGCGACTCGCGAGACCGATCCGCCGACTCCGAGCGCGAGGTTGGCCACGCTGGTCCGCGAGCGGGAGGTGCTGGCGCAGCTCCGCCACACCGACGCGGAGGGCCTCCGACGCCAGCTTCGCGGCGACCTCGACTGGATCACGATGAAGGCGATGGAGAAAGACCGGAGCCGGCGCTACGACACCGCCAACGGTCTCGCCAACGATCTAACTCGCTACCTGGCGGATCAGCCGGTCGAGGCCCGTCCGCCCAGCACCCCGTATCGCATCCGGAAGTTCGTCCGACGCAACAAGATCGCCGTCGGAGCCATCGCGGCCGTCATCCTCGCGCTGATCGCCGGGGCGACCGCGGCGACGCTGGGGCTCATCCGGGCGACCCGAGCCGAGGCCCATGCCAAGGCCGAGGCGGCCACCGCGAGGCAGGTGACGGACTTCCTGGTGGGGCTGTTCCGCGTCTCCGATCCCGGCGAGGCGCGAGGCAACGCCATCACCGCCCGGGAGATCCTCGACTCGGGGGCCGCAAAGATCCAGAACGACCTCGCCAATCAGCCGGAGGTGCAGGCGCGACTGATGAACACCATTGGCGATGTCTATACCGAGCTGGGGCTGTATTCCCGGGCCGCGCCGCTGCTCCAGCGGTCACTGGCCACCCGGAACCGCCCGGCGGCGGATTCGATCGAGCTGGGCCGCAATCTCGTCTCCCTCGGCCGACTCTATCTGAAGCAGGGGCGCTACGACGAGGCGGAGAGCACACTCCGTCGCGCCGTGGCGGTACTCGAGCGGGCGGAGCCCGCGGACCCCGCGTTTCGCCGCGGCCTCAGCAACCTCGCCACGCTCCACCGAGAGCGCGGTAACTATGCCCAGGCCGACTCGCTGTCCCGGCGGACGCTGGAGACCTTCGATGGCGGCGAGGAGACCAACCACCCGGAGGCGGCCGACGAGCTGGGGGGTCTCGCCATCTCTCAGGCCGAGCAGGGCCGGCCCCAGGCGGCGGAATCGCTCTTTCGCCAGGTGCTGGAGATCCGCGAGCGGATTCTGGGCGAGGTTCATCCGGCCACGGCCCGGGCCATCAGCAATCTGGCAAGCTCGATCTTCGAGCAGGGAAAGTACGCCCAGGCGGAGTCGCTGTACCGTCGCGGCCTGGCGGTCGATACCCAGCTCTTCGGTGCCGACCACAGCCAGGTCGCCATGGATCTCTACAACCTGGCCAACGTCGAGGGCGCCACCCGCCGCCCCGGAGAGGCCATCGCGCACTACCGCCGAGCGCTGGAGATCTGGGAGAAGAGCTTCGGCCCCGACCACCCTTATGTGGCCGCGGCCCTGACGAGCCTGTCGAACACGCTCGGATCGGAAGGGCGCCATCGGGAAACGCTGCCGCTACTTCGGCGGGCGCTGGCCATCCGGGAAAAGACGCTGGCACCCGATCATCCCTTCCTCGCCACCACTCACCACGAGCTGGGCGTCGCCTCCCGCCGGGCCGGAAATCTCGGCGACGCGGAGATCCATCTCCGGCGCGCGCTGGCGATGCGGCAGAAGTCCCTGGAGCCCAACAGCTATTACATCGCGGTCACGCTGGGTGCCATGGGCGATCTCGAGCGGGCACGCCGGCATCCCCGCGAGGCGGAGACGTTCTATCGCCGGGCTATCGCCCAGTGGGAGGCATCGGGTCGCGATGCCCAGGCGGACATCGGCTCGATCGCACAGGGCTACGTGGAGCTGCTTCGGAGCGAAGGGCGCGAGGCCGAAGCCGCGGCGATCGAGGCGAAGGGCCGCTGATGGCCGAAGGCCGCAACCTGAGCGCCGGCCTGCTGCTGTTTCGCCGTCCCCGGGGTGCGCTCGAGCTGTTCCTGGCCCACCCGGGAGGGCCTTTCTGGCGGGGCCGCGACCTCGGCGCTTGGACCATTCCCAAGGGGCTGGTGGCGCCTGGGGAAGAGCTGCTCGACGCCGCCCGCCGGGAGTTCCACGAGGAGACCGGGATCGTCTCCCGAGAGCCCTTCCTGCCGCTCGGCAGCATCCGGCAGAAGGCCGGGAAGGTCATCCACGCCTGGGCCTGGGAGGGCGATGCCGACCCCGCGGCCATCGTCAGTAACACGACGACCGTCGAATGGCCCCGCGGCTCCGGCCGACGGCTCACGTATCCCGAGGTCGATCGCTGTGCCTGGTTCGAGTCTCGCGTCGCGCGGACCAAGCTGAATCCCGCGCAGGCCGAGCTGATCGATCGGCTGGAGGCCGCTCTCCCGCCGTTGGCTTGATCTCCGGACCGCGCTATCCTGCCGGGAATGCTCACGCCCTTCTATCTGCTGGACGTCTTCACCACCCAGCCGTTCACCGGCAACCCGCTCGCCGTGGTGTCGGATGCGGACGAGCTGCCGGTCGAGGTGATGCGGCGGATCGCGGGCGAGCTCAACCAGACCGAGACGACCTTCGTTCTCCGGCCCACCCAGCCGGACGCCGACTGGCGGCTCCGGTCCTTCACCGCCACCGGGACCGAAGTGTTCGGGGTGGGCCACAACGCGCTGGGCGCGTGGTGGTGGCTCGCCGTCTCGGGTCGCTTGGCGCTCGATGCCCCGGTCCGGACCTTCACCCAGGAAATCGACGGCCGGGTGCTACCGGTGGAGATCCGCTCCGCGCGGGGACAGGTGAGCGCCGTGAGCATGGCCCAGGCGGACCCGGTCTTCGGCGCCGTGGTGGGGAACGTCTCCCCGCTGGCCTCGGCCCTGGATCTGGGCGATGCCGAGCTGGCGGCAGGCATGCTCCAGGCCCAGGTCGTCTCGACCGGCGTGCCGCACCTGCTGGTCCCGGTCCGGGACGCGGGAGCGCTCGACCGGGCCCGGCCCAGGCCGGAGACCCTGGCGGCTTACCTTCGCTCCATCGGCGCGCAGGGGTGCTATCTGTTCTCGGTCGACCCGCTCGATCCCGATGCCCCGGCGCAGGCCCGATTCTTCGGTCCCAACGTGGGAATCGCGGAGGACCCGGCGACCGGCAGTGCCGCGGGACCGCTCGCCGTGTACCTGGTGGCTCACGAGCTCGCGTCCGAGGAGCGGCCGATCATCGTGGAGCAGGGCCGGGCAATGGGCCGGCTCAGCCGGATCGAAGTGCAGGTACGTGGGGGAGGTGTGCGGGTGTCGGGGTCGGCGGTTCTGGTGGTGGAGGGTCACTTGCGATGAGTCGCAGCAGCGTTTCGATACTCGCGGCCTTGATACTGTCGGCCCCGCCGGTCGGCGCCCAAACGGCGTTGGACTCGGTAGACCGCTATGTGCGGGCCGAGCTGGTCCGGCAGCGGATTCCCGGCATGTCGGTGGCCGTGCTGCGCGGCGACAGCGTGCTGCTGGCCCGGGGCTATGGCGTTGCCAACCTGGAGCTCCGGGTGCCGGCGAGCGACAGCACGATCTACCAGTCGGGCTCGGTGGGCAAACAGTTCACCGCGGCCGCGATCGTGGCCTTGGCGCGAGAGGGCAGGATCGGGCTCGACGATCCGATCCGGAAATACCTGCGCGAGGCACCCTCGTCCTGGCGCAAGGTGACCACCCGCCATCTGCTGACGCACACCTCCGGCATTCCCGACTACACCAGCGACCTGGTGGACTTCCATCGCGACTACAGCGAGGAGCAGCTGGCGAGACTGTACGCCAAGCTGTCGCTGGATTTCCAGCCGGGTACCACCTGGAGCTACAGCAACACCGGCTACGCGCTGCTCGGCTTCATTATCCGGCGGGTCACCGGGCAGTTCTATGGCGACTTCCTTCGCCAGCGGGTGTTCCAGCCCCTGGGGATGCGCACGGCGCGGGTCATCTCTGAGCGCGATCTGGTACCCAATCGCGCCGCCGGTTACCAGCTGGTGGACGGCGAGATCAAGAACCAGGACTGGGTCTCGCCGTCGCTCAACACCACCGCCGACGGGGCGCTCTATCTCACGGTGCACGACATGGCCCGCTGGGCGATCGGCCTCAACCACGCCAGGGTGCCGGACAGCGCCGGTCTGGCCATGAGCTGGACCCCGGTGCGGCTCAACGACGGCGGCACCTTTCCCTACGGTTTCGGCTGGGGCGTGAGCGACCAGCGGGGGCATCTCCGGATCGGACACGGCGGCTCATGGCAGGGGTTCCGCGCCGCCATCCACCGGTATCCCGAGTTCGACCTCACGGTGATCGCCCTGGCGAATCTGGATTCCGCGGAGCCGGAGGCGATCAGCTTCGGCATCGCCGGCATCCTGGAGCCGGCGCTCCTGCCGCCGCATCTCCTGCCGCCGAGCTCGGAGGGACCGCCGGAGCCGGTGCACCATCTCCTGGCCGACGTCGCCACAGGTGAGGCCGCGCCCAGGCTGGCGCCGGGGCTCAGGGCCTTCGCGTCGAAGAGCGTGCGGGAGGAATGGAGCCGAAGTCTCGCCGACGTGAGCCGCTGGGAGGGGCTCGGCTGCGACGTAGTGGGGGACCAGTCGATCTCGCGCCTGGGGGAGCGGATCGAGCGGATCTGTTACGCCCGCGCGACGGGAGCCGACTCGCGGCTCCTCGTGTCGGTAGCGTACACGGCGGACTGGCGCGCTGCGGCGCTGGATTCGTATTCGTACTGAGGTGTCATGCTCGACATCGCCGGCATTCATCATGTCAGCATCAATGTCACCGATCTCGGGCGCGCCAGGCGCTTCTACTCCGAGGTGCTGGGGCTGGAGGAGATCGCCCGGCCGGCCTTCGATTTCGACGGCGCCTGGTATCGGCTGGGAGACAGGCAGCTGCACCTCATCGTCCATCCGGCGACCCATACCCTGCGGGGAACGACCGAGATCAGCTCGCGGGAAGGTCACTTCGCGATCGCGGTGCGGAGCTACGAAGGGGCCCGGGCACGACTCGAGAAGGCCGGTGTCGCGTTCGACGCGCGGCCGCTGGGCCGGACGCCGTGGGCCCAGATCTTCCTGGCTGACCCCGACGGCAACCTGATCGAGTTGAGCGCCCCCAGCCGGCTCTAGCTCCCCACCTCTCTTCAACCCGACCGCTGGCTCCCTTCTTGCCCCCCGTCCTCCGTGGGGCGGAGCCGGGTCCTGCCCCTGCGGGCCAGGGGCCCTCCCGGCATCGGCTCAACCCTTTGATCCGCAACGACGTGACCCAGCGACCGCAGACTCACGCTCGACTCGATCGGCCGGGGCCCCATCGGAGCCCCCCGTCCCGTCACTTGCAGCACGCGCGGCCGTGAGCGCCCTGCGAGCGCTGACCCGCAACATCTCCTGGAACTACGTTCAGGCCGGCACCAGCCTGATCGCGGTCTTCCTCCTCACCCCGATCGTGCTCCAGCACCTCGGCGAGGTGGGCTTCGGGCTCTGGGTGCTGCTCAAGGCGATCCTGTTCTATCTCGCCTTCCTCGATCTCGGCTTCTACAACGCGCTGGTGAAGTACCTCGCCGAGTACGGGGAGCGGGAGGACTGGCCGGCGGCGAACGGCCTGCTGCGGACGACGACCAGCGTGCTGGCCGTCTTGGGCGGGATCGCGCTCGGCATCAGCGCACTGATCGCCTGGCAGATCGTGCCCCACGTCTTCGACGTCCCCTCCGAGCGTCTCGCTGAGGTCCGCCTGGCCACGGTCCTGCTCGGGCTGGACCTGTTGCTCGCCTTCCCGACCTCGGTGCTCGCCGCCGTGTTCGAGAGCCGGCAGCGCTTCGACCTGCTGAGCGGCGTGTCGGTTGCGGCCACGGTGATGCTCGCGGCGGGAACGGTGGCAGGCCTCCGCCTCGGCTACGGCATCCTCGCCCTCGTCGTCGTGGAGATCGCCGGGACGCTGTTTACCGCCCTGTCGTTCGGCTGGCTCCTGCGGCGCTCCTACCCGGAGGTGCGCCCCGGCTTCGGCCCGATCGGCGGCCGCGAGCTGCGGCGGATCCGCGGCTACAGCACCTGGACCTCGCTCAACGAGGTTCTGGCGGAGGGGAGCGCCGAGGTCGAGAAGCTGCTGATCCCGATCGTGCTCTCGGTCTCGCTGCTCACGCCGTACACCCTCATTGGTACCGTCGCGGCCGCGATCTTTCTCGCGGTCGAGCCGATCACCGACACCTTCTTCCCGCTCTCCTCGGCCTATGACGCGAAGAACGATCGCCCGCGGCTTCGCGCGCTGCTCATCCGGGGCACCAAGCTGGTGATGGCGATCAGCCTTCCGCTCGCCGTGGCGGTCATCGCGTACGGGGAGCGCTTCATCCTTGCCTGGGTCGGCGACGACCAGGTGACGATCCCGACAGGCGTCATGCCCCTCGTGGTGGTCAGCTTCAGCGTGACCGCCTTCATCATGACCGGGACCACCATCCTGCTGGCGCTGGCGCGGGTCAGAGAGGTCTTCTGGATGGGGATCACCGAGCTGGCGCTGGCCGTCGCGCTGGTGCTCCTCACCGTCCCGCGCTTCCAGCTGATCGGGCTCGCGGGCAGCCTGCTCGCCGCCAACCTGGCGGTGACGTTTCTCTGGATCGTGCCCTTCGTGAGCCGCCTGCTGGGCCAGTCGCCCACCGAATTCGTCTTCCAAAGCCTGGTGCGCCCGCTGATCGCGGCGGTCCCGATGGCGCTCTTCATGGTCTGGATGGAGCGGCAGCTGCCGGGTGCGGCTCTGTGGGAGCTCGCGGTCAAGGCCACGCTCGCCGGCTGCGTCTACCTCGGCGCCTTCTATCTCGTTTCGCTCACCGCCGAAGAGCGCGCGCTCTGCGCGGCAAGTCTCCGGAACCGATGATTCACGTCCGCGAGCTCCAGCCCGACGATGCCCCGGCGATCGCCGGCATCGAGTCCCGCTACCACCAGCAGATGGCCGATGGCGCGGACCGGCACCGCCGCTTCCTCGCCGACGCCGTCGCGGAGGGCGTGAACCTCAGCTTCGGGCTCTTCGACGGCGATCGCCTCGCCGGCTACCTCCTCTGCCATGGGTTCAGCCCGACCATCTTCCCCGGCGAGATCGGCGAGGCGCTGTACGTCGAGGACATCGCCGTCCTCCCGCGCTACCGCAGGCTCCTGCCCCAGCTCATTCGCCGGTTCGGGCTCGAGGCCAAGCGACACTTCCCCGGCTCGGCGATGGAGGCGCACGCGGTCGAAAGCGCCTTGCGTCTGTGGCAGGACCATCCGGCATTCTTCGGGAGCGGCGGATATGCCCTCACCAGGCATGCGGACAGCGGCGAGATGCTGAAGGGGGAGATCCGCTACCTGGTACGCTGGCAGCCGATTCCCGACTGGGACCCGCCGGTGCCCACGGTGGACGAGCTGGTCGCGCGCCTGCGGGGCCACGTGGTCGAGGTGGACGGGGTCCGCTACGAGGCCAAGGTGGTGAGTGAAGAGCGCGACTGGGAGGCATTGGCGGCGCTCTGGGACGCGCTGCTGCTCGGGGTCCCCGACCACACCGTCTTCCAGACCTACGAGTACCAGCGACTCTGGTGGCGCCACTTCGGCGCCGACGCCGACCTGTTCATCGTGCTCCTGGTGCGCGATGGGAAGATTCGGGGTATCGCGCCGCTTCAGATCGAGACGGTGAAGATGTATGGCCGCTGGATCCGCCGGCTGGCGTTCATCGGCTCCCGGTGGGAGGTGGACCGGCCCCGGCTGCTCTTTCCGGCCGACGAAGCCTCGCTCATTCGCGGGCTGGTGGCATTCCTCGCAGCGCGGGGCGGCAAGTGGCACTATTGCGACCTCTACGAGCAACCCACCGGCTCGGCCACGCTCGCGGCACTGGAGGACGCGTTTCGTTCCGCCGGGTACCTCGTCGCCCGGACCCGCGATTCCGACTGCGCCTATCTCGCGGTCGAGGGCACCTGGACCGCGTACCTGGCGACGAAGAGCCAGACCTTCCGGAAGAACCTCAAGACCGCGGGGCGCCGGCTCGCCACCATCGGGAAGGTGGAGTACCGGGTATTCGACACGGGCCCCGAGGTGCAGGAGCAGCTCGAGGTCTACCGCGGCATCGAGGCCCGCAGCTGGAAGAGCGGCGAGGGTGTGGGCATCTCGCGGAGCTCCGACTACTTCGAGTTCTACCGCGAGATGGCCGAGCGATTCGCGAAGCGGCGGGCGTTCGTCGTTCGCACGCTCACGGTGGGCGGGAAGCCGGTCGCCGGCACCTTCGGCCTGGCGCACGACGGCGTCTTCTATTCGCTGCAGATCGCGCACGATGCGGAGCTCAGCCGCTGCTCGCCGGGCACGTACCTCGAGGCCCTGGAGATGGAGCAGTGTTTCCGCGACGGGCTGCGGGAGTACGAGTTCCTCGGGGGCTTCCTCAACAACAAGTCGCGCTGGACTTCCACTTTCCGGTTCACCACCCAGCTCCACGTGCACCGGCGCACGCCGTTCTTCCGCGCGCTCCACGCGGTGGTGTTCGGGCTCAAGCCGCGGATCAAGGCGCTGGTCCGGCCCTACATGAAGTCCTGGCGGAAGCCCCTCGCCGAAGGAGCGGCCGATGCTGAGTGAGCCCGGCCCCCGGCCGGTGCGCTACCAGCCGGTACTGCCGCTGGGCGCCGCGCTCGGCGCGGGCGGGCGGATTCCCGCGCCGTTCCCGCTCGACCAGCGTCGCCTGCTGCTCACCTTCTCCGGCACGGCGGCGATGGCCCAGGCCTTCGAGGCCCTGGGATTGCCGCGCGGTGCGACGGTGCTCTGCCCGAGCTTCAACTGCGGCCACGAGATCGAGCCTCTGGTGCGGCGGGGCCTCCGGGTCGAGTGCTACCGTGTGGGCCCGAACCTCGAGGCCGACCTGGGCGACATCGAGCGCAGGCTGGGCCGCGGCGCCCGCGCGCTGCTGATCACCCATTACTTCGGCTTCGCCCAGCCCCTCGCCGACCTGCGTGCTCTGTGCGATCGGCATGGGATCTATCTCGTGGAGGACTGCGCTCACGCGTTCCTCAGCGACGATGCCAGGGGCACTCTCGGCCGGACCGGCGACATCGCCGTCTACAGCTTCCGCAAGTCGCTGCCTGTGCCCAATGGGGGCGCAGTGCTGGCCAACAGCGATGCGGTCTCGCTGCCGCCGCGACTCCGGCGGCCGCCCAGGCTCACGACCTGGCTCAAGGGCCTCGCGCTGGCCCGGAAGGGAGCGCTGGATCGGGTGCGGGACCGCGGCGCGGTGGTGGACATCTTCGCCCTTGCGGCGCTCGCCCCGCCCGTAATAGCGAGCGAGCTGCTGGAGCGGGTCCATCCCGGAGCGGGGACGGCGTGTTACGATCCGGATGACGACGACCTGGGGTTCGACTCGAGCATCCTCGGCTGGGGCATCGGGCCCTACAGTGCCGGATTGCTCCGGCGGCTCGACTGGCGCGGCTTCGCCGGTCGGCGGCGGCACAACTATCGGGTGCTGGCCAACGGGCTTCGGCGGATGGGGGCGGCGCTGCTCCTGCCCGAGATCGAGGACCACACCTGCCCGCTCTTCCTTCCCCTGGTGGTCGAGCGTCGCGTGGAGGTGTTCAAGTACCTGATCGACCGGCGGATTTACTCGGCAATCTGGTGGGACCAGCGCCACCCCGCGGTGGACTGGAGCGAGTTCCCCGACGCCGCCGAGCTGAAGCAGCGGGTGCTGGCGCTGCCGGTGCACCAGGACCTGGACGACGAACAGATCGAGCGCATGCTCACCGCCTTGGGGGACTGCCCGGCGCTCGGCGGGACCACCTCATTGGTGGAGACGGGACAACCAGTGCGCTCCGGGTGACAGCCGCCATCAGGCCCCGAGTCGCTTCATCGCCTCCCCGATCATCCGCTCCCGCTCCCTCGGGTCCAGCCATCGCCCGCCCACCGCTACACCCTCGATCCGCGCGGTGTTCCGGATGTCCTCCAGCGGATTTCCGGTGACGAGCACCAGGTCGGCCCGCTTCCCGGGCTCGATCGTTCCCCACTCGCTGGAGGCCCGCAGGAACTCCGCCGGATTCCGGGTGGCGGCGGCGAGCGCCTGGTAAGGCGTGAGCCCGGCAGCGACCAGGCTCTCCAGCTCCCGGTGCAGGGTCCAGCCGTAGCCGAAGAACCACTCCGGCGTGTCCGAGCCGGCCATGATCTTCCCGCCCGAATCCGCGATCGCCTTCACCAGGCGGTCGCGGACCTGCACCCATCGCATCCGCCGCGCCTCTGTCGCGGGCTTGGCCCAGTACTTTTCCCGGGCCTGGAGGTACAGCCCGCGCAGCTCGGCCGGCATGATGCGCCAGTCCGGGCGAGCCTTGATCTCCTTTTCCGACTGTCCCAGCGCGAACGCCGTCTTGAACACGGTCAGGGTGGGGCAGGTGAAGATCCCGGCCCGCGCCGTAGCGCCGGCGATCCGCTCCACTTTGGCGTCGTCCACGTAGTCGAGGCTCTCCCAGTTCTTCAGCCTGAAGAGCCCGCGGTCGGAGACCGACTCGCGCATGGGCGCGGAGTCGGCGAGCACCGACTCCAGGTAGTTGTCGAGGTGCTCGATCTGCTGGCCGGCGGCCAGTGCCCGCGCGACGCCGACCTCGGGATCCACATGCCCCACCACGCGGATGCCGCGCGCCCTGGCCTCGCTGGTGATGGCGTCGTACACCGGCGGCGGGATGAAGAGCGTCAGCTTGATGAAGTCGTAGCCGCGTTCGGCCATCTCCTTCACCGCCGTGCGCGCGTCCGCCGGGGTGGTGACCACCCGGCTGTTCACATCCTCCTTGCCGGTGAACTGCGGGCTGGCGATCCAGAGCTGCGGGCCCACGATCCGGCCGGCCTCGACCTCGCGGCGCAGGGTGAAGTGCTCCGGGGTGCCGATCATGAACCGGGTGGCCGTCACTCCGTTGGCCACCATGACGCCGAGCTCGTACTTGGCGAGCGAGTCCGGCGTGTCTCCGTCGGAGTAGAGGTGGCTGTGCATGTCGGCCAGGCCGGGAATGAGGTATTTCCCGCGTCCGTCGATCCGTCTGGCCCCGGCCGGCAGCCGCACGTTGCGGCTTGCATCCACCGCTGCGACGCGGCCGTCCCGGATCAGCACCGTCGCATCGCGGATGACGGTGTCCCTGATCATCGGAAGGACCGTGACGTCGGTGATCGCGAGGGTTCCGGAGGCCAGCGCCCCACGCGAGGCGGACTGGCCTCGAGCCGACTCAGGAGAGACGAGAAGCGCCAGGAGGGCGAGCGACAAGCGTGTCGAGTGTGACATGATCGGGGTGGGATGAGGGAACAGTGCGGATCGACTGTGCTGCCGTACGGGCGCCGCGCCGGAGAGTTTCCGAACCGTCCATCCGGCCGCGGGACATCGGGCCGGTGTCCCGGAGATAGCGGGTCTCTGGCCCGCGCGATATCCTTCGGAGCCATCAGCACAAGGAGCCCTGATGGGTGTCACGCCCGCCGAGCCGCAGGCGATCTCGCCCGGTCTCGATTCCATCCAGTCCCTGCTCATTCCGGGCGAGCGGCTCGAGAGCTGGGCCATCCAACGGCGCCTCTTCGCCCTCATTCACCGCCGGCTGGTGGTGGGCGCCACCTCCGGCCGGCTGATCGCCGTGCAGCGAGGCCTGATCAGCGGCTTCACCACGCAGGACATCCGTTGGCAGGACCTGCGCGACGCGCAGCTCCAGGTCGGGGTCTTCGGAGCGACGCTCAGCGTCTCGGCCGACGCCGGCAATGACCTCGCGGGGGCGGAAGGCACGCCGCGGGCCCTCAGCTTCACGGGACTGCGAAAGGAGCAGGCGCAGGAGGTGTATCGCGCCTGTCAGGCCCAGGAGCAGGCCTGGCGGGAGAAGCGGCGGGTGCGGGAGCTGGAGGAGCTGCGCGCCAAGTCGGGCGGGGTGCACCTGGGCGGAGGGATTGGTGGCATGTCGGCCGGCGGTGAGGACGTCGCGCGCTCGCCCCAGGCCCGGCTCCAACGGGCCAAGGAGATGCTGGCGCAGGGCCTGCTCACCGACGCGGAGTTCGAGCAGGTGAAGGCGAGGATTCTCGGGGAGTTGTAGCGCGGCCACTGTCATCTGGAGAGACCCTAGAATGCCGTTGTTCGTGGTCCGACACAGCCATGCGGGCGAGCGCTGCCCGGCGCAGGATCCCTACATGGGAGCCATGCTCCTCAGTCACTTGAGCCGGCCCAACGGCCGGCGCCATGGGGTGGAGATCCTGGGCGAGGCCGTGGTGCAGGGCGAGCACACGATGTATCTCATCGCCCAGGCGACCGACGAATCCCATCTCCGTGAGTTTCTCCAGCCGTTCCAGCTGGCCGGCAGCCTCGAGGTGTATCCGGCCGCCACCTGCGCCGGCGTGGTGGCGAGCGGCGGGTGCGATGCTCCGCTCCCGCCCCGCGACCGGGTGGCGGCACTCGATCCCGAGGAGATCTGTCAGGAAGCCATCGATGCCGGCCTCCTGGTGCATCGAGCCCATCCGCTCAACTGCGAGACGCCGCTGCCCGAGCTGGTCGGCGGTGTGGTGATGCCGACCGCACGATTCTACGTGCGCAACCACTTCCCCATCCCCGACCTCGATGCCGGCCCGTTCCGGCTCGGTGTGACCGGGCTGGTCGAGCGCCCGCTCTCGCTGAGCCTTCGCGAGCTTCAGAACATGCGGTCGCAGACCGAGGTGGTGACCCTGGAGTGCGCCGGCAACGGCCGCACGCTGTTCGATCCCCCGGTTCCCGGCGAGCGTTGGCAGTACGGCGCGGTGAGCACGGCGGAATGGAGCGGGGTGCCGCTCGCCGAGATCCTCGATCGCGCGGGGGTGCGCTCCAGTGCGCGGGAGGTACGCTTCCGCGGCGCGGACGGCGGAGAGGTGGACAACAAGCGTGGCCCGATCCGGTTCGAGCGGAGCCTCACCATCGACGAGGCCCGCAGCTCCGACGCGATCCTCGCGTACGCGATGAACGGCGAGCCACTGCCCATTCAGCACGGGTTCCCACTGCGGCTGGTGGTGCCCGGCTGGTACGGCGTGGCGTCGGTCAAGTGGCTCACCGAGATCGAGGTGAGCGATCGGCCCTTCGAGGGACATTACCAGACCGAGAAGTACGTGTATTACTGGAACCGGAACGGCAAGGAGACTCGGGAGCCGGTGACGCTCCAGCGGGTTCGCGCCCTGATCACCGAGCCGTCGCCGGGCCAGGAGGCTCCCCCGGGCGAGCTGGTAGTGCGCGGGGTGGCCTGGTCGGGGGCGGCGCCAATCGCCAAAGTGGAAGTCAGCGTGGACCGCGGCGACTGGCGCGAGGCGCACCTGATCGGCGAGCGCAAGCGACACAGCTGGCAGTGGTGGGAGCTCATCGCCCGATTCGACCGTCCCGGCACCGTGTCGCTCCGCGTCCGCGCCACCGACCTGGCCGGCCGCAATCAGCCCGACCAGGCTGAGTGGAACAAGCTGGGGTACGGCAACAACGGCATTCACGAGGTGACTGCCCGGATCGCCTGACGGATCTTCTCTCCACACCTACCACCTCACCTCCAACCTCAGACTCCCCATGGACTGGATCACCGACCCACAGGCCTGGGCGGGCTTCGCCACCCTCACGGTGCTCGAGATCGTGCTCGGCATCGACAACGTGATCTTCATCTCCATCCTCGCGGGCAAGCTCCCGCGGGAGCAGCAGGGCCGGGCCCGCTCCATCGGCCTGCTCCTGGCGATGATCATGCGCATCGCACTGCTGTTCTCGCTCTCCTGGATCATCCGGCTCACCGCGCCGCTCTTCACGGTGCTGGGGGAGGAGATTTCCGGGCGAGACCTGGTGCTGTTGATCGGGGGACTCTTCCTCCTGGCCAAGAGCACCCGGGAGATCCACGAGCGGCTGGAGGGCGAGGAGGGCGAAGCATCCGCCAGAGTGGCCCCGTCGCTGGGCAGCGTGCTGATTCAGATCATGCTGCTCGATATCGTGTTCTCGCTCGACTCGGTGATCACGGCGGTGGGGATGGTGGATGAGCTGGGGGTGATGGTCTCCGCGGTGATCGTCGCGGTGCTCTTCATGATGGCGTTCGCCCGGCCGGTCAGCGAGTTCGTGGACCGGCACCCCACGGTCAAGATGCTGGCGCTCAGCTTCCTGATCCTGATCGGAGTGTCGCTGGTGGCGGAGTCGTTCGACCAGCACATCCCGAAGGGGTACATCTACTTCGCGATGGCGTTCTCGGTGATGGTGGAGATGCTGAACCTGAAGGCGAAGAAGCGGAAGGCGGACGTGGTGCACCTCAGGCAGGCGTACACGCCGGATCCGCTGCCTTAGGAGGGCGTCACATCCTCATCCACCAGGCTCCGGTAGGTGAGCGACATGTTGCGCTCCAGCAACGAGAGCGCATGAGCACGGTCGCCGCGCTCGATCGCGTCGATGATCTCTTCGTGCTCCCGGATCGACCGCTGAGTGCGGTCCCGGTGGGAGTAATACCAGCGCTCGAGCCGGGCGAGCTGAGAGCGGAGGTCGTCGAGCAGCATCGCCAGCCGGCGGTTGCCGCCGCGCTCGGAGATCAGCCGGTGGAAGCGGGTGTTCTCCTCCAGCATGGCGCGGACCTCTCCCCGATCCCTCGCCTCGGCCAGGCGGCCGTTGATTGCCCTGAGCTCGGCGAGGTCCGCCGCCGTGAACCGATCGAGCGCCAGCCGGCCGGCCAGGAGCTCGAGCGAGGCGACGATCGGGTACAGCTCGAGCAGGTTGCCGAGGGACTCTGCCGGGACTCGAAAGCCACGATGGGGCAGCCGCTCCAGGAACCCCTCGCTGGCCAGCCGCCCCAGCGCCTCGCGGATGGGAGTCCGGCTCACGCCCATGGTCTCGAGGTCCTTCTCCCGAAGGAAGGCGCCGGGAGCGAGAGCACCCTCGATGATCCGGGCACGCACGGCGCGGTAGACCTGCTCTGAGAGGGTACGGGCTTCAGGCAGAGTCCAAGGGGCTGTCGTCATAGTGGAGAGCCGATTCTCGTCCTTGAGTGGCGAGGCCCATTGATCGCCAACCCTAGCCCGATCGCTTCAGGTTGACGAGCCTAGTACGGATTGTATACTTGATACAATCATCCAGCCCCGCGAGCAAGCTGAGAACCCCGATGTCAGCTACTGCCACCAAGTTAGCCGCGAAGTACCCCCCGGTCCGGAACTACATCGGCGGGCGATTCGCGTCGCCCCGCGGTCAACTCCTCGAGGTCCTGAACCCGAGCGATGGGAGCCTGCTCTCTCAAGTCCCGCTCTCCTCGGCGGCCGACCTGGACGCCGCCGTGCGCGCGGCGGCGGAGGCATTTCCCCCCTGGTCCGCCAAGCCGATCAAGGAGCGGGTGCAGGTCTTCTACCGCTACCGGTCGTTGCTCGAGCGGGATTTCGCCGAGCTGGCTGCCCTCATCACCGAGGAACACGGGAAGACCCGAGCGGAGGCGGAAGCTGAGATCGCCAAGGCGATCGAGCTGACCGAGTTCGCCTGCTCGCTGCCCCAGATCGTCACCGGCGAGGTGTTGGAAGTGAGCCGCGGCGTGGAGTGCCGCACCGACCGCCACCCCGTCGGCGTGGTCGCGTCCATCGTGCCGTTCAACTTCCCCAGCATGGTGCCGCACTGGACCATCCCCAACGCCATCGCCCTCGGCAATTGCCTGGTGCTCAAGCCGTCCGAGCTGGTGCCGCTGAGCGCCGGCCGGATCGCCGAGCTGCTGGCGGAGGCCGGGCTCCCCGCCGGGGTGTTCAGCGTGGTGCACGGCAGCCGGGAAGTTGTCGAGGCGATCTGTGACCACCCTGGGATCGCCGCGGTGACGTTCGTCGGCTCGACCAAGGTGGCCCAGCTGGTGTATCGCCGCGGCACCGCCAATCTCAAGCGGGTCCTTGCGCTGGGCGGGGCCAAGAATCATCTCTTGGTGCTTCCCGACGCCGACCTCGAGATGACCTCGAGCAACGTGGTGGCCTCCATGTCGGGTTGCACCGGGCAGCGCTGCATGGCGGCGTCGGTCATGGTCGCCGTGGGCGGCACGGACCACATCGTGCGCCGCCTGGTGGACCACGCCCGCACCATCGTCCCGGGTCAGAACCTCGGCCCGGTCATCTCCCGCGAGGCCAAGGAACGGATCGAGCGCTACGTGACCCAGGCGGAGCAGGCCGGCGCCACCGTGCTGCTCGACGGCCGCAACGCCGTGGTGCCGGGCCGGGAGGGCGGGTTCTACGTCGGGGCCACCGTGCTCGACCATGTCCGGCCCGACATGGCGATCGCACAGGAGGAGGTCTTCGGACCGGTCCTGGCCATAGTGCGTGCCCAGGACGTGGACCAGGCCCTGGCGATCGAGAATGCCTCGCCCTACGGCAACGCCGCGGCCGTCTTCACCGAAAGCGGCGGCCTGGCCCGCTACGTCACCGAGCGCGCCAGCGCCGGCATGGTCGGCGTCAACGTCGGCGTCCCCGTCCCTCGCGAGCCGTTCTCCTTCGGTGGCTGGAACGATTCCAAGTTCGGGGTCGGGGACATCACCGGCCATGGCTCCATCGAGTTCTGGACACGGACCAAGAAGACGACGACCAAATGGAATCGCGAGGCCGGGGTAAACTGGATGTCGTAAGGACACCCGTAACGGAGCCCGAGAGCATGCCAGAAGTCCTGACCCGACCCGTGCAGATGCCGGCCTTCGACTACACGCCGAAGCCCTACACCGGACCCAGCCGCGATGAGGTGCTGGCGGCGAGGCGGCGGTACACCAATCCCGCGGTGTTCACGCTCTATCGCGACCCCCTGATGATCGTCGAGGGGCGGATGCAGTACCTCTTCGACGAGACCGGGCGCCGCTACCTCGACATGTTCGCCGGCATCGTCACCGTGTCCTGCGGGCACTGTCATCCCAAGGTCGTGGCCAAGGTGCGGGAGCAGGTGGAGACGCTCCAGCACACCACCACGATTTATCTCCATCCCACCATCACCCGTCTGGCCGAGAAGCTGGCGAGCAAGATGCCGCCCGGGCTCGACGTCACCTACTTCGTCAACAGCGGCAGCGAGGCGAACGATCTCGCGATCACCATGGCGCGACTCTTCACCGGACACACCGACGTGATCGCCCTGCGCAACGCCTATCACGGCGGGTCGCCCTCCTCGATGGGGCTCACCTCGCATCACACCTGGAAGCTTCCCACGCTGCAGGGCGCCTACGTCCACCACGCCCTGTGCCCCGAGCCGTATCGCAGCCGCTTCGGCGGAACGCCGGAGGAGATCGCCGCCGCCAGCGCGGCCGACATCGCCGAGCTGATCCGCTATTCCACGCCGGGACGGATCGCGGCCTTCATCGCCGAGCCTATCCAGGGCGTCGGCGGCGTGACCACGGCGGCGCCCAACTATTTCCGCGAGGCGTATCGCGTCGCGCGGGAGCACGGCGGGCTCTGCATCGCCGACGAGGTGCAGACCGGCTTCGGTCGCACCGGCGAGCACTACTGGGGGTTCCAGAACTTCGGCGTAGTGCCCGACATCGTCACCATGGCCAAGGGGTTCGGCAACGGCGTGCCGCTCGCCGCGGTCACCACCCGGCGGGAGATCGCGGAGGTCCTCGCCCAGCGGCTCCACTTCAACACCTTCGGCGGCAACCCGGTCTCCATGGCGGCCGGGCTGGCGGTGATGGAGGTGATCGAGGAGGAGGGCCTTCAGCGGAACGCGCAGGTGGTCGGCCGACGGCTTCGCGAGGGACTGGAGCGGCTGGCCGAGGAGCACCGGCTGATCGGGGACGTACGGGGGATGGGACTCATGCTGGGGGTCGAGCTGGTGAGCGACCGCGCCACCCGGGCTCCAGCGACCACCGAAACGCTCGAGGTCCTGGAAGCAGCTCGCGAGATGGGTGTGCTGCTGGGCAAGGGCGGGCTCGCGGGCAACGTGCTCCGGATCAAGCCCCCCATGTGTATCACGGCGGACGACGTGGACTTCGTCCTGGATGTGCTGGACCGCGCCTTGACCCGCGCCGGCGGCTGATCGGCCGGTAGCCGCCGGGCGTCAGGGGATCCACCCCGGCGGCACCCAGCGGGAGGGATCGAAGATCGTCGGGTCCAGGGCCACGCCCGCCTTCGGGTCGCTGTACTCCTCCAGCATCCTGGTCTCGCCGTCCACCAGAAACCGCACTTCGGTCTCCAGCCATCCCTCGCCCAGCGGGATGTACTTGTTGAACTGGGTCTCGACTCGGGCCGATGGATTCTGCTTGCCGGGCTCCACCATGCGGACGAAGTAGAGTCGCTCCTGGTCGATCCAGAACTGGCGGGTGATCGTGTCGCCCGGGGCCGCGCCGACCACGTAGGCCGGCCGTCCCTGCCAGCTGGACTGGTGCAGCCGGGTGAGGTCGAAGCCCAGCGCCTGGAGCTTCCGCACGGTGACCTCGACCGGCTGAGCGTACACGTCGAACCCCAGGACCATGAGCGGATGGATCATGGGATGTGACTCCGCCGGCTTTCCTTTCTTGAACTCGTAGATCGAGTCGTTGCGGAACAGCAGCGTGTTCTTTCCCTCCAGCGGGGCGATGTCGATCCGCAGCTTCCCCGGCAGCTCGGCCGCCTCGTACCAGGTCTCGACCTTGCCCTCCGCCAGCGTCGTCTTCTGTACGAAGGTGAGCGTGCGATACCACTTGCCCGCGTACCGCCGGCGCATCTGCCCGATCAGCTCGAAGCCATCCTTGGGCGGGGCGCTGGGAGCCGCCGAGGGAGGAACGGCGGTAAGCGCGGCCAGGCTGAGCATGGTGCCGATCAAGGGGGCCTCCGGACATCGGGCGGGGGTTGCGCGGACGGTGCCCCTACGACCGGCGCGGTGAGACGGTTTCCCGCCACCCGGCGTCCGACGGGTATACTTCCTCCGACGTTCGCACCTGTAACCCCGAGGAGCTCGATGATGTGGAAGGTCAGCGCAATCACCCTGGCGGCCCTGATCGCCGCCTGTTCCAGCGACCGTCGTGAGGAAGCGCGGGACGCCGGGCCCGCGGCCGACGCCGATGGGTCCCCGGCACCGCCGGCCGGTGCGGCACCGACCCGGTCCGAGTCGTTCAGCCGGGGCACCGTGCCCATGACCATCGCGGTCAAGGTGGCCGGGACGAGTCACCGGGCGAGCGGGGTGGGCGAATGCGCCAGCAGCGCCGATGCCTCGATCTACGACGTTCCGGCCACGCTGTGGCATGCAACGTACGAAGGCACCGAGGAGCCCCGCTATCTCAACCTGACCGTGTGGCGGCCCAAGGCCGGCGGCGGTGACATGGTGGGGCTGTCGCTCACCGTCGGGGAGACCACCCATCAGATCGCCACGGTCAAGGGAGGCCAGCTGGCCGGCGAGGGGACGCCGGGTGTCCGCCCCTCCGGCAAGGGGGGCACCCTCAGCGTGGCGGGTAAGGACGACCACGGCGATGCCATCGAGGTATCGGTCGAGTGTGAGCGCTTCGATGAGGTGGCGGCGGAAGGCGGCTGAGGCGGAGTGGACCCGTGGCTGACCTCGCCGACCTCTTCCGACGGCTGAGCGCCGGGGTCTACGTGATCGGTGTAGCCGACCGCGAACGGCGCAACGCGTTCACGGCTGCCTGGTTGACCCAGGTCTCCTTCGAGCCGCTGCTCCTGGCCCTGAGCGTCAACCCGGAGCACGCCTCGTGGCCCTTGCTCCTGGCCGGCGGCGGGTTTCTGGTGAACGTGCTTTCCCGCGAGCAGCTCGATCTGGCGCGGCACTTCGGGACTCGATCCGGTCGGGAGGCGGACAAGCTGGCCGGCATCGGTTGGCGGCCCGGCCCTTCCGGCGCGCCGATCCTCGACGGCGCGCTGGCCTATCTCGACTGCAGGCTCATCCAACGCGTGATCGCGGGCGATCACGAGATCGTCCTGGCCCGCCCCGTGGCGGGTGAGATTCTCCGCCCCGACGCGACGCCTCTCCTCTACGTCGATACGGGCGACCTGGACGGGAGCCGGGAGCTCTACCCTCCTTCGTTGTAGCCGGCGTGAATCCCGGCCAGGCGCCGCTGTCTGAGCCGGGCTCGCGAGTCCTGGACCAGCCGGGAGTCCAACCTTAGCTCGGTCGTCGGTGTCTAACGCGGTATCCTTTGCCGGGAGCGGCGCCAGGTGACCACATGGCTGGGAGTCCTGCTGGTCCTTCAAACCCAGGCGACGACGACGCTTCCTCCGGCACCGGGCGCCACCACAGCCCGGGCCACTCGGGCGGCCCAGCCGCCGGTCCTGGATGGGCGGGACGACGAGGCGGTCTGGAAGTCCGCCCCGATCATCGACCAGTTCCTCCAGGCCAAGCCGAGCGAGGGCGCCCCCGCCCGGCTCCGGACCGAGGCCCGGATGCTGTACGACTCGCACAACCTGTACGTCTTCGTCCGCGCCTTCGATTCCCATCCCGATAGCATCGTCAGCCTCCTCTCCCGCCGTGACGAGCAGACCGCTTCCGACGAGATCATCCTGCTGCTCGACCCGTACCACGACCGGCGCACCGGTTACGAGTTCGTGGTGAACCCGGCGGGCGTCAAATCGGACTACGCCATCTACAACGATGGAAACGAGGACGTAGCCTGGGATGGGGTCTGGGACGCCGCCACCGCGATCGACTCCTTGGGCTGGACGGCTGAGTACCGGATTCCGCTGTCCCAGCTGCACTACGCGGCCAGGGCGAGCGTCACCTTCGGCGTGCTGGTGTGGCGCACCATCCAGCGCCACGGCGAGACGGTCACCTGGCCGCTGTACCGGACCTCCCGGTCGGGCTTCACCTCCCAGTTCGGCGAGCTGACCGGCCTCCAGGGGCTGGCCAGCCCGGGCCATGCGGAGGTCACACCGTACCTGCTGACCCAGAACGTCCAGGGCCCCGCCTCGACCGGGTACCAGCGGGACCAGGAGTTCACGGTGGGCGGGGATCTCAAGTACCGGATCGCCTCGAATCTCCTGCTCAACGCCACCATCAATCCCGACTTCGGTCAGGTCGAGGCCGATCCCTCGGAGCTCAATCTCGGCGCCTTCGAGACCTTCTTCACCGAGCGCCGTCCCTTCTTCGTGGAGGGCAAGGGACTCTTCACCTTCAACGTCAACTGCGTGGTGGTGGTGGACTGCGACACGGGCGAGGGACTGTTCTACTCCCGTCGCATCGGACGTGCGCCCCAGCTGGCGGATATCTACGGCGAAACATCGCCCTCGGCCGCGACCCGTATTCTGGGCGCCGGCAAGATCACGGGCCGGCTCCCCGGCGGGTTCTCCCTGGGAATCCTCGATGCCGTCACCGATGATGTGACCGGGTCCGACGGTACGACGCTGGAGCCCACCACGAACTATGCGGTCGTCCGGGGGAACCAGGATTACGACGACGGGAACGGCAGCGTCGGCTTCATCGTGACCGGGGTGAACCGTTCCCTCAACCCGGCCAGCGAGGACTACCTGCACCGCAGCGCCTACGCCGGCGCCGTCGACGCGCGGCGGCGCTTCGCGGGCCGATACGAGGTATCAGGCTCGTTCGATGTGAGCCGGGTCGCCGGGAGTCCCGCGGCCATCGCGCGCACCCAGCGAGATCCGGTGCACCTGTACCAGCGTCCCGACGGTGATCTGGAGCTCGACTCGACGCGGACCTCGTTGAGTGGGACCAACCTGGAGATGCGTTTCGCCAAGGTCGGCGGCAAGCGGCTGCACTTCGAGACTGCGTACCAGCGGCGGACGGCGGGGTTCGAGATCAACGACATCGGCTTCCTGCGCCAGGCGGACCAGCAGCAGTGGACCAGCTGGGCCACCCTGATGTTCCGCGAGCCCAACCGGATCTTCCGGGAGCTTCGCTGGAACTTCAACAACTGGGAGCACTGGAGCATCGCGGGCCTGCCCACCGAGCGCGCCTTCAACACCAACGTGCACACTCAGTTCAACAACCGGTGGTGGCTGCACATGGGCGGCACGGTGGGCCAGATCGGGGCGACCTACTGCGACCGGTGTGCCCGGGGCGGCCCGGCCATCCGGCAGGATGTCTACCTTGCGCCGTGGCTCGGCATCGAAGGGGACGATCGGAAGTCGCTGGTTCCGGACTTGTGGGTCAACTACTGGTTGGGGGACCGGGGCCGCTCGGAGAGGATCTCCCTGGAGCCGACGGTGGAGCTCAAGGTGTCCAGCCGGTTCACCACCTCGCTCAGCGCCTTCTACGAGCGCAATCGGAACGACACCCAATACTTCGGGACCTTCGCGGATCCGACGGGCGGGGAGCATTACACTTTCGCCCATCTGGAGCAGAAGACCCTGAGCCTCACCTGGCGCCTGGGCTACACCTTCACACCCAACACCACGCTCCAGATCTACGCCTCCCCCTTCATTTCCAAGGGGACTTACTCCGACGTGCGCGAGATCGGCGAGCCACGCTCCGCCATCTACGACGACCGCTATCAGCCGTACGCCGATCCCGCCGTGTCCGGCGATCCCGGCGGGTTCAATGTCAAGGAGTTCCGCTCCAACGTCGTATTCCGCTGGGAATACCGGCCAGGCTCGACGCTGTTTCTGGTGTGGAGTCAGGGCCGGGAGGGTCTGGCCGATCTCGAGGGGACCAAGTCGTTCGGCGGCGATCTGGGCGATCTTTTCCGGGAGCGGGCCAACCACACGTTCCTGGTCAAGATGTCCTACTGGCTCGCGAGGTGAGTGAGGTGGTCGCCGCGAACGTGAGGTCCAGGTGGACCAGGATCTCTTCGTGCATCCGGAGCATGCCCATCGCCTTCGAGAGACCGCCGATCTGGTAGCTCTTGAGATTCAGGGGCGTTCTGCCACGGACCTGGATGGCGTCCGGTAGCAGAACCACGGTGGCCGGGATCGTGGCCTCCCGGCTCACTCCGTGGATGCTGAACCTGCCTTGAAGGGTCACTTCCACGGTGTCGCCCCGGGTCGCCAGCGGCATTACCCCGGTGAGATCGAACCGCACGGCGGGGTACTTCGCGCTCTCCATCGACTTGTTGAGGTCCTTGTCCCGCTTGCGATTCCCGGTGAGCAGCGTGCCGACCGGCGCCTCCACCCAGCCGCGCACCGCCGACAGATCGGGGCCGCCGGTCATCCGACCGGTCATGGTGCGGGTGGTGCCGGTGAAGTCGCCGGTGGTGGCTCTGCCGTCGAAGCTCAGGGAGCCCGATCGAATGGTGCCGCCGGGGATCGCCCGCTGCGCCTCGAGGGCCTTGGTCGCCGCGGGAAGCAACGCGGCGAGCAGCAGCGTCGCAGGGATGAAGCGCATTGGCATCCTCACCGGTTCGGTCGCGTCAGGCCCCTGGCTCATCGGGGCTTCTGGAGACTGATGCGGCGAACCGGCAACCAAGCGGCCACGCTCGGCCGGCTGGTTCTCGTCAGAGCCGCTCCGTCAACAGCAGGATGCCCGACAGCGCCGGCCCATGCAGCGCGAGCGCACCGGGCAGGAGGGCCCATCGCGCCCGGACGCTGACCCACTCTTCGCGGGCCGCTCGCCGCAGCAGGTAGATCGAGAAGGGGAGGTTGACTGCCAGCGCGGTGACTAGGCCGGGGGCATAGCCGTCGAAGAATAGCGCCGCGGCGGCGACGTGCCAAAACACATTCAGCAGGATGGTGGCTTGGATCAGCAGGAGCAGCCAGAGTGCCAGTGGGCTTTGTCCTCTGGCCGCCCAGGCCGCCAAGCCCAGCGGGATCAGAGTGACGAGCGCGAGAGCGAGCCAGACCTGACCCAGGGTGATCGGCCCCGCGACCGCCTGCCAGGTAGACGGCAGTCGGGCGAGCACCAGCGGCAGATATCGAGGAAAGAACAGCGCCTCTTCCGCGTTGTGCAGCGCGAGCAGGAGAGGCACCAGCCAAATCACCAGGCCTCGCTTCATCGAATCGGCGCCGGCTTCAGAGGTCAAACTCGGAAGAAGTTACAGCCGCTCCAGATATGAACGGAACCGCTCTACATCCCGAAGTGAGCGGAGGTCGGAGTCGTTCTGGACCCACTCCCGCGGCTTGCGGTAGCCCTTCTCGGTGGCGGCCTCGAGGAGGTCGACTGCTTGCTCGTGCTTGCCTTGAATCGCGTGCACGCAGGCGGCGTTGTAGTAAATAGCGCCCTCTTCCGGATCGAGTTCGAGCGCGTGATTGGCCCACTGCAGAGCCTTCTCGGGCTCACCTAGTCTCGTGAGATTGACGGCCCCGAGGCACCAGGCTCGTGCATCGCCGGGGTTTAGATCGAGGTGCTCCTCGATGGCTTTGGTCGCCCGTCGCTGGGCCGTCTCCGCCTCTTCCATACGCCCAAGACCGTGATAAACCATCTCGAGCAGGCTCACCGCCTGATAGTCTTCCGGCCTGACAGCCGCTGCCTGCTCGAATAGCTGCGCCGCTTCGGCCAGCCTGCCCGCTTGGAAGCAGGCCCGGGCGTAGAAGTAGTACGCTTCAAACAAGCGCGGGTCGAGCCGGATGGCGGCCACGAACTCATCCGCGGCAGCATCGTATGCCCCGCGCAAGGTGAGGGCCAGGCCGCGAGCCGCGTGCGCCTCGGCGACATCGGGGCCCATGTCGAGCGCGGTGCGGCTAGCGGCATCGGCTTGCTCCAGGTCCTCCGGGCGGGCGTGCCAGTACGTGTACAGCATCGAGCTGCAATCGGCCAGGCCCGCATAGGCTAGGACAAACGTGTGGTCGATCTCGATCGCGCGGGCGAACATCCGGCGGGCCATCTGGAGGCCCTTCTCCCTGAACTGGTGGAAGAGCTGGCGGCCGCGCAAGTAATACTCGTATGCCTGGACGTTTCCAGTGCGGGGCTTGTCGAGAGCCCGCTTCGCGGTTTCGTTCATGACCACCTGCATGGCCCGCACCACATTCGCTGCGATCTCATCCTGGATGGCAAATACGTCTTCCAGCTCCCGGTCGTAGTGTTCTGACCAGAGGTGATAGCCATCCACGGCATTTACCAGTTGTGCCGTCACCCGGAGCCGATTCCCGGCTTTGCGGACACTCCCCTCGAGCAAGGTGCCGACTCTCAACTTCCGCGCGATGTCGCCGATTTCTTCGTTCCGCCCCTTGAAGGCGAAGGAAGCCGTGCGGGAGGCGACACGCAAAGCCTCGATCCTCGTCAGGGCGCCGATGATCTCTTCCGCGAGGCCATCGGCGAAGTATTCCTGATCGCGCAACGGACTCATGTCCGCGAACGGAAGCACCGCAATGGACTTGGCGGGAGCTGGCCGGGTCGACACCGTCGTCTCCAACCCGCTGATCGCCTGAGTCGATCGGCTGAGCGCTCGGGCGAACTCCATGGCGGTCTCGAACCGGTCCGCGGGGACCCTGGCCAGCGCCTTCTCGATCGCAACCTGGGTGGCCTCCGGGATCCCGTCTCGTATCGACCGGAGCGAAGGCGGAGCCTCGGTGAACCGCTTGATCAGCACGGCCTCGGGACTCGGCCCGGTGAACGGTGGCGCTCCGGCGAGCAGCTCGTACAGCACGCAGCCAAGCGCATAGATATCGCTTCGGCCGTCCACCTCATGGTCCCCTGCGGCCTGCTCGGGACTCATGTAGTGAGGAGTGCCGAGTGTGAGGCCGGTCTCGGTGAGGCGCTCGCTGCTGGCCGTGCTCAGCGCTCGCGCTATCCCGAAATCCGCGACCAGCGCATGGCCCGCCAGGAGCAGGATATTCTCGGGCTTGAGGTCACGATGGATGATGCCTCGGCCGTGTGCGTAGCCGAGGGCATCGGCAACCTCGCGCGCCAACCTGATCGCCTCGTCGAGCGGTAGCGAACCATCGCGACGGAGTCGGTTGCGCAGCGATTCCCCTTCGATGTACGGCATCGCGTACCACAGCAGGCCAGCCTCCTCGCCGGAGTCATGGAGCGGCACGATATGGGGATGGGTGAGGCCGGCTACGACCGCGATCTCGCGCAGAAAGCGCTCGGCGGCGAGCGGGTGAGGGAGATCCGGCCGAAGCACCTTTAGGGCAACCGGCCGGCCATGGCGCAGGTCCAAGGCCAGGTAAACCGTAGCCATGCCTCCCCGCCCAAGCTCACGCTCGACCCTGTACCGATCGCGAAGCGCGCCTAGCGCGGGAAAGGACGCGGTCATATTGCCACCGAGAGAGGACCGGCTGGATCGAATCTGAGCAGCGATGGGGAATTTATACCAGCATGCGGTGGCCGGCCCAGGTCCTCCTCAGGGCAGCTTCAGCCGCCCGATCGTGTTCCGGTCCGTCCCATACCAGATCTCCCGGGTCGGCTTGTGGAAGACCATGTGGCGAATGGTATTCGGCTCGTCGCCACCTTCGGTAGCCACACTGTCGGTAAAGCGCCCAGCGCCTGGATCGAAGGCCACCAGCAGGTTGGGGGCCACTCCGGTTTCGGCCAGCCAGATCTTCCCCTTGTCGTCCAGGGCCATCGCATAGGGCAGCGAGCTGGCACCCGCCGGCATCGCGACCTCAGTCACCTTTCCCGTCGCCGGGTCCAACCGGCCGAGATAGCCTCGCGCGTAGTCGCCGTACCAGATTCCGTCCTTCGTCACCGCGATGCGTCGGGGCCGCGCGCCCTCCGGCAGCTCGAAGCGGCGCTCCTTCATCGTCGCCGGATCGATCGTCGCGATCGCGTTGGTCCCGAACAGCACCACCCAGGGCCGCTGCTCCGCGTCCAGCTCGATCCCGTAGGGCCGGGTTCCGGCGCCCATGTCCCAGAGCCGGATCTGCCCGCTCTTGGCATCCCGCCTTCCGATCGCGGCCGCGTTCTGCGCGGTGAACCAGGCGTTGCCCGCCTGGTCCAGCACCATGGTATGGGGGTCCTCGGCCTTCCCATCCGGCATCCGATAGGTGGTGAGCTTCCGGGTCTTGGGATCGAGCTTCACCAGACGTGCGTTCCGATTGCCGGTGAACCACACCATCCCGTCGGGGGCCACGACCAGGTTGTGGGGGTGGGTTCCCTCGTCGATCTCGTAGCGCTCGAATTTTCCAGTCTTAGGGTCGAGGCGTGCGATGTAGTTGCCCGACTGGCCCACGAACCAGACCAGCCCGTTCGGGGCGACGTAGGGGTCGCGCGGGCGGGTGCCTTGCCAGGGAACGGTCCACTCCTGCACCGCGAGCGGTGCGGCGGCGGTAAGGACGAGCAAGGCGGCGGCGAACTTGTGCAGCATGTCTGTCTCTCCATTGTGTCGCGATGAGCAACAGCTCAATAGTCTACTTCATCATCACTTCAGCTCCGCCCGCGTCCCCGGCTTGGTCCGCGACGCACGCCACGACCAGGTGCCTTCCTCCCCCTTCGCCGTCCCGCTCGCCTTGTCGCCGCTCACCGTCCCGGTGTACTCCACCTTGGGTCCGCTGGTCCCGTCGTCGCCGATCGTGAAGCTCAGCCGATCGCCCCGGATGGCGATCGCGGAGAGTGGTGTCGTACTCCCGCCCGACGCGGCGGTGCCGGACACCTCCTGGTACTTCTGCTTGATGTCCAGCGTGTAGGACTTGCCCTTCCCTCCCTCGGAGTTCAACTGCCATACGCCCGAGACATCCGCCGGCAGGATCCACAGGTAGGCGTAGCTCTGCATCCCCGACGACGTCTTGATCGTGAGCGTACGGTCCGCCTTCCAGTCGCCCATGTCGAACGCGTTGGACACGATCCGGCTGCCCGGCCGGAGCTCCTTGAACAGTTTTGGCCTGAGCCGCTCGTTGAGAGAGGGCAGCAGGTACAGTGTCACGACGCTCGCCTTCGAGAGATCCTGCTCGAAGAGATCGCCCTCCACGAACTGGATCCGGCCGGTGACTCCCGCCGTATCCGCGTTGCTCTTGCTCTCCTTGATGCGGACCGGATCGATGTCCACGCACACGCCTCGAGCGCCGTACTTCTTGACGGCAGAGATGACGATCCGGCCGTCACCGCAGCCCAGGTCGTAGACCAGGTCCCTGGAGCCGACCTCGGCGGCGGTGAGCATCTCGCGAACCTTGGTGGTGTCCGTGGGGACGAAGTGGACGTCCGGCGCTCGGGCCGGCGTCGAAGTCTCCTGGCAGGCGGCGCCGAGTGGTGCTCCGATGACGAATGCAACCGCCAGCGGGAGGGCGTCGAGTCGGCGATAGAAACAACGGGCTATGGTGCCCATGTAGTGCCTCGTGCAACGGGAGGGGTGATCGGCGCCTCGCGAGGACGGCCGGCGATCGCGAGCACCGGCAGGCCGGCCAGCATCACCCCGACGCCCAGGAGAGCACCCCGGCCGGCGTAGGCGACACTGGAATAGAGCATGTAGGCCGCGATACCGCAGAAGAGCAGCGGCACGATCGGGTACAGCGGCACTCGGAAGGGTCGATCCGTGGTGGGGTCCCGGCGGCGGAACACGATCAGTGACGCACCGGTGCCCAGGAGGATCAGCCAGAAGACCGGTGCGGTATAGGCCACCATCGCCTCGAACCCGCTCCGGGCGAAGGCGCCGAAGACCACGAGCAGCAGCGCGATGCCGCCCTGGAGCAGGAACGCGGCCCGTGGCGTGTGCTGGCCTTCGTGCCAGTCCCCCAGGAAGCCGAACAGCGGCACGTCGCGGCCCAGCGCGTAGTTGCTGCGTGCGCCGGTGATCATCGTGGCATTGGCCGACGAGAGCGCGGCGATCATGACCACCACACTCACGGCCACGGCACCCCATGCGCCCACCGACCCCCGCATCAGGTCCGCGGCCACCGCGGATGACCCCGCCACCCCGTCCAGGCCGAGCCCCCTGAGATAAGCCGCGTTGGCCAGCAGGTACAGCGCCGTGAGGATGCCGAGCCCCCAGCCCAGGGTCCGGATCGCGCCTCGGCGCCGGTCACGCAGCTCGGCCGAGATGTAGGCCGCTTCGCTCCAGCCGCCGAAGGTGAGGAGGACGAACACCACCGCGAGCGCGATCCCGCCGGTGGAAGCTTCCCTCACCGTCGGCGCGGCCGGCCCGGCGGGAGTGGCGATGAAGAGGCCGGCCACGATCACGGCGATGAGGCCAGTCACCTCCATGGCGGTGAGCGCATACTGGACCCGGCCGCTCTGCCGCAGCCCGGCCACGTTGAGCAGCGTGAGCGCGACGACCACGCCGGCGGCGATCGCGGCGGGAAGCCCGGGATGGGGATCGGGACCTCCGGCCAACGACGTGACGTAGTCACCCACCAGAAACGAGAGGATGGCGATGGATCCGGTCTGGATCACGGTCATCCGGGACCAGGCGCAGAGAAAGCCGACTCTCCGGCCAAAGGCGCGGCGCAGGAAGTGGTATTCCCCTCCCGCATCGGGATAGGCCGCGGCCAGCTCGGCATAGCAGAGGGCCCCGAGGAGCGAGATCACACCGCCGACCAGCCACAGGCCGAGAAACATGGTGCCGGACGAGCTGCCGCCGGCCACCAGCTGTGGCGCCCGGAAGATGCCGGCGCCCAGCACCAGTCCGACCACGAGAATGACACCATCTCGGGTGTGCAGGACGGCCTGGGGCGCGGGCCGCGCGCGCGCGTCGTGAGGTTCCATCGAGACTCCGGCTTTTACGACAGGTTCAGCTCCCAGGTCTGCCCCACCAGGTCATGTCCGAAGCTGTGGTGCCGCTGTTCCTCCACCAGGCGGAACCCGGCCCGCTCATAGATCCGGCGGGCGGCGTGGAGCACGTCGTTGGTCCACAAGGTGATTTTGGCATAGCCGGACTGGCGCGCGAACCGCAGGCACTCATCCACCAGCCGGGTGCCTACCCCATGGCCCCGGGCCCAGGGCTCGACCAGCAGTAGACGAAGCTTGGCGACACTCGGGGTCTTCCTGACCAGGAAGACAGATCCGGCGGGCTCCCCCCGCAGCTCCGCAATCCAGCAACCTTCGGTGCGCGGATCGTGCTCGGCGGCGAACCGGCCGACGATCCCCGCCACCAGGCCCTCGAAGTCCGCGTCCCAACCGTACTCCGCCGCGTACAACTCGCCGTGACGTTTGACCACCCAGCCCAACTCGCCGGGCTTCGGCTCGCGGAGTATGCAGCGGTCGCCGCCGGCCTCGCCACCGGCTCCGGCGCCGAGGAGCCGCTCGATGCCCCGCATCGCCTCGACCAACTCCCTACGCTCTCCCCGGCCGAGTCGTGCCAGCATGGCGTTCACTTCCAAGGTCGAGCGGGCATCCAGGACGTCGAAGGTGCGACGACCCCGCTCGGTGAGCGTCAGCTGTCGCCGGCGACGGTCCGAGGCCGAGGCGCGGGCGGCAACCAGCCCCTGGCGCCGTAGTCCCCGGAGTATACGGCTCAAATAGCCCGCGTCGAGCGCCAGAAGCTGGCGGACCTCGCTGGCGGTGGTCCCGGCATGATGGGCGATCTCGTAGAGCACGCGAACCTCGGTGAGCGAGAAGGGGCTGTGCAGCAGCCCCTCGTCCAGCAGACCGAGCTGGCGGGTATAGAATCGGTTGAAGCGGCGGACGGCGGCGGTGGAATCGGAAGGCGCGGCTGGCATGGCGGGGTCTCGACAGTGTTCCTTCCAGCTTGGCGGCAATACTTGCTTTTGTCAACTATCGTCGGATGACCTTGCGGCGCTCCGCGATTCGATCATCATCCGGACAGCGACTATACGAGGAGGGGTACCGTGACGGACAAGAAAATCATCGCCGTGGTCGGCGCCACCGGGGCGCAGGGCGGCGGGTTGGTGCGGGCCATCCTGGCCGACAAGGGCAGCCCCTTCCGGCCTCGGGCCCTCACTCGCGACGTCCAATCCAGCAAGGCCAAGGCGCTCGCGGCGGCGGGTGCCGAGGTCGTGGCGGCAGACGTGGACGATCCCGCCACGCTGCGGCGCGCCTTCGAGGGCGCCCACGGTGCCTTCTGCATCACCTTCTTCTGGGACCACTACTCGCCGGAGAAGGAGATCGCGGAAGCCGGCGCCATGGCCGACGCGGCCAAGCAGATGGGCCTGCAACACGTGATCTGGTCTACCCTGGACGACACCCGCAAGTTCGTGCCCCTCTCCGACGATCGCATGCCCACGCTCCAGGGCAAGTACAAGGTCCCCCACTTCGACGGGAAGGGCGAGGCCGACGCGCTGTTCACCCGCGCCGGCGTCCCCACCACGTTCCTGCTGACGGTGTTCTACTGGGAGAACTTCATCTACTTCGGGGCAGGCCCCAAGCGCGGGCCCGACGGCAAGCTCGCGCTGGTGATGCCGATGGGCGACAAGAAGCTGCCGGCCATCGGCTCGGAGGACATCGGCAAGTGCGCCCATACGATCTTCAAGCGGGGGAAGGAGTTCATCGGGAAGACGGTGGGCATCGCCGGCGAGCACCTGAGCGGGGCCGAGATGGCCGCCAAGATGTCGAAGGCCATCGGCGAGAAGGTGACCTACCAGGACGTCCCGCCTGAGGTCTACCGCGGCTTCGGCTTTCCCGGCGCCGACGACATGGGCAACATGTTCCAGTTCAAGCGGGACTTCAACGACTACTTCCGCGGCTCGCGCAGCGTGGAGTTCACCCGGTCGCTCAATCCCGAGCTCCAGAGCTTCGACCAGTGGCTCTCCCGCAATGGAGATAAGATTCCGCTCGAAGCGGCGGCGCGGTGAGTGAGGGCCTCATCCTGGCGGTGGGTCCCTCGGTCGCTTCGCTCACTCGGATGAGGTGGCAAGATCTGCAACCAGGTTCACCTTGGCGCCGTAGTCGGACCAACACTCTTCATTCCCTCGACCAGGTACCCGCATGCGCCACGTCCGGTCCCTTATCGTTTCCAGCGTCCTCCTCCCGGCGACCCTCGCTGCCCAGAGCATTCCCACCGCGGAGTACGCCGCCCGGCGGGACTCCCTGGCCGCGCGGATCGACAGCGGGATCGTGGTCGCCTTCGGCGGCCGGACGCCGGTGGAATCCCAGCGGTTCGTGCAGCTTCCCGCCTTCCGCTATCTCACCGGCTTCCTCGAGCCGGACGCGGCCCTGGTGATGGTGGTGCGGCCCGGCGGCACCCGGGCCACGCTGTTCACCTCGGCTCGGGATCCGCGGCGGGCGCTCTACGACGGCTTCCCCCCCGACTCGGCGGAGGTCGCTCGACAGACCGGGATCGAGGCGCGCGCGACCGACGCCATGCCCGGACAGCTCGACTCGCTCGCGGGGGCCGGGCTGCCGTTCTATACCCTGCGTGACTTCGCCACCGCCGACGCTGACGAGACCGATTCACTCACCCGCGGCGCGCACTTCATGCGCCGCTTCGCCGAGGCGCACCCCCGCCTCGACATCCGCGACGCTCATCCGGTGCTCGACAGCCTCCGCACCCGCAAGAGCCCGGCCGAGCAGGCCATGCTGCGCCGCGCGATCGACATCACGGTCAATGGTCTCCGCGAGGTGATGCGAGCGCTGAGGCCCGGGATGTGGGAGTACGAGCCCGAGGCCATGTTCCAGTGGGCCTTCCGCCGGACCGGCGGTGATGGTAACGCCTTCGTCTCCATCATCGGCTCAGGCCCCAACTCGACCCAGTATCACTACAACGCCAACAACCGCCGGATCAACAAGGGCGAGGTCGTGGTGATGGACGTCGGCGCCGCCTACGGCGGCTATGCCGCCGACGTCACCCGCACGCTGCCGGCCGGCGGCCGCTTCAGCGCCGAGCAGCGCGCCGTCTATCAGATCGTCCGGGGTGCCCAGGCCGCTGCCGAGAAGGTGGCCCGCCCCGGCGCCACGTTCGAGGCCTGGCGCGACGCGGCGCGCGAGGTCGTGGCGCGCGGGGTCGCCAAACTCGGCCTGACCGAGGGGGTAGATGCCACGTTCGACCCGCCCTGGGCCGATCAGTGCGGCCAAAACCCCGTCGCCTGCACCCAGGCATTCCTCTACATGGCGCACGGGCTGGGGCACGGCATCGGGCTCGAGGTGCACGACCGTCCCCACCCCTGGTATGGGGCCGGCACGTTTCAGGTCGGCGACGTCTTCACCATCGAGCCGGGCATCTATGTGAGCCGCAAGCTGCTGGAGATTCTTCCCGATACCCCCAAGAATCGCGCCATGATCGCCAAGGTGCGGCCCGCCGTCGAGCGCTACCACGACATCGGCGTGCGCATCGAAGACGATTACCTGATCACGCCACGGGGCGTCGAGTGGCTGTCGCGGGCCCCCCGAGAGATCGCGGAGGTCGAGGCCGAGATGGCGCGACGGCCGCAGAGCGCCGCGAGCCGCTAGCGCTCGCCTCGGCAAGGGCCTCGCGGTCAGACTATGACCCGGCTTCTCGTCCTCTTCGTCACCGCCTTCGTGGACATGGTGGGGCTCACGATGATCGTGCCCCTCCTGCCCTACTACGCCCGGGACTTCGGTGCGGGCGCGGCGACGGTGGGGCTGCTCATATCGGCCTTCTCCGTCGCGCAGCTGGCCGTGGCTCCGCTCTGGGGCCGGACCTCCGATCGGCTGGGGCGGCGTCCTGCCATTCTCGCCGGCCTGATCATCACGGCGCTGGCCTACGTGCTGTTCGCCTTTGCCGGCTCGGTGCCCCTCCTGCTGCTGGCCCGGGTGATCCAGGGAATCGGTGGCGGCACCATCGGTGTGGTCCAGGCCTACGTGGCCGACGTGTCGGCACCCGACCAGCGCACCAAGAGTCTGGGATGGCTCTCTGCCATCACCAGCCTCGGCGCCGTGGCGGGACCCGCCTTCGGATCGCTGATGGTCGCGCTCGGGGGGCAGGAGTTCGTGGGGCTCGGCGCGGCTGGTCTCGCGTTGCTGGTGGCACTGTTTGCCTGGGGATTTCTGCGCGAGTCCCGCCGACAGCCTACACCGGCGACCCACGCCGCGCAGCTCACCACCGGACGAGCCGCCATTCGCCACGTGCTCTCCCGCTGGCGGGAGCCGGCGCCGAAGCTCATCTGGATCTACGCGGTCGGCATCGGTGCGTTCTACGGCACCATTCAGATCGTTCCGCTGCTGCTGGCTGATCGGCTGGGCGTCACCGAGCACACCGTGGGCTACTTCGTCATGTACCTGGGTGCGATGGGCGTGGTGGTGCGCGCTCTGGTGCTGGGGCGGGCGGTGGATCGGTTGGGCGAGGCCCGGCTGGCGCGGCTCGGCATCATCCTGCTCGCTGCGGGGCTGGTCTTCACCGGGATAGGCTACGGGAGCGTTGTCCTCGCCGCCGGATTCACCCTCATGCCGCTCGGAACCGCGTTTCTCTTCCCCTGCGTCACTGGGCTCCTCTCGCAGGCGGTGCCGGGCCGCGAGCGTGGACTCTACATGGGGGTGCAGCACACCTTCGGCGGGGTGTCACGGGTGGTCTTCCCGATCGCCGCCGGTCTGCTGATGGATCACTTCGGGGTGGGAGTTCCCTTCTGGCTGGCGGGCGTGCTGGTGCTCCTCACCTTGCCGCTCACCGGGTCCATCGCTCCCCACCCGGCCCCCGCTCCCTCGACAGCGACTGAAGATCTCCGCATCGCCGCGGCCGACATCACCGGGGAGATTCCTACGCCGCCGCGCGCGTAGCGATGTTCAGCGCCGCCCCGCGGGCGGCGATCACGCCCTTCGACTCGCCAGACCCGCCTCCCGCAGCAGCTTCTCTCCTCCGGTCGGGCGGTTGCCGCGCTGTTCGGCGCGGGTGAGCACCAGCCGGTCTTTCGCCCGGGTCATGCCGACATAGAGCAGCCGCCGTGCCTCCTGGATCTCCTGCTCCCGATTCTCCTCCAGTGCCAGGAACCCGGGAAGCGCCGAGTCTTCCACCCCGACGACGTACACCCGGGAGAACTCGAGTCCCTTGGTCGAGTGCAGGGTCAGCAGGTTGATCCGATGGTCGTCGGTTTCCGACCCGTCGCTTCTGGAGAGTGCGATCTTTTCCAGCAGCCGATCGATCCCCTCGGCCAGCGTCGGGGCCTCGCTCGCAGCCACCAGGGCGGAGAGCCGGGCCACCGAGGACGGGTAGCGCTGGGCCGCCGGACGCTCGGTCCTGATCCGCTCGATCAGACGGTGGCCGCCCAGGCGCTCGACCAATTCCTCGATCGGCGGCGCGCTCATCCCCGCGGACTCCTGTGCCTCGGCGTAGACCTGAAGGCAGTCGCCGTACCGGCCCACGGTCGCGGGCAGCGAGACCTCGCGCCAGAGCCGCTCCTCCACGCTGGGCTCGGCCGAATTGTCCAGCGCCAGAGCCAGTCCCAGCCAGCCGAGCGACTGCACCAGCGCGCAGCGGCGGCCGCGTGCCAGCTTGAGCGCACCCAGGTGCCGCATCACGCCCGCGAGGGTGGCCGCATCGTCCAGCGCGTGGTGGGAGCGGCCCGCATCCAGCCCGAAGCGATGGGCCAGGTGCTCCAGCTTGGCGCTCTCATCCAGCAGTGACCGCGCCAGCGGCAGCGTGTCGTAGACCACCAGATCGTCAACGCCCGGGAGTCCCGCCGCGAGCCGGCGGAGCAGCGGCAGGTCGAATTCCTGGCCGTTGTGCGCCACCAGGAGGTCGTCGCCCACAAAGGCCCGGAACTCGGGCCAGATCCGCTCGAACGGCGGCTGGTCACAGAGGTCGGCGTCGGTCCAGCCGTGAACCGCGCTCGCAGACCGGCTGATGGGCCGATTGGGACGCACCTGTCGCACGAACTGCTCGACCACCACTTGGGCCCGCACCCGCACCGCCGCGATCTCCACGATTTCGCAGTCGGCGATCTCCTTGTCGGTCGTTTCCAGATCGAACGCGACGTAGTTCTGGAACGGCTGTTCCATGCCCCGGCAGTGGTGGAGCTGGAGCGCCTTGAAGAGCGTGAGCGGCCGGAACGCGCCCGCTGGCAGCACCAGATCGCCGGGGAAGGGATGGTCGCCGGGCATAAGGCGCCGCACGTCGCCGCCGAGCGAGTCCTGGAGCAGGCGGATGATGGGGATCTCCACGCCGCGGTCAGGCTCGACCCAGATGGCGCCCTGACAGATGGTGGTGGCGGCGATGCGCTCCGCCAGGGCTGCGGCGCCGGGAAACTCTGCCGGATCGCTCAGCTCGGCGGCCCGCTCCTCCAGCGGATTGCGGTACCGGCCGATCCGCTGCGAAAGCAGCTCATCCACCAGCGGGGCGAGCGCCCCATGGGTGTGACCCAGCGCGGAGAGATTCTCGACGTGGAACACGAATCGCCAGGCCCGGCGGGTGTCGGGATCGCCGCGAACCGCGGCCCGCGCGAAGGTGCGCATGGCGGACACCAGATCGAGATCCCGGTAACACGCCTCCACCTGTTCGATCAGCGTCCGCGGCAGCACCCGGTCGGCGAAGCTCTCGATCGCCACCGGATCGTCCGGGGATCGGATCACCCGCAGCGCGGCGATCACGAACCCGATCAGCTCGTCGTCTCGGACCGAATGGCCCTGCGCCAGCCGGCAGGGGATGCCCGCCTCGATGCAACGGAATTCCAGATACTCTCCGGTGGCGTGCGCTCGGTACAGCAGCGCGTAGTCGCCCCATTCGAGCCCCGAGCTCTCGCGGTCCCGCTGGAGGTCGGCGAGCACCCAGGCAGCCTCCTGCCCTTCGTCGCCGAAGGTGTAGGAGGCGACGCAGTGCTCCGATTCCTTGTCGGCCTCGATCTGCTTCCGGAACAGCGCCGGGTTGAGCGCGATGACCCGCCGGGCCGCCTCGAAGATCTGCCGCGAGCAGCGCCGGTTCCGGTCGAGGACGACCTCGGTCACCCCGAAGTCGTCGCGGAACCGCTCCAGGATCCGGGGATCGGCGCCGGCCCAGGAGTAGATGGACTGCTCGTCGTCTCCCACGGCGAAGCAGTGCCGGTGGTCGGCGGTGAGACCGCTGATGACCTCGTACTGGGCCAGGCTCAGATCCTGAAACTCGTCCACCAGCACGGCGCCCCAGCGGCCACGGATCGCGGCCGCCGCCTCGGGGCGGCAACGCAGCAGCTCTCCCGCCAGGGCGATGAGATCGTTGTAGTCGAGGAGATGTCGCGACCGCAGCGCCTGCCGATAGCCGTCGAAGAGCTCCTGATTCCGTGCATCGAGCGGTACGTGCTCCAGCTGATGCCGCCCGAAGAGCCTGAGCAGCCGTGGGTGACCTTCGGGAGGGATCCGGAGCCGGCGGAGCACCCGGCACTGATACTCCTCGTCGGCCACCCCGAAGCCCCGTCGCAGGCCCATGTTCGCGGCGTGCTCGCGGAGCAGTGACAGGCAGAGCGCGTGCAGCGTGCCGCGGGTGACCTCGTCGGCGGCGGGACCGAGCTCACGGCGGAGCCGGGCGGCGATCTCGTCCGCCGCCTTGTTGGTGAAGGTGACCGCGCAGATCCGGTGAGGCTCGATGTCCAGCGCGCCGATCAGGTGGGCGATCCGCCGAATCAGGCAGAAGGTCTTGCCCGCGCCCGGCCCTGCCACCAGGAGGACTGGGCCGGACGGAGCTTCGATAGCGCGGAGCTGGGCGGGAGTCGGAACCGGCTCTGCCCCCGCGGCCAGGGGCAGGATGGTTCCGGTTGTGGCGGTCATGCCCCCAAAGATATCCCGGGGGTGCGACCGCTCCAGCCTCAGCGGGTGAGCAGCTTGAAGGCGTGGGTCCAGCGATCCTCCCGGAAACCGGGAATGCACCACAGCATTGCCAGGGGCTCGATGGCACGAGCCGCCGCGGCGGTGCCCATATCGGCTGCTTCCCACCCGAGTTGATCCAGCAGCCGGGCGACTTCACGCCGGGCCGCCGGATCGTCGCCGCAGTAGAACATGGTCGGCCTGGTGCCGCGGAATTTCGGCTTCACCATGCTGTCGGAGCCCACGCTGTTGAACGCCTTCACGAAGCGGGCCCGGGGCGCGGCTCGTTGGAGCCGTTCCATGAGCGACTCGTTGGGTCCGGTGAAATACTTGATCACGCCGTCCTGGGGCTCTTCCTCGGCGATGGGATTGGTGGTGTCTATGACCAGTTTCCCGGAAAAGTTCTGCACCCCGGCCTGCCGCAGCGCCTCCTCCGCAGCGTTTCCCTTCACCGAGAGCACCAGTGCCTCGGCCCACGCCGCCACCTCGGCGAACGTGCCGGCGGCAATCCTGGTCTTCTTGGTGTAGTCCGCGAGCTTCTTGGGATCGCGGCTTCCGATCCGCACCTCGTCGCCCAGGTCCTGAAGTCCCTTCGCCAGAGTCTGGCCGACTTCCCCCGAGCCGAGCACGCCGAATTTCGTCATCGGTTCCTCCTTGGTACCGTTCACGCTTCCCCTTCCTGTAGTCTCACAGCCACTCCCACCCGATTTCAACACGGAGCTTCGGAGGCCACGGAGGGCTCACGGAGCCGCCCCCACCAGGTCGGTGGGAGTCCACGGGCCTCGTATATTTCAGGAGTCCGATCAGTGCGAGTCACTCCACCCGGGGCCAGACCTCGATGGCCGATCTCGATCAGATGCAGGACCCCCTCGGACTCCTCCGGCTGGGCTACGCCAAGCCGCTGCTGGAGCTGCGCGCGCAGCGCTTCGAGGACGGGGCCAGCGGCGAGCGTACCGAGCAGGTAGTCGAGGAGACGCCGGTGGCGCTGGTCTACAACGGCATCCCCCATGTCGTGATGATGGCCACCCCGTTGGATCTGGAGGATTTCGCGCTCGGGTTCAGCATCACCGAGGAGCTGATCCGGAAACCGGCCGATCTGGAGTCGGTCGAGATCATCCGCTATAGCCGGGGGATCGAGATTCAGGCGGCGGTATCGCGGGAATGCGAGGAGACCATCGCGTCGCGCTCCCGGAGGCTCACCGGTCGAACCGGATGCGGCATCTGTGGCGCCGACAGCATCGCCGCGGTCCTCAAGGAGCTGCGCCCGGTCGGGTCGAGCGCACCGGTGGCGCCGGCCGCCATCAACCGGGCCTTCGAGTCACTGCTGGCCCATCAGACACTCAATGCCGCTTCGGGGGCGGTGCACGCGGCGGGCTGGTCGGCCCTGGACGGGGCGATCGAGCTGGCCCGCGAGGATGTGGGCCGTCACAACGCGCTGGACAAGCTGATCGGCGCCCTGCTGAAGCGTGGCGTCGACCCGCCGTCCGGCTTCGTGGTGGTGACCAGTCGGGCCAGCTTCGAGATGGTGCAGAAGGCGACCGTGCTGGGTGCGCCGCTACTGGCCGCTATCTCGGGACCGACCGGGCTGGCGGTGCGCGTCGCGCAGCAGGCCGGCCTTACGCTGGTGGGGTTCGTGCGGGGCGGCAGGCTCACCGTGTACACCCATCCTGGCCGGGTCAACCGATAGCGCCGGCTCCTGCCCCCGGCTGATGCCTTCGGCCTGGGGTCGTGGGCCCCGGTTCTGGACGTACTTCCAGCCGAACCGTCCCTTGATGCAGAGGTTGCCACGGGTGATGTCGTGGTCCAGCGGCGAGGTCACCCGCACGATCTCGTTGTCCTGGGTCCGGAGCTCGAGGTTGCATCCCACGCCGCAGTAGGGACACACCGTCTGGGTGACGGTCTGGCGCTGCTCGTCCCAGGTGCCCGCCTGCCGGTGGTCGAACTCGGTCTTGAACATCAGCGCCCCGGTGGGGCACACGGCGATGCAATTGCCGCAATACACGCAGGCGGACTCGGGCAGCTCCACGGCGAACTCGGTCGAGATCCGGGCGTCGAACCCCCGCCCCGCCACCGCGATCGCGAAGGTATTCTGGTAGTCCTTCCCGCAGCCTTCCACGCATTTGTAGCAGAGGATGCACTTGCCGTAGTCGCGGATGTACAGCTCGTTGTCGACCTTGGGCGGTTGGGCCACGGTGGCGCGGTACTGCGGGTCGGGCGGCGCGTGATGTCCCGGCTGGAGACTGTCGCGCAGCCCGGCGGGAGCAGGAGGCGCCGGCGGGCCATAGCGCTCGGTGGACGCACCGTACTCCGCCATCCACTCCGGGATATCGGGCGTGGTAGAGAGATCCACCGACGAGGCCAGGAACTCCAGCACCATCTTCCGGCTGTGCCGCACCCGCTCGGAATCGGTCTTCACCACCATCCCCGGCTCCACCTTCCGTGAGCAGGAGGGAACCAGCACTCGGGACCCCTCCACCTCCACCACGCAGACCCGGCACGCGTTCACCGGATGCAGCGTCTCCAGGTAGCACAGGGTGGGAAGGGTGTGGCCCCGCTGGTGGCAGGCCTCGTAGATGGTGGTTCCTTCCGGCGCCTGAACCTTCTCGCCATCGATGGTGAGCTCCACCATCCGCCGGGGCGGCGTCAGCTGCACGAACGCGGTCATCGGCCGCTCGCTCCGTTGAAGAGATGGAGTCGCTTGACGGCCGATTCGACCGCGGCGTACGCGGTCTGGCCCAGTCCACAGATCGATGCGTCCTTCATCGCCAGTCCGATCTCCTCCAGCAGGGCGACCTCACCCGGCACTCCGCCTTGCGACCGGCCGGCGTGGATCCGGTGCAGCGCCTCCTCCTGACGGACGGTGCCGACCCGGCAGGGCACACACTGCCCGCAGGACTCATCGCGGAAGAAGGCCGCGATGCGGAGCAGTATGTCCACCATATCTACCGTGTCATCGAAGACCATGATGACACCCGACCCCAGTGTGGTTCCCGCGGCACGGGCGCCTTCGAACGTGAGCGGGATGTCCAGCTCGTCCGGCCGCACGAACCCTCCCGCGGCCCCGCCGAGCAGGATGGCCTGGATCGAGCGTCCTGCGGGAACGCCGCCGGCCATGTCGATCAGCTGTCGGAGCGTGGCACCGAAGGGCACCTCGTACACCCCGGGCCGGACCACGTGGCCCGAGAGGCAGAACAGTCGGGGACCGGTGGAGCTCTCGGTGCCGATCGCGGCGTAGGCCGGGCCGCCGATCCGGAGGATCTCCAGCACGTTAACCAGGGTCTCGACGTTGTTGATCACGGTGGGCTTACCGAACACGCCCGCCTGCACCGGGAAGGGAGGCTTGTTCCGCGGCTCGCCCCGGAAGCCCTCGATCGAATTGAAGATCGCGGTCTCCTCCCCGCAGATGTAGGCGCCGCCGCCCTTGCGAATCTCGATATCGAAGTGGAACGGCTGCCCCGAGATGTCCCGGCCGAGCAGACCGCGAGCTCGCGCGGTGTCGATGGCGCGCTGGAGACGCTCGTGTGCCAGCGGGTACTCGCCCCGGAGATAGATGAAACCCTGCTCGCAGCCGGTGGCGTACGCGGCGATGGTCATCGCTTCGACCAGCGAGTAGGGATCGCCTTCCATCAGCACCCGGTCCTTGAAGGTGCCCGGCTCCGACTCGTCGGCGTTGCAGATCAGATAGTGGGGACGGACCGGTTGCCGACCCACGGCATCCCACTTCCGGCCGGTGGGGAACGCCGCACCGCCCCGACCCATGAGCTTGGCATCCGACACCTCGCGGATCACACCTTCGGGCCCGAGCTCGAACGCGCGGCGCAATGCCTGATAGCCGCCGTTGGCGCGGTAGCTGTCGAGGCTCTCGGGATCGATGGAGTCCACCCGGCGGAGCAGCCGGAGCGAGGGATCGCCTGCCTGGGGAAGTCGGGGATGGGGAGCTTCGCTGGGAGTGAGATTGCCGGAAAGAACCTGGGCTGCCTGAGACGTGGTCACGTTGCCGAAGAGTCGTTCGACCGGCGCCTCGCCCGCGACGGTCGCCAGGGCGGCCGGCGCCTGGTCGCACAGGCCGAGACACGGACTCCTGAGCCAGACCGCACCGTCCTCCGGAATCGCGTGGTGGTCGCCCTCCGGCCCGTGATGGTACGCCGGCCCGACGGTGCGCTCCAGCTCGGCGCAGAGCTCGGCCGCGCCCTTGCAGCGACAGGCGATGTCGTCGCAGACGTGGAGCACGCGCCTCGGCCGGGGCACGGTAGAGAGGAGCGCATAGAACGTGGCCACGCCGTAGGCTTCGGCCGGCGGAACGGTGAGTCGCTCCGCGATGTAGTTGAGGGCGCCCTCGCTGATCCACCCCACCCGCGACTGGACAGCGTGGAACGCAGGCAGCAGCAGGTGGCGGCGGCCGCGTGCGGCGTGACCGCCGGCCGCGGTGTGTGCGTCACGTGCCCGGCGCTCGCCTCCCTCCCAACCGGACGCCGGAGCGCCGAGGAAGGCATCGACTGCCGCACGCTCCTCGACGGTCGGCTCGGCGTCCAGCAGGTGCAGATCCACCCTGGGAAATCTCCTAGGCTGAGGTGTCCGGGTCGCGCAACGCGGCCACCCGCTCTGCGCGGGTACCCGCGCGAATCGGCTCGACCCGGACCGCGCACGCCTTGAACTCGGCGGTGCCGGACTTGGGATCGGTGTAGTCCACCGTCAGGATGTTGGTCTTGACCTGATCCTGGAAGTGGAGGGTCATGAAGACCAGGCCGGAGCGCAGCGACTTGTCGATCCGCACCGGCGCGACCACGCTGCCGCGCCGCGACGTGATCCGCACCGGATCTCCTTCCACCAGCGACAGCCGCTCGGCGTCCTCGGGCGACATGTCCAACGTCTCCCCTCGACGCAGCGGCGAGGTATACCCGCCGGTCTGCACCCCGGTGTTGTAGGAATCCAGCCGCCGACCGGTGGTGAGCTGGAAGGGGTACTCGTCGTCCGGGCGCTCCAATGGAGGATCGTGCTCGGTCACCGAGAACGGCGCCAGCATCCCTTCCGGGGGATCCTTCCACAGCCGGCTATGGAGGAAGAGCTCCCCGGGATGGTTCTCGTCATAGCAGGGCCACTGCAGCCCGCCCTCCCGTTCCAGTCGGGCGTAGCTCATTCCCGCGAAGATCGGAGCCAGGCTCCGCACCTCGTTCCAGACGTCTTCCGCGGACGGGCTGCCCCAATCGTGCCCCAGCCGCTTGGCCAGCTGGCAGATGATCCACATGTCGTCGCGAGCATCGCCGGGCGGCTCCAGCGCCTTGCGCAGGCGCTGCACCCGCCGCTCGCTGTTGGTCACGGTCCCTTCCGCCTCGCACCAGCTCGAGGTGGCGGGCAGCACCACGTGGGCGAACTCGCCGGTGCGGGTGAGGAAGATGTCCTGCACCACGAGGTGATCGAGCCCGGCGAGGAGCCGCTCGGCCCGGCCCTGATCGGCCTCGGACTGGGCGGGGTTCTCCCCGATGGCGTATACCGCCTTGAGCTCACCGTGCTCCATCGCCTCGAACATGTCGGTGAGATTCTTGCCGTAGGTGGGCTTGAGCGTCACTCCCCACGCCTTCTCGAACTTCTGCCGGATGGCGGAATCCTTGGTCCAGTCCTGGAAGCCGACCAGGCGGTTGGGGATCGCGCCCATGTCGCCGCCGCCCTGGACGTTGTTCTGGCCCCGAAGCGGATTGACGCCCGAGCCGTAGCGGCCGACGTGACCGGTCAGAAGCGCGAGGTTGATGAGCGAGAGGACGTTGTCGACCGCGTTATGGTGCTCGGTGATCCCCAGCGTCCAGCAGATCATCGCGCGATCGGCTCGGGCATACGTGTGAGCAGCCCGCTGGATCACGTCCGCCGGCACGCCCGTCTCCTGCTCCGCGTAGGCCAGGGTATAGCGTTCTACCGCCTTGGCATACGCGTCGAAGCCGGTGGTGGACCGGCGGATGAATGCCTCGTTGGCCAGTCCGGCGTGGATGATCTCGCGCGCCATCGCGTTCGCCAGCGCGATGTCGGAGCCCACGTTGAGCCCCAGCCACTCGTCGGCCCACTGGGCCGAACTGGTGCGCCGCGGATCCATGACGTACAGCTTCGCCCCCCGATGCACCCCCTTCAGCACATGATGGAAGAAGATGGGGTGATTCTCCCGGGCGTTCGCTCCCCACAGGAAGATGACATCGGTCTCTTCCGCTTCACGGTAGGAGCTGGTCCCCCCACCGGCACCGAACACCGTCGCCAGACCGACGACGCTAGGAGCGTGTCAGGTTCGGTTGCAACTGTCGATGTTGTGGGTGCCGAAGGCCACCCGGGACAGCTTCTGGGCCAGGAAGTTCATCTCGTTGCTGGCCTTGGAGCAGCTGAAGGTGCCGATGGCGTCGCCGCCATGCTGGGCCTTCACCCGCCGGAAGCCTTCGGCAGCGCGATCCAGGGCCTCATCCCAGGAGGCGACGCGGAAGCCGCCGTTCTCCCGGATCAGGGGCTGGGTCAGGCGCTCGAGCTGCATGGTCATCAGGGCTAACTCCGTGGGGGACTGAGAGAAAAATGACCCCTAAATACCTGGTTGCAAATAGGGTCGGGCGATTGGCCGATAGGTGGCGTCAATCAGGAGGGGGCCGGCGTCCGTTTCCCCAAGGCAGCGGACACGTCGGTCTGGCTGGCGATCCGGGCCAGCTCCCGGGCCGAAGGGGTCAGCGGCTCGCGGTCGGCCACTACCAGGCCGACGGTGTGGGTCACCTCCCGCTCCTGGATCGGGATCGCCGCCAGGCCATCGACCTGCCCCAAGAGGTGGAGGAACGTCTGGGGAAGCACGGTCGAGCACGCCCCCGACGCCAGATGCGACCACAGGGTGAGGACCGAATTGGTCTCGATCACCGGATGCACCGACACCCCCGCCCGTGCCAAATGGGCGTTGACGATTCGACGGTTCTGCATGTCGGGAGTTAACAGGCACAGCGGCGTCTCCGCCGCCTGGGCCCAGGACACCGAATCTCGAGCAGCCAGCGGCGTGCCGCCGGGAGTGAACAGAAAGTAGTGCTCGGCATAGAGCGGCACCGAGCGCACGTTGGACAGCGGCTCGTTGTCGAGGTAGGTGAGTCCCGCATCCAGCTCGAAGTCGTCCAGTCCTCGCTGGATCTCGATCGAGGTCAGGGAGAGTACCGACACGATGACCCGAGGATGCTGCCGGGCGAAGGGCAGGGTGAGCAGGGAGACGATGGGCAGGGTGGTGGGAATGGCACCGATGCGGAGCCGGCCCTTGAGCCCGGCTCGCAGCTCGCCGGCGTCCTGCTCCAGGCTCTCGCAGTCGGCGAGGATACGTCTGGCCCAGCCGAGCACCCGCTCCCCCTCGGCCGTCAGTCCGTTGAAGCGCTGGCCCCGCTTCACGATCAGGAAGCCGAGCTGCTCTTCCAGCTGCTTGATCCCGGCCGAGAGTGTCGGCTGGCTCACGTCGCACGCCGCCGCCGCTCGCGCGAAGTGCTTCTCACGAGCCAACGCGGCGAGGTACTGCAGGTTCCGCAGAATCATCGTCAGTCGTCCGGGTCGATGGCGTCCGCGCTCAGCTCGGCGCGGTCCAGCTCCTCCTCCACCCGGTGGAACGCGTCGTCGCCGATGGTGCCGTCCGAGCGCAGGGCGGTGAGCCGGCTTCGCTCGGCGGCCATGGCGGCGCGAGCGGCGGCGGCATAGCGACCAGGGCCACTCGGCAGCTCGGCTCGGGAGGCTCCGCCGTTCAGGCGCGCCTCCGCCAGCTCGAGCCGGGCCCGGTACTTCCGACGGAGCAGCTCGGTTGCTTCGGTGTCCGCCGACTTATCGCCCAGGGCGGCGGCGCCGGCCCGCAGCGTCTCTACCCGCGCCAGGCGTACTTCGCGGTCTACCGAGTCGTCGTGTTCCAGCCCCAGCCGGCCCATGAGCGGCTTGAGGGTGAGTCCCTGAGCCACCAGGGTGACCAGCACTACCAGGAACGCCGTGAAGAGGATCAGGCCGCGGTAGGGGAAGTCCGCCGGCAGCGCCAGCGCGGCCGCGAGGGTGACGGTGCCCCGCATGCCGCACCAGGCCACCACGGACGCGTGCCGCCACGCGGCAGTGGTCGCGCCGCCCCGCAGGGCGTTGGACCCCATCACCCAGAGGACACGGATCAGGATGACGGCCGCGCACACCGCCATCGCGATACTGGTGTAGTCCAGGAGCGCCGCGCGGTCGAGCTGCCGCACGATCGGCTTGAGCTGAAGCCCGACCAGGATGAAGGCCAGGGCATTCAGCAGGAAGACCGCCACCTCCCATACGGCGTACGACGGAATACGAATCCGGGCCGGAATGGTCTCGGGCGCCCGTCGGGCCACCGCCATGGCGTAGACCACCATGGTGAGAATTCCCGACAGATGCAGCCGCTCCGCGGCGATCCAGACGCCGAAGGTCCCCAGGAACTGCACGATAACGGAGGTGGCGACGTCCTGGATCCGGGGCATGATCCAGCCGGTGATCCGGGCCAGGACCAGGCCGAGCACGATGCTGCCGGCCGTGACCAGCAGCAGGGTGGGAGCGATGGTCCAGCCGGAGATCGCGCCAGCCGCGGTGGCTCCAACCGCGAGCCGGTAGATCAGGAGCGCGCTCGCGTCGTTGAAGAGGCTCTCGCCCTCGAGAATCACCAGCAGCCGATGCGGTGGGCGCAGCTGGCGGAGCACCGCCGTGGCCGCCGCCGCATCGGGCGGCGCCACGATGGCACCGAGGGCGATGGCCGCGGCCCACGGTATGCCGGGCACCAGCCACCGGGCGGTCAGCGCGACCGCCGCCACGGTCAGCGCCACGGTGACCAGCGCCAGCGTGGCGACCGGGCGCCAATTGGCTCGCAGATCCCGGGGCGACGCATCGAACGCCGCGTCCAGCAGCACCGGAGCGACGAAGAGGGCCAGCGCGAGCTCGGGATCGAGCGTCACGGCCGGCGTGCCCGGCATCAGTGCGATGCCGACGCCCGCGAGAGCGAGGAGCGCGGGGTACGGCGCGCCGATACGACGGGCCGCTGCGGCCAGGGCCGCGCCGATGAGAAGCAGGACGATGACCGTTTCGAAGACTTGCAACGGCGGTCAGCTCGGAGGGATGGTCAGCTCCACCGTGTCACCCGGCTCGACCACGATCTCGTCGCTGACCGGCAGGCCCTGCCCGCCGATGGGATCGCAGTAGAACTTGAGCGTACCCGCTCCGCTGCGCACCAGGTGCTCGGGAATGGTGAGCTGCGTGGTGGCATGCCCGCGCGCAATGCCCAGGCGTTGACGGCCGGCTCCTTGGACCACGTAGACCGTCATGTCGAGGAAGCCCTGGTTCTCCACCTGGAGCGTGGCGGGGCCTCTGGCCGGGGAGGGAGCGGCGTCGTCTGCCGAGGAGCCCGAGTGACAGCCGGGCATCACGAGGCAGAACGCGAGGAATCCGGCCGCCGTTCGCGGCAGCATGCTCCCGGAAACCGATCGATACCAACGTGCCATCTGGGCGATCTGGCGAAGGTGGAGCAGGCAAGCGCCCCGGATCAAAATGCGGTCGTGCCAGCGCGGGCGAAGGGATCCCGATACAAGATGAGATCCGGGAGGGTCAGGCGAAAGGGCCCGGCGCTGCCCGTGTGCGACCGCGCAAGGCAGCTTGAGAACCAATTGACGATCGGCGACGTTCTGTAGGGTCAACTCCTCGGAGCAGAAGCCAGCATGTCGGTATTCCATCGCGGAACCATCCCCGCCCTCGGCGCCATCGCGCTGGCCGCGGGAGCTATGTTGATGTCCTTCGTGGGCTTAGGAGCGCGCCCCGCCGCGCCGGCATTGGCCGCAATGGCCCCGGAGCCGGCGCCGGCGGGAGTCACCGCATCGAGCGACACGGCAGTGTTTGCCGGCGGCTGCTTCTGGGGAGTCGAGGCCGTGTTCGAGCACCTCAAGGGGGTGACTTCGGCCACTTCGGGATACGCCGGAGGCTCGGCTCCGTCGCCGTCGTACGAGGAAGTGAGCTCGGGAGCCACCGGGCATGCGGAGGCTGTGCTGGTGGTGTACGATCCGGCGCAGATCTCCTACGATCAGCTCCTCCAGGTCTTTTTCACGGTGGCCCACGATCCCACTCAGCTCAATCGCCAGGGGCCGGACGTGGGGACGCAGTATCGCTCGGCGGTGTTCTATCGGAATGATGCGCAGCGCCAGGCGACCAAGCGGTATATCACCAAGGTCCGGGAGGCGAAGCTGTATCGCGATCCGGTCGTCACCGAGGTGGGCCGGCTCGAGGCCTTCCACCCGGCCGAGGCCTACCATCAGGACTACTTGGTGCGGCACCCGAACCAGCCGTACATCGTGATCAACGACATGCCCAAGCTGGAGCACCTGCGGCGGCAGTTTCCCGCCTTGTACCGCGAGGGTGCCTGAGCCCTCTCACCTGACGGATCTCGCCGGATGGATCTCGCCGGACAGGGAACGGCTTCCTGAGCCCAGCGGAACCAGCAACCTGATCAACCAGCTCACCGCGTTCAACGAGGGGAAAGCCGGCACCCCCCCACTGCTAGGCTCGGCTGACGCTTGCGGGTCGAACGGCGCGTTGTCGTTTCCACCAATAGGCAGTGGCCGCCGTGCTCACGACAATCGCCGCCACGAGCACGGCGGCCTGCCGGACGCCCGACGCCGGCTTCCGCAGCCGCACGCTGACCAGCGGATCACCCACCGTCGTGAACCCGGCCCACACTCCTGCCGGCGCGCCGCGCCCGAGCGCGTCGAGCTTGGCGGCCCGGAGCGCGTCGCCCACCGTCAGGCCATCGGCCAGCGAGTGGTAGAACGACTCGATGAACGGGATGACGCTCCGGTCGGGAATGCGCCACTGGCTGGCCACTACGCTCCGCGCCCCGGCCTGGATCAACGGCGCCGTGAGCCCCTGGACCCCCTCCCCTTCCACCAACACACCCCCCGCCGTGCGGCATCCGGAGAGGACCACCAGGTCGGCGTCCAACTCGAGCGCGGCCAGGTCGCCGGGCCGGACCAGGCCGCCCTCGCTCCGCTCGGGCGCCAGGGCCAGCACCGTGCGAGCAGCCGAGCGCTCGTCCACCAGCGCGTGGGTGGCGAAATGGATGACGCGGAATCCTTCGAGCGGTGTGTGGATGAGATACCTCGCGCTCGCCTCGTCGCGCAGCCGGACCTCCGGCGCCGATGAATAGCGCGCCACCAGGCGCGCTTCGCGTCCGGAGCCGGTGAGGCGCGGCAGCGCCTCGGAGTCGAGCCCGGCCGTCGCCGGGGCCGATGCCGAGCCGCTACCCGATTTTCCGGCAAAGGCCGGATCGCCGAAGGCGAGCAGGCGCGCCGGCGGTCCGGGTACCGCGCCGCCTGCTCGGGGATGGCGCCGGAGCGCGGCGAGGATGGCCGCGGAAGGTGCCACGCTGACGGCGTAGCGTTCGACCAGGTAGCGGCCATCGGGGAGCCGGAGTGCGTCCCAGGGCACCCGGTGCAATGGCCCATCGGGCACCACAATGAGCCGGGTGACCACGGTGCCGAGCTCGGTCAGCGCCGGATCCAGCAGGGCCTGACCGAACCCACGAGCCAGCGGCCGCACGTCCTCCCCCTGCTGAAGCAGTGCCAGGAAACGGGTGAGCTCCCCGGCCAGCGAATCGGCGGGTGGCAGAGGGTGCCCGCTGACCACGACCCCGTTGGGACCACGCCGGGTGACCACGAACAGCGTGGTAGGTGCACCCAGCGCTCCGGTCACATACTCCAGGATGGCGGTACGGTCATCGGGGAGCAGGCCGGCGAGCTCCGCGGCCGTGAAGGGCAGGGCTTTTCCTGCTCCGGCTGGAGGGCCGGATGAGTCAGAGACGCCGCTCCGCAGGGCCTGCGCGCGCATCATCCGATCCATCAGCTCTCGGGCCCGACGCCGCTCCGCCAGCTCGAATCCGCGCACCGCTCGGCCGCCCTGCGCCAACGCGGCCAACACCCGGGCCACGCTCGCGCGCTGCTCGCTGAGGTTGGCGGGGGACACCTGGTACTCGCTGCGCGCAACCTGGAAAGCGAGCAGCCGGAGCTCGCGGTCGGAGAGGGCGCTCCGCCAGCGCTCGAGGTCGTCCCAGGCCGACACGGCCTCTCGCTCCGCGGCGTCGAGGTCGCCACGTTGCGCGGCGATGTCGGCCAGCCGGAGCCGTCCGTCATAGCGCGCCGCGTGCTGATCGTCGTCGAGCGAGCGGAGAAACCGGCGGAACGAGCGCTCCGCGGAGGCCAGCTCGCCGCGAGCACGGGCGAGCCTCGCCTCGTCGAACGCCAGGGCCACCCTCCATTGCGGGCCCTCCAGTCTGGCGAGCAGCGCGCGCTCATCGGCGAGGGCACGCTCCGCTGCACTCCAGTCCTTCTCCCGGAGCGCGATGGTGGCCAGCATCCGATGGGCGGCGAACTGATCCAGCGTCTCACCGGTCCTCCGGTAAAACGTCAGTGCCGCGAGCGCCTGCTGGCGTGCCGCCGGGAAGTTGCGATCGGCGAGGGCGATCAGGGGCAGGAACTTGCGGGCATTCATCGCGCTGGACCGGTCACCCTGGCGCTCGAACATGGCGACGGCCCGGTGCAGGTGCTCCTCGGCCGTCGTGAAGTCGTTGAGCTGGAGCGCCACGACGCCCAGACCGGTGTGGGCGCTGGCGACTGCCCAGAGATTGTGGGACCGCTCACCTTCGGTGAGTGTGAGGCGGAGGGTCGCCATCGTCTCGCTCAGGTCGCCTCGCTTGCGCAGCGCATTGGCGCGATTCATGAGCGTGACGGCCAGCCAGCTCCGATCCCGCGCGCGCCGGAAGCGCGATTCCGCTTCCCGCAACACCGCGAGCGCGGAGTCGTCTTCCCCTCTCCAGTCGAGCACCTTCGCCAGGCCACGGAGGGCTTGTCCCTGGGGCCGGAGCTCGCCTGATCGGCGTGCCAGCTCGACGCTCGCGACGGCCTCGGCGGTGGCCCTCGGGTCTGCCAGGAGGCTGAGCAGTGTGGCCCGGCGCCACCCTCGCTCCGCCTGCAGGTCGAACGCCGACGCGGGGACCAGGTGGCCCGCGGTGTCGAGCAGCGCCAGGCCGACGTCTATGCCCTCGGCCGCCCCCCGAGCGAATGCCAGGCCGATCAGCGCCTCCGCCTCGGCGGCCGGCTCGACCGCGGCATGTGCCGCTCGACGGGCCCGGGCGAACTCCTCGCCCGCGGCATCACTCCGGCCGCGCTCCTCGAGCGACCAGGCGCGACCGAGACGGGAATAGGCGGCGTAGGAATCCGGATCCGGCGAGTCGGCGCGGAACAGCCGGTCGTAGAGCCGCTCTGAGGTGGGATAGTCGTAGGTCAGCCGCGCGAGGGTGGCCAGCCCGAGCCCGGCGGCACGATCGGTGGAGTCCCGCTGCAGCCGCGCCGACCAGCGCGAAGCGACGGCAGCGATGGTGTCGCCTTCGACGGCGTGGATCGCCTGACCGACTACGGCCCTCGCGGCATTGGTGGCATCGATCTGGCCAGCTACGGTGACGGAGAGAGCGAGGGAGAGGAACACGCCGACACCGTCTAGCGGGTGTACAGCCCGAAGACGTTCCAGTCACCCGAGTAATCCGTCTGTCTCGCGGCAAAGTTGAAGGTGGCGCCGAGCATCCTGAGCGCCCTCCCGGAGATGGCGGGTCCTTCGGCGATCTGGAGAAAGCTGACCCGGTCGGGCTTGGGCGTTCCGTTCATCGGCACCCGAAGATCGGCATGCACCTGGGTCACTGTTCCCGGCCAGCCACCGGAGGGGAGGATCTGTCTCGCTCGCAGCGTCACCGGGGCGCCGGTGAGATAGGCCAGCTCGACGGCATTCCCCTGACGGACCGCGATGTCCCGGAGGTTGAGCCCCTTCCCTTGGTCCACGGTCATGTGTTTCCAGGTCCCGTTGGAGAAGCGGGCGAGCCTGATGGCGTGATCACCGTCCTCGCGACCCAGATCGTAGGCAATGACATAGGTGTTGGTAGTGCCCAGCCAGCCGGCCATCGAGAACGCCACCGGGTGACTCAAGCCCCATTCGGGCGACTGGGGATCGGCCGGGAAGTGCTCGACCCGGGCGCCGGTCCCAATCCGGAGGAATTCGGGGCAGTCGCCCAGCTGGACGCAGGTGACGGTCGATCCCAGGTTCGAGCCTCCGACAGAGTACAGGTTCCCCGGCGCGGACGGATTCCGGACGTCGAGGCCGACCAGGTAGAGGTCCTTCGCCCCGCAGTTGTGTCCGTCGCTGTTCGAGGGGCAGGACTCGGCTCCGCCGGCAAGGTTGAAGGTGATCCAGAGCTTGTCATCGAAGAGAGATACGCTCTGCTGGTACACCTCGTCGTACAGGTCACCCTCGCCGCGCTCGGTGCCCATCTTCCGACGGGTATCGATCACTGTACGCGGAGCGGACCACGCGGACCAGTTCGTGCCGCTCCAGGTCTTCCGGATGAACCTGAGCGTACGGTAGGTGTCCGGCGTTGCGCTGTAATCGTGCACGTAGAAGACGTAGATGCTGTTGCCGACCACGTTGACCGAGGGATACGCGGTGCGGTCGCTCGAGATCCGGGTCTCGATCCAGTTGCCGGTGAGGGAATGGGCCGTGGGAGCGACGATCTCGTAGAGGGCACGTGCGTGGTCGGCCTGGAAGATGTGCAGCTTCCCGTCGGGGCCGAGCACCATCGTGCTGTAGTTGTGATAGGCCCATCGGGCACCGCCGGCGTAGTGGGTCCAGGTTTTCGCCAGCTTGGGTGAGCTCCAGGTCGCAGTCCCGTTGTGATAGGCCCGGACGTAGATGTCCATGTCAGGGCCGTTCCAGGTGATGTAGGTGTGGTTGGTCTCCGGGTCGTAGGCGCTGCCGCCGCTCTCCTTTCTGACCTGGTACACGGCATTGGAGGCGATCCTGCCAGTGGAGACCGTCAGTGCCTGGGGGATGGCATTTCCCGGACGAAAGCGATCGAGCACGGGACCGGTGTGGTCCACGCATGCGCCGAGCTGGAGGGACAGCACGGCAAGGACCGCGGCAGTGCTCTGCCATCGGATGCGTCGGCGCGCGAAGGCGTAGGCCATCCCGAGAGCTGCCCGCGTGGCCGGTCGGAGTCCGCCGGCTACGCTACGAAGAATTGGTCAGGAATCTGAGTGAGGGAGACTGCAAGTACCGCAATGGCCAGAGAGGGAATCGAACCCCCGACACGCGGATTTTCAGTCCGCTGCTCTACCAACTGAGCTACCTGGCCTCGGGGCGGGGAATATAAGGAATGGGCATCCACCCGGCCAACCCCGGCGAACCCTGGCGTACACCTTCGCTCCTGGCAACATTTCCGGTCCCTAACCGGCATCGTCCCTTATGGCCGCAAGGGTCTTGCCGCTCGAGTCACCCGCCTCATCGAGGTCACTCATGCGCCAGCTCCCGATCTCCCTCCTGGGTCTGGTCGCCGGAACGGTCCTTTTTGCAAGTGCCTGCTCCGACACCACCCAGCCAACTCCCTCTGGTCAAACCGGCAGCCCGGCACCGATAGATGCGATAGCGCAAGGCGACGATCCGGTGGCGCTCGCCCGCCAGGTGCCCGGATTCGGCGGCTTCTTCTTCGACACGGACGGCACGCCGACCATCTACCTCAAGGACGCGCGCGGCCGGGCAGCGGCCGAGCAGGCCCTTCGGCCCTTCCTCACTCGACAGGGGGTGAGCGCCTCCACTCTGCGGGTGCGTAAGGGGGACTTCGACTGGACGGAGCTGGAGCGCTGGCAGGAGCGGATCTCGACCGAGGGGCTCGCGCTCCGGGGCGCCGTCTTCGTGGACGCCGACGAGCGCAGCAACCGGGTGCGGGTCGGCGTAGAGCGCGGAACCGGCCGCTCCCCGATCCAGGGTCTCGCGGCCCGGCTGGGCGTGCCCGCCTCGGCCGTGATCGTGGAGGAGACCGACCCGATCGTCCAGGTCGCCACCTTGCAGAGTCGGGTCCGGCCGGTCCGCGGCGGCCTTCAGATCAACTTCCCCGGATTCGTCTGCACGCTGGGCTTCAATGCGCTCCGGGGCGGGCAACGCTCCTTCATCACCAATTCGCACTGTACCAACGTGCAGGGCGGGGTCCAGAACACTCCATACTGGCAGCCCACCCAGACCGTTGCTCCCACTCAGATCGCCACTGAGGTCGCCGACCCTGCCTATACCCGGCCCGCCGGCTGCCCTGCCGGGCGTCGCTGCCGCCGCAGTGACTCCGCCCGGGCGCGCTATGCCGCGGGCACCACGTCCACTTTGGGTGCCATCGCGCGGACCACCGGCCCGAACAACAACTCCCTGACCATCTCGGGGAATTTCACGATCACCGCGGAAGGCAACGGGGTGGTGGGGCAGACCGCCAACAAGGTCGGACGGACCACGGGGTGGACCCGAGGTGGCATCACCAACACCTGCGTGAATACCAACGTCGCCGGCAGCAACATCACGCAGCTGTGTCAGTCGTTCGTGTCGGCGGTGTCGGCCGGGGGTGACAGCGGCTCTCCGGTGTTCCTGCGGGCAGGCGGGAGCAATAACGTCACACTGATCGGCATACTCTGGGGCGGCAACGCCAGCGGCCTCTACGTCTTCAGCCCCCTCGCGAACGTGGAGCAGGAGCTGGGCGCGCTCACCACATTCTGAGAAACGGCTCCTGCTAGGCCGTCACGGGCCAGGTGGCTTCCACCAGACCGGGAAGCACCTGGCCCGCGGCGCCCGTCAGATGGTGGATTCCCACTCCCCTCCGCTGTCCTTCCATCGTGGTGTTGATCACGACCACCGTGGCGCCCTGGGCCGCCGCCAGCCAGGGAAGTGAGGCCGCGGGCTCGACCAGATTCGAGGTCCCTACCGTCAGGAAGACATCGCAGTCATAGACCGCGGCCCAGGCGCGGTGGAGCAGGTTCTCGGGCAGCGGCTCTCCGAACCAGACCACATCGGGTCGAAGGAAAGCTCCACAGGACTCGCACTTCGGCGGAGCGCCACCGGGCTCGGGCTCGACCCAGGTCTCCACCACCGTGTCCTCGCGGGAGCAGCGGGAGCGGGTGAGGTCACCGTGCAGCTCGATGATGGTGCGGTTCCCGGCCCGTCGGTGGAGGCCGTCCACGGTCTGGGTGATGAGGGTGAAGCGCGGGACCTGGTCCTCCAGCCGAGCCAGCGCGAGGTGCGCCGGATTGGGCTCGGCCTGAAGCGCGCTCTCCCGTCGCATCCTATACCACTGCCAGACCTGCGCGGGGTTCCGCTCGAAGGCCTCCGGCGTGGCCAGGTCCTCCGGCTTGTGCTGGGCCCAGAGTCCGGTCAGGGCATCGCGGAAGGTGGGAAGTCCGCTTTCCGCGCTGACCCCGGCGCCGGTGAGCACCGCCACATGGCGGGATCGGCGAAGCGCTTCGTGCAGCTCGTCGCTCATCGCACCAAGTATCTCACGGCTAGCCCTTCGGCACCACCCGCAACACGCGTCCGTCGCCCTCGTCGGTCACCAGGTAGAGCAGCCCGTCCGGCCCCTGCTGCACGTCCCTGATCCGGTCACCCAGATCGCCGAGATAGCGCTCCTCCCTGGTGACCCGGCCGCTCTCCAGCGTGAGCCGCACCAGGGCTCCCGGCTGCATCGAGCCGATGAAGAGACTGCCTTTCCAGCCGGGATACCTGTCGCCGGTGTACCAAACGGCCCCCGAGGGCGCGATCACCGGATCCCAGTAGTACACCGGCTGCTCCATTCCCGCCTTGGCGGTGCCCTCGCCGATGCTGGCACCGGAGTAATCTCGCCCGTAGGTGATCACCGGCCAGCCGTAGTTCTTTCCCGCTTCGGGATGATTGAGCTCGTCCCCGCCGCGGGCGCCGTGCTCGACGGTCCAGAGCTGTCCCGTTTCCGGGTGCAGCGCCGCCGCCTGCATGCTGCGGTGGCCGTAGGAGTAGATCTCCGGCCGGACCCCCGACTTGCCCACGAACGGGTTGTCCTGCGGGATCGAGCCGTCCGGGTTGATGCGGATCAGCTTGCCGAGCCCCGACTCGAGGTTCTGTGCCTGCTCCCGGTAGGCCTGACGGTCTCCCTGAGTGATGAACAGCTTTCCGTCCCGCCCGAACACCAGCCGCGACCCGAAGTGTCCGTTCCCCTCCACTTTGGGCTGCTGGCGATAGATCACCTGGACGTTCTCCAGCCTGCCCTCGCCCAATCGCCCCCGCGCCACCGCGGTGCCGGCTCCGCCTTCGCCCGGCTCGGCGTAGGAGAGGTAGACCAGCCGGCTCTCTTCGAATTTGGGGTCGATGGCTACATCGAGCAGCCCGCCCTGGCCCTCCGCGAGAACCTCGGGCACGCCCTCGAGCGGGCCGGAGACCCGGCCGTCCTTCCCCACGATCCGGAGACGGCCGGGACGCTCGGTCACCAGGATCCGCCCGTCGGGCAGAAAGGCGAGGGCCCAGGGATGCTCCAGCCCTTTGGCGACCGTTTCGGCGGCCACCTTGCCCGGGGTGGACTTGGGCGTGGGGGAGCGCTGTGCCGGGCCGGCCTGGGGCGCCTGCGCCTGGCATTGGGTGACCATCGGCGCCACGGCGGCGACGCACGCGAGCAGGGCCGCGCCGCGGAGGATGGGAAGGAATCGCATGCTGGGCTCCTTGCTTCCTGGCGTTGTCGGTCTGCGTGGAGTGTGTCCGCATGGCGGCGCGTTCGGCAAGGGCGACGGTGCACGCGCCTCCCCTACTGCGAGCGCACTCCCTCCCGCATATTGGACCCATGCCTCAGGCATCGTTCCCCAATCTGACTGTCCTCACTCATCCGCTCATCGCTCACAAGCTCTCGATCCTTCGGGACCGGGACACCAGCACTCGCGATTTCAAGCAGCTGGTGAGCGAGATCTCGACCCTGATGGCCTACGAGGTCACCAAGGACCTCGCCACCGAGCCGGTCGAGATCGAGACGCCGCTGGAGCGCATGACCGGACGCCAGGTCTCCGGCAAGAAGCTGACGCTGGTCCCGATCCTTCGCGCGGGGCTGGGGATGGTCGAGGGAATCGCGCAGCTCATCCCGTCGGCCCGGGTGGGGCACATCGGACTGTATCGGGACCACGATACCCTTCGTCCGGTGGACTACTACTTCAAGATCCCGGCGGCCGAGGTGGAGCGCGACTTCTTCGTGCTCGACCCGATGCTCGCCACCGGCGGGTCCGCGGTGGCAGCGGTGTCGGCCTTGCGCGAGGCGGGTGCGAGAAAGGTCCGGTTCCTCTGCCTGGTCGCGGCCCCGGAAGGCGTGCGCCGGATGCTGGAGGCCCACCCCGACGTACCGATCTACACCGCCGCACTCGACCGACAGCTCAACGAGCACGGCTACATCCTGCCGGGACTGGGGGATGCCGGCGACCGGTTGTTTGGAACCAGGAGCAAGGAGTGAAGAGCTCTCAGCGGTCGCTCCCACCATGATCCGTCTCTCCTTCTTCGGCGCGGCCGGCCAGGTGACCGGCTCGATGCACCTGCTGGAGGCCGCGGGCGCCCGCACCCTGCTCGACGCGGGCCTCTTCCAGGGGCCCCGCAAGGAGTCGGCGGAGCTCAACGAGCAGGTGCCGTTCGACCCCCGGCGCATCGATGCGATCGTGGTGAGCCACGCGCACATCGACCACGTGGGCCGGCTCCCGCTCCTCACCAACCGCGGGTTCCACGGCCCCATCGTGGTCACCCCCGCGACCCGCGACCTCTGCGCCGTGATGCTCCCCGACTCGGCGCACATCCAGGAGAAGGACTTCGAGTACCTGGTGAAGCGCGACAAGGCGGCCCCCGAGTCGCAGCCGCTCTACACCATGCGCGACGCGGTGCGCACCCAGGAGCTGATGGTGGGCGTCCCCTACCGACGCATGCACCACGTCCGCAAGCACCTCACCATCGAGTACACCGACGCCGGCCACATCCTGGGCTCCGCGAGCGTGGACGTGCGCATCAGCGACCCCGCGCCGCACCGCCTCGTCTTCTCCGGCGACATCGGCCGGAGCGGGCTCCCCATCATCCG
>DATBJC010000061.1:0-6244 GCA_036556625.1 Gemmatimonadales bacterium
GGCCCCGTTTATGGCCCTGTACGCCGCGAGCAAGCACGCCCTGGAAGGCTATTCCGAGTCCCTGGACCATGAGATCCGAGGCTCGGGGGTCAGAGTGGTGCTGGTCGAGCCCGCCTACACGCGAACGTCCTTCGAGGGGAACGTCTATCAGGCGGACCAGCAGCTCGACGTCTACCGGCCGGCGCGATCGAATGCGGAGGCAGTCTTACGCGACGGGATGAAGAATGCCGACACGCCGGAGCTGGTCGCGAGCGCTGTGGTGAAGGCGTCCACCGAGGCCAACCCGCACCGCCGCTACGCCGCAGGCCGGACGGCTCGCCAGGTCAGTCTGCTACGGCGCTTCGTTCCAGAGTCGGCGTTCGACAGGAGTCTGCGGAAACAAATGCGCTTGCCCGCATAGGCCAAATCGACTGAGGCGGGCCCTGGGGGCTCCGTCCTACTCGGTGTTCTTCGCGATCTTGGCGCGAAGCTCGTTCACCCCCGCCGCGATCTTGGGCCCGAAGTCCTCCGACTCCCAGATCGGGCGGATCTCGAGGTCGCTCGGACCCGGCATCGGGTTGGGGCACCGCTTGGCCCACTCGATCGCCTCTTCCATCGACCGGACCTGCCAGATCCAGAACCCCGCCACCAGCTCCTTCGTCTCGGCGAAGGGGCCGTCGGTCACCGACCGCTTGGTCCCGTTGAAGTGGATCCGCTTCCCGAACTTGCTCGGCTTGAGCCCGTCACCGGCGAGCATGATCCCCGCCTTGATCAGCTCCTCGTTGAACCATGGCGCGTACCCACCGCGGCGTCCTGGCCCGGACGAGCGGCCACCGCCGCCTCCGACTTGCCGCCGATCTCCTCCCGCACTGTCACCTTTGCGCCAGAGGGCAGCATCATCGCCGCGCGGCTGCTCGCAGCAGCGGCTGGTGCCGCCGCACCGCACGAGATTCCTAGGTGGCCTCACTCCATTCCGAGCCGCGCCAGCCCTTCCCGCGCCTCCGCCACGTAGGGCAGCAGCTCGGGATCCGGCCGGCGCCAGGTCGCCACGACGAACCCATAGTGCTCCGCCGCCTTCCGCCTTTCCCCCAGCCGCTCAGCGATACGGCCCAGCTCCAGAGTGGCGAGCACGAACGACGGCGTGCTGCCGCCGCTCCACCGCCACCGCTCCAGCAGCGCGCCGGCGCGCCGATCGTCACCGCGAGCCGCCAGGAGCCGTGCCAGCGTCAGGTTCAGGTGAAGGCAGTTGGCGGTGTACCAGTCGGCCAGGCAAAGCGTGTCGGGGATCGCGCTCAGCTTCCGGACCGCCGCTGCCGAATCACCCCGCGCCAAATCGAGGAACCCGGCGCTCGTCTCTCCGAGCAGCCGAGCCCGCAGGGCCGCGCGCGGGGTGGCAGGTGCCCTCGTCGCGCGGGCCGCGAGGACGCCGAAGCGGGCCAGGGCGGCCGTGTCGCCGCGCGACAGCCACCAGGGCAGCCCCCACAAGTGACGGGGAGTCCAGAAGCCCCCCCAGTCAGCGGCCGGCTCGAGGGCGCGACCGAAGGTCGCCCGGGCCAGCGAGTCCGGAACGATCCCGAGCAGGCTGAGGTGGAGAATCGGGCTGAGGAAGTCGCTCCACTGCGACGCGGAAGGCTGGCGCAGGAGGCGCTCATCCACCGCGAAGGCTTCGCGGAGGTGGCCGCGGAACGCGAGCGCATGGGCCAGGTACTGCGGCCACATGACCGAGTCGATGACCCATGGAGGGGTTCCCGGGTCGCGCCGGCCCGGATCGCCAAGGCGCCGCATCAGCCGGACCGCGGTCTCGGCGGTGTCGGGCCAGGAGCCAAGCTCGGAGAGGGCGGCGTTCCAAACGGTGAAGACCGGCGCCGTGTCGAGCATCCGCTCCGCCTCGGCTCTGCCGGAATCGCTCTGGTCGAGCAGGAGCGCCGCCAGATGGATCTGGGATCGGTGTGGAGAGGTCGGGTCGAGGGCCAGGTAGGTGGCCGCGTGCTTTCGGGCCTCCTCCGGGCGCCCCAGTGCCAGGTGCAGTTCCAGCATGTGCTTGTAGGCCGGCGCGAATCTCGGATCCAGCGCGATGGCACGGGTGAAGGCCTCGAGCGATACGGCCGGCGGCGCGGCGATGGGCCACGGCTCGTGCATGCGCCATTCGCCGAGCTCGAACCAGGATATGGGGTCTTCGGGAAAGCGTCGGACCGCCTCCTCCACCGGCGTCAGCACTCGCATGCTCATGCGCGCCCACGCCTCCGGCTCGGTTATCTCCTGCACCGCGAGCCGGAAGGAGTCGGCGACGATGAGGAGACTGTCCCGCGGGGGAAGCCCGTGGTTGTGCAGGGTCGCACGTCGCATGTACTCCTCGCGATCCCCGTACGCGCCGGCCGTCGGCGGGTTCCAGCCGAGCACCAGGCCCATCCGGAACAGCGCCAGCGCGAACGTGCTGTCGGCACCGATCGCCTGGTCGTAGCGCGTGAGCGCCGAGTCCCACAGCGCTCGCCGATAGAACTGCTCGCCCTGGAGGAACGCCTTCAGCGCGGGCAGTGACTTCGAGCCGATGGAAGTCCCGCGGACCGAGCCGATCGACCGGCCGGACGAGAGCACCCGCAGCGCCCGGAACCCCAGGGAGTCGGCGAGCTCGCCCATCCGGGCCGCCTCGCCGGAGACCTCGATATCCGCCTTTCCCACGCCGCCGGCGCGATCGAGCAGAGTGGCGCGGAGCGTCACCGAGTCTCGCCCCCGCGGGACCACGGCACCGTAGACGACCAGCCCTGCGCCGGTGCGACGGCCCAACTCCTCGGCGGAGGTCCGATCAGCTCGGCCGCTCCAGCGCCGGAGCACCACGCTCGGCGACACGGTGCGGATCGGGCCCGCCCCGTCGAGTGTGCGGGAGAGCACGTCGCCGATGCCCTCCCTCCAGACCTGCAGTGACGGGTCCAGCACCTCGAACGGAGCGACCGCGAGCAGGTCGGCGTCGCGGACGTCTTCGGCGGGGGGCCGAACGCGGAGCCAGGCTCCGACGCCGGCGAGAGCCACCAGGAGCACGGTCCCCGCGGCCAGGAGGCCTTTTCGAACGGCTGGGCCTAGGGCCGCGCGGGGCGCGCGTGCCGCCGGTGGCTCAGTCTCCGGCGACCCATGCAGCGCCTCGATGAACCGTGCCGCCGTCGGGAATCGATCGGCGGGTACCTTGGCCAAGGCCCTCACGATGGCGCGTTCCACCCCCAGTGGCACCACCGGGCGCAGTGTCCTGAGACTCGGCACCGGGTCCACCGCATGCCGCGCCAGGACCGCCTGTGCCGTCGGTCCGAGGAAGGGTGGCACGCCCGCCAGCATCTCATAGAGCACACACCCCAGGCCGTAGATGTCCGAGCGACCATCCAGTTCCCTGCTGAATGCCTGTTCCGGACTCATGTACACCGCCGTGCCGACGATCAGTCCGGTTTGGGTGAGCCGTTGGCCGCCTGAACGACTGACAGCCAGCGCGATGCCGAAGTCGGCGACGATCGAGCGGCCGCCCGAGATCAAGATGTTCTCGGGTTTGATGTCCCGGTGGACGACTCCTCGCGCATGGGCATAGTCGAGGGCCGCGGCGACGTCGCCCGCAATCGTCAGGGCGTCGTCCAGCTCGAGCTGCTGCTCGCGCGCCAGGCGGCCCCGGAGCGATTCACCTTCAATGAACGGCATGGTGAAATAGGGAAGGACACCACCGCCGAGGTCGATGGTGCCCGAATCGAACAACGGCAGAATGTTCGGGTGCTGAAGGTTGGAGGAAATCTCGATCTCCCTCAGGAACCGTTGCGAGCCGAGCGCGCTGGCGAGATCGGGGTGGAGCACCTTGAGCGCCACCTGGCGGTCGTGCCGAAGGTCCTGGGCGAGATAGACCGTCGCCATCCCACCCCGGCCCAACTCCCTCTGAATCCGATAGCGGTCGCTCGGCGTGTCGGGTCGGTCCGTCCGGTCTTCTGCCGGCGGGCGCTCCGTCACTGGGGGCGGCCGTGACCCGGCCTGCCGGAGCTTGGCTACGATCTCGGCAACCGCCGGCTCCACCTCGCCGCCGATCTCCTCCCGCACGATCGAGGCATACCTGTCGGCGTGGCCGAGCGCTGCCGCGTGGTCGCCGCCCTCCGCGAGGGCCTTGATCAGTCCGGCGGCCGCACGACCGCTGAGCGGCTCCGCCTCCGCCAGCCTCCTCCACCAGCTGATCGCGGCGGTGCGGTTTCGCGCCTGGTCTTCTCCCTTCGCGAGTTGATAGAGTGCCCGGTGGAACGCGGCGGCCAACCGACCACGCTCTTCCTCCACCCACCGTTCGAACTCCGCGGATCCATCGAGGAAAAACCCGTCGAGAAACGAGCCCCGGTAGAGCGCGACCGCGTCCGCTCGCGCGTCGCGGTCGAGGGCGGCTTTGAAGTCTGCCACATCGCTGGTGACCAGTGCGGAATTGAGCCGGAGCGGGTCGGTCCCCAGAAAAATTTCCTCGGCCACTTCGCGCCGCAGGTAATACACCAACTGCTGAAGGGCGTGGCGGGCGTTCTCCGTGGGGCTCTCCGGCCACAGGAGGGCGGTCAGCTTGTCGCGGCTGAGGCCCTGGTTGCCGGCGACCGCCAACAGGACGAGGAGGGATAGCCTGCGGCGCTGCTCCGCCACCGGCTTGCCGTCCTGATCCACCAGGAACAGCCCGCCGAAGGTAAGCAACCGCAGCGTGTTAGGTGCGTGAGCGTGACGTGACGGTGGCATGAGGCCCCGGGCATACAGTACGCCCCAGGATCGGGGTGAGCAAGCAGACTTGCTGCGGTGCTGTCACCGGTCCCAACCCGCAGCTCTCACGTATCACTGGAGGTCGTATGCAGACACGCAGACCACGTTGCTTCCCGCGCGGAGTGAGCCCTCTTCTGGTTCTCGCGGCGTTGGTGACCGGTTGTGCCGAGGAGAGGACCGCTCCGAATCCATCCGTGACCGGGACATCATCCGAGGATGGCTCGGTCGCCGTCCACTCGCCGGAAGGGCTGTCCAGCCTCCGTTGGACTCGGAAGGCCATCGAAATCTTTCGGAGCCGGCTGATTCCGGGCAGTCCGCCGCCCCAGGCCGGTCGCATCAATGCGTATGTCTCCCTGGGGCAGTACCGGGCGGTACTGGCGGCCCGAAGGAAGGGAGAGCCCTCGCCTCTGGCTCCCCGATTGGCGGGCGCCGCGGCGGGCGCAGCCGTCGTCCTCCTTCAGCACTTCTATCCGCTCGACGTGGCGTTGATCGATGCCGAGCTGACGGCCCAGCGCTCGGAATACGACGGCCGGCCTCGCAGGAGAAGCGCGTTCGATGCCGGTGAAGCCATCGGCCGCGAGGTCGCAGCCGCTGTGCTGGCGCAGGCGGCGACGGATAACTTCGGTGTGGCAGCCCTGCCACCGCAGCCCACCGGGCCCGGTTTTTGGGTCAGCAGTGGCGCGCCGACGGTCAAGGGTGGCTTCGGCGCCCGTCCCTTCTTCCTCAGGTCGGGGAACGAGATCAATTCGCCGCCGCCCCCGGCATTCGGGTCGGCCGAGTACCTGGCGGCGCTGGTCGAGGTGCGGGCCTTTTCCGACGCACGGACGCCCGAGCAGGTGGCCACGACGCTGAAGTGGGTGCCGTTCTCCGGCGTGTTGTTCAACGAGGTTGCCGCCGACCTCATCGAGCAACGCCAACTGGGCGAAGTCAGGGCGGCACGCATCCTCGCCTACGGCAACTTGGCGGCATTCGACGCCATTGTTGGATGCTTCGATACCAAGTTCACCTACTGGTTCATCCGGCCGACCCAGGCGGACCCGGCCATTACGCTGGCCACCGCGCTGCCCAACCATCCATCATATCCGTCGGCCCACTCCTGCGAGACTGGCGCGTGGCAGGCGGTGCTATGGGACGCGTTTCCGTCGAAGATCAGACTGGTGAATCGGACGGCCAATGAAGCGAGCCTGTCGCGAGTGATCGGCGGACTGCACTACCGTTTCGATGGCGATGCGGGCCTGAAGCTGGGGCGCCGAGCCGGGCGGCTGGCGCTCAGGCGCGGTCTGGGGGAGTAGATCATTCCCCGCCTGAAGGGACCGGCCCACCGGCACGGTGCCGGTGGGTCGGCGGCTCCGTCCTAATTGGTGTTCTTCGCGATCTTGGCGCGAAGCTCGTTCACCCCCGCCGCGATCTCGGGGCCGAAGTCCTCCGACTCCCAGATCGGGCGGATCTCGAGGTCGCTCGGCCCCGGCATCGGGTTGGGGCACCGCTTGGCCCACTCGACCGCCTCATCCATGGACCG
>DATBJC010000062.1:0-22707 GCA_036556625.1 Gemmatimonadales bacterium
GCCAGTGCCGCCTTCACCGGCGCCGGGTTGGTCTCCAGGAAATTCGCGTCCATCAGCGGCAGCAGCCGGTAATGGCACGCTCGCGCCTGCTCCAGCTCCCCGGCCAGCAGCAGCCGGACCAGCGACCGCATCCGCCCGGGCACCTCGTTCGACGCCACCGAGATCACCCCGTCGCCGCCGGCGGCCACGATGCCCAACGTGAGCCAGTCGTCCCCCGATAGCACCGCGAACCGCTCGGGCCGGCCCCGCAGGATCTGCATCACCTGCGCGAGGTCGCCGCTGGCCTCCTTGATGCCCATCACATTGGGGTGTTCGGCGAGCTGCAGCGTGGTCGCCGGCTGGAGGTTGACCGCCGCGCGCCCGGGCACGTTGTAGAGACAGACCGGCTTGGTGGAGGTGTCGGCGATCGCGGTGAAGTGGCGGAGCAGGCCGCCCTGGGTCGGCTTGTTGTAATACGGAGTGGCGGTGAGGATGTAATCGACGCCGAGGCGGCACATTCGGCTGGTCTCCTCGAGCGCACGCGCGGTGTCGTTGCTGGTGGCCCCGGCCATGACCGGCACTCGCCCGGCCGCGGTCTCCACCACCGTCGCCACCACCCGCTGCCGCTCCGCGTCGGTCAGCGTCTGCGCCTCGCCGGTAGAGCCGCAGGGCACCAGGAAGTCGATGCCCTCCTCGATCTGCCACCCCACCAGCGCCCGGAGCGCCGAGAAGTCCACCTCACCCCCGTCGGTGAACGGGGTGACCAGCGCCGTGCCGCATCCCTGGAGGCGGGTCATCCGGTGTCTCCGAAGAGCATGGTCTCGAGCTCATGAACCCCGGGGTGGCCGGGCAGCCACTCGGCCGCCGCCAGCGCACCGGCGGCGAAGCCGCGGCGGCTCCTGGCGACGTGGCTCAGCGCCACGGTCTCGTACGGCCCATCGTAAGTCACGATGTGAGTCCCGGGAATGGCGCCGGCTCGGACCGAGGTGATGGGGAACTCGCGTGCCGCGTCCGCTTCCCCTAGCCGAGTGCGGAGCACGCTGGCCGTGCCCGACGGCGCGTCGCGCTTGGCCGCGTGGTGCTCCTCCAGAATATAGGCATCGAACTCGGGTCGCCCGGCGAACCGGGCCGCGAGGTCGCGGGCGGCGCGAAGGAACAGATGGACGCCGATGGAGAAGTTGCTGGTGTGAAGGAGGGCGCCGCGATGGGCCGCAACCAGCCGGGTGATCCGGGGGAGCTCCTGGCTCCATCCCGTGGTGCCGGTGACGGTCGGGATCCCGGCCTCGATCAGGCGCTCGAGATTGGGAACGACGGCGTCGGGGCGGGTGAACTCGATGGCGACGTCGGTCCCGGTGAGACGCTCGCTGCTGAGCGCGGCACCCTGCGCGTTCTCTGAGCTGCCGATGATCGCGTGCACGACGTGCCCCCGCTCCTCGGCGAGCTCCGCCACCGCTCGGCCCATCTTGCCGTTGCCTACGATCGTAAGTCGCATGAGGATCGCCTGTGACAAGCGGCTCTGTCATCCCGAGCGAATGCGAGGGATCTTGCCTGGAAATGGCTCGAGCACGGCGGAGAAGATCCCTCGCTTCGCTCGGGATGACAGGTCGGATCAGCTCGCCCCGAAGAATTCCGCATGGAGCCTCCGAACCACGTCCGGTCCCTCCTCCTCCCGCACCACGAACGTCATGTTGATCGCCGACGCCCCCTGCGAGATGACTTCCACATTCGCCGGCTGCACCGCGCGGAAGATGCGCGAGGCGAGCCCCGGCGTGCCCCGGAGACCGATCCCCACTACCGACACGATCGCCCGACGGTCCTCGGTCCACACGTCGCCCAGCTCCGAGAGCTCCCGGATGACCGGCTCCAGGCGCGACCGGTCCTCCACGGTGAGCGACACGCTGACCTCGCCGCTGGCCAGCACGTCCACCACCACCTCGTGCCGCTCGAAGACCTCGAACATGGCCCGCAGGAAGCCGTACGCGCCCAGCATCCGCGGCGCCCGGACGTTGATCACGGTGATACCGCGCTTCCAGGAGATGGAGCGGATCGGCGAGTCTCCCAACCGCTCCAGCTCGGCGGACGGCTCGATCGTGGTGCCCGGCAGCTCGGGTCGAGTGGAGTTGAGGATCACGATCGGAATGCCCGCACGCACCAGCGGCATGGCCGTGGCGGGATGGAGCACCCTGGCGCCGAAGGTGGCCAGCTCGGCCGCCTCCTCGTAGCTCGCCGCGGACAGGGTGCGTGCCGCGGACACGATCCGGGGGTCTGCGGTCATCAGGCCGTCCACGTCGGTCCAGATCTCCACTCGCGTCGCGTCGAGCGCCGCGCCCAGCAGCGCCGCGGTGAAGTCGGAGCCGCCGCGGCCCAGCGTGGTCGGCACGCCTTCGTAGGTGGCCCCGATGAATCCCTGGGTCACCGGAATCAGTCCCTGCTCCAGCAGCGGACGGAGGCACTCGCGCGCCCGGTTGTTGATCAGCTGGATGTACGGCGTCGCCCGGCCGAAGCGGTCGTCGGTCACCATGACCGGACGAATGTCCGCCCAGGCCGATGGTACGCCGGCTCCGATCATCGCGGCCGCCACCAGCCGCGAGCTCCAGAGCTCGCCGTGGCCGGTGAGCTCGTCGATCTCCGCCGGCCGGAGCGGCTGGCCGAGGGCGGCAAGGAGGGAGGGCCGGAGCGACTCGGCGTCGGCCCGTACCGTCTCAGCGGCCGCATCGGCTCCCGGCAGTTCAGCCGCGACCGACTCGTGGCGCCGCACGAGCGCGTCGATCGCTCGGTTGAGCCCGTCCGCGTCGCCGGCGCGCACCGCGGCCGCGAGCCCGAGCAGGCCGTCGGTGACCCCGGCGAGCGCCGACACCACGACCAGCGGCCGTGCCTCAGCGCGGGCGCCGACGATCGCGATCAGCCGCCGGATCGCGGCGGCGTCGGCCACCGAGGTGCCGCCGAACTTGCAGACGATCACGGCCGCTGCCCCAGGCGACCGTCCGCCACCAGCAGCTCCGCGATCTGCACCGCCTGACCGGCCGCGCCGCGGACGGTGTTGTGCCCGAGGACGACCATCCGGAGGTCGAGGATCGGGCAGGGGCGCACCCGGCCGACGGTCACCGCCATGCCTCGTCCCCGGTCGAGGTCCAGCCGCGGCTGCGGCCGGTCGGCGCGCGGGTCCACCTCGACCGGCGGATTGGGCGACGACGGAAGGCCGGCCACGCAGGGCGATCCGCGGAATTCGCGAAGCGCCGTGATCGCCTCCTCGACCGACACCCGGCGGCGAAATCCCACCGACACGGTCTCCAGATGTCCATCTACCACCGGCACCCGGTTGGTGTGCGCGCTTACCGCAAAAGCCGCCGGGTCCACGCCGGCCGGGCCGAGGGTGCCGAGGATCTTGCGGCTCTCGCGCTCGATCTTCTCCTCCTCGCCGCCGATGTGCGGGATCACGTTGCCCAGGGCATCGAGCGAGGGAACGCCGGGATACCCCGCGCCCGAGACCGCCTGCATGGTCGAGACGAAGAGCTTCTCCACCCCGAAGGCCCGATGGAGCGGCGCCAGCGCGAGGGTGAGCGCAGCGGTGGAGCAGTTGGGGTTGGCCAGGATCGCACCGCTCCACCCCCGCGCCGCCCGCTGCCGGTCTATCAGCACCAGGTGATCGGCGTTGGCCTCGGGGATGAGCAGAGGAACGTCGGGCTCCATCCGGTGGGTCCGGGTGTTGGTGACGACGTACGCGCCGGCCCGCGCGAACGCCTGCTCGATGGGCTCGGCCACATCGGCGTCGAGCGCGGAGAAAGCGATGGCACCGGGCAGCGGAGGCTCGCAGTCCTGCACCGTGAGCTCGGCGATTCTCGGCGCGAGGTCAACCTGCTCCCGCCAGCGGACCACCTCACCGTACCGCCGGCCGGCGCTGGCCGACGACGCGGCCACCGCGGCGAGCTCGAACCAGGGGTGGTCGCTGAGCAGCCGGACGAACTTCTGGCCCACCGTGCCGGTGGCGCCGAGGATGCAGACGGGGATCTTCCCGGTCATGGTGCCTCGCGTGAGAGGAGATCGGTGGCCAGTCGCACGTAGAGGTCCACGCCGCGGAGCAGATCCGTCTTGAGGATGTGCTCCTCCGGGGTATGGGCCACCCGGATATCGCCCGGGCCGAGCTGGTACCCCTCGCCCCAGCCGGCGAGGAACGGCAGGTCGCTGGCGAAGCTCACCACGGTCGTGTCCCACCCCGGCGGCGCGCCGGCCGCCTTGTGGAAGGGCAGCTCCACCGGAAAGGCGACGCGGACTCCCGGGGCCAGCAGTCGTTCGATCGCCTCCCTCAGAGCGCCGGTGGGCTCGACCGTGCGCACCATGAGCTGAGCGCCGGCGTGCGGCGGGATGACGTTCGGCGCCACACCGCCGGAGATGAGTCCGATGTTGAGCGTGGATTGCCCCAGCAGCGGGTCGTGGGGCAGCGGCATCCGGCGGATCCGCTCGATGGTGTCCAGCAGGGCGGCGATGGCGCTGGAGCCTTCCTCGGGATAGCCCGAGTGTGCCGCTCGCCCCGTGGCCGTGAGGTCCACCCGCAGGGTGCCCTTCTGGCCCACCGACAGCCGGTTCCCGGTGGGCTCCCCGTTGATGAGAAACCGCCCCCGGGGGCCGAACTCGGCGGCCGCTTTGGCGCCGTCGGAGCCGTTCTCTTCGCCCACCAGGAAGAGCAGGCCCACCCGCCGCTCCCCGCTCGCGGCCAGCCGCTCGGCGGCGCCGATCATGGCCGCCGCGAGGCCCTTGGCGTCGCAGCTGCCCCGGCCCCGAATCGTCTCGCCGTCCTCCGCCAGCGGCAGGTAGGGCGGCACGGTGTCCAGATGGGTGGAGAACACCAGCTCGGGCTGCTCTCTATAGGCGTAGAGGTTGTCCCGCCCCGGCGAGACGCGCTGCCGCAGGGTGCGGTAGCCGGCCCGCCGGAGGACGCCGTCGAGGAGATCGGTGGCGGCCTGCTCCGATCCGGTCGGGGTCTCCAGCGCTACCAGGGCGCGGGTCAGCTCGAGTACGTCCATGAATGCGAACGCCCCGCCTGTGCTCGGCACGGCGGGGCTTCCAGGTCGAAGGATGGTCGTGACGTCCCTAGGCCGGTCGGCACCCGCCGCATGTGCGGCGCTTCGGCATGGTGGTCATGCAGGGAGTCATGGGTACAACGTAGGGCAGGAGTCGGGGGCCGGGCAAGTGGTGCCCGGTCAACCGATTCCTCGGAGCCGTGGGATCGAGCCGCACTTGCGATCGTTGGTGAAGACCAGGCGGCGCACTTTGGGCGCAGCACTGAAGTTGAGGATGAGGCCGATCTCGATGACGGTACAGCGAAGATAGTTCAGCAGTTGCGCGATATGAGCCTGCTCTATGGCTCGGGCAGCCTTCAGTTCCACCAGGACCGCCCCTTCCACCAGCAAGTCCGCCCGAAACATCCCTACTGACTGTCCTCGGAAGCGGGCGTGCAGCTCAACTTCCGACTCGGCCCGCAGTCCGGCTTCCCTCAGGGCGATGGTCATCGCGTTGCGATACACCGACTCCAGGAACCCATACCCAAGCTCGCCGTAGACCTGAAAGAACACCCCCACAATCTGCCGGGTGAGCTCCGCGTGCCTGTAAGAATCTGCAGTGTGTTTATCTGTGTTCATCTGCGTTCATCTGTGGCCCAAGCCGCCCTGCTCGATAGCTCAGTCGCGCGCCGGCACGAACCATATGCTCGCGGGAGACAGGATTAGCCACAGATGAACGCAGATGAACACAGATAAACGCAGACTGTGATTATCGACGGGGAGTGGGTGGCGAAGTGGTATCAGCCAGCTGCCAGGACTTGGCGCTCGACCTCGCGCGCCGTCCGTTGACCCTCGGGTACGTTCACCAGCGCCAGCAGCGCCGCGCCCACCGCGAAGAAGCCGATCACCGAGAGAATCGCGTTCCGGCTGGAGCCGCTGACGGCGATGGTGGCCGCGAAGATGAGGGGGCCGAAGATCCCGGCGAACTTCTCGAAGATGCTGAAGAACCCGAAGAACTCCCCCGACTTGTGCTGCGGGATCATGCTGGCGAAGAGACTCCGGCTCAGCGCCTGGGTGCCACCCTGCACCATCCCAACCAGGCCCGCGAGCACGAAGAAGTGGGTGGCGGTGGTCATGTAGTAGCCCAGGATGCTGATCACGGTGTAGGCCAGCAGGCCGAGAAACAGCGCGCGCTTGGCTCCGATCCGGCCGGCGATGCTCCCGAACAGAAAGCTGCAGGGGATCCCCACGAACTGCACCAGCAGGATCGCGCTGATCAGCGCGCTCTGCCCGATGCCGATCTCGGTGCCATATGCAGTGGCCATCTTGATGATGGTCTGGATGCCGTCGTTGTAGATCAGGAAGGCCAGCAGCATCAGGAACGCCTGCCGATAGCTCCGGAGCTCGCGGAAGGTCTCCCCCAGCCGGACCAAGGCCACTCGAACCGGACTTTGCCCGGCGCGCTCGTCCGGCTCGATCCGCCCCGGCGGCTCGGGCACCCGGCGGAAAAGCGGGATGGAGAACACTCCCCACCAGAGCGCGACCGAGAGGAACGCAAGCCGCGCCGGCAGGGTGGCCTCACCTTCGGAGAGCCCGGGGCCGGAGGGCAGTCCGAAGAGTCCGGGCATCTGGATCCAGGCCAGGTTGAGGGCCAGCAGGACACCGCCGCCCAGATAGCCGACCGCGTACCCGGCGGCGGAGACCCGGTCGATCTCGCCGGCTCGGGCGATGTGCGGCAGCAGCGCCTCATAGAAGACATAGCTGCCGGCCACCCCCACCATGACCAGCACGAAGAGCCAGGAGGCGAGGTCGAGATCTCCGGTGTGGACCAGAAAGAGCCCGCAGCACCCGGCGATGCCCAGCAGCATGAAGACCGCGGTGAACGGCTTCTTGGCCGCCCGGTAGTCGGAGATCGCGCCGAGGATGGGGGAGGCGAGCGCAATGATGACGAGCGCGATGGAGTTGATGGTCGCGAGCCGCTGGGTGGCACCGCTCTCGGCGATCCCGGCGCCCGCCACTTTGACGAAGTAGATCGGAAAGACCGCGACCATGATGGTGGTCTGCACCGACGAGGCCGCCCAATCGTACATCGCCCAGGCGCGCAGCTCCGGTCGGTCGAGGCCGAGTCGTTGGAGCAGAGATGGGGAGGACATTGCGGGGGAAGATCGGGCCGGCCGGGGAGGCTGGCAACTCTTAGCGGATAGGGCGGACGGGCGGACAGGCGGACGGACTGACGGGCGGACAGGCGAACCAAGGCTAGCCTGTCATCCCGAGCGAAGCGAGGGATCTTCTCAGCAGTCATCGAGACCGGCTGAGAAGATCCCTCGTCGCTTCGCTCCTCGGGATGACAGTCGTTTGGCTACATCTTACTTCGTTACCGCCGGACCGCCATTCAACTACGCCGGCTGGCGCGCTTCCCGCGCGCTTCGCCACAGCGACAGCAGGACCGCCGTCGTCAAGGTGAGCACCACCACGCTGAGCGACAACGCTGTGGACAGGTGCACCCACGGGCTCAGCGTCATCTTGAGCCCGACGAAGATCAGGATGAGGGCGACCCCGGGCTTGAGGTAGACGAACTTGTCCATCATCCCCGCCAGCACGAAGAACAGCGCCCGCAGTCCCAGGATGGCGAACACGTTGGAGCTGTAGACCAGGAAGGGATCCCGGGTAATCGCGAAGATCGCGGGGATGCTGTCGATGGCGAACACCAGGTCCGACCACTCGACCACGACCAGGACCAGGAGCAGCGGCGTGGCGAGCAGCGCGCCGTTCCGGTGGCGGGTGAAGAACCTGGTGTCGTGGTAGTAGTTGCTCAGCGGCAGAATGCGACGGGTGAGCCGGACGATCGGGTTCTTGTCCAGGTCCATCAACTCTTCCTTCTGCCTGAACATCCGGAATCCCGTGATGATCAGGATTCCGCCGAAGACGTAGATGATCCACTCGAACCGCTGGAGCAGCAGCGCTCCCAGCGCAATCATGATCAGCCGCATCACGATCGCGCCGAGGATGCCCCACTTGAGGACCTTCGGCTGGGCTTCCGCCGGGACGCAGAAGTACGAGAAGATCAGGAGGAAGACGAAGAGGTTGTCGACGCTGAGGGACAGCTCGATGAGATAGCCGGTGTAGTACTCCAGGGCGGCGGTGGACCCCTCGCGCCAGAGGATGAACAGCCCGAACAGATGCGCGATGGCGATGAGCCCGAGACTCCAGCTCATCGCCTCCTTGAACGACAGCACATGCGACCGGCGGTTGAGGACGCCGAGGTCGAGGATCAGCAGGGCGGCGACCAGCCCGGTGAATCCGAGCCAGACCGCCGGGCCGTGATGGCCGAACAATCAGCGACCCGCGGCCATGGCTTCCAGCCGGGCGACCCGCTCCGACGTGGGCGGGTGGGTACTGAACAGCTTGGCGATGCCGCCGCTGTACGCGGCGAGCGGGTTCACCTGGGCCAGCGGGGCTGCCGCCGGCGCCACCTGCATGGGAATGCGCCGGGCCATCGCGTCCAGCCGGACCAGCGCGTGGGCCAACGGCAACGGGCGGCCGAGGATGAGTGCGCCCACCCGGTCGGCCTCGAACTCGCGCTGCCGCGACACGGCCAGCTGGATCAGCATCGCGCCGATCGGGGCCAGCAGCATCAGCGCGATCTGGGCGAAGGGATGGCCGCCTTCGTCATCGCTCCCGCCCCCGAACAGGAACAGGTACGGCAGGTTGCTCAACGCGCCCGCGATGCCGGCCGCCACCGTGGCGATCAGCATGTCGCGGTTCTTGATGTGGGCCAGCTCGTGCGCGATGACGCCCTCCAGCTCCTCCTGCGGCATGCCCTTGAGGATACCGGTGGTCACCGCGACCACGGCCTTCGACGGGCTCCGGCCGGTGGCGAAGGCGTTGGGCTGCTCGTGCGGCGCGACCGCCACCACCGGCATCGGAAGGCCCGCGCGCTGCCGCAGGCGATCCACCATGCGATACAGCTCGGGCGCCTGAGCCTCGCTGACGACCTGGGCCCCGTACATCCGGAGCACCAGCCGGTCGGAGAAGAAGTACATGATGAAATTGAAGAGCCCGCCGAAGACCAGGGCGAACACGAGGCCCTGGGAGCCCCCGAGCAGTTGCCCGGCCAGACCGAAGAGGCCGACCAGGGCGCCCATGAGTACGAAAGTCTTGACGTTGTTCATACGCTCCTCTGCCGCGATCACGCCGCCGACGGACGGGTGAAAAAAAGAGCGAGACCCCGTCCGTACCGCGCCATGCGCGTTGGACGAAGGTCTCGCTCTGGATGACGGTGCGCGGTGCGCTCCGTTCCCCACCGAACCGTGCCCGCACTTGGCGGACAGTCCTGACGATTCGGAGGTCCGCCACTCGGCGGATAAGCTACTCCCCTTCTTGCACATGAAGATAAGGGGGTTGCTGTGGGCGTCAACTTGGGACGGACGGGCGGGCGGGCGGTCAGGCGGTCAGGCGGGACGAATCTCGAATGCCGTACCTCATCCCGAGGGAGCAGCGCGACCGAGGGACCTGCTCCGCCTGCTTCAGAGCCTGCGGAGCAGATCCCTCGCTTCGCTCGGGATGAGGTACTGGCTCCCCCTCCGCCCGCTCCGACCACTCCGACCGCTCCGACCGCCCGTCCCGCCGTCCCGCCGTCTCGCCGTCTCGCCGTCCCGCGCGGCCCCCGACCGCCCGACACCCGACCGCCTGACCCCCGACCGCCCGACCTAAAACTCCGGCTCCGCCACGTGCACCGTCTCGTCCAGCAGGAGGGCTCGCACCGTCGCTCCAGCCGGAGTCTCCAGCTGGCCTTCGGGGAGGATCAGGAGGGCGTTGGCCAGAATCATCGAGCTCAGAATGCCGGAGCCCTGGGGACCGGTCAGCCGGGCCTCCAAGCCATGCGATCCATCGGTCACGACCGCGCGCAGAAAGTGCTGGAGACGGGGCTTGAGCTGGATGGGCTCCGCCAGGCGGACCGGGACGGTGCGGCGGAAGGGCAGCGGGTGTCCGGCCATCGTGCGGATGGCCGGCCGAACGAAGAGCTCGAAGGTGACCATGGTGCTGACCGGGTTTCCGGGCAGGCCGATCCAGGGGATGCCTCTCATGAGACCGAATCCCACCGGCGCCCCGGGCCGCATCCGGATCCTCCAGAACCGCTGCTCCGCGCCGAGCTCGTCGATCACGGCACGCAGGTAGTCGTGCTCGCCGACGCTGATCCCGGCCGTGGTCACCAGCAGGTCCGCGTCCAGCGCCCGGGTCAGGTGCTCCCGGAGACTGTCGGGCGAGTCGCGCGCGATGCCGAGATTCACCGGCTCGGCCCCGGTGCGTCGGACCAGCGCCAGCAGCGTGTGGGTGTTGCTGCTGGCGATCTTCCGCCCGCTCAGGATCTCCTCGGGCTGGTCCACGTCCACGATCTCGTCACCACTTCCGAGGATCGCCACCCGTGGCTGCCGGAAGACCAGCGGGTGCGCCACGCCGAGCGAGGCGAGCACGCCGAGCTGCGCGGGGCCCAGCCCGGTGCCCCGGGTGAGGACGGTCCGGCCCTTTCGGATGTCTTCGCCCGCCCGCCGGACGTTCGCCCCGACGTCCCGGTCGCGCAGGATGGTCACCACTTCGGTCCCCTGATCGGTGTCCTCCTGGCGAATCACCGTATCGGTGCCCTGGGGCAACGGCGCGCCGGTGAAGATGCGGGCGCACTCTCCCGGGCCGATCGTCCGGGTGGGGAAGCGCCCGGCGGGCAGCTGCTCCACCACTCTGAGGCGTACCGGCCGTTCCTCGGTCGCTCCCCGCGCATCCGCTCCGCGGGTGGCATACCCATCCATCGCCGAGTTGGCCCAGGGGGGAATGTCGAGCGGGCTGACCACGTCCTCGGCCAGCACCGCGTCGAGGGCGTCATCCAGCGGCATGCGCAAAGCCGGCTGCCGCCGCACCTCCTCGAGGATGCGGCGCGCGGCCTCGGCCGCGGCAAGCGGACCGGTCACGTCTCGATGACCAGCGCGTGCTCCCACGCGAGGTTCGCCAGGAGCTGGAGCCACATGGTGTCGTTGAAGCGGAGGATCCGACGATCGGACTCGAACCCGTAGTCGTCGGTGACGATGGCGACCCACTGGTCGGCCTCGGGAGCCGACGGATCGTAGAACGGCTGGGGCGCAACGGCCCGGCGGAACACCTCGATCTTCGGCAGCGGCGCGCTCTTGAAGCCTTCGACCAGCACGATGCTCGCTCCGGGGAGATACTCCCGCGCCAGTCCGATCGGATCGGACTCGTCGGGCGCACGATGGAAGAGCGCCCGCAGCTCCGGGCTCACCAGCAGCACCCGCTCGACGCGTCCCTCGTGGAAGTGCCGCCAGCTGTCCACCCCGGGCTGGTCCACCTGCGCCGGGTGGTGGGCGTGCTTCATCGTCATGACCCGATGTCCCCGGCGGACCAGCTCGCTGGCCAGGGCAACGATCAGCGTGGTCTTTCCGGCGTTCTTCCGCCCGATGATGGAGATGATTCGAGTCGCCGCCACATCCCGTCCGTGAGCGCGAGGTCCTCGGCGGTGTTCACGTTGAAGAACAGGAGCTCCGGATCGCCCAGTCGCGCGATCTCGGACAGGGGGAGGATACCGATGCCGATGCGCTCATGGAAGGAGACCGCACGGAGATCCCCCTCGTCGAGACTCCGCGCGATGGCGTCGCGGCAGGCCGGACCGTAGGCGGCACAGAGCGGCTCGACCCCGTGACGGGCGGTGCTCTGGGGCAGGCAGGCGTCGTTCCCGACCAGCCCGTCGGCCAGCCGGCGGAGCAGCGCCTCGGACACGAACGGCATGTCCCAGGCGACGCAGACCACCGGTGCCGGCGCCGCGACCACCGCGGTGTAGATGCCGCCCAGCGCCCCAAAGCCCGGGCGCACATCGGGCACGACCTGCAGGCCCGGACGCCAGGTGGACGCCTCCGGCGCGTTCGCAACGAGCAACGGCGGCCCGTCGAAGGCCGCCGTCATCACCCGCACCAGCCGATCCAGGATCCGCTCACCGCCCACCACCTCGAGTCCCTTGGGCTTTCCGCCGAATCTGGTAGCGCCCCCACCGGCCAGGATGGCGCCGCGAACGCCACCGGGCCGTTTGCCTGGCCGGCTCTCCTTCAATACCGCCTCCCGCGGTCCCGCTCCAGGATCACGTCCAGCCCGACCAGGAGGCTGAAGAGCTGCTGAAACTTCTCCTTGTGCGGTGGAATCACCCGAGGGCCCGGGGTGGCACCGGTCACCTCCTGCACGCCGACGATGTTGTCCCGCACTTCGAAGCGAAGGTGGTAGGCTCGGGCCAGGGCGAAGGTGACGCCAATGCCCAGGCCGAAGGACGGAGAGACGCGGGTGTCCGAATCGTCATCGTAGATCGTGAGGAGCACGCCCTGGTTGGTGAAGCCTTCGGTCCGGATCGCGCTCTGGTTGGAGAAGAGCAGGCCGGCATTGACCCTGGCGAAGGGCGAGATGGGATCCCGGCTGTTGATGCGGAAAAGTCCGCCGGCCGACACCGTCACCGCGGCGGCCCGGCGTTCCCGCTGGTCGATGAAGTCGCAGATCTCCCCGTTCTGCGCGCTCTGCAGGTTCCCCTCGATCCTGCAGTTATCTTCGAAGCCCAGCCCGATGAGAAAGGCATCCGCCGAGATGCCGACGTGCTCGCCCGCGAAATAGGTACCCGAGAACCCAGCGCCGAAGGTGCGCATGATGCCGCGGCTGAGCGCGAAATTGTCGACCCCGGTCCCTCCTCCCACGTCAGGCACCGGCTGGGATGAGACCGACCATAGTGCCTTGCGATCCAGGTAGGCACCCGACACGGTGAAGATGAGGCGGGCCTGGTCACCGGTGCGCTGGGCCAGCACGGGACCGGCGTGAACCACGAGGGCGGCCGCGATGGCCGCGAGGGGTCGGATAGGCATCAACTGCCCCCAGACAGTCTGGTGATTCAGCGGCTTGCCTCCACCGGATGGCGACCGCACCGGGCCATTAGCGACGTGGAGACGGCCCGGTGGCGCCAGGCAAGCACATCTCGTCGTCCTTCAGGGTGACTCGAAGCCGGTGCAGTCGGCATACAAGGTCGGGTCTTCGGCGATCCGCACCCGCTCGAGCGAGACGCCTCCCGGCAGTCGGGGCGCGATGCGGCGATAGACCTCGACCGCGATCGCCTCGCAGGTGGGCAGCATCCGCCCGTACGCCAGCGCGGGCACATCCTCGTTCAGGTGTTTGCCGTGCAGCCGGTCTACCACTTCCTCCTGAAGGATACGGTCCAGCGCGACCAGATCGACTACCATGCCCATCCGGGGGTCGATCGTCCCGGACACCGTCACCTCGCAGCGGTAGTCGTGCGCATGGCCCGGCGGCTCGCTCAGCGCTCCGAATCTCTCCCGATTTTCTGCGTCGGTCCAATCCGGCCGGAAGAGCCGGTGAACGGCACGGAACTCGACCGTTCGGGTCAGCGAGACCGGCATGCTACAGTGAGAAGCCGACGCCCAGCCCCGCCTGAAGCCACGAGCTGGTGCTCCATTCGCTCTCCCGGCCGTCGTCGATCACCGGCGGCGCGTCGGGCTCCTCGCTCGGTGCCTCAGTGAAACTGGTCGGGTAATTCAGCTTCCAGAAGATCACCCGAGCCTCGGTTCGGAGGTGGATCCGGTCGGTGAGAAAGAACCTGACCCCCGCGTGCGGGGCGAAGTAGAACTTCCTGCCCAGCTCGAATCCGCTGGTGTCGGCCGGGGTATCCTGGGACAGGGCGAGGCCCCCACCCACGGCGACAAACGGCGCCAGCCGGTGCCAGGTCTTGCCTCCGGTGACATTGAACTGGAGATCGAGCTCCACGAAGGTGACGGTCTGGTCCACCGGCCCCCGGAACCGATTCGCTACCTCGGCATCGGGATCCGCGATCAGCCGGTCCAAGGTGCCTCGGGCCGCTCCGAGGCCGATCTGAATCGGGCTCGAGGTTCGGATGTCGTAGCGCAGTCCGAACAGCGGCGCGTCATGAGGGGCGATGCCCAAGCGGCCGCCGCTCCCACCGAATTGCGCGACGGTGGCGGTCACGGTGTGGCCCCGGGGGATGTCGTGATAGGGCGATCGTCCCGGCGCGTGCCCGACCTGGGCGAGCGCGGGCGAGGCCCAGAGCATCGCGCCGGCTGTGACCAGACAACGCTGCCAGCGGGTCGCCGGTGTCCTCGTCAGCACTCTCTGAGATCCTTTCCCGTCATCTCGCCGGGAGGCTCGATGCCCAGCAGGCGCAGCACCGTGGGCGCCACATCGCGCAGCGACCCTCCGGGCAACAGTCGGGCAGTCTGGGCCGCCACCGCCACGAAGGGCACCGGGTTGGTGGTGTGGGCGGTGTGGACGCCGCCGGTGACAGGGTCGATCATCATCTCGGCGTTGCCATGGTCAGCGGTGACCAGGACGCTGCAGCCGGCCCGTTCCGCACTGGCCAGGACCCGGCCCAGACACCCATCCACCGTCCCCACCGCCTTTACGACCGCCGGAAGCACGCCGGTGTGTCCCACCATGTCCGCATTGGCGTAGTTGCAGAGCAGAAAATCGTGCTCGCCGGCCTCGATGGTGCGGCAGAGCACCTCGGTGATCCCCGGCGCGCTCATCTCCGGCGCGAGATCGTAGGTGGCCACCCGCTGCGAGGGGACCAGGCGGCGCTCCTCGCCCGGGTAGGGCGGCTCGAAGCCGCCATTGAAGAAGTACGTCACGTGAGGGTACTTCTCGGTCTCCGCGGTACGGAACTGGGTGCAGCCGCGTTCGGCCAACACTTCGGCCAGGATCCGCGCCAGGCTGAAGGGGGGAAAGGCCTGCGGAAAGGGAAAGGTCTGGTCGTACTGCGTCATCGTCACCGCGGCGAGATGGGGCCGGATCCCGGTGTCGAACTCCTCGAAGCCCGGCAATGCCAGCGCGCTCACGATCTGGCGCATCCGATCGCTGCGATAATTGAAGAAGAGAACCCCGTCTCCCTCCTGCATGCTGGCGACCGGCCGGCCGTTGCGGTGGTGCACCAGAGGCCGGATGAACTCGTCGGTCTCGCCCCGCTGGTAGGCCGCCTGAACCGCCAGCACCGGATGCTCCACCGCCGTTCCGACCCCGTGGACCATGGCGTCGTAGGCCAGCTTGGTCCGGTCCCAGCGGCGGTCGCGGTCCATCCCGAAGTACCGGCCGGTCAGGGTCGCCACGTCCACCTTGGCGCCCGCGATGCGCCGCATGTCCTGGAGGAGGGTGCGGACGACTTCGGCCCCCAAGGTCGGGGCCGAGTCGCGCCCGTCCAGAAAGCCGTGGATGGCGATGGCCGGCACCCGGTGGCGCACGCCCAGCTCGACGCAGGCCAGCAGGTGGCGGTCGAGCGCATGAACCCCGCCCGGCCCGAGGAGCCCGACGAGATGGAGGGTGCCGCCGCTCTGCCGGAGGCCGGCGCAGAGCTCTATCAGCGGGGAAAGCTGATAGAATTCACCGGACTGGATGCTCTGGGAGATGCGGACCAGATCCTGGGGGACCACCCGGCCGGCCCCGATGTTCAGGTGACCGACCTCGCTGTTTCCCATCTGTCCTTCGGGGAGCCCGACGGCCAGACCACTGGCCTCGAGCAGGGTGCGGGGGAAGCTTCCCCAGAGCCGGTGCCAGACCGGGGTGGAAGCCAGCTCGATGGCGTTTCCTTCCCGCTCCCGCCGGTACCCCCAGCCGTCCAGAACCACCAGGACAACCCGGTTCCGGGGACTCCCGTTTGACATGGATCTCCGCGTGTTCTACAATGCCGGACTGTGAGTTACGCGCCGCAATCTAGTCCCGGCCATCGCCTGCTACCAGCCTGCGTGATGGCCGCGCTGCTGCTCGCCGCCCCCGTCGCCGCGCAGGAGGAACGCCGGCTCACGGACTCCACCGATCTCCACCGCGATCCCGCCGGAACGCCCCTGGTCTCGCTCCCGGCCGGCGCCGCGGTCGAGGCGGGCAAGGCCGACGGCAACTGGCGTCAGGTGACCGTGGAGGGCTGGATCTATCGGCCATCCACCTCCCCCACCAAGCGCGACGGCTTCGACCTGGTGGTCAGCTCGGACGAGGGTGAGAACCTGCGCCGGGCACCCAACGGCCCGATCGTCGGACGCGCCCGTGAAGGGACGTTACTGGAGCGGGTCGGCGAGAAAGGGAAATGGTTCCGGGTTCGGCGAGACGGATGGGTGCCGCGAGAGGCGGTGCCCGCCAGGACCGCGGCCCGGGCCGGCACCGACTCCAATCCGCCTGGCCAAGGCCGGGGCCAGGCGCGGGCTCAGGCGGCGGCGGCCCCCCCGCCGCCACCGGCTACTCCCTCCACTATCGAAGGTGTCGAAACCGTCCGCGAGACCGGCCTGAGCCGGCGACCGGACAGCAGTGCGGTCTCCACCTTGCCCACAGGCACGCCGGCCCGCGTGATCGCTCGCTCGGGGGAGTGGGTCCGGGTCCAGGTCGAAGGCTGGGTGCGCGAGTCCGACGTGAAGCCCGCCGAGGCCGGAGTGCTGGCCGGCATCACCGCGGCGGAAGTCCGGGCGTCGCCCGAGCGGTTCGTGGGCCAGACGCTCGACTGGCGGCTTCAGATCATCTCGGTCGAGCTCGCCGACGAGCTTCGCCCCGAGATTCCCGCGGGGCAGCCGTATCTGCTCACCCGCGGGCCGTTGCCTGAGCCCGGGTTCGTCTACGTGGTGATCCCGCCCCAGCGGATCGCGGAGTTCCGGGCGCTGCCGGCGCTGCACGAGATGACGCTGCGGGTCACGCTCAAGGCGGCCCGCACCCGGTTCCTCGCCACGCCGGTGGCGCAGCTGGTGGCTACCCCGGGCCTGGCCGCGAGAGGACAGTAAGCCATGAACGACCTCCTCAAGCAGCGGATCGCCCGACTGCTCGACAATCTGAGCGATGAGCGGGGATATCAGATCCTCGATTACATCGAGTTCCTGGAGAGCAAGTACGCCGAGCGCTCACGGCCGGGCGGGATCCTGGCCAAGATCACGGAGACGGTGGAAGACACCATGCGCGCGGGCAAGCTTCCGATCCAGGCGATCAGCGGGACCATGGGACTGGTGGACGGAGCGGCCAAGGTCATGAAGGGGCTGGCCGCGGCCGGGCAGGCGGTGGTGGACGAGGCGGTGAAGGCGGCGGAGAGCGCGTCGAATCCGCCTTCCATCCAGTCGCCCACTCCGAAGGTCAACACCGATCGGACCGACGGGTAGTCACCTGTCACCCTGAGCCACCAGCGAAGGGGGCCATTCCGGCATGGTCTCCTTCGCTTCTCTCAGGATGACCTTCACGTGGTTCCAGCTCCGAGGCGATATGGCGACTTCCGCTCAGGCACCCCCGAGCACCACCCCCCCGTCCGAATTCATCCGCGGTATCGGACCACTGGCGGCGATCTCGCTGGTGGTCGGCTCCATGATCGGCTCCGGCATCTTCATCGTGTCGGCCGACATCGGCCGGCAGGTGTCGCCGTGGGGGGCCGGGGCGCTCCTGCTGGTCTGGGTCATCACCGGTCTGGTCACCGTCGTCGGGGCGCTGTCCTATGCGGAGCTGGCGGCGATGATGCCCAAGGCGGGTGGCCAGTACGTCTTCCTGCGGGAAGGCCTGTCACCGGCGGCGGGATTCCTCTACGGCTGGACCCTCTTCGCGGTGATTCAGACCGGCACCATCGCCGCGGTGGCCGTGGCGTTCGCCCGATTCCTCAGCGTGCTGGTGCCGGCCGTGAGCCCGGACGTATTCCTGCCGCTGGGCCAGCTCCGGCTCCCCGGAGCATCCGATGCCATCCAGCTGGGCCTCTCACCCCAACGGGTGGTGGCGATCCTCTCGATCCTGGTGCTCACGGCCATCAATGTGCGTGGCGTGAAGCTCGGCGCGGCGGTGCAGACCACGTTCTCGGTGGCCAAGGTAGGCGCGCTCGTCGTCCTGGTGCTGTGCGGGCTCACGTTCTGGCGCCGGCCGGACGTGGCCGCGGCGAACTTCTCCAATTTCTGGGGCACCGGCGACTGGACCCTGGCCCTGGTGCCGCTGGTGGGCGCCGCGATGGTGGGCTCACTGTTCTCGAGCGACGCCTGGAACAACGTGACCTTCGCGGCGGCCGAGGTGCAGAACCCGAGCCGGAACCTGCCGCTCGCGCTCGCGGCCGGCACCGGCATCGTGAGCCTGCTCTACATCCTGACCAACGTCGCCTACCTCAACCTGCTGCCCTTCTACGGCGACCCCAACGGGTCCGATGCGCTCGCCCGCGGCATCCAGCACGCCGCGCAGGACCGGGTAGGGACGGCAGCCATCGAGGTCGCGCTCGGCTCGGGGGCCGCGGCCGTCATGGCGGTGGCCATTCTCCTGTCCACCTTCGGCTGCAACAACGGGCTGATTCTGTCCGGCCCCCGGGTCTACTGGGCCATGGCGCGCGACCGGCTCTTCTTCGAGCGCGCGGGGCGGCTGCATCAGGAGTACCGGACGCCGGTGTTCGGGCTCTGGACCCAGGCGGTGTGGGCCTCGGTGCTCTGCATCAGCGGCACCTATGGCCAGCTGCTGGACTACGTGATCGTGGCCGCGCTCATCTTCTACTTCCTGACCGCGCTCGCGCTCTTCCGTCTGCGCCGGCTCCGTCCCGACCTCCCAAGGCCGGTCAAAGCGTTCGGCTATCCGGTGCTGCCCGGGCTCTACATGGTCGCCGTGGGCGCCCTCATGATGATCCTCCTGTTCGAGAAGCCGCTCTACACCTGGCCCGGACTTCTCATCGTGGCCACGGGGATCCCGGTGTACCTGCTGTGGAGAGGGAGGCAGCAGGGGTAGGGCAATCGTCACAGACGGCGTGCGCGCCTCGCGATAATGTGGCCCCACGCCCCGAGCCGGGGCAGGCGTGTCACCAACTTCAGCGCGGGGGTCAGGGCATGCGCAATCACCAACCCCATCACCAGTTGTTCCTTGCCTGGCTGGCGCCAGCGGCGCTGGCCGGGCTCTGCCTCGCCTGCGGGGGAGGCGACAAATCGGCCGGCGGTGCCGCCGACACGGCCTCGGCGGCGCCGGCCACACCTCCGCCCGCTGCCGACACGCCGCCCGCCGGCGGTGCAGCGGCGCCCAGCGACACCGCGGCGGCAGGCGCTCAGAAGCCCAGCGGCGGAGCGGCTCCCTCCGGTGCGGCCGCCGGCGGCGGCAAGGGCACGCCGGCGCAGATCGCCCTGGGCGACAGCATCTTCCACGGCCAGGCGGCGGGAGGCACCTGCTACGCCTGCCATGGACAGGACGGCAAGGGATCCGGAGTCGGCCCCAACCTGACCGACAGCGAGTGGCTCAACACCGACGGGACCCTGGAAGGCATCGTCAAGACGATCAAGTCGGGAGTGCCCCAGCCCAAGAAGGCGCCCGCCCCGATGCCCCCGATGGGTGGCGCCACCCTCAGCGACGAGCAGGTGCAGGCGGTGGCGGCGTACGAGTACTCGTTGAGTCACAAATGAGCCGCCAGCTATCAGCCATCAGACAGGCACACCGGCCGGCCTCGGTGTGCTGGGCTGACGGCTGACAGCTGACGGCTGATGGCTGCCGGCGCCTTGCGCCGGCCGGAACGCTATCCTACACTTCAAGATGGATCACTTCAGCAGCGGCCTGCCAAGCGCCCGTCCCGGGCTGCGGCGGGCCGTCGTGCATCAGGCCCGGACGTCGCGGCTCCCCGGGCCGCTCAGGAGCGCATGACCGTCATCCGTCCCAAGCCCGGCCTCACCTTCGACGACGTCCTCCTGATACCGCGCTACTCGTCGGTCCATCCGCGCGAGGTCTCGACCGTCAGCCGCTTCACCCGCACGATCTCCCTCAACATTCCGCTCGTCTCCGCCGCCATGGACACCGTCACCGAGGCCGACATGGCCATCGCGATGGCGCGGGCCGGCGGAATCGGGGTGCTCCACAAGAACATGACCCCGGAGCGCCAGGCGGCCGAAGTGGACCGGGTGAAGCGGAGTGAGAGCGGCATGATCCTCAACCCGATCACCCTGGGCCCCGACCGGCCGTTGCGCGAGGCCTATGCGCTCATGCGGCGGTTCAAGATCTCCGGCGTGCCGATCGTGGACGGCCAGGGACGCCTGATCGGGATCATCACCAACCGCGACCTCCAGTTCGAGCGCAACCTCGACCAGCCGATCCGCGAGGCGATGACCAAGGACAAGCTGGTCACGGCTCCCATCGGCACCAGCCTGGACGACGCGGAACGGATCCTGGCGCAGCATCGGATCGAGAAGCTGCCGGTCGTGGATTCCCAGGGCGTGCTCAAGGGACTGATCACGGTCAAAGACATCTTCAAGCGGCGGGAGCACCCCAACGCCAACAAGGACCAGCACGGCCGGCTCCGGGTCGCGGCGGCCGTCGGTGGCGGGTCCGACGCGACCGTCCGGGCCAGGAGCCTGGTCGCCGCCGGCGTGGATGTGATCGTGGTGGATTCCGCCCACGGTCACAGCGAAGGCGTCCTCGGCACGGTGTCGCAGCTGCGCGAAGCCTTCCCCGACGTGCAGCTGGTGGCGGGGAACGTGGCGACCGAAGCGGGCGCGCGGGAGATGGTTCGGCGCGGGGTAGACGCGGTGAAAGTGGGCATCGGGCCGGGCAGCATCTGCACCACCCGCGTCGTCACCGGGGTGGGGGTCCCCCAGGTCACCGCGATTATGGATGCGGTGCGCGGGGCGGAAGATATCCCGGTCATCGCCGACGGCGGTATCAAGTACTCGGGCGACGTGGTGAAAGCGGTGGCGGCCGGCGCGTCCTCGGTGATGATGGGCTCGATGCTGGCCGGTACCGAGGAGAGTCCGGGCGAGTCGGTTCTCGCCGAAGGCCGTCGCTATAAGATGATCCGCGGCATGGGTAGCCTGTCCGCCATGCAGGACGGATCGGCCGACCGCTACTTCCAGGAAGGGGAGATGGCTCCGTCCAAGCTGGTCCCCGAGGGGATCGAGGGACGGGTGCCCTACAGGGGCCCGGTGGCCGACGTGCTGTTCCAGATGGTCGGCGGGCTCCGCAGCGGCATGGGGTATTGCGGGGTGTCCTCCATCCCGCAGCTGCAGTGCGAGGTCGAGATGGTGCAGATCACCACCGCCGGCCTCCGCGAGTCGCATCCGCACGACGTAACGATCACGCGAGAAGCACCGAACTACAGTGCGTGAAGGACGTGAAGGGTAAAGCGTAAAGAGTGAAGCGGTGAGATCGCCCCGCTTCACTCTTCACTCTTCACGCGGCACCGATCCCCGATTCGTCCCTAACCCATGAGCGTCCCATGAGCCTCTTCCGTCGCAAGGATGTGTCCGTGCTGCAGGCTGAGGTCGCCGCCGATCACAGCCTCAAGCGCGCACTCGGACCCGTCAACCTGGTCCTGCTCGGCATCGGCGCCGTCATCGGCGCGGGGATCTTCGTGTTGACGGGGCAGGCGGCAGCCAACTACGCCGGGCCGGGGATCGTCATCTCCTTCATCCTCGCCGGGACCGCCTGTGCCTTCGCCGGACTGTGCTACGCCGAATTCGCCGCCATGATCCCGATCGCCGGTTCGGCGTATACCTACGGGTACGCGACGCTGGGCGAGCTGTTCGCCTGGATCATCGGCTGGGACCTGATCCTGGAGTACCTGTTCGCCGCCTCGACGGTCGCCGTGGGCTGGTCGGGGTACGTGGTCTCCTTCCTCAAGGACCTGGGGATCCAGATTCCCGAGGCGTATACCTCGGCACCCTACGTCCATACCACACCGCCCGATGCCGGGCTCAACATCTGGCGGCTCTTCACCGAGGGCTGGTCGTCCACCGGGCACGTGCTGAACGTGCCGGCGATGTTCATCGTGGCGCTGCTCACCATCCTGCTGATCATCGGCATCAGTGAGTCCGCCACCTTCAACAACATCGTCGTGGTCATCAAGGTGACGGTCGTGCTGTTGTTCATCGCGTTCGGACTGGCCTACATCAACGCCGACAACTGGGCGCCGTTCGTGCCCCCCGCGGAGGGACCCGGGAAGTACGGCTGGGACGGAATCGTGCGCGGTGCGGGCGTAATTTTCTTTGCCTACATCGGATTCGACGCGGTTTCCACCGCGGCGCAGGAATGCCGCAATCCGCAGAAGGACATGCCGATCGGCATACTCGGCTCGCTGGCGATCTGTACCGTACTCTACATCGCCGTCGCGCTCGTCCTCACCGGTATCGTCCATTATTCCGAGCTCAACGTCCCCGATCCCATCGCGGTGGGCATCAACGCCGTCGGACCGCAGCTGGGCTGGCTCCGGCCGATCATCAAGATCGGCGCGATCGCCGGCCTGTCGTCCGTCATCCTGGTCATGCTCCTGGGACAGCCCCGGATCTTCTACACCATGTCCAAGGACGGCCTGCTCCCGCCGGTCTTCAGCTCGGTACACCCCAAGTTCCAGACGCCGTGGCTGGCCAGCGCCCTCACCGGCGCCACCGCGATGGTCTTCGCGGGCCTGCTCCCGATCGGCCTGCTGGGCGAGCTGGTCTCGATCGGCACGCTGCTCGCCTTCGCGATCGTGTGCGCCGGAGTGCTGGTGCTCCGCTACACCGATCCCGACCGGCCGCGGCCCTTCAAGACGCCGCTGGTGCCGCTGGTTCCGCTGGGTGGCATCGCCGCGTGCCTCTACCTGATGCTGGGGCTTCCGGTAGACACCTGGGCCCGGCTGATCATCTGGATGGCGCTGGGCCTGGCGATCTACTTCCTCTATGGGAAGTCGCATTCGAGAGTCCAGCGGGCGGCGAGGTAAGGCGGTCGGGCGGTCCGGCGGTAC
>DATBJC010000063.1:0-36242 GCA_036556625.1 Gemmatimonadales bacterium
GGTGGTGACCGCGGCGGGGCCGTACGCCGAGGCTCTGCGGGTGCGCTCGGGCATCCGGGCCGCCCGCAGCGTGCCCTTCTCCCGGGACATGGCGCTGGTGCTGAAGCGGCGGCTCGTGGACGGGCGGGGCCTGGCGCTCCAGACCCGCTACCGGGACCCCTCGGCGGTGCTCTCCCGCGGCGCGCGCCACCTCTTTCTCGTGCCCTGGCGGGGACGGACCCTGGTCGGCGTGAACAGCCTCATCTGGCGCGACGAGCCGGACCGGCTCCGCGTCACCGAGGCCGAGGTGTCGGATTTCGTCACCGAGATCGCGGAGGCGGATCCCAAACTGGGCCTCACCATGGACGACGTGGCGCTGGTCATGGCCGGCCTGCTGCCGGTCGAGAAGGGCGACGAGGAAGGGGGCAACGTCAGCTTCGGCAAGCGGCCGCTGGTGGTGGACAACGCCAGGACCGACGCCGTGCAGGGCCTGGTCTCCGCGATCTCCAATCGCTACACCGTCGCACGCGGAGTGGCGGAGCGCGCGGTGGACCTGGTGTTCCGTAAGCTGGGCCGGGAGGTCCGCCGTTCCCGCACCGAGGTCACTCGGATCCACGGCGCCGACTTCTTTCGCTTCGACGATCTGGTTCGCGAAGTGAGCCAGGCCCTGCCGGAGGGAGTGGACCGGCAGATCGCGGATCGTCTGGCCCGGGACCACGGCTCGGCCTACGGCGAGGTGCTCCGGCTGGCACGAGAGCGCCCCGAGTGGAGCGGGGCGATCGGCGGCACCGGAATCCTGCGCGCCGAAGTGGTGCATGCCGCGAGGAGCGAGATGGTCTGCCGCCTCTCGGACGCGGTCTTCGGCCGCACCGGCATCGCGACCGTGGGCGATCCCGGAAAGGCGGAGCTCGAGGAGTGTGCCGATCTGGTGGGGACCCAGCTCGGCTGGGATGGCGCCCGGCGGGAGAGCGAGCTCCGGGCGGTGCGCGACCGCATCCCGTTCCGGCGAGGCTGACGATGTCGCCGGAGCCCATGACCACGCTCCCCATCGGCCGGGTGGTCGCCACCGAGCTCAAGCCATCGACTCCGCACCAGTTCCACTTCTGGACCGCGCGCGAGTCTGCCATCGGCATCGGCGCGATCGTGCGGGTGCAGGAGGGAGACCGGACGGTCTACGGCGTCGTCACCGACGGGTTCGCCTATTCCGATCTGATCACCCCGATGCACGCCGTGCTCGGCGCGGATGGTGACCCGATCGCTGCCGGTGAGGAACCCACCGTGCGGGCCGAAATCCGGCTGTTCACCGCGGCAGTGCTGCGGCAGATCCCCGAGGAGCCGCTCCAGCCGGTCCCGCTGGGATCGGTGTGGCTCGCCGACGATGCCGATGTGCTCCTGGCCCTTCGGATGGACAGCTACACCCGTGGCGAGCGTCCCAGTGGAGTGCCGGTCGGGCTGTACGCGGCGGGCGGGCTCGAGTCGCCGGTCTATCTCGACTGCGACTTTCTCCTGGGACCCGAAGCCGCGCACCTCAACATCACCGGCGTATCCGGCCTCGCCACCAAGACCAGCGCTGTCGAGTTTCTCCTGGCGAGCATCTTTCAGACTTTCCCCGCTCACAAGGGCTCGGTCGCCGCGCTGTGCTTCAACGTCAAGGGGCCGGATCTCTGCTTCCTCGATCTGCCGGCGGAGCTCTCCGAGGAGGATCGGCGGCTGTACCAGCGCCTGGGCCTGCGCCCCGAACCGTTCCCCGACGTGCACTATTACGCGCCGCTCAGGCCCGACGGCGTGAACCTCAATACTTTGCGCACCAATGAGGCGCTCGCGGCGAACACCGAGCCGCTCATCTGGGGACTGCGGGAGGTGCTCGACTACGCCGAGGTGGTCCTCAACCGCGACGATGTGGACGCCAAGGCCGACGCCTTCATCGATTTCCTGGCCGAACGCGTGGTGGGCCGGGAATACCAGGACGACATGCTGCGCGGCCGCCCCTTCCAGGTGCAGAGCTTTGCCGACCTGGAGGAGTTCTTCCGCGCCATCTTCGATTTCATGGAGGCGCTGGGGAAGGGTGGGGAAGTGTGGAAGACCCACCACGTCGCCACCATCCGGAAGGTGCGCAACCGGCTGAGCAACATCTCCACCCGCTCCAAGGGCCTGGTCACCGACGACGGCACCGCCAACGATCTGCCCTGGGGCCGCTTTGCCGACCGCAGCGTGCACGTGGTGGACGTCGCCGGGCTGGATCCGCTGGCCCAGGACCTGGTCTTCGCACGCATCGTCTCCAAGCTACGCGAGCACCTCGAGCGCCGCGATCTGGGCGTGGACCACGTGGTGGTCTTCGTGGACGAGCTCAACAAGTACGCCCCGGGAGACGGTCCCGAGACCTATGTGCGGAAGATGCTGCTCGATCTCTCCGAGCGCGGCCGCTATCTCGGGCTGGTGCTGTTCTCGGCCCAGCAGTTCCGCTCCCAGGTGCAGCGCCGGGTGGTCGGCAACGCCGGCACCGGCGTGTATGGTCGGATGGACGCCGACGAGCTGGCCACCGCGGGCTACGCCACCTTGTCGCCCGCCACCAAGATCAAGCTGGCCACGCTGCCCAAGGGCGAGCTGATGCTGCGGCATCCGCATTTCACCCAGCCGATCTTCGTGAAGTTCCCCCGGCCGCCCGTCCTGGGGGGGCGCGAGGGCATCGAGCGCCATCCCCCATCGGGAGACGTGCCGTTCGCCGAGGCTGTGGTGCGACGGCTGCGCTCGCTCGATCGCCGGGTCCCGGCCGAAGCGGTGTACGCGGCGATCGAAGGCCGCCGCGAGGAGGACATCCGCCGGGCACTCTCCGCGACCCGGCGGGAGCGGCCCAACGATGCACTGGCCTACTTCGTCGCCTGCCTCGGCAAGCGGATCGCCGGCGAGGTGGTGCTTCCGCGGCGTGGCATCCCCGCGCTCAAGCGCGCCGACGACGGCTACGGCGCTTGATAAATCTCGATCTCACATGACATTTCCAGTGTGAGACTGGCTCACCTCGCCGATCCCCACCTGGGAGTTCGGCAGTACCATCGTCAAACCCCGTCCGGCATCAACCAACGAGAGGCGGACGTTGCCCGCGCCTTCCGGCTGGCGGTGGATGGGGTGATCGCCGCGCGCCCGGACGCGGTCGTCGTCGCCGGCGATCTCTTCCACTCGGTCCGGCCCACCAACGCCGCCATCGTTTTCGCCTTCAAGCAATTTCAGCGGCTGCGTGAAGCGCTTCCCCGGGCGCCCATCGTGCTCGTGGCCGGCAACCACGACACCCCGCGCTCGGTCGAGACCGGATCCATCCTCCGGCTCTTCGAGGAAATCGGCGTGGACGTCGCGGCCGATGATGCCCGCCGGTTGGAGTATCCCCAGCTGGATCTCTCGGTGCTGGGGGTGCCCCACCAGGCGCTGGTAGCGGGGGAGCGTCCTTCCCTCAGACCGGAAGGAGACGCGAAGTACCGGATCATGGTGCTGCATGGAGAGATCGAGGGGGTGCTGCCCACCGAGCGCCACACCATCGAGTACGGCGGCGCGCTGGTGGGGCTCCGCGAGCTCGGCAGCGAGGAATGGACCTACGTCGCCCTCGGCCACTACCACGTGCAGCATCAGGTGAAGCCGAACACCTGGTACTCGGGCTCGCTGGAGTACGTCGGCACCAACATCTGGGGCGAGCTGGCCGACGAGGCCGACGCCGGGATCCGAGGCAAGGGCTGGCTGCTGGTGGATCTCGATCGAGTCCGGGTGACCCGGGAATCGGTGCCCGCCTCGCGGCCGATCATCGATCTGGAGCCGGTTCGGGGCGAGGGCCTCGGCGCCGACGCGCTGGACAAGCAGATCGGAGAGCGCCTGCGCGCTATTCCGGGCGGGGTCGCCGATCGCATTGTGCGGCTGCGGGTGTACGACGTGCCCCGGCACGTCGCGCGCGAGCTGGACCACGCCGCCATCCGGGCCTACAAGGCCGAGGCACTTCACCTCCACCTCGATATCAGGCGCCCCGAGCTGCAGCGCACGGTCGGGGTGGGCTCGCCGGGCCGGCGCCAGACGCTCCCCGAGCTCGTCCGGGACTATCTCAGCCACCGACCGCTGCCCGCGGAGCTCGACCGCGAGGAGTTCGTGCGCCTCGGCACCGACCTGATGGATTCGGTCGAGCGGGACCTGGCCGGTACCTGATGCAGATCAACCGGCTGCACCTCCGCAATTTCCGCCAGCACGAAGACACCGAGCTGGAGTTGGGAGCCGGTCTCACCGGTATCATCGGACCCAACGGGGCGGGGAAGACGACGATCCTGGAGGCGATCGCCTGGGCCATGTACGGTATGCCGGCGGCCCGGGGCAGTCGCGACTCGATCCGGCGCCGCGGCGCCGGTCCCCGCGACCGGGTGGAAGTGGCGATGGACTTCACCCTCGGCGCCCATCACTTCCGGCTGGTCCGTTCGCTCAACAGCGCCCAGCTCTACCAGGACGGCGACGTTTCCCCCATAGCCAACAGCCTCGGGTCGGTGTCCGAGCGGGTCACTAGGCTGCTCGGGATGTCGCGCGACGAGTTCTTCAATACCTACTTCACCGGCCAGAAGGAGCTGGCGGTGATGGCCGCGATGAGCGCGCCGGAGCGGGCTCAGTTCCTTTCCCGGGTGCTGGGGTATGACCGCATCCGCGCCGCGCAGGAGCGGCTCAAGGAGAAGCGCTCGGCCCTTCGGGCCCGGCTCGACGCGCTTCGGGCCACCCTGGGTGATCCGGCCGAGTTGGAGGCGGGAGAGAGCCAGGCTCGCCAGCGTCAAGCCGTTGCCGTCGAGTCGGAACGGGCCGCGGCCGAGGCGCTGGCCGCGGTCGAGCGCCGGGTGGCCGAGCTGCGTCCGCGGGCCGAGCGGCTCCAGCAGCTCAGGGATGCGGCCCTCCAACTGGACGCCGAAACCCGAGTCGCGGACCACGAGGTCGGCACCGCGGAGACACGCGCCGGGCAGCTGCAGCAGCAGGTCGTCGAGGCGGACGCGGCGGCCGGTCGGCTGGCCGAGGTCGCGGGGCTGCTCGAGCCACTGCCGTCCCTCCGCACCGAGGGCGCCGCACTGGAGGCCCTGGCCGAAGCGCACGCTCGGCGCCAGGGCGTGGTCGCGCAGCTGGGTGATGTGCGCAAGCACCTCGGCTCGGTCGAGGAACGGATCGGCCGCTTGCCGAGCCCGGCGGGCGTGGAGGCCGCTCGAGTCAAGACCCAGGAGCTGAGAGCCCTGCTCACGGTGGTGGCACTCGACGTCGAGAACGCGAGGACGGCGTGGGTCCGCGATGCCCAGGACGCGCGCACCAAGCGACAGGGGCTGCTGGACCACTATCACGAGCTGCGGGAGCAACGCCATCGGCTGGAGCACGCCGGACCGGAGGGCAACTGCCCCACCTGCACCCGGCCGCTGGGCGCCGAGTACGAGAACGTGATCGGACTGCTCGGCCGCCAGATGGAGGAGGTCGTCTCCAACGGCAACTACTACAAGCAGCGCATCGAGCAGTTGGAGCAGGAGCCGCCGGAGCTGGAGGAGCTCGAGCGGCGCCGGGTGGCGCTGGACCGCGAGCTGTCGGAGGGCATCGCGGAGCTGGGCCGGCTCGAGGCCCAGTCCCAGGAGGCGGGCCCTCTGGGCGAGGAGCGCAAGCGCGTGCGGCGGCGGATTCGAGAGCTGGAGGCCGCGGTCGGAACCGAGCCCGAGCCGTACGACGAGGAGCGCCATCGAGCGGTCCAGGCGGAGATTCGCGCGCTGGAGCCGGTCGCGCTGGAAGCCGAACGCCTGCGGGTGATCGCCGAACGCGCCGCCAAGCTGCGCGAGGAGCTGGTGGCCGCCACCCGGGAGCGGAGCGTGGCGCTGGAGCGGGCCGCGGCGCTCCGGTCCAGAGTGGCCGAGCTGGGCTACAGCGACCAGGCCCACCAGGCCGCGCAGCAAGCGGCCGCCGGCGCGGAGCGCGGTCGCCGAGAGGCCGAGGTCGCGCTCGCTCGCGCCAAAGGAGAAAGCGCCGCGGCGGCCGAAGCGGTGCAGGCCGCGGAGCGTCGGCGGGAAGAGCGGAAGGTCAGGGAACAGGACGTGGCCGCCACCTCCCGGGACCTCGCGCTGCACCAGGAGCTCGACCGCGCCCTCACCGATCTCCGCGGCGAGCTCAACGCGGGGCTCCGGCCCGATCTCTCCGAGCTGGCCTCGGGATTCATCCGCGACCTGACCAACGGGCGCTATACCGAGCTGGAGCTGAACGAGGACTACGGAGCGATCCTGCTGGACGACGGCGAGCCCAAGGCGGTCATCTCCGGAGGTGAGGAGGATGTCGCCAACCTGGCGCTGCGGCTCGCGATCAGTCAGATGATCGCCGAGCGGGCCGGGCAGCCGCTCTCTCTCCTGGTGCTGGACGAGATCTTCGGCTCGCTGGATGAGGACCGCCGGGTGGCCGTGGTGGATCTGCTCCGCAGCCTGGCCGACCGGTTCCCCCAGGTCATCCTCATCACCCACATCGATTCGGTGCGCGACGGATTCGACCGCGTGATCCGGGTCGGCCTGGATGTCGCGAGGGGCGTTGCCACCGCTCGCGACGAGCCCCTGGCGGGTCACGATGTGGCGGCCTGATCGCAGCGTCCGAGGGCCCGATCGCCCGGGGTACCGCGACATCGATCCGCTCAATCGGGTCTTCGCCGAAGCCTTCACCGACCGGTACAGCCGGGATGGTCTGGTGGGCGTCCGGGTGCCACAGCTGAATCCGCTGGTCTGGCGCTACGCCATCGACGACGCCGGGGACGGCGCCATGGTCTGGCGCGATGCCGAAGGCCACATGGTGGCGTTCAACATGGTGCACCGGTCGGGCACTGAAGGCTGGATGGGACCGCTCGCCGTACGGCCCGATCGCCAGGGTGAAGGGCTGGGCTCACTGATGGTGCGGACGGGGATCGACTGGCTGCGAAGTCAGGGCGCCGGCACGATCGGGCTGGAGACCATGCCGCGGACGGTGGATAACATCGGCTTCTACAGCAGGATCGGTCTGGTGCCCGGGCACCTGACCGTGACGCTGGTGAGCGATGTACCGCGGCGGGCCTCTGGTGACGTCGAGCTCCTGTCCCGATCAGCCATGGCGCCGGAGCAGGGGTTCGCCGCCTGCCGGCGGCTGGCGCAGTCGCTGCTGCCCGGGGTGGACTTCACCCGGGAGATCGCCCTGACGCGCCAGCTCGCCATCGGCGATACCACGCTGATCCGGGATGGCCAGGAGCTGATCGCCTTTGCGCTGTGGCACTCCACGCCGCTCGCGGCCGGGCGTCCCAAGGACGAGCTCCGGGTGCTCAAACTGGTGGCCCGGGACCTGGTCGCGTTCGACCGGCTGCTCGACGCCATGCCGGCGACCGCCGCCGCCGAGCGGGTCAGCCGCATCGCGGTGCGCTGCCAGAGCGAATTCGCGGAGGCCTATCTCCGGCTGGTCAACCGGGGTTACCGGGTCCACTGGACCGACCTGCGGATGACGCTGGAGGGATTCGCTCAGCAGCCGCCCGACCGTGGCATCGTGATGTCGAACTGGGAGATCTGAAGCCGCTCAGCCGCCCTCGACGCGGCGTTGGGCCGAGCCCTGCCGGCCCTCGAGCAGCTCCTCCACGGATTCCAGCAGCCGCGATGGCAGGAAAGGCTTGCGCAACAGCGGCACCGACGGGTCGAACAGTTGATGGGCTTCGAGGTAGGTCCGAGGGTAGCCGGACATGAAGAGGAGCGGAAGCTCGGGGCAGTGGGTTTTCATCCATCCGGCGACTTCCCGCCCGCCCAGCACCGGCATCACCAGGTCGCAGATCACCAGGTCCACCGCCTGCGCTTGCCGCTCCAGCAATCCGATGGCGGCACCGCCGTGGCTCGCTTGGGCCACGCGGTAGCCGGCCTCCCGGAGGGATCGCGCAACCAGCCCCCGGACGATGTCTTCGTCGTCGACGACGAGGATCGTACGCGGCCAGGCAGCGGTAGGCTCGGACTGGGGCAATGACTCTACCATCGGGGGATGGGATGTGGTACATACCGGAACATCACCCCGGCCACCGTGACGGGCATCACTGGTGGTCGAGCACGTCGCGGTAGACGTCCAGGGTGCGGTTCACCGAGTGGGTCAGCGTGAACTCCCGCTCATAGCGGACCCTCCCGTTCCCGCCCAGCCGCACCCTCAGCTCCGGTGAGGTGAGAAGCCGCTCGATCCGCTCCCGCAGCTGTCGGGCGTCTCCCCGAGGCACCAGGTAGCCGGTCACCTCTTCGGTCACCGATTCGTTGACTCCGCCCACCGATGACGCAATGACCGGCAGCCCGGCCCGCATTGCCTCCAGGATGCTGAGCGGGAAGCCCTCCCAGTTCGTCACCAGCAGGTTGACCTGCGCCTGGCTCAGGATTCGGTCCACGTCGTTGCGTTGACCAAGAAATTGCACTCGCTCCGCCAGGCCGAGCTCCCGCGCGAGCGCTTGCATCTCGCCCATGAGTGGTCCCTCACCGATGAGGTCCAGCGCCCAGCGGTAATGCCGCAGCTCTGCGAGTGCACGAAATAGCGTGGCGTGATCTTTCTGCGCCCCGAATCGCGCGACCATCACCAGGCGGACGAAACTCCTTCCCGGATCGGCCCGCCGATCCTCCGCAATATCCGGCATGCCGTTGTGCACGGTCACCATGCGATCTGCGCCAGCGATTCTCGCCGCCAGCCCGAGCTGCCGATCGTACTCCGACACGGTGATGAACTTGGTCGCGAGGGGAGCGACCAGCCGTTCGGCCTGCCGGTAGACGGCGGCCTGCAGGGGCGGCACGCCGGGCGTGAACGCCCAACCATGCACCGTGAACACCACCGGCACCCGCAGCGATCGACCGGCGAGCCGGCCCAGAATGCCGGCCTTGGACGAGTGGGCCGCGATCAGGTCGGGGCGCAGCTCGGCGAGCGTGGCGTGAATCTCACGCAGCGCGCGCAGGTCCTGCAACGGATGGATCGGCACGCCGAGATGGGGAAGCACCCGCACCGGAATGCCGAGCCGCCGCAGATCATCGATGAAGGTACCGCTGCCGCTGGTAATCACCGACGGGGAATGCCCCTGCGCCGCGGCCGCGGCCGCGAGATCGCGCACGTGAATCTGGGCCCCGCCGATCGGCGAGGCGGTGGTCACGATGTAGGCGATCTTCACGCGGAGGATCTCTGCTGTCGCGGACTCATGGACCACCCGGTGCTGCGGTCACAGTAGCGCTGCCTCGCAGTCGGACGGGGAGGACGAAGAGTGAAGATCAGCGCGTGGGTTGGGCGGTGGTGGCGTCGACCCGCCCCGAAATCGGCGAGAAGTATATCGCCGGAGGTCGGCGGGCGCGCCCCCGTTGGGTACCCCGGCCGGAGGCCCGGGCGGCGGCTGTCCGCGGATTGGCGGCTGTATCGGAATAGGACGGCGCTTCGTTACAATTTAGTCGAATCAGCGGGGGAAATCCCCGGCTTGTAATCAGTTACAATGCCCAGTGTGAGCTAAATCACAAAAAGTGTCTAACTACTGCGATTCGAGTGGCTTCCTTTATGCCGTAGTTGTGGGTCCAGCCCAAGGGACGCGGTGGACGGACGGGAGGGTTGGGCGCTCGCAGTGCTATCGCAAGGATCCACCCAAAAATGACGTACACCTACAAGCTTGCGCGCAGACTGGCACTCTCGCGAAACTTGGCCATGTTCCACGTTCTCGCTCTGATCGCTGCATGCGGGGGGGAGACGACAGCTCCGGAGGCGCCTGCCAACCCGAATACCCCCGCGCCCACCGCGCCTGTGGGCTTCCGCGTCTCGCCGGGCACGGTCACCCTAGAAGTTCATCAGCGGATCCGCTTCCGCGGCGAGCTCCGTACCCTCGGGGGCCAGGTCTCCTCTCCCCGCTTGTCCTGGGAAGCCAGTGGTGGTCACATCGATAGCCTCGGACACTTCGTCGCCCGCGTGCCCGGGACCTACCGGGTCATCGGTCGGGGGCGCGCTCGCGGCCGCGGGCACCCCGCGCGGCCCGACACTTCGGTCGTCGTCGTGGTTCCCCGGCAACCCAGCCTGGTGGGCGTCCGGGTCACTCCTCGCGCCCCCAGGATGGTGCTGCGCGAGAGGCGCTCCTTTGCCGCCATCGGCCGCCTGCGCAATGGGACCACCGCGCCGATCGGCGTCGTCTGGAAGGCGACCGGCGGCACCATCGACCCCGGCGGCCTCTTCGAAGCCGGCCCGGCGCCGGGCACCTACCACGTCATCGCCAGCAACACGCGCGGCACCCTGTCCGATACGGTCCAGGTCCGGATCCACATGCCCACGCTGCCCGACACCCTGGGCGGCGCGCCGGAGCCGAACCCTGATCCGACCCCGGAGCCGAGTCCCGATCCGACGCCGGACCCAACCCCGGAGCCGACGCCGACGCTCATGAAAGTAGTGCTAAGCCCTGCCACCGTGGCGCTCGCCACCCGCGCGACTCATCAGTTCGCCGCTTTCGGCCGCACCAGCGCGGGGGACAGCGTCGTGGTCGCCGTCAGGTTCCGAGCGACTGGCGGCACGATCACTCCGACTGGTCTCTACACTGCCGGCTCCAACCCGGGGACCTTCCGGGTCATCGCGACCTCGAGCCAGCTGGCGGACACCGCTGTCGTGACCCTCATCCGGACCTCGGGCAGTGGCGGTACGCCACCCACCCCGGGACGGGGAACCGGCATTCCGATGGGGCTGTCCGGCATCCTGAGCGCCGGCGTGAGCCCCTCGCCCTACACCATGAGCCTGGACGGCTACAACGCCAGCAATATCGTGGGCAGGCTTGCCGCAGCCCGGGGTAAGGGATTGCGGGTCCTGATGAATATGACCGGCGGCTCCCACAACAACTACAAGACCCATGGCGTGTTCGACATGGCGAAGTGGCAAGCCAAGATGGACAGCTACAACACGCCCGCGATCAGAGCGGCGGTGGCAGCGGCCGTGGCTGACGGGACCATCATCGGGAACTCGGTGATGGACGAGCCGCACAACACCACGGAGCTGGCCGGCTGGGGCGGCACGCTGACCAAGGCGCGGGTGGATGAGATGTGCCGATACGTCAAGACCATGTTCCCGACTCTGCCGGTGGGCGTGGTGCACGACCATCGCCACCTGGAGCCGCAGAAGAACTATCAGTCGTGCGACTTCCTCCTGTCGCAGTACCGGTATTCCAAGGGCAACGTCCAGGAGTTCCGGGACGGCGGACTGGCATTCGCCCGGCGGAGCGGCATGGCCATCGCCTTCAGCCTCAACATCACTGCCGGCGGCGTGCCGGGCACCAGCTGCGAGAAGTACTGGGGCGTCGATCCTCGGGGCGTGCTCTGCCCGATGACCGCAGACCAGATTCGGGACTATGGACTGGTTCTCGGCCCAGCCGGTTGCATGCTCAACATGTGGCGCTACGAGCGAGGATACTTCGCCAAGCCCGAGATCCAGGAGGCCTTGAGGAGCGTCGCCAGCTCGTTGGCGGCACTGCCTCACAAGCCATGCACCCGATCCTGAGCGACCGGAGGCCCCTGCCGCGGCCGCCAGGCTCACCCGCGAAGAGACAGGCGAGTGCTTGATCAGGACAGACGGCCGGAGGGGTGGTACTCCTCCGGCTGGTCTGTTTTTCGGCCCAGGATCCTGTGGCGCACCTAGCCGTGGGCCGACGCCCACGGCCAGTTCGCTGTTGACCCGGTGCAACACCCCTGCGGCGGGCGGAATGCCCCCTCGCCGGATTGGGTCCTCTCCGAAACCAATCGTTGCAGTGTGTCCCGGAACACCGTGCGGCCGGGCGGCTGGGGTGAACTTGGGATCTGGCTGTGGTAGATTGCCTTGCGCGGCCCGCGCACAGTGTCCCTCGCCCCGCTTCGGTGCCCCCGTGCGGGGCATGGATTGTGCGACCCCGCTCCGGAATGCCCCCAATGGGCTACGATCGTCGCTTCCACTTCCTCATTGCCGAGGTCTATGCGCGCCCTGCTCTCCCTCCCCCTGATTGCTCTCGTCGTCGCGATCTCCGATCCCCTCACGGCCCAGGAGTCCCGAGCCTCGAGCGACCAGTCGGTGTTGTCCCCCGGAGATTCGGTGCGGATCGTGGTGTGGCGGAAGCCCGAGTTCAGCGGTGACTTCGTCGTGGCGCCGAACGGCAGCATTACCCATCCGCTCTACCGCTCGGTACAAGTCGGGGGGGTGCCGTTGGCCACGGCCGAAGCCAACGTGCGCCGGTTCCTGGCGCGGTTCGAGGAGAACCCGGAGTTCGTGATGGAGCCGCTGGTCCGGGTGGCGATCTCGGGTGAGGTGGAGCGTCCCCAGGTGTTCGCGGTGCGGCCGGAGACGACCATTGCGGAAGCGGTCGCGCGGGCCGGGGGAGCCACCCAGGTGGGCGCCCGCAATCATGTTCGGCTCCGCCGTCTTTCGCCCGGCGGGCAGCAGAACGAGCTCATCATCGACCTCACCGACCCGTCCGGCGGCTCCGGCATGATCCCGGTGCGCTCGGGCGATCAGATCGTGATCGACCGCAAGAAAAATTTCATGAAGGACGTCCTGCTGCCGACCCTCGGGGTGATCGGCTCGATCGCGTCGGTCGGCCTGCTCATTGACCGCATCAGCAGGGACAACAACCCCCCCAACTAGATGCCCATGCACGCTGAGAATCCCAACGATCGGCTGCTGCGGGGCCACTACGAGCCGCCGCTGAGGCCGGTGGAAACCGGCGAAACCGCCGGGATGGTCACTTTCCGTCAGGCGCTGGCGGTAGTGCGCCGGCGTTTCCACCTGATTCTTGCCGTAACCGTGGTCGGCGCGGCGCTGGGCCTCTTCCTGGCCTCACAGGAGCCGACCTCCTATCGGGCCTCCGCGATGCTGCGGCTGGCGGGGGAGCGGCAGACCATCACCGGCGCGGAGGAGAACGCGCCGAACCTGCGCACCGCCGATCCGATGCTGTCCATCATGGAGCTGCTCCGCAGCCGGACGGTTCTCGGAGTGGTGGTGGACAGCCTTGGTCTGCAGCTGGTGAGCCTCACGCCTGAGTTCTCGGTCGAGGACCTCACCGGCGTCCGGGTCGATCCCCGCGCGGTGGGCGACTCGGTCCAGATGATCTTCCGCAGCGATGGTCTGAGCGCCCGACGCGGCGAGCGTGCGGTCACCGCTCCCTATGGCCAGATGGTGAACCTCGGGATCGTCCAGTTCATGATCCGCTCCCGGCCCGCCATCGAGAACGTGACCCTGGGCATCCGCTCGCGCGAGGGGGCCATCGACGCGGTGCTGGCCAACCTGGCGGTCACTCCCCGCGAGGGGACCGACGTGTTCGACGTGGCGTATGTCGCAGAAGACCCGCGGACGGCCCAGCGGGTGGTGAACGCCACGGTGGACGCCTTCCAGATGCTGAACGTGCAGTGGGCCCGTGAGCGGTCCCGTCGTCGGGGCGAGTTTCTGGCCGAGCAGCTGGCCCAGAACGACAGCACGATGGAGCGGGCACAAGCCCAGCTCAGTTCCTTCCGAAGCAGGCAACAGCTCGCCAGCTCACGGGACAAGCTGGAGGCACAGCAGGCGTCGATCCTGCAGATCGAGACGCGGCTGGCGGAGTTGGACGCCGACAAGACCACATTCAGTGCGCTGCTTCAGCAGCTGAAGTCCAGTGACGAGAGCTCCCGCGCCGAGGCGCTGAGGGCCTTGGCCACGTCGCCCGCCATGGCCGACAACCCCGCGGTCGGCGGGCTCTACACGCAGCTTCTCAAGTACCAGAATCGCATCGATTCGATGACGACTGGTCCCTGGCGCGCCTCTCCCAACAACCCTGACCTGGTTCAGATCAGAGGGCTGGCGAACTCAACCCAGCAACAGCTGGTCCAGGCTGTGAGTGGGCATATCGGTGCCCTCGATGCCCGAGTCAACGCTTTGGGCGCCCTTCGACTCCGCACCGGGGCGTCCATGTCGACGCTGCCCGCGATGGAGGAAGAGGAGAGGCGTCTCAGCCTCCGGGTGGACGCGCTCGCCGCCATGGGGAACCAGCTGCGGACCGACTTCCAGCGGGCCCGCATGGCTGAAGCGGTCGAGGCGGGCGACATCGACGTCGTGACGCTGGCGCCGCTGCCTTCCACGCCGCTGCTGAACTCCGCGGTACTCAAGGTGTCTCTGGGCCTGTTCCTCGGACTGGCGCTCGGCATGGTCATCGCCTACATCCTCGAGGCACTCAACACCTCGGTCCGGCGCCCGGAGGATCTCGAGTCGGTGCTGCACGTGCCCGGGTTGGCGGTCATCCCGCGGATCACGGACGGCTCGCGCAACGCCCAGTCCCATTTCCGGCGACTGCTCGGCTCCGGCAAGGCGTCTCACCAGGGCGTGGGATCGCCGTTGACCGGCAATCAGACCTTCTCCGTGGGCATCGAGGCGTTCCGGAATCTCCGCACCGGACTGATCTGGTCGGATGGGGGCGAATCCTTGCGGACGCTGGTCGTGACCAGCGCGGCGCCGGGCGAAGGCAAGACGATGACGGCGGCGAATCTGGCGGTGACGCTGGCCTACGATGGCCTCCGGGTCCTGCTGGTGGATTGCGATATCCGGCGGCCCCGGGTGCACGGTCTGTTCCAGCTGCCCCGGGCGCCCGGACTGATGGAGCTGTTGCGCGCCTCGAGCGATCCCGAGGCGCCGCAGCCCCGCGCCATCCGGGAGACGCCGGTGGCCCGGCTCTCGGTGCTGACCTGCGGCGCGCTGCCGGTGAACGCGGCCAATCTGCTCAGCGGCACCCGTATGCGGGTCCTGCTGCGTGAGCTTCAGGAGCAGTTCGACATCATCGTGCTGGACACCCCGCCGGTGCTGGCCACGGCCGACGCCAGTATCGTGGCGTCGCTGACCGACGGCGTGCTCCTGGTAGTCCGGGCCGGCACCACCGACAAGAACGCCGCCCAGCGGGCTTATCAACAGCTCGCCAACGTCGGCGCCAGAGTGGTCGGCACGGTCCTGAACGATCCGGGTGGTGAGGTCGCGAAGGAGGGCGACTACTACTACCCGTACGACTACGCGGCACAGGAGTAGCAACGGTCCCTGGCGGCTGGGTTCGACCGGATCTCCGCCGCTGACCCATTCGAAGTCGGACCTGCGCCCGGCGACAGGGGCTCGTGGCCGTTGCCGCCCGGGCGCAGCGTGTATAGACTGCCCACCCCGCACGCCGCCGGGCGGGCGCCTGGACGCTCATGGAGGGATGCCACACTAGGATGTCGACTTCCATCGCAGCCGAGGAACCTCGAGTGGCCGCTCCCCCGGCCGCGGGGCAGCGCATGAACATCGTGATCGTGGGTCACGTGGACCACGGCAAGAGCACGGTGATCGGGCGCCTGCTGGCCGACACCCGCTCGCTTCCCGAGGGGAAGCTCGAGCAGGTCCGGGCCCAGTGCGAGCTCAACTCCAAGCCGTTCGAGTACGCCTTCCTGCTGGATGCGCTCAAGGACGAGCAGGCCCAGGGCATCACCATCGACGCCGCCCGGGTGTTCTTCAAGAGCGACCTGCGGCACTACCTGATCCTCGACGCCCCCGGGCACATCGAGTTCCTCAAGAACATGGTCACCGGCGCCGCCCGGGCCGAGGCCGCCCTGCTGGTGATCGACGCCGCCGAGGGCGTGCAGGAGAATTCCCGGCGGCACGGGTACATGATGTCGCTGCTCGGCATCCGGCAGCTCGCGGTGGTGGTCAACAAGATGGACCTGGTGGGCTGGGATCGCGCCGTGTACGACCGCATCGTGCGCGAATACGGCGCCTTTCTCGACCAGATCGGCCTCCGGCCCTCGGCTTTCATCCCGGTCTCCGCCCGGAGCGGCGACAACATCGCCACCCGCTCGGACCAGCTGCCCTGGTACGATGGCCCCACCGTCCTCAACGCGCTCGACCAGTTCCGCAGCGAGCCTCCCCCGGTGAACCGGCCGTTCCGCATGGCGGTGCAGGACGTGCACAAGTTCACCAAGCAGGGTGACGACCGCCGGATCGTCGCCGGGACCATCGACTCCGGCTCGGTGAGCGTCGGCGAGACGGTGATCTTCTACCCCTCGGGCAAGAAGAGCCGGGTGAAGAGCATCGAAGCCTTCAACCGCGCCACCCAGCACAGGGTGGAGGCCGGCTGGTCGGTCGGGTTCACCTTGCAGGAGCAGATCTACATCACCCGTGGGGAGCTGGCCACCGTGGAGGGCCAGCCGCGCCCCCAGGTCACCACCCGGCTCAGGGTGAGTCTTTTCTGGCTGGGCAAGGAGCCGATGGTGAAGCGGAAGGAGTACCTCCTCAAGCTGGGTACGGCAAAGGTTCCCTGCCGGATCGAGGAGATCCTCCGCGTCATGGACGCGTCCACCCTGGACGCTACGGAGCAGCGCAACGCGATTCAGCGGCACGACGTGGCCGAGTGCGTCCTCCGGCTCGACCGCGCCATCGCCTGCGACCTCGCCGAGGACATCGCGGCCACCAGCCGGTTCGTCATCGTGGACGACTACGAGATCCGCGGCGGCGGCATCGTGCGGGAGGCGATGACCGACCGGCAGACCGCCGTGCGCGACCAGGTGCTCCTCCGCAATTACAAGTGGGAGCCGAGCATCATCCAGCCGGAGCATCGCGCCGAGAAGTACAACCAGAAGGCCGCGCTGATCCTGGTGACCGGCGAGCACGAGCACGATCGGAAAGGCGTCGCCAAGGCGCTCGAGGACAAGCTGTTCCAGGACGGCAAGGTGGTCTACTTCCTGGGCATCGGCAACGTGCTCTACGGGGTGGACGCGGATATCGAGCGCAAGCAGGAGAACCGGCTGGAGCACATGCGCCGGCTGGCGGAGGTGGCCAACCTCATGCTGGACGCCGGCATCATCCTGATCGTCGCGGCGGCCGAGCTCAACCAGGACGACCTGGAGGTCATCAAGACCGCGGTGCAGCCGGACTGGATCGAGACCGTCTGGGCCGGTGATACCATCACCACCGATCTCGCCTGTGATCTCCAGCTGCCGGGCGGGGCCATCCCCGAGGCGGTGGATCGCCTCAAGGCACACCTCCAGGACAAGGGCGTCATCTTTCGTCCATGGTGACCAGCCAGCTCCGGTCGGCGGTGGTGGACCTGGTGCGCCAGGCCGGCCGCGCCACGATGCGCTACTACGACGACGCCTCGCCCGAGGTCCGGGAGAAGGACGACAAGAGTCCGGTCACCCTGGCCGACGAGGTGGCCCACGACATCCTGCTCGACGGGCTCCGGAAGCTCGATCCGGCCACGCCGGTGGTGTCGGAGGAGGCGGAGGCCGCGGCCTTCGAGACCAGGCGGGGCTGGCGGCGATTCTGGCTGGTGGATCCCCTCGATGGCACCAAGGAGTTCATCAAGCGGCGGGCGGAATTCACCGTCAACGTGGCCCTGATCGAGAACGGTGAGCCGGTCCTCGGCGTGGTCGAGGCGCCTGCCCTCGACCTGGTGTACTGGGCGGTGAAGGGCGGGGGAGCGTGGCGGGAGGACAAGGGGGCTCCGGCCGAGCGGATCTACTCCGCCGTGCCGCCACCCGGTGCGCCGCTCACGGTGGTGGAAAGCCTGTCGCATCCCTCGCCCGAGCTGGAGGACTATCTCAAGACCATTCCGGTGGCGCGCCGGGTGAAAGCCGGCAGCTCACTCAAGTTCTGCTGGGTGGCCGAAGGCCGCGCCGACGTCTATCCCCGGCTGGGTCCGACTATGGAGTGGGACGTCGCGGCGGGCGACTGCGTCTACCGCCAGTCCGGGCGCGACGGGGAGCGGCCTTCGCCGCTCACCTACAACAAGCCCGACCTCCGCAACCCCAGCTTCGTGATCGGCCTGTGAGCGCCGTCGCGACGCCTCTCGTGGCAACCAAGACCGCGGCTCCCGTTCTCTGGTTCACCGGCCTCTCCGGATCCGGCAAGAGCACCATCGCGGTCAGAGTGTACCAGGAGCTGCTCCGCCGCGGTGGAGAGGTGGAGTACATCGACGGGGACGCCTTGCGCGAGGTGTTTCCCAGCACCGGCTTCACCCGGGCCGAGCGGGAGGAGCACCTCCGGCGCACCGGGTACATGGCCAGCCGGCTGGCGGCCCACGGCGTCATGGTAGTCGCGTCCTTCGTCTCGCCCTACCGCGAGTCGCGCGATTTCGTACGTCGGCAGTGCCCCGGTTTCGTCGAGATCTACGTCTCTACGCCGCTGGAGGAGTGCGAGCGGCGCGACGTGAAGGGTCTCTATGCCCGGGCTCGGCGCGGAGAGATCAGAAACTTCACGGGCATCGACGATCCGTACGAGCCGCCCGAGCATCCCGAGCTGACGCTCGACACCCGCGCGCTGACGGTGGAGCAGTGCGTCGCGCGGGTGCTGGAACGATTGGGAGGAAAGGACTGATGGCAGCGATCGCGATGGACCACCTGGACCAGCTCGAGAACCGGAGCGTGCACATCCTGCGGGAGGCGTACGCCAATTTCAAGAACCTCGGCATGCTCTGGTCGATCGGAAAGGACAGCACCGTCCTCCTCTGGCTCGCCCGGAAGGCGTTCTTCGGGCATGTGCCGATCCCGCTGATTCACATCGACACCTCCTTCAAGATCCCGGAGATGATCGAGTATCGGGACCGGTTGGCGCTGGAGTGGAACCTGACCATGATCGTGGGCCAGAACCGCCAGGCGCTGGAGGAGAAGCGCACCTTCCCGGCCGGGGCGGTGGACCGGATCGCGTGCTGCAAGGCGCTGAAGACCGACGCCCTCAAGTACACGCTGAGCGGCGAGTGGCCCCGGTACCGGCTCAATCACAGCAAGAGAACGTACGAAGTGGACCGGAACACCGAGGCGTTCACCGGGGTCATCGTGGGCGCGCGGGCCGACGAGGAGGGCAGCCGTTCCAAGGAGCGCTACTTCTCGCCCCGGACCGCCCAGTCCCGCTGGGATGTGGGCGACCAGCCACCGGAGTTCTGGAACCAGTACAAGACCGACTTCGCCCCGGGCACCCACCTCCGGATCCACCCGCTGCTCGACTGGACCGAGCTCAACATCTGGGAGTACATCCGGCGGGAGAACATTCCCACTGTGTCGCTCTATTACAACCAGGGCACCGGCAAGCGCTACCGCTCGCTGGGCTGCTACCCGTGCACCCACCCGGTGGAGTCGGATGCCCGCAACGTGGACGACATTATCCTGGAGCTCCAGTCCGGGAAGTTTGCCAACATCGCCGAGCGCTCGGGCCGGGCCCAGGACAAAGCGGATGGCGGCGGGCTGGAGACCCTGCGGCGGGACGGATACATGTGAACCGTTGGGCGGGACCCCACCGATGGCCGGAGCGCCCGCTAGGAAGGCTGATGGGACTCCGCTCCGGCCCGCAGCCGCGCGATCAGGGCCTCCAGTCTCCGCACCTGCTCCGGGAACCAGTCGCGATCCAGGAAGAACAGCAGCAGAGCATTCATGACGATGTGCTGAAAGAACGGATGCCCTGCGGTCACGTACAGTCCGATGTGAAAGAAGATGCCGCCGACGAAGAAGAGCGGGCCCGACCGCGGCACCAGGATCGATACGAAGTAGAACACCTCGAACAGGATCGTGAGGACCGCCAGGATCACGCAGAGGACGTACTGTTGCGACAGCCAGATGCCGAGCGGAAGGTTGTTGGTCATGGCGTCGCTGAACAGGTAGTTCTGCAGGGTATACCCGTTGATCCACGCCAGCCCGCCTGCCAGCACCTTGGTTATCCCGGTGGAGAAGTAGGTCATCGCCAGCAGCACGTGCAGCAGCTTCAGCGGCCACATGGCGGTGTCGAGGATCTCCCGCCTTGGCGGGACGCCGGCGCTCCGCCTGGCCCGCCGGCGACGGATCAGGGCATCGATCGAGAGGCGCTCGCCCACCGGTGCCAACGGGAGAACCATGAGGAAGATGGCGAACACCGCCTGGGGATGGTGGACATCCCCGTAGGAGTAGGCGTGGCTGACGAAGATCCAGACTCCCAGGGCCAGGATGAAGATCGAGAGGCGGGTGAACAGTCCCACCAGCGCCGCCACTCCGGCGATGGTCATGATCCAGTAGAGGGCGGTGAAGGCAGCGGGTGAGAACAACAGCTCGCGCGGTCCCAGGGCATCGATGGCGCGGATGACCAGCTGGGGGTCGAAGAAATCCGGGTTCTTGGATGCCAGGTTGATGTGGTAGCTCAGGATAGGCGGGAACCACAGCAGCTGGGCGGCGACCGCGACGATTCGTGCTCCCGCAAGATTCAGGGCGGTCGTGTTGGGGAACCAATAGCTGTTCCAGAGGTCGATAGATCGCCGGATGTATGTGATGGCTCACCTCATCGCAGACGGTTCGGCCCGATAGACGAAGACGGGCAGTTGCTCGGTGACGACTCCGGTGTCGGCGATCGCGTACCTGGTGCCGATGGTGCGCAATTCGACGAAGGGGTCATCGCGGCCTCGATTGAGTCGGCTGATGAGCTCGCCCGCCAGTGCGGAGTCTCCCCGGTACAGCGGATTGATGTACATGTTCCGGAACGAGGGCTTGGTCAGCCCGACCAGTCGGGGGGTGACTTCCTCCTTCTGCCCCCGCAAGGTCGTTCCGATCAGAAAGCGGTTCATGGTTTGAATCGGGCCCGGCGGATAGGCCTTGGCGTACATCGCCCAGGTCAGGAAGGGCCAGCGGGTCTGCCTCATTCCCTGATAGGAAAGCACCGGTACCGCGTGCAGTCCCAGGATGAGCAGAATCAAGGCCGAAATCCAGACCTTGGTGTCGCGCATGCATGGCCTCCGGATGAGGGTCCACGACGTGCCGCCGGGCAGCGGTTGCCCGTGAAGCGCCGCGCCGCCGCGGCCGGCCCTACTTGGTGCCCAGGAGTCGAATGCCGAGGAAGGCGCGGCCCGCCGTGCGGCCGAGCGCTCGCCGTGGTCTCGGCGGCAGCGCCTGCAGCATAGCCTCGGCGACGGATACCGGGCCGACGGGAGCAGGCAGGCAGACTCCGCGTCCGCCGATCAACGCGTGGACCTTTCGAAAGCCCACCTGCCGGAACAACCGGCTCAACTCCCCGACGGTGTACTCCTTCAGGTGGAATCCGGTGGCCACCGAGTCGAAATACTGCGAGACGTCGTGGGGGCCATCGAGGCGATTGGGAGTGATGCAGATATACACCCCACCCGGCCGCAGTGCCCGGTAGATGCCCTCCAGCTGTTCCAGGGCGTCGTCGGGGTGCAGGTGCTCCATCAATTGATTGCTGTAGGCCACGTCCACACTGTCGGGCGGCAGCGGGACGCTGGTCCCATCGGACAGGATCAGCTTGAAATTGGAGGGGAGCGAGGCGCGCTGAGTGATCTTCTCCGAAACGTCGAGGCCGTACACCTGCCGCACCCGCTCCGCGAGGGCCATCGAGAGCGAGCAATCGCCGGGCCCGATCTCGAGCACGGTCGTGTCGGGCCGCAAGTAGCGTCGGAGAATCCGGAGCTGGGGGCCCAGCGACCGGCGGGTAAGCTCAGCCGAGGACTTGCGCCTGAGCTGCGGGTGATGGGGCACACGCTGGTACAGCTCGTCATAGACCACCCCGTACAGCGAGCGACGCTCCTCTCGGGTGGCGCTCCGCAGGCGATCGGCGAGCTCCCGCTCTATCTCGTAGTGCTCACGAACCAGGGCAGGGGACCTCTGCTCGACCCGACGAAGCAAGATTGGCTCCTTGAAGATGGCCCAGTGCCGAGCGGCGAATGGTGGTCGACTTCCTGCGAAGGCCTAATTTATCGGTGTCCTGCTGACCGGAGAAGTGACGCCTCCAGATCGCCGAACCGGCAACGCAACCCGAGCGTGTTCGGCATCGAGTTGTGTTACATTGCCTTAGCCAGGGTTCGGCGGGCCTCGGTATCGCTGGCTCGATGGAGGCATGGATCATGCTAATCCGGCGGACCACCGATCGGACTCGCGTCGCGCGGCGGAGGTTGCCTGATGCTTCCCAATTTCATCGTCATCGGGGCTGCCAAGGCCGGCACGACGGCGCTGCACTGGTATCTCACGGAGCACCCCGGCGTATTCGTGACTCCGACCAAGGACCCCAGCTACTTCGCCTATGGCGTGGACGCCGAGGGGAGGCTTCTCTGGGGTGAGCCCGAGTTTCACAGCTTTCCCGTGCGGACGTGGAGCGAATACGAACAGTTGTTCACCGATACGGGGGAAGCGCTAGCGGTCGGGGAAGCCTCCACGATGTACCTCGAATGTCCCCAGTCCGCCGCCCGGATCCGGGCCCGGCTGCCGGCCGCGCGAATCATCTGCAGCCTCCGCCACCCGGTCGAGCGGGCGTACTCGGACTACTTGATGTATCTGCGACGCCGGGGCCGCCGCTTCGATCCGGCGCGTGAGCTGAGCAGCACAGCCGCCTGGGCCCGTCCGGACTCTCGCTGGATGCAGATAAGCCGGTACGCACCGCAGCTGGAGCGGTACTACGACGCCTTCCCTCGGCAGCAGATACTCGTCGTGTTGTTCGATGATCTCCGGCGGAATCCACGGCAGTTCATCCAGGAGGTGTATCGGTTCCTGGGTGTCGATCCGGCGTTCATGCCTGACTTCACCACGCCACACGCTGCCGGTGGGATGCCGGCGAGCGTGGCGTTGGAGGAGCTCTTCCTCCGGAGTGCCCGGTCACCGATCAAGACCTGGGTACCGAAGCGGACCGCGAACTGGATCCGGCGGCTCCGCGGCCGCACCATGCGGCAGGCACCCGCGCTGCCGGCCGAATTGAGGAAGGAGCTGACCGGCCAGTACCGCGAGGATATCGCCAGGACCGGGCAACTCATCGGTCGCAGCCTGGAGCACTGGCTCTAGACCCAGTGGCTCAAGTCTCGACCGAGTAGCTGTCCCAGCAGCGCGACCTCGTCTCGGAAGGCGGCTACCAGCTCGGCCCGGAGTTGCGGCGGGAGAGGCGGGCGGCGCTCTCGCACCGTGTTCAGACCGACGAGCTTCTTTGCCGCGACGCTGATCCCTTCGTCCCCCACGGTCCGCTTGAGACTGCGGACCACTTCCCGAAGCAGCGGTGGCGGCTTCCGGTAGAGCCGCCGCAGCCAGGCCACTCGCGCTCGTTTGTTCTCGTTGATCCGCTGGAACTCGGTGCGCCGATCGTGCGGAATTCCCAGGAAGGCGATGACCTCGTCGTAAATCCGCTGGGGCGAATCCGTGAAATCGTCGTACAGGATGAACTTCACCTGCTCCCGCGGAAAGCAGGAGAGCAGCCGCTGGGCCTGGGTTCCGAACTGGCCGACCTGCGCGTACTGGACCAGCAGCGGCGAGCGGATGGCCGGCGGCAGGTCGAGCCCGCGCCTGCGCCGCTCCTGCAGCCGCCACGCAGTCCCGAAGTCGCTCACGGTTTCTTCCGAGACGTACAGCAGCTGTGAGTGCAGTGAATACACCGTGTCCACGGGATTGCGGAACATGGCGATGATCCGGGCGTCGGGACTGAACTCGCGGATCGCGGGGATGGCGACCGACGAGCGCAGGTAATACACCGACGCTTCGCCCACCCGAAGATGCTCTGTGGTGGCGGGGGCGAACAGCGCGAGATAGTCCTCCAGCGTCTTGATCCGGGGATAGGTCCCCAGATCCTTGGCGAAGAAGTGCGGCTCCTTGATCTCAGGCATGAAGATGTTCGGGTGGGGACGCAGGTATTCGTAGAGCGCCGTCGTGCCACACTTCGGCCCACCGACGATGAAAAAGTTGGGTTTGACTGGCAAAGCTCCTGACTCTCCCGGTCGTCGTGCCTGGACCTATCACGAAGGATCCGTCGCGATCTGTTGCATTGGTGCCACAATCATCCCAGGACCCCGCAAGGACCCTGCCGCTGGACCAAGACCAGCGGCCGTGCCCCGAGGTGCCTGTTCGGATGTGCCTTTGGTAGATTGCTTTCGGCCTGTTCTTGGGTCAAGCGGCGAAGGCCCTACAGGCGTCGCCCAAGGGGGCGGACTGGGGCTGGGCTGACCCGTCCTGCCCTGACATTCGCGCGCTCCCGGCATCGAGGGGGCATGGATCATGCTCACCGCAGGCACCCTGACTCGGGCGGCGGGCGGGCGCAGCTCCCACGACGAACCTGCGGACTATGAAACTCATCAAACCGATCATCATCGTTGGGACTGGACGTTGCGGCTCCACGCTGTTTCATCGCCTGTTGGCGAAGCACCCGCAGGTGATGTGGCTGTCCCAGCTCTGCCACAAGTACCCCGAAAAGCCCGAATGGAATCGGATGGCGGTGGCGGCAATGGACAATCCATTGCTGCGACGACTCTTGGGCGGGAAGCTCCGGCCGGCCGAGAACTACCGCTTTTGGGACCATTACGCATACGGCTTCTCCGAACCGTGCCGGGACCTCGTCCGGTCGGACGTAAGCGCCCGGGTCAGGAAGCAAGTTCGCGCGGCGTTCGAGCCCATGCTCACCGCCAGGCGCAACCGCCTCCTCCTCAAGATCACCGGCTGGTCCCGCATCGGGTTCCTCAACGAAATCTTCGAGGATGCGAAGTTCATCCACATTCTCCGCGACGGCCGCGCCGTGGCCAGCTCGCTGCTGCACGTCAATTTCTGGCGCGGCTGGTACGGCCCGCAGGGCTGGCGGGCCGGTCTGCTCTCGCCCGAGGACCAGGCCACCTGGGAGAGCTACGATCGCTCGTTCACCGCCCTGGCCGGTATCGAGTGGCGGATCCAGATGCGCGCGATGGAATCCGCCCGTCAGGCGCTGGATCCCCAGCTCTTTCTGGAAGTCAAGTACGAGACCTTCTGCGAGCAGCCGGTGGAGAGCTTCCGGCAGGTGCTCGAATTCGCTGAGCTACCCTGGTCGGCAGGCTTCGAACGGGATATCCGGGAGGCCTCGATCAAGAGCACCAGCAACCGGTGGAGAGACGATCTGGCTCCGCGGCAGCAAGCGATTCTGGATGACCTGCTGCGCGACGACCTTCGCCGGTACGGTTACGGGGAGCCGGCCGAGGCCGAAAAGCTGCCCGAGCTCGTCCAACGCGGCTGACCTCCGCCCCACAGCCAGCGACCCAAGTTGTCCCCCCAGCCCGGCTCCATGCCTCAGCGCATCTGTCACGGCGGTCCCCAAGTTGCCGGGACCGCCGTCGCGCTGGCGGGAGCAGGGGATTGCTCGTGACCTCGAAGGACCCGGGCACCCCTCTCGCCGGCGGCGGTGGTGATCCGCCACCCTCTCCCACCGCAAGGGCGCCGCGCGGACTGACGCAGCGTGCCCTTGGCGGCATGGTCTGGACCTTCTCCGGCACCGGCGCCCAGGCGGTCGTCCAGCTCCTCACCATCATGGCCCTGGGCCGGCTGCTCACACCGGCCGAGTTCGGGCTCATGGGAGCCGCCACGGTGGTGATCGCCCTCTCCCAGATTGTCTCCCAGATCGGAGTGGGACCGGCGATCATCCAGCGCCGCGAGCTGCGGCCGACGCATGTGCACGTGGCCGTGACCCTTTCCTGCACCCTCGGCTTCCTGCTGGGGACGATCGTCTACTTCGGCTCCCCCGCCATCGCCCGGTTCTATCGAATACCCGAGGTCGAGCCGGTGCTCCGGGCCGTGGCGTTCCTGTTTCCTTTGGATGGCCTGAACACCGTCGCCAAGTCGATCCTTTCCCGCGAGCTGCGGTTCCGGCACTTCGTCGCCATCGATGTCGGCAGCTTCATCGTCGGGTACGCCGGCGTCGGCGTGCTGCTCGCCTGGTTCGGTTACGGCGTGTGGGCCCTGGTGATCGCCAATCTGTCGCAGGCCGCGTTGCGGGCGACGGTGATGTACGCCGCGACGCGGCACCCGCTGCGCCCGAGCTTCGACCTGCGGGCCGCCAGAGACCTCCTCAGCTTCGGATTCGGTCACTCGATTGCGCAGATCGGCACCGTGATCGCGCAGCAGGGCGATCAACTGGTGGTCGGCCGCTGGCTTGGACCGACGGCGCTGGGAGTATACGGGCGGGCATACAACCTCATGGTGCTGCCGGCGTCGGGCTTCGGGCGAATCGTGAATCGGGTGCTGTTTCCGGTCATGGCCCAGGTCCAGGACGAGCGCGGCCGGCTCGCCGGTGCGTACGAGCGGGCACTCGCGGTGGTGGGTTTGCTGTCGCTCTCCATCAGCTCGTTCCTATGGGTGGTCGCGCCGGAGTTCATCCCGGTCCTTCTGGGTCCCGCATGGACCGCCGTCGTGCTTCCGTTCCGGCTGTTCACCATCAGCCTTTTGTTCCGCATGAGCAGCAAGATCAGCGACGCGTGCACCAAGGCGGCAGGCGAGGTCCGGATGCGCGCCCTGATCCAGCTCCTCTTCGCCGCCTTGGTGGTCACGGGCGCACTGCTGGGGCAGCGGTGGGGCGTCGGTGGGGTGGCGGTCGCGGTATCGGTGGCGATGGGCGTCAACTGGCTCGCCATGGCCCATCTGAGCCGATCGGTCACCGGACTGGACTGGGTCGGATTTGCTCGGGCGCACGCGCCTGGCGTATTGCTGGCCCTCCTGATCGGACTGACGGCCGCAGCGGCGGCGGAGGCGGGACGGGCTGTCCGTCTGGGTAGCCTCCCGATCCTGGCCGCGGCCGGGCTTGCCTCGACCCTCGCGGCGTTGACCGCTGTCTGGATGCGGCCGGGACTCTTCTTGGGGCCGCACGGGATGTGGGCGTACCGCCTGGGGGCAGACCTGCTTCGTCGGCGCTCTCGACGCGGAACCAGTCCGGAGACCGTGGAGGCGGATGGCCTCGCCTCCCTCGGCGAGGCGAGCCCGACCCCATGAGGGCGCGGACCTCGACCACGCTGGAGTCCTTGAGGTCACCGATACGTGAGCTCCGCACCAGCTACCGGACGCTCACCGGGCCGCTGCGGGGACTTCCCTCGGTCCTCATTATCGGCGCCCAGCGCAGTGGTACCACCTCGCTCTTCAACTACCTGGTGCAGCATCCCGACGTACTGCCGCCGTTGGGCAAGGAGATTCACTATTTCGACCTTCACTTCGGCCGCGGCGTCCGATGGTATCGCGGACGGTTCCCCTTCAGCCATCGCTTGACCCCCCCGGCACTGACGATCGATGCTTCGCCCTACTACCTGCTGCACCCGCTCGCTCCGGAGCGGGCGGCCCAGCTCCTACCCGAGGTGAAGCTGGTAGCGGTGCTGCGGAATCCCATCGACCGGGCGTTCTCCCATTACCAGCATGAGGTCCGAGAGAGGCGGGAGTCGCTCTCCTTTGCCGATGCCATCGAACGGGAGCCCGGGCGACTGGCTGGGGAGGAGGAGCGGCTCCGGCAGGAACCGGGCTACCACAGCCACAATCACCGTCGATTCTCCTACGCCTCTCGCGGGCGCTACGTGGAGCAACTCCGCCGCTGGGTCCAGCACTTTCCGCGTTCGCAACTGCTGGTTCTTCAGAGCGAACGGCTGTACCGGGATCCCGCCGCGGTCACTGCCGCCGTACACAGCTTTTTGGGGCTCCGATCCCACCGGCTCGACCGGTATCCAGCCTTCTATGAGGGGAACTACGCGCGGACCATGCCCGAGGAGCTGAGGAGCCGACTCGCCGGGTACTTCGAGCCCTACAACCGCGAATTGTACCGGTGGCTGGGTGAGGAGTTCGATTGGAAATGACCAATTCGCGCCCAGGGCCTGTCGCCTTCTTTTTGCCTGCCGTCCGTGGCGGCGGTGCCCAACGCGTGATTGTCAACCTGATCGAGGGGATCACCGAGCGGGGCGTCCCCGTGGACCTCGTGCTGACCGCCGCCACGGGTGTCTTCCTGGCCCAGCTGCCTTCGGCGGCCCGGCTGGTGGATCTCCGGGCCGGCCGGCTGCGCCGGACGCTCGGTCCGCTCACCAGCTATCTCCGGCGGGAGCGGCCCAGGGTTCTGGTCTCCTCGATGAGCCACGCCAACCTGGTCGCCCTCTGGGCCGCGAGACTGGCCGGACGGACCACTCCCGTGGTCGTCACCGAGCACAACACCCTGTCCGCCGTCGAGCAGGGCGTGCTGGAGCGGGGCCTCTGGCCCCCCCTGATGCGCCTGTTCTACCCCTGGGCCAGCCACGTGGTTGCCGTGTCCCAGGGCGCTGCGGACGACCTCGCCCACACGGCGGGATTGCCCCGCGACCGGGTGCAGGTCGTCTATAATCCGGTGATCACACCGGCCCTGATGGCCCTCTCCCGGCAGGCCCCGGACCATCCCTGGTTTGCCCCGCGGCAGCCGCCGGTGATCCTCGGGGTCGGGCGGCTCACCCGGCAGAAGGACTTCCCGACGCTCATCCGGGCCTTCGCCGAGGTCCGGCGGCGTCGGGCCAGTCGCCTCATGATCCTGGGGGAAGGAGAGGACCAGGCCGCCCTGCAGGCCCTGATCGGAGAGCTCGGCCTGGCGGACGATGTGGCGCTCCCTGGCTTTCGCGACAACGCCATCGCCTACATGGCCAGGTCGGCGCTGTTCGCGCTTTCCTCCGCATGGGAGGGTCTGCCGACGGTGTTGATCGAGGCACTCGCTGCGGGAACCCGGGTGGTCTCTACCGACTGTCCCAGCGGTCCGAGAGAGATCCTCCAGGAGGGTCGGCTCGGCACGCTGGTGCCGGTGGGCGATGCGGCCGCGCTGACCGGGGCCATGGTGGACGCGCTGGACCAGCCGCCGGTGACCGCCCCGCTCCAGGCGCTGGCTCCGTTCACCCGGGACGCCGCGGTCGACAATTATCTCCGTCTGATCGAGAACGCCTGATGAGCTCGCTCGCGTACGCCGCCCTGTGGTTCTTCATCTTCTCGCTGCCGTGGGAGAACGCACTCTTCGTGATCCCCGGCGTCGGCCTGGTGACCAAGCTCACGGGAGGGCTCGCGCTGGTCTCCGCGGTGGCGTCCATACTGATTTCCGGTCGAGTGCGGCGGTGGCCGGGATTCCACGTCGCGGCGTTGCTGTTCGTGTTCTGGGTCGCGTGTGGCCTGTTCCTCTTCTCCGGCTCCCAGAAGCTTCCCAACAAGTTCTACACCTACGTGCAGCTGTTTCTGGTGCTGTGGATGATCTGGGAGGTCGCGCCCTCATGGTCGCGGCAACTCGGGCTTCTGACGGCGTACGTGTTCGGTGCTTATGTCGCGGCGTTCGGCACCCTCATGCTGTATCGGACAGAGGCCGGAGCGTTGCGCCGCTTCACGGCGATGGAAACCGATCCCAATACCGTCGCGATGACACTGGCGCTGGCACTGCCGATGGCCTGGTATCTCGGCGTGTCCTACCGCCAGCCCGTTCTGCGATGGGTCTGCCGGGGGTTCCTGCCTGTCGGGCTGGTCGCCGTCGGCCTCACCGGTTCCCGCGGCGGGATGCTGGCCACGATGGTGGCACTCCTGATCGTGCCCCTGACCATGACCAAGCTGTCCCCGGGGAGACTTGCGGCGGCTATTGGCGTGCTGGGTCTTTCCGGCGCTCTCGCCGTGGTCTATGTCCCGGAGAAGATTGTGCAGCGTCTGGCCACCACTGGTGAAGAGGTGGAGGGTCTCAGTCTCGGTGGCCGCTTTACCGTGTGGAAGGCCGGGGTGAAGGCCTTCGCCCAGAGGCCGGTGACCGGCTACGGCGCGGGTGCCTGGCGGATGGCGGTCAGCCCATGGTTGGGACCCAATCCGCAGGTGGCCCATAACTCCTTCCTCTCGGTCCTGGTGGAGACGGGGATCGTGGGCCTCCTGCTCTACCTCACGATGTTCGTCGCGGTGTTCCTGGCTATCATGAGGCTACCGACTCTGGAGCGACGATTCGCGCTCGTGCTCCTCGGCACGCTCGTGATAGCGATGCTTCCACTGACCTGGGAGGACCAGAAGGCGGTCTGGTTCATCCTGGCGGCTCTGCTGGGGTTGGCGCGGGCCGTAAGCGCCCGGACCGGGGGAACCGTGCCGCAATGGCCCCCTCACCGGTCGGCTCCTATCGCTCGCTCGCCGATGGCGGCGCGATCACGAGAGTCGTTGATCGGGTCCGCGCGGAACCCTAACCGGGACACTACTCCATGAACCCCAGGGTCAGCGTGGTGACGACGGTGTATAACGGCGAGCCTTACGTCGATCGCGCCATCCCCGGGATCCTTGGGCAGACCTTCAAGGACTTCGAATGGATCCTGGTGGACGATGGGTCTCAGGACCGCACCGGGGACATCCTGCAGGAGCTGGCCCGGCGTGACTCCCGGGTAAGGGTGTTCTCGCCGGGGCGCCTGGGCATCACGGCAGCCGCCAACTACGGGGTCGCGCAGGCGAGGGGTGAATACATCGCGCGACAGGATTTCGACGACCGAAGCTATTCGGACCGGTTGCAGCTTCAGGTGGCGGTCCTGGACGCTCATCCCGAGGTCGGGGTGGTCGGCGGCTATTACCTCTTGGTGGACGAGAACCGGAACGAGCGCTACGTGCGGATGCCCCCAACGGAGCATGCCGCCATCATCTCAGCCATGGCCAAATCCATCCCCCTCGCCAACACCATCGCGATGTTTCGACGCCGGGTATGGAGCGAATCTGGCGGATACCCGGAAGTGGCCGACCTGGAAGACCAGCTCCTGTGGCTCAGCGCAGCGAAGCTGGGGTGGCGCTTCGCCAACGTACCCGAGGTGGTGGGTGAGCACTTCGTCCATAGCGCCAGCTTCTTCCACCGCTCGTTCAAGTACATCGATCGGCAGCGGAATCTGGCGCGGGTCCAGGCCCGGGTCGTCCGAGAGCTCGGGCTGCCGAGATGGATGTATCTCTTCGCCCTCGGCCGGTATACCTACGCCTATTTCCCCACGGGGCTCAAGCGCGCCTTGCGGCGTACACTGGCGGGATCGCAGGAGCGCGATCTGTGAGAATCCTGTTTCTCTCCACCAGCATGGGTATGGGGGGCGCGGACCAGCAAGTGCTCTCCGCGGCTCGAGTGTTCCGCACCCGCGGGCATCAAGTGCTGATCGTGTCACTCACCCCGCTGGGTCCCATGGGGTTCAACGCGCTGGGCGAGGGCATTCCCACCCAGTCGCTGGAGATGCGCCGCGCCGTTCCGGATCCCCGCGGACTGGTGCGCCTGGTACGGCTCGTCCGCGCGTGGAGGCCCGATGTCTTACATAGCCACATGATCCATGCCAACCTGATGGCTCGGGCGCTCCGGCTCCTGATACCAGTTCCCGTCGTGGTGTCGACCATCCACAATATCCACGAGGGTGGCGCCCTGTGGATGGCGGCGTATCGGCTGAGCAACGGCCTGGTCGACCATATGACCATCATCAGCCAGGCCGCGGCCGATCGCTTCATCACCGAGAGCATCGTTCCCAAGCAGCTGCTCACCGTCGTCCCCAATGGCGTTGACGCCGATCGACTGCAGGACCTGCCGACCGGCACGAGGGAATCCGTCCGGAGCTCCCTCGGGCTGGGCCCTGAGTTCGTCTGGTTGGCGGTCGGCAGGTTCGAGATCGCCAAGGACTACCCCACCATGCTGCAGGGCTTCGCCAGGGTGCGCGCCCGCTACCCGCAAGCCGTGCTGCTGCTGGTCGGCCACGGATCGCTCCAGCCGGAAACCGAGGCGTTCGCCCAGGCGCTCGGTCTTGCGGGCGCCGTGAGATTTCTGGGAGTCCGGGGCGACGTGCCCGCCGTCATGAGCGCCGCCGACGGCTACGTGATGTCGTCCGCGTGGGAAGGCATGCCGATGGTTCTTCTGGAAGCGGCCGCGGCCGGGCTTCCCATCGTGTCCACCATGGTCGGAGGAAACCACGAGGTTGTCCGGAACGAGGAGAGCGGCTTCCTGGTGCCGGCCCGCGACCCTGACGCGCTGGGACTGGCGATGATGCGGCTGATGGGGCTACCGGAGGCGCAGCGTCGCTCGATGGGGGAACGGGGACGGGAGCATGTTCGGGCTCACTATGGCCTCAACCGGGTAGCGGAACGATGGGAGAGAATCTACCGCGAGGTGCTGGCCCGCAAAGGGCTCACGGTGGCGTCCTCGGCGTCCCCTCGAGCCGCTGCCGTGCCGGACGGGGGGGCCGGGGCAGGAGGACACCGGTAGACCTGCAGGTACTGCTGTCTGAAATCCACCCGACTCCTTCCGACCGTGTTGCTGAGCTGGCAGTTATCGTAGATCCAGCGAATCAATCCGCCCGGCTTCAGGTTGGTGCGAAAGGCGTGCGCCGGGACCGGTGCGACGATCCACAGTGCTCCTCCCTGGCCTGATCGCTGCACCGCGCGGACGGACTCCTCGAGTGGAGCCGTGTTATAGCGAAGGCGCTGCACCTCGATCCCCGGCAGGTAATGGCCCAGTGCCACCGGTTGGTCCGAGACAATGGCGTCTCCCGGCGTGAGCCGTGGCTTGAGCCAGTGCGCCACTCCCTTGAAGTCGTAGCGACGGCCGTTGAGAAACTGGGAGATCAGGGTCGGCATGCCTGGGATGAGGATGACGACCAGCAGGGTGGCCGGCAGCAGCCACCGGGGGCGCAGCTTCCAGTCGACCTGGAACACTCGGTCGAGGAACACGCCGGCCCCCATGAAGAAGACCGGTGACGCCGGCAGGAGGTAGTAGGTGGAGACCGGGGTGCGGAACAAGATGAGACTGAGAAAGACGACCGGAAAGAGTACCAGACTCGCCAGGAAGAGCGCGAGGCCCCGGTCGCGTTCCCGCCACAGCAGATAGATGCCCACCGCGCCGGTCAGCGCCACCGGCAGCGTCAGGCCCTCCACATAGGCCAGCAGATAGATGAACGGCTTGAGTCCTCCTCGAGAAGGGGGCAGCAGAAATTGCCCGCTCCCCGGGTTCTCATCGTGCGAGGAGATCCATCCCTGAAGAATGGGGACGAACCGCAGAGCGATGGCCACGCCGAGCACGACCGCGACCAATGCGCCCCAGCGCACGCGCCGCTGGCTCCACAAGGGCCTCAGATACCGAGGCCGGAGATAGGTCGCGAGAGCCAGAATCGCCGGGCCACCGACCAGGAGTACGGTGGCGGGATGTGCCAGCGTCGCCAACACGCCGCTGACCAGTCCCACCGCGAGCGCGCCACGGTTGCGCTCGCGCAGACCTATGTAAATGGCATACGGATACAGGGCGGCGAGCAGAAACACCAGTGACCAGTAGCGCCCGAACTGCGAAAAGATGAGGAGCTGGGGGCTCAGGGTCACCAGCAGCGTGCCGAAGAGAGCCGCCCGCGTTCCCAGCAGACGCCGACTGACGAAGTAGAATACGGGAACGGCAAGTGCCCCGAAGACGGCTGGGAGAAACCTCAGCCAGAACTCGTTGAGCGGCACCAGTGGAGCCAGCAGGAAATGGTTGAGGGCGTACAGGAGCGGCCGCGGGTTGGTGAGCCGCAGGTGGAGGGAATCCCGCAGCATGAAGATTTCGTCGCTGTCGAAGCCCCACTCGCCGAGCCGTGCGAAGCGCAGCGCGAAGGCGAGGAGGATGAGACCGGCGAGGACAAGGGTGGGGTGCCGATCGGTAGTTGCGAACGCAATTTTCTTTTCTGTTCCGTCGCCGATCATCACGCTGGCTCGCTGGTAGAGATCCGCTCCAAGGGATTGGGCTGCAATGTTACCGGTGAGAGTCCACTAAGGAAGTGGCTGCGAACGTGGTGTCAAATCGTTGGACGATGTGGTCCGCGCCTCTTGACAAACGTGACATGGATCACCATCCTAGACGCGGCGCGAGCATCTTGACTACGAGATGACACCACCCCGGTGCTCATTCCTTCGCGTCCTGCACGACTAGATCCCTAGTCTCAGCGGACCCGCACCTCTCAAATCACACATAGGGAAACAGGCAGACACCCTGCCTTTTTCCACCGCGTCAGGTACCACGATGAGCCGCCGCTTTGGCCGTGCCAAGCGATGGCCCCTCGACCTGTCGCCAGCACTATGTCCCTCCTAACGCAGTAGTTGACGGAGAGAGGAAGCCCGCGAATGGCCCCGAGCCTCACGTTGTCACTCGGTATCGCTCGACTTCGAGCGGTCCTGGTTGCTCCCCTCATGCTGGCCCTCGCCGCGTGCGAGAGCAGTGAGCCTTTCAACCCCGAGAGCAGCACGCCTCCCGTCCCCGAAGGCATGGCCGCGGCTCCGACAGTCGCATCGGCATTCGCCGGCGGCATTCCCTTCGGATACTTTCGCCAGCCGACCAGCGAGTTCGGCCCCCGCTTCAACGGCGCCCACCGGAACATTGCGCCCTACGCCCTGGTGAAGGAGTTGGCGGCCATCAAGGCGCGGGGCGGCAAGGTGGTGCTGATGTTCGCGGGCAACGAGCGGCACTACAAGGAGGGCGGTCACTTCAGCCTGACCAAGTGGAAGGCCCGGGTCAACCGATTCAAGGGCGTCAACTTCGGCCCGTACGTCAACGACGGCACCGTCATCGGGCACTACCTGATCGACGAGCCGAACGATCCGTTCAACTGGGGCGGCAAGCCGGTCACGCCCGCCGTGATGGAAGAGATGGCCAAGTACAGCAAGCAGCTCTGGCCCAACATGCCGACCGTCGTCCGGGTGGAGCCGAGCTATCTTAGCAGCAACCATCACTATCTCGATGCCGCCTGGGCCCAGTACCTGAGCCGCAAAGGCACCGCCGGCGACTTCATCAAGAAGAACGTGGCCGCGGCCCAGCAGCGGGGGCTGGGGCTGATCGTGGGGCTCAACGTGCTCTATGGCGGGACCCCCAACGGCACCAGGATGACCGCGAGTGAGGTCGAGTCGTGGGGCTCGACCCTGCTGGGCAGCACCTATCCCTGCGCCTTCATCAGCTGGCAGTACAACTCCGGCTACCTGTCGTCCAGTGGCATCCTGTCCGCGATGTCCGCGCTGCGCCGGAAGGCCGAGAGCCGGGGTACCAAGAGCTGCCGCAGCGGTGCCTGAGCGTCGGTCGCCAGGGGACCATTCACACAGGGGGCCGCGGCAACGTCCGTGGCCCCCGTGTGACGATGTCCGGCGCGAAGAAAATTCAGGCTTGACATGGGTGACGCCATTCACCATCCTGTACGCGGCGCAAGCTCAAGACAACGAGATGACACCACCCCGGTGCTCATTCCTTCGCGCCCTGCACGACTCGTTCCGTAGTCTCAGCAGACCAGCGTCACGCAAAACACCACCATAGGGGATCCAGGCAGACCGCCTGCCTCGTCCCGTTGTGTCAGGACCCTTCACGATGAGCCATCGCTGTGGCCGAGCCACGCGATGGACTGTCGACGCCCTGTGTCCCTCCCAACCCAGCCGTAAGGGAGAGAGGAAAGTCTGACGTATGGCCCATAGCCTCAAGTTGCCCCACTGGATCGCTCGGCTTCGAGCGGCCCTGTTTGCCACCCTCATCCTGGTCCTCGCCGCGTGCGAGAGCACCGAGCCCCTGAACCCCGACAGCAGCACTCCTGGCGATGCCGCAGGCGAAGATCCGGCCGCCTCCCCGGAAGTCGCGTCGGCCGCATTCGCCGGCGGCATCCCCTTCGGGACCTTCCGTCAGCCGACCAGCGCGTTCGGCTCCCGCTTCAACGGCGCCCACCGGAACATCGCGCCCTACGCCCTGGTGAGTGAGTTGCGGGCCATCAAGGCGCGGGGCGGCAAGGTGGTGCTGATGTTCGCCGGCAACGAGAGGCACTACAAGGTGGGCGGCCACTTCAGCATCACCAAGTGGAAGGCCCGGGTCAACCGGTTCAGGGGGGTCAACTTCAGCTCGTACATCAACGACGGCACCATCATCGGGCACTACATGATCGACGAGCCGAACGATCGACATAACTGGGGCGGCAGGCCGATTTCGCCCGCGGTGCTGGAGGAGATGGCCAGGTACAGCAAGCAGCTCTGGCCCAAGATGCCGACCATCGTGCGGGTCCAGCCGGACTACCTCGGCAGCAACCATCGCCACCTCGATGCCGCCTGGGCCCAGTATCTGCACCGCAGGGGCAACGCCGGCGACTATATCCGCAAGATGGTCAGTTCCGCCCAGAAACGGCGCCTGGGGCTCATCGTGGGCCTCAACGTCATCGGGGGCGGCCCCCACGGCAGGCGCATGACGGCGAGCGAGGTAAAGTCGTGGGGCTCGACGCTATTGGGCAGCAGCTACCCCTGCGCCTTCATCAGCTGGCAGTACAACGCCGGATACCTGTCGCCCAACAGCATGAAAGACGCGATGTCCGCGCTGCGCCGTAAGGCGCAGAGCCGGGGGTTCAAGAGCTGCCGAGGCTCCTGAGCGCTGACTACCAGCCGCCCCGGCGGAAGAGAATGACCGGGATCGTTCGAAGCATGATGCGCAGGTCTTCCCAGACGCTCTGCCGCCGGATGTACTCCAGGTCGTAGCGCACCTTGGTGCGCACGTCGTCCAGGGAGCGGTCGTAGTGGTGATAGATCTGCGCCAGCCCGGTGATCCCCGGCTTGGTCCGCTGGCGCAGCGGGTACTCGGCGATGTGCTCCCGCAGC
>DATBJC010000064.1:0-107711 GCA_036556625.1 Gemmatimonadales bacterium
GCTGCGGGAGCACATCGCCGAGTACCCGCTGCGCCAGCGGACCAAGCCGGGGATCACCGGGCTGGCGCAGATCTATCACCACTACGACCGCTCCCTGGACGACGTGCGCACCAAGGTGCGCTACGACCTGGAGTACATCCGCCGCCGGAGCATGGGAGAGGATCTCCGCATCATGCTGCTCACCATCCCGGTGATCTTCCTCCGCCGCGGAGGCTGGTAGGCCCAGGAGCCGCTCCAGCCTGCGGTGTTGTCCCCTGTCCAGATCCGTGCAAGCCGCTGCCCCCCGCGTCCGTGCCGGGGGTTGCTCCTTGAGCGCAACTCATTGGGGCTGGCGGTGATTGGCAGGCTGGTACCGGTAAACGCTGGCGGAACGCGGATTGCTGGTGACGCTGTGGTCGAGTCCATATCTTGCAACCGGCGCCAACATCCGGACCCAATACGCCACATGGTCTCCAATCCTCCAGGGGGGCGAGCAACCGAGCACCTCGATCTCTCGGTGGTGGCCCCCCTCTACAACGAATCGCAGAACGTCGCCCCACTGGTCCAGTGGATCCTGGAGGCGCTGACCGGCTACGCCGGAGCTTTCGAGGTGATCCTGGTGGACGACGGCAGTCGGGACGACACCTGGGCCCAGGTCGTGGCCGCGTCCGCCGGCGATCCACGGGTCCGGGGACTGGCGCTGGGACGAAACGTGGGGCAGACGGCGGCCATGATGGCCGGGTTCGACCATGCTGGAGGACGCGTCGTCGTCTCGCTCGACGGCGATCTGCAGAACGATCCGCGGGACATTCCCGCCCTCCTCGCCAAGCTCGAGGAAGGTTACGACCTGGTCTGTGGCTGGCGGCAGCAGCGGCAGGACAAGTTCCTGCTCCGGAAGGTGCCGTCGTGGGTGGCCAACCGGATCATCCGGCGGCTCACCGGCGTGCAGATCACCGACAACGGCTGCTCGCTCAAGGCCTATCGCCGGGACCTGCTGGACCGGATCTCGCTTTACGCCGAGCAGCACCGCTTCATTCCCGCACTCAGCGCCAACGTGGGGGCCCGGATCACCGAGATGCCGGTGCGCCATCACGCCCGGCGGTTCGGCGAGAGCAAGTACGGCATCTCCCGCACGGTAAAAGTGCTGGTGGACCTGCTGACGTTAAAGATGATCACCACCTTTCGCTCGCGTCCGCTGGTGGGATTCGGCACCCTGGCGCTTCCCATGATGATCGGCGCGCTGGTCTTCGGCAGCATGGCCGCGATTGCCGCCGCCCGGTTCCCCCAGCTCAAGGCCGAAGCGCTGGTTTTCCCCGGCGCGGCCCTGCTGTGTGCCGGGGCCGCCTTCTATCTGTTGATGCTCGGGCTGGTGGCCGAAGTGGCCCTGAACAGCGAGCGGGAAAGCGCCAACGAGATTCCCACCGCCTGGGAGGTTCGCTGACATGGGGCAGGGTGCGCTGATGGAACCGTCCCTCGACCGAGCTCGCGACTCCAGCGGCGCCGACCCGAGATTCGTCTCGGTGGTGGTTCCCGTGGTAGAGCGGGCCGACGATCTGGTGACGCTGTATCGGACCTACTCCGCCGAGCTCGACGCCCGCGGCGAAGAGCACGAGTTCGTCTTCGTGTTCGACGGCGGATTCACACCGCCTCCCGAGCTCTCCGCGCTGAGCCAGGAGCGGGACAATCTGCGGCTGCTCCGCTTCGCCCGTACCTTCGGTGAAACCGCCGCCCTGCGGCTCGGCATCGAGCGGAGCCGGGGCGACGTGATCCTCACACTCCCGGCCTACTTCCAGGTGAAGCCGGAAGGTCTCCCCACCCTGCTGGATGCCCTGAGCGGCGAGACCGATCTGGTGGTCGCCAGTCGGTCGCCCCGGATCGACAGCTGGCTCAACCGTCTGCAGACGGTGGCCTTCAACCGGATGATCGCCGGGGTCACCGACCGGCCGTTCCACGACATCGCCTGCGGCGTCCGGGTCATTCGCCGCGCGGCCGCGGAGGGGCTGCCCCTCTATGGCGACCTCCACCGGTTCATCCCGGCCCTCGCGTTGCGTGAAGGATACCGGGTGCGCGAAGTCGCCGTGCCCCAGCATCCCAGCAACGCCCGGACCCGGCTGTACGGGCCGGGGGTCTACATCCGGCGGCTGCTCGACATCGCCACGTTCTTCTTCCTCGCCAAGTTCACCGAGAAGCCCCTGCGGTTCTTCGGCCTGGTCGGCTCGGGGTTCTTCTTCGCGGGCGCGGTCACCTCGCTGGTGCTGCTGCTCAACCGCATCGAAGGCCAAGGCATCGCCAACCGGCCGCTCCTCCTGCTCGCGGTCCTGCTGCTTGCCCTCGGGGTGCAGCTCATGGGTCTGGGCCTGATCGGCGAGATCATCGTCCATCTCCGCGCGCCGCACCGCCGGGCCTACCGGGTGCGGGAGCGCACCAATTCGACAGGCTCAGGGCAGGCCCATTCGGCAGGCTCAGGGCAGGACTGAACGCCACGAGCGCGGCGGCCAGGCCGATGTGGCGGGACTTGACCCGACTCGCCGACACAGAACACGACGTACTGGTCATCGGGGGCGGCATTCAGGGCTGTTGTATCGCCTGGGATGCGGCGCTGCGAGGCCTCCACGTCGCGCTGGTCGAGCGGGACGACTTCGGGGGAGCCACCTCGGCCAACAGCCTTCGGATCATCCACGGAGGCATCCGCTATCTCGCCCGCGGCGATCTCGCCCGGATGCGGGAATCCATCCGGGAGCGATCGGCGCTGCTCAGGGTGGCGCCGGGATTGGTCGAACCGCTCCCGGTGCTGGTGCCCACGGGCCCGGCCGGCGGGCCCGGCCGACTCGCCTTCGGCGCGGCGCTCGCGCTCACTCACCTGCTCTCTCCCCGCCGCAACCGCCACCTCCGGTCCGATCGCCGGATCGCGGCCGGACGGATTCTCTCCCGCCGAGAATGTCTCCAACTGGCTCCCGCACTCGATCCGGACAGGATTACGGGCGGCGCGCTCTGGTACGACGCTCGGATGACGCATCCGGAGCGGCTGACGCTGGCCTTCGCCGGATCCGCGGCTTCTGCCGGCGCCCAGGTGGCCAACCACGTCGAGGCGGAGGGATTCCAGGTCCAGGATGGCGTGATCCGCGCCGTCAACGTGGTGGACCGGCTCACCGGTGTGCGCCATCGGGTGCGGGCCGGCCACGTGGTGATTGCCGCGGGGCCCTGGACCGGGGACCTCGCCGTCCTTGCGGGAAGCCGGCAACGGTCCCCGAGCCTTAGGGCGCACGCCCTGGCTCTGAACCTGATGATCGATCGCCGAGTGTCCGACGTCGCGCTGGGCCTGCGGTCCACCGGCTTGGCCGAAGCCGATCCGGCGGGATCGTCAAGGCGATTCCTGTTCCTGGCGCCTCAGGAACGGATGACGCTGCTGGGCACCTGGTACGGTGTGGCCGACGACACGGCGGACCGCGAGCCGGCGCTCGACCGCGGCGCCGAATGGCTGTTGTCGGAGTTCAACCGCGCCTGCCCTGAACTCGCGCTCTCCCGCGCCGACGTCGTGGCGCGCCAGTGGGGGCGGCTGCCCTTGAAGGCGGGCCTCGAATTCGGCCCACCCGACACCCTGGCCGAGCGCCCCCGAATCGAGAGCCGGAGCCTGGCGGGTCCGAGGAACCTGACCACCGTCGAGGCCGTGAAGTTCACCACGGCCAGGGCCGTCGCCCAGGACGTCGTGGATGGCCTGCTAGCTTCCATGGGCCTCGCACCCCGCCCCTGCCGGACGGCCGAGACTCCTCTGCTGGGTGCCGAGCCGGCGCGAAGCGATCAAGCTCCGCTCATCCAGCGCATCATGCGCGCAGCCAGGGAAGAGATGGCGGTGACCTTGCGTGACGTGGTGTATCGCAGAACCGAGCTGGGTGATCCACCAGGGCCGGATCGCGAGGCGGTACGACTCGCGGGCCGGATCGCGGCTGAGGCGCTGGGATGGAGCGAGGCTCGCCGGGCCGCGGAGGAGGCGTCCGTGTTCGGTGGAGCCGCGGCGGCCGAACCGGGGCTGCCCCCGGCGTGAGACGGCTGTGGCACTCGCCTACGCTTCGGAGCGTCGCGGTCCTGGGACTCGCCGGCGCCTCGTTCGCGCTGGCGAATCTGCTGATGGCTCGAGTGCTGCCGGCTACCGAGTACGCACTCCTCACACTGGCCGTGGCCCTGGTTCACGTCGGACACCCGCTCGCGCCCGGTGGAGTGGACTGGATGGTGAACCGGTATCAACTCGAGGCCGGTCCTCTTCTGCTGCGCCAGACGATGCGGGTGCTGGTCCCGGTGAGCCTGGTCTTCGGCGCGATCGGGCTGATCGGGTATGAGACCTCCCTGCCGGTCGCGCTCATGATTGCCGTTGCCACCTTGGCCGGTGGCGCGCTGCTGGTGGCGGCAGGCCAGTTCCAGAGCGAGCAGCGCTTCTGGATCTCGCTCGCCATCAACCAGAGCCCGAACCTGCTGCTGTTTGTTTCCGCGCTGTGGGTGGTCCTCTCCGGCGCCCGAGGCGCCGGGATACCTCTTCTGGTGTGGACCGTAGGCCTGGTCCTGACCGCGTTGATGGGCTGGTGGATTCTCTTCCGGGAGCGGCACGGCAAGCCCAGCCGCTCGGTGGCGTTTCCCTGGAACGAGGCCTTCGCCATCGCCGGGCTCAGCGCCGCCGGCGTGCTCCTGATTCAACTCGACCGGCTGCTCATCCCCCATCTGCTCCCGCTCCACGACCTCGCCACCTACGGCGTGCTGGCGGCTATCGTAGGCTCCCTGTTTCGGGTGCTCCAGATGGGCATCGGCTACTCGCTCCTGCCGCGGCTTCGCGAAGCGCCGACCGTGCTCGAGCGCCGGCGGATGATCACATGGGAAATCCAACTGGTGCTTTCGATCGTCGCAGTGGGCTCGGCGACGATCTGGGTGGCCACGCCGCTGGTCGAGCGCTGGTTCCTGGGCGACAAGTACCACCTGTCCACGGCCTTGATCCTGGCCGCCCTGGTGACCGGCGTGGTGAAGATCTTCAACGGCTTCGCCCAATCCACCGTCTCCGCGCTGGCCGATGCGCGCGAGCTGTTCCTGGTCAGCCTGCTGGGATGGGCCGCAGTCGGTCTCGCGGCGCTCGGAGCGATCGTCGGCAGCCGCTGGGGACTCACCGGCATGATCTACGGGATCGGTTTCGGGTGGCTGATGCGGGCGGTGATCTCGTTCTATCTGATCGCCCGTCACCTGCGATTGCCGGCGGCAAGCGCCGTGGTGGCGCGATGAGCGCCGAGTCGGCCTGCCCTGAGCCTGCCGAATGGGCGCTGGCGCTGTTTGGGAAATCGGTGCTGAAGCAGGCCAAGTTCCGGCGGATCAGCGCCCTCATGGACGATCCGGTGGGACAGCGCTGCCTCGACATCGGCGCTGACAACGGCGTCATCAGCCTGCTGCTGCGGCGTCGGGGAGGCCGCTGGGCCAGCGCCGATCTCGACGAGCACACCGTCGCTTCGATCCGGGAGCTGGTGGGCGAGGATGTGCACCGGCTGGAGGGCGCCCGCACGCCATTCCCGGCCGAATCCTTCGATCAGGTCGTGGTGGTGGACTACCTGGAGCACATCGAACAGGACGCCGTTTTCGCCCAGGAGCTGGCCCGGATCCTGAAGCCGGGCGGACGGGTCATCGTGAACGTGCCTCACCTCAAGCCCCGGTCCCTGCTCAACCGGTTCCGCCATGCCGTGGGGCTCACCGACGAGTGGCACGGCCATCTCCGTCCCGGCTATAGTCTCGAGGGGATCCGCGCGCTGCTGGGTCCTCGATTCTCCATCGAGCGGGCCGAGACCTATTCCAAGGCATTCTCCGAGCTGGTGGATACCGCGCTCAACGGGCTGTATCTCGCGATGCAGCGCCGGACCAGTCCCGGGGCGGCCACGTCCAAGGGCACCGTCGTCACCCAGGCCGACATGCGCGAGCACCGCAGGCAGTTCGTGCTGCTCTCCGCCCTCTATCCCTTCCTTTGGGGCATCTCGCGGCTCGATGCCCTTCTCTGGTTGCAGCCGGGATACAAGCTGATCGTCAAAGCCCGCCTGGCCGGCTGACCGAGCAGCGCGATGACGATTCCACGGCGCCGGGTGGGCGCGTTGCTGGCCGGGCTGGGCACCCTCACCATCCTGCTGCTGACCCTCTTCCCCAGCCCGGAGCAGGCGCCGTACTCCTCGCGCACACCGCTGCTCTGTCTCGTCTGCGGGGCACACGGCGGCGCGGACGTCGTTCTCAATACGCTGCTGTTCACCCCCATGGCGACGGGTCTGAGGCTGCTGGGCTGGCCCTGGCGACGAGTGGTGGCGGCGGCAGCACTGCTTTCGTTCAGTGTGGAACTGCTCCAGTACACCGTGGTGCCCGGCCGGGATGCCTCGCTGAGCGATCTGCTCACCAATACCACCGGCGCCGCGATGGCCGCAGCCTTCGCACCCCATCTCGAGAGCTTCCTCCTCCCCGACCCCGTCCGCGCCCGCCGTCTCATGGTCGGCGGGGTCGCGTTCTGGCTGGGCCTGCTCACCATCTCCGCCTTCGCCATGATGCCATGGGTGCCGGCCGGAATGCTGCGCAGCGACTGCACGCGCAGTGAGGCCAGCCCCGAGCTCTTCACCGGGACGGTGCGTTCGGCCCGGCTGAACGGTGTTCCCCTTCCCTGCGACGCGGAGATTCCAGCGGGGAAGCAGGTGCGCGACGCCCTCGAGCGGGGCGCGGCCCGGCTCGACGTCGTGGCCGCGTCGGGGAATCCCAATGGGCGCAGATTGTTCCTCGTGATTCGCGTGCCCAGAGGATATCTCCTGGTGCTGGGACACCACGGACGTGCCGCCACGATCAGCACCCCGACGGCGATCAACCATCTGGGGTTCCATTCGCCGGTCCTGAGCCTGTCGCGCGCGTTCCCCTCGACCCCGGGCATCCCTGGGCGGATCGACGCAGGCATCCGCGATCGGCGGATGTGGATCACTTCGGAGTACTTGGGGCAGCGCCGGGGGATGGAAATGCGTCTGAGCCCCTCGCAAGGATGGACCGCGCTGCTCCCACGAGGAATCCGGCCGGGTGCGGAATTCCGGCTGGCCACGGCGCTGTGGATCGCGCTCCTCATCCTGCCCGCCGGGTACTGGGCCGGCTTCGCCCGGGCTGCCGTCTGGACGCTCGGCGGGATCGCCGCGTCGCTCGGGGTCGGCCTGGGGGCACTGCCGGTCCTGACCGGCTATCCGGCGGTGCACTGGTCGGAATGGGTGGGCGGAGCTTTCGGCGTGGCGGTCGGGTGGGCCCTCCACAGGTTCGCGGCTTATCTTCAGAGCCGATGCGGTTCTCCTTCCACCAGCGCATACTCCTGACACTGATCTGCCTCGGCGCGGTGCCGACGGCGGTGGCGATTCTCGGCTGGGGACTCACGATCCGATCCGCAACGCCGGCCGCGGGACCCCGCGAGGCACTGGAGGAGGTGGGCGGGACCGGCCGGATCCTGCTTCGCACTCTCGACTCGACCGATCTCGCGCCCAACGAAAAGGCCGCCCTGGCGGCGCACGCGGCGACGCTCAACACGGCGATCGGGCAGTTCCAGCGGGCGGAAACCTACGCCCGCTACTACTATGCGGGCCTTGCGCTGATGGTGTTCCTGCTGGGCGCGGCCGCGCTCTACGCCTCGGTCCGGCTGGGTGGCCACCTCTCGCGCCAGCTGAGCCGTCCCATCGAGGAGCTGATCGGCTGGACCGGCCACATCCGGCGGATGGAGCCGCTTCCCCCGGATCATCCCCGGCGCGGCGCGCCCGAGTTCGCCGCCTTGCGCACCGCGCTCAGGGAGATGGCGGCCGCGATGGAGCACGGCCGGGCCCAGGAGATCGAGGCGGAGCGGCTGCGGGCCTTTCGCGAAACCGCGCGGCGCGTGGCCCACGAGATGCGAAACCCGCTCACACCGATCCGGCTGGCGATCGCGCAGCTGGCTCGCTCCCAATCCCCGGCGACCCAGGAGGCGGTCGACGTGCTCACCGCCGAGTCGGAGCGACTGGAGCAGCTGGCGCGCGAGTTCACCGAGTTCGGGCGGCTTCCCGAGGGACCGGCGGCACCGGTGGACCTGATCGAGCTGCTGGAGGAGCTGGTGCGCACCTCGCTGCCCCCGTCCATGACCGCCCGCCTCTCGCTGGATCCGGCGACGCCGGTGATTCAGGGCCACTACGATCCCTTGCGGCGGGCCTTCAGCAACATCCTGCGCAACGCGGTCGAGGCATGCCAGTCCACCGGTGAGCTCGAAATCACGGCGAGGGCGGAGAAGGACGGCGCCCTGGTCTCGATCCGGGATCATGGGCCCGGCATCCCGCCGGCGCTGGAGGGACGCGTCTTCGACCCGTACTGTACCGGCAAGGAAGGCGGCACCGGCCTCGGCCTGGCCCTCGCCAAACAGACGGTGGAGCTGCACCGAGGCAGCATCGCGGTGGAGCGGACCCCCGGCGGGGGGGCCACCTTCGTCCTGAGGCTGCACGGGCTATGAAGGTCACCGGGCAGGTCATGCTGGTGGACGACGAGGCCAACATCCGCCGCATGCTGGGTGCGCTGCTCCGCGACGAAGGCCTGGGCGTGGTCGAGGCCGCCAACGGCAACGCGGCCCTGCTGCTGGTGGACCAGGCCGATCCCGACGTGATTCTGCTCGATCTGCTCATGCCCCCCGGTCCCGACGGCCTGGAGACCCTGGGGCGCCTGAGGGAGCGGGGCCGGCTCACTCCCGTGATCATGATGAGCGGCAAGGCCCAGCTCACCGATGCGGTTCGGGCCGTCAAGCTGGGAGCCTTTCAGTTCCTGGAGAAGCCGCTGACGCCCGAGGCCGTGCTGGTGACCGTGCGGGCGGCTCTGGAGCTGGACCGGACCCGGGCCCAGAACCGCGCGCTTCAGGCGGAGCTGGCCCGGCGCGCCAGCCTGATCGGCGACAGTCCGGCGATGCAGCAGGTGCGGAGCCTGATCGAGCGAGTGGGCCCGACCGAGGCGCGCGTGCTGGTCACGGGGGAATCGGGCACCGGAAAGGAGCTGGTGGCCGCTGCGGTGCACGCGGCGAGCCGCCGGGCCACTCGGGCGTTCGTCACGGTGAACTGCGCCGCGATCCCGCGCGACCTGGTCGAGTCGGAGATGTTCGGCCACGAGCGCGGTGCGTTCACCGGCGCGACCGAGCGCCGGTTGGGGCGCTTCGAGCTGGCCCATGAAGGGACGCTCTTTCTCGATGAGATCGGCGATCTGAGCGCGGAGTCTCAGGCCAAGCTGTTGCGGACGCTGGAGACCGGAGAGCTGCAGCGCATCGGGGCGGAGACCTCGCACCGGGTGGATGTCCGCCTGGTCTCGGCCACCAACCGACGGCTGGAGGACGAAGTCTCGGCGGGAAACTTCCGGGAGGACCTCTTCTTTCGGCTGAACGTCTTTCCCATCTCGCTGCCGCCCCTGCGGGAGCGGCTCGATGATCTGCCGGCGCTGGTAGTCCATCTGGCGGAACGGGTCCGCCCCCGGCAGGCGGTGACCTTCACTCCCGCGGCGTTCGATGCGCTCGCGTCGTATTCGTGGCCCGGCAACGTCCGCGAACTGGCCAATCTGGTCGAGCGACTCAGCATTCTCTGTGGACCGACGGTGGATGCCGGCGCGGTACGGGGCGTGCTCCGCGGCGGGGTCTCTCCCCCGATGCCGTCGGTGACCCTCGGCCTGCCGCTCTCCGAGGCGCTCGATGAGTTCGAGCGGAACATGATCACCGCCGCCATGGCGCAGGCCGAGGGCAATGTCGCCGAGGCGGCCCGCGTGCTCCAGACCGATCGGGCCAATCTCTACCGCCGCATGCGCCGGCTGGGCATCGAAAAGAGCCCGGAGGGAGAGGTGTGAAGGCGCTCGCCCTCCTGGTTCTGCTGGCGGTGCCCGCCGCACTCCCCGCTCAGGACAGCGTCATCGTCATCGACCCCGACGCCCCGGCGGTCGACGGCCTGGAGCGGGTGGGCCCGCCACCGGAGGTGGTGGCGCAGCTGATCGAGTTCTACAACGACTCGACCACGACCCGGGTGCAAGGCGACGTGGTGATTCCCACCGGCAGCAGCTTCGTCGGGCGGCTGGCGCTGCACCGCGGAAGTCTCCGGATTGCCGGGCGGGTCGATGGTCCCATCGCCGTAGCCAACGGAACCCTGCATCTCCTGGACGGTGCGGATGTGCGGGGAGACATCCTGGTGGTCGGCGGGAGGCTGATCCGTGCCGCCGGCGCCCATCACCAGGGGCGCCAACGGGTGTACTGGGATGCGGCGCCGGTCGAACGCACCGAGGACGGACTGCTGGAGATCAGGGAGCGGCGCCGGCCGATCGGCGACCTGGCCACGGCGCGGACCAGCTTCCAGACCGGGAAGGTGCGGACCACCCTGCTGTTGGCCACCGGGGGAACCTACAATCGGATCGAGGGTCTCCCCATCGTGTTCGGCCCCAGCTTCGATCTCCGCACCGGGCGTCGTTCCGCGCTGAAGCTGGATCTCCAGGGCATCCTGCGCACCGCCGGCAACGATTCTCGGCTTGCCGACTTCGGATACAACGCCCGCGGCGAATTCCGGTTCGGCCGCTTCGGCGTGGCGGGCCGGGTCTACAGTGAGCTCACCCCGATCGAGGACCACCCGCTCTCGCTCAGCGAAGTCGGCTGGTCCTCGTTTCTGCTGCAGCGCGACTATCGCGACTATTTCGACCGCCGCGGCTACGGGGGGCTGGCCTGGGTGCACCTCGCTCGGCCGCTGCGACTGGAGGTGTCGCGCCGGCGGGACGAGGAGCGCTCCGTCCGGGCCACGGATCCCTGGTCGCTGTTCCGCAACAGCGACCGCTGGCGCCGCAATCCGCTCATTGACGACGGCCATTACATCACCACCGGGGTTCAGCTCGACTTCGACACTCGGAACGAGCGCTACCTGCCCAGCACCGGTTGGCTCATCCGGGCGCGCTTCGAGCATTCCAGCAGCGGCGATGTCGCCCCGGTGCTGCTGCCCCGCCTGGTGCGGCCGGAGCCGCCGCTGGGAGGGCGGTATGCCTTCGATCGGCTGCTGCTCGATGTTCGGCGCTACTCCCGCATCACGCCCTCGCTTCGGGTGAACGCCCGGCTCCGCGCCGAAGGATGGGTGGGAGGGGACCGGTTCCCGGTCCAGCGCCGGGTCTCGCTGGGCGGGCCCGACCTTCTCCCGGGCTACGATTTCCGCGCCTTCACCTGCGCACCCAGCGGGTTCAGCGATCCCTCGCGGCTGGCACTCTGCGATCGGGTGGCCACGGCGCAGGTGGAAGTTCGCACCAGGGTGGGGCTGAACGTGGGCGTCCGGACCCAAGACCGCGAGAACCGCCGCGGCCGGTTCATCGGCATCGAGGAAGCGGATCTGGTTCTCCTGGCCGACGCGGGCAAGGGCTGGCTGGCCGGCGGCGGGCCGGGCCAGGTGCCGGCGAACCGGATCCCGTCGTTCGACGAGTGGAAGATGGACGTCGGCGTCGGCCTCGACGCGGGCGAGATCGGCGCCTACCTCGTGAAGGGAATTTCCGAAAGCGAGTCGGTCAAGTTCCTGGTCCGGCTCCAGCGCCGATTCTAGTGGCCCTGGTTCTCCTGCTGGTCCTGCTCGCCTTCACGGCGCCGGGGCGGGGATACGCACAAACTGTCAATTCGGTGCGCCTGGTCGCGCGGCTGACACCCGACACCGCCGCACGGGGAGAGCGGGCCCCGGTGGTCCGCTCGGAGAATCTGCTGGGCGACGGCCGCTGGCTCTCCACCCTGCGCTCCGGGCTGCCGGTGCGGCTGCACTACCGCATCGAGGTCTGGCGATCGCGGAACGGCTGGCTGGACCAGCTGACCCGCCAGGTGTACTGGGACGTGGTCGTTCGCCATGAGCCGCTGCTCGACCAGTACACCATGCTGACCATCTTCGGCAGCCGGGTCCAGGAGCGCCGCTATGCCACGCTGGACGCGCTCACCGCGGCATTGGCGTTCGCCTATCAGATCAACGTGAGTCCCGACGAGGCCGGCAACTACTACTATACCGCGACTTTGGAGGTCTCCACCCTGTCCGACTCCGACCTGGACGAACTGGAGCGATTCCTGGAGGGAGATCTCGAGGCGGCCCGAGGTCGGGAGGGGTTGGGTGATGCGTTGGGACGGGGAGCGACCCGCTTCCTGCTGCGGCTGGCGGGATTGCCGAGCCTGAGACTAGAGGCGAGGACTCGGCGGTTCTCTATTCGATGAAAGCACGCTTCACGCTTTTCTGGCAGTGGGCTCGACCACTCCGCCCAAGGCTTTCAGCGCCTCCTCCCCGTAGAACAGCTTGATGTACTTCGATTGCTGCGAGGTGAGCCGTCGCACCGCCCAGGAGAGATGCACGAAATGGGGCTCGCGGGGGGCGACCCAGGGATGCATCCCGCACTCCTCCGGCAGGTGATTGCCCTTTCGGGTGTTGCAGCTGCTGCAGGCGGTCACCACGTTGGTCCACTCGTTGTCCCCACCGCGGGAGAGCGGGACCAGATGGTCCCGGGTCAGGCACTCCCGGTGTCGGAGCTCGGCGTTGCCCCGGTGACAGTACTGGCAGCGGTAGCCGTCGCGAGCAAAGAGGAATGTGTTGGTGACTTGGCGACGGAAGCGGCGGGGCACATGCACGAACTTGACCAGGCGGATGATCGCAGGTTTGGGCAGGATGAGGCGTTCACTTCGAACGACGTCGTCGGCGTCCGACTCCACGATCTCCGCCTTGCCCTCGATGACGAGACGCAGGGCACGTCGGACCGGGACCATAGTCAGCGGTTCGAATGACGCGTTCAACGCCAGGCACCGCACGCGACTTCTCCGGAACTAGAGCGAGGGACACACCAAGCGGAGGCGCGATCCCGCAGGAACCGCGCCGTCATGGGGACGAATCGTAATGTGGGCTGGAAAGCCCGGCAAGGGAAACCCCCGCAGGCGGCGGGCCGGGCTTGCAAGCCGTATCTTGCGGCGGTGCGCTCACCTACGCGGTTGCTGACGGCTCAGCCGCAGGCCAGCTTCAGACGAGTGTGCCGCTCCCTGAGACCTCAGGACCGCCTAGCGCTTGACCAGCCCCTGTATCCGGGAAGCTATGGCCTCCCGGAGCTTCGGGCTCCGGGTGATCACGAGGACGGTATCGTCCCCCGCGATAGTCCCCATGACTTCGCTCCAGCCCGCCTGGTCGAGGGCCTCGGTGACGGCACCAGCCGACCCGCTCGCCGTCTTCAGCACCAGGAGCGGCCCGACTCCGTCCACGCTCACCAGCAGCGCCGGAAGCACCTGGGCCAGATCGGGACGGAGTGCCGCCCGGTGGGGGTGCGCGTAGTACGCGCCCCCCTGGGGGTCCGCCAGCTTGGCGAGGCCCAGCTCCCGGATATCGCGCGACAGCGTAGCCTGAGTCACCACGAACCCCTCGCCCGACAGCGCCTCCCGCAGCTCATCCTGGCTCTCGATCCGCCGCTCCCGCACGATCCGGAGGATCGCGGCGTGGCGCTGGATCTTCATGACCGCACCGGCTCGGCTCGATACACGTCGCGTCCTCCCACATAGGTGGCGATGACATCCTCGGGTCTCGAGTCCAGCACCTGCTGAACGGGTTTCACGTCCACGTCGGACCATCGGAGTACCACGCAGTCGCCCCACTTGCCCGGCTCGAGGCTGCCGATCTCCTCGGCGAGCCCCAGCGCGGCCGCGCCCCGGAGGGTGCAGAGCGCGAGGGCGTCCTCCGAGCTGAGGTGGGCCAGCGCCCGCGCGGCGCGGGCTTCGGCCAGCAGGTTGAGCCGGCCTACGCTCAGCACCGAATCAGTACCCAGGCCGACCCGCAGCCCGGCGCCGAGGAACGCCGCGAGCGGGGCCGCGCCGTGCCCGTGGGCCCGGTTGCTCACCGGACAGTGGGCGATGGCGCACCCGCGCTGAGACAAACGGTCGATGTCGCGCGGGCCGGCTCGCACCACATGGATGCAGAGAGTCCCCTCGCCCAGCACACCATGCCGGTCGAGCCATTCGACCGGCGAGCAGCCGGGGCCCGGAGGAAGGGGGATCCCTCGCCGGGCCCAGGCTTCGGCGAACCGGCCCGAGCCATGCTCCAGCAACTCGGACTCGGCCTGCGATTCCGCGAGATGCACCGCCAGCGGCAACTCCTCGCGCGCAGCCCACTCGGCCACCGCCCGGTACAGGGGGCCGCTCACCGTGTACGGCGCGTGAGGAGAGAGTCCGAGCTGCACCCGGTCGCCCGCGTATCCCCGCAGCGCGTCCACTCTGGCCCGCAGCCCGGCAAGCGAATCCCCGACCTGTGCCGGGTCAGGACCGAACACCTCCTGATAGGCGATGCCCGACGCCCTCAGCTCCGCCATCGCGCGGATCACCGAGCTCGAGTCGCCGGTGTCGGCGATGGTGGTCACCCCGGTCGCGTGGCACTCCGCCAGCCCCCGTCGAGCGGCGGCGACGAACTCATCCGGGTGGCGGGTCTGCTTGATCGCGCGGACCTGCCCGATCCACGCCTGGAAGTCGGGCTGGGGCGCGCCCAGATCGAAGCCGGTCAGCTCGAGATGCGTGTGGGTGTTGATCAGACCGGGCAGCAGGATCGCGTCGCCGAAATCCTCGCTGGGGACATCACCCGGGCGCGGCACCGCCGCATCCGGACCCACTGCCTGGATCCGGCCGTTGCGGCCGAGGAGCACCGCGCCGCCGTCGATCGGCGGGCCGGAGACCGGGACCACCCAGCGAGCCGCGAGGCGGCGCGCGGGCATGCTAGCGAGGCTGGCTGTTGGCCGCGGGGCCGGAGCCTCCCATGACACCGGAGCCGACACGAGAAGAAGACCGGGAGGGGGCCAGCGGCGATCCGACGGTATCCCCCTGGGGCACGCCGATCGCCGGGGCAGTCGAAGGCGGCTGCCCGCCGACCGGTGCCGGGCCGGTGCCGCCCATCACGCCCCCCACGCTCCCGAACGGCGAATGGATGGGGCAGAACCCGCTCGGCTCGGTGCCGGGGATGAACGACTCGATATAGTGGACATCCTTGGGGCAGAACGGCGTCGCCTTGTAGCCCGTGGTCTTGTCGATGTCGAGCGCGGTCAGCCCCGACGGACGGGGCCACGCCGCAGGGATGGCGCGCCGCTCGTAGACCTCCCGCATCATCGCGGTCCACGCCGGAGCCGCCAGCACCCCGCCCTGTGCGTTCGACTTGATCTTGCGAGGCTGATCGAAGCCGATCCAGATGCCGGTGACCAGGTCGGGGGTAAACCCGATGAACCACACATCGAACCCATCGTTCGTGGTGCCGGTCTTCCCCCCCGCGGGAAAGTTGATCCGGGATCCGACCGAGCCGACGGCGGTCCCGTGCCGGACCACATCGCGCAGGGCATCGGTCATGAGCCAGGCATGGGCGCTGTCGAGCACCGCCACGCTGCGCACCGCCGGCTGCCACACCATCTTGCCGCTGCGATCCTCCACTCGAAGAATCGAGTTCGGCACCGTGCGGACGCCGAGATTGGCGAAGGTCGTGTAGGCCGCGATCATCTCCAGGGGGATGACGTCGGCCGATCCGATATGGATCGACGGCACCGGCGGCACCCGGGTGCTGAGGCCGAACTTGGCCGCCTCACTGACCACCGCCTGCTCGCCCAGCTCCATCCCCAGCTTGATCGCGATGATGTTGCGCGAGAGATAGAGCGCGCGGCGCAGCGTCATCGGCCCGTCGAACTCCAAGTCGTAGTTCTGCGGCGTCCAGGGCGGCTCCTCAGGCTTGATCAGCAGGCTCAGTGAGTCGTCCACCATCACATGGGACAGCGGATAGCCCGCCTCCAGCGCGCCCGAGAACGTGATCGGCTTGAAGGTGGAGCCCGGCTGCCTCAGCGCCTGCGTGGCGCGATTGAACTTGCTGTCCCCGAAGTCCCGCCCGCCCACCATCGCCCGGATCTGACCGGTCTTGGCCTCGAGCGTGACCACCAGACCCTGGAGGTAGGGGGTGGTGCGACGGTCCTGATCGTCGTTCTCGTCGGCCTTGGAGTTCTGGTACTGCTGGTAGGTGGGATGCTCGAACTTGCCGTCGGCGCCGCTCTCGATCGCCTCCAACCGGGCCTCGAGGGCGCGCTCCGCGGCCTGCTGGGTGTCGAGGTCGAGCGTGGTGTAGATGCGGTAGCCGGAGCGATACAGGTCCGAGCCGAACCGCGCGTCCAGCTGCTGGCGCACGAACTCCACGAAGTACTCCGCGGTGCCGCTGTAGTCCGAGCTGGAGGAGAGCAGCAGCGGGTACGCCTTCCAGCGTTCGGTGGCCGCGGGATCGAGCAGGCCGTTGTCGCGCAGGAGATTCAGGACCGTGTTGCGGCGCTGGATGCTGAGGTTGGGGTTCTTCCGGGGGTTGTAGCGGGAGGGGGCCTTGGGAATCGCCGCCAGGGTGGCGGCCTCCGCGACGTTGAGGTCCCGGACCGACTTGCCGAAATACCGCTGGGAGGCCGCCTCGACCCCGAAGGCGCGATTGCCCAGGTCGATCTGATTGAGGTACAGCTCGAGGATCTTGTCCTTGGGGAACTTGTCCTCGATCTCGCGGGCCACCTTGGCTTCCCGCAGCTTGCGCCGGAGCGATTTGTCCCGCCCGCTGATGTCCTCGGTCCACACGTTGCGGGCCAGTTGCATCGTGATGGTCGAGAACCCTTCGGCTACCCGCATCTCGAACAGGTTGTTCTTGATCGCGCCCAGCACCCGGTACCAGTCGATTCCGTTGTGCTCGTAGAAGCGCTTGTCCTCGGTGGCGATGAAGGCCGCCTTGACCACCGGCGACATCTCGCCGAGGGGGACCACGGTACGCCGCTCCTGACCCAGGTCGGTGATGAGCCGGCCATCGGCCGCGTAGACCTTCGAGGCCTGATTGGGATCGTAGGCGTCGAGCTCGGCGATGGAAGGGCAGCTGTTGCCGGCGCAGGCACGGTTCCAGGCCGCCGTCAGGACGGCGAATCCGAAGGCGACCGCAGCGAGGAGAGAGACCAGGATGTTGCGACGCGCGCGAGGCGAGAGCCTGACGCGCGCGCCAAAGGGAATGAGCCGGCGGGCCATGGGGGCAAACTAGCCTGTTGCGAGGCTCCTTTCCAGCGGGTACGATACGCGTCCTATGACCGATCTGCTGAGCACGCTCACCGCCCGGGGCTTCGTCCAGGACGCGACGCCGGGCCTGGCCGAGCGGCTGTCGACCGGGACCATTACCGCCTACGTCGGGTTCGATCCCACCGCGGATTCGCTCCACGTCGGCAGCTTGGTGCCGGTGATGGGGCTGGCTTGGCTCCAGCGGCTCGGGCATACCCCGATCGCGCTGGTGGGCGGCGGCACCGGCATGGTGGGCGACCCCAGCGGCAAGCGGGAAGAGCGGCCGGTCATGAGTCTGGAGCAGATCGACCGGAACGCCGAGCAGTTGGGCCGGCAGCTCGGCCGGTTCCTCTCCTTCGAAGGAGCCAACGCGGCCCGGATGCGGAACAATGCCGACTGGCTTCGCGGCATCTCGCTGATGGATTTCCTGCGTGACATCGGGAAGCACTTCACCGTCAGCTACATGCTCCAGAAGGAGGCGGTGCGCAGCCGGATGGAGGTGGGGATCACCTTCACCGAATTCAGCTACATGCTGATTCAGGCGTACGACTACTGGCACCTCTGGCGCACCGAGCGCTGCGAGCTGCAGATGGGCGGCAGTGATCAATGGGGCAACATCACCGCGGGGATCGAGCTGATCAGCCGGCGGGAGGGGCGGCAGGCACACGGCCTGGTGTTCCCCCTGATCACCACCGCGGGCGGCGCCAAGTTCGGCAAGAGCGAGGGGGGCAACATCTGGCTCGATGCCGCACGGACCAGCCCGTACCAGTTCTATCAGTTCTGGATCAACACCGACGACCGGGATGTCGAGCGGTATCTCAAGCTCTTCACCTTTCTCCGGCTGGACCAGATCGCCGGCGCGATGGCCGAGCACGCGGCCGATCCCGGCCGCCGCAGCGCTCAACGGCTGCTGGCACGGGAGGTCACCGCGACAATCCACGGGGTCGACGCGGCGGAACAGTCGGCCCAGGCCAGCGCGGCGCTGTTCGGCGGTGATTTGGATCTCGAGGCGCTTCCGGACATGCCGACGAAGTCGGTGGCGCGCACCGAAGTGCTGCAACGGCCCATCCTCGAGGCGCTGCTGGCCAGCGGACTGGCGAGCTCGAAGGCCGATGCGCGGCGGGGCATCGAGGGCCGGGGGTTCTACCTCAACGGCCAGGCGATCGACCGGGTGGATGCGACGCTCGGCGAGAGCGATCTTCACGGCCCGGCGGATGAGCCGTTCGTGATTCTGCGGAAGGGAAAGAGGAACTACGTACGGCTGGTGTTGTCGCCCTGACCTGTGTCACCCTGACATCGTGCTTTACCACCTGGTTCGCGTGCTCCGCCGGGTCCGCGGCGGCTTGAGACCGAGCATGCCGAACACCCCGCGCACGATCTCCCTCCCCACGGTCCGTCCGATCTTGGTCGTCAGCGCCCCCAGGACCGCAGCGCCGGCCGACTTTGCGATGGTCGAGCCGATCCTCCCGCCCTTCCGTGGGCCGGGTGATTCCTGCTGCTCAGGCTCCGCCGGGGCCCGGGTGGCAGCCATCCGCTTGGCCAGCATCTCCCGCGCGCTCTCCCGATCCACTGCCTGACCGTATTCCGCGAGGAGGTCCGACTGACGGATGTCCGCCAGGAGCTCCTCCGGAGTGAGCGGCCCCATCCGTGATCCCGGCGGGATCAGCCGCGTGGCCACCACCGGCGTGGGGGTGCCGCGCGCGTCGAGCACCGTGATCACCGCTTCTCCGATACCGAGCGAGGTGAGCGTCTCCTCCAGGTCGTAAAACCCGGTCTTGGGGTAGGTTCGTACCGTCGCCTTGAGCGCCTTGTCGTCGTCCGGGGTGTGGGCCCGAAGCGCGTGCTGGATTCGGTTGCCCAGTTGGGCCAGGACTTCGCCGGGGACATCCTTCGGCGTCTGGGTGACCAGATAGACGCCGATGCCCTTCGACCGGATCAGCCGCACTACCCGCTGGATCTGCTCGATGAACGCCTTCGGCGCGTCGTCGAAGAGCAGGTGGGCTTCGTCGAAGAAGAACACCAGCTTCGGCTTGGGAAGGTCGCCCGCCTCGGGGAGATTGTGATACAGCTCCGCCACCAGCCACATCATGAAGGTGGAGAACAGGGCCGGCTTGTCCTGTGCGTCGGCCAGCTCCAGGCAGGTCACCACTCCGCGGCCATCCGAGGTGGTGCGGAGCATGTCGTGGACCTCGAACTCCGGCTCGCCGAAGAACCGGTCGGCCCCCTGGGCCTCCAGCTCGACCAGCTTCCGCAGCAGCACGCCGACGGTCGCCTTCGACATTCCGCCGTAGCTCTCCAAAATCGGCTTCCCCTCGTCTGAGCCGAGGAACTGGAGCACGGCGCGCAGATCGGCCAGGTCGAGCAGCGGGAGTTGGCTGTCGTCGGCGTATTTGAAGACCAGGGTGAGCACGCTGGTTTGGGTCTCGTTGAGCGAGAGCGCCTTGCCCAGGAGCAGCGGTCCGAAAGAGCTGGCGGTGGCCCTCAGCTGGACGCCGAGCTTGCCGGTGAGGCTGACGAATTCGACCGGTACGCTGGTGGCGCTCCAGCTCCAGCCGATGTCGGTCGCCCGCGCCGTGACCCGATCGTCGGGCTGACCCGGCACCGCCAGCCCACTGAGATCGCCCTTGATGTCGGCCACGAAGACCGGAACACCCTGCGCGGAGAGCTGTTCGGTGAGGAGCTGGAGCGTCCGGGTTTTCCCGGTGCCGGTAGCGCCGGCCACCAGTCCGTGACGATTCAACATCGCCACCGGAAGCTTGATCTTGGGCTCCCGGTGCACGGTGCCTCCCTCCAGCGCGGCACCCAGGGTGATCGCGGGCTCGGTGAACGCATAGCCGGCAGCGAGCATGTCGGTGAAGTCAGTCATCGGGATGGTGCCTCCGGACGGATCAGATGTTCCAGCAGACCGGCGAGCCGGTCGTTCAGGCTGTGGATGTCGTATTCCCGCTCGACCTTCGCGCGCCCCGCACGACCCATCGCGGCCCGTCGGCCGGGTTCCCCGGCGAGCCGCTGGAGGGCATCGGCCAGCCCCCGCTCGTCGCGCTCGGGCACCAGCAGGCCGGAGACGCCGTCCTCGACCAGCTCGGGAATTCCGGCGTGCCGGCTTCCCACCACGGGCATCCCCGACGCCATGGCCTCCTTGAGCACGTTGGGGATGCCCTCCTCGTCCCCATCAGCCGCGGTGACACTGGCCGCCACCAGCACGTCGGAGTGCTCCAGATCCACCCGGACCCGCTCCTGCCGGTTCCGGCCGTGGAGGGTGACGTGGCGGTCGAGCCCGAGCTGTCCGACCAGTGCGGTGAGCCGGTCTCGGAGGGGACCGTCACCCAGAATGCGATACTGGACATCGAGGCCTCGGTCCAACAGGAGCCGGAGCGCCCGCAGGGCATACTCGACGCCCTTCTTCTCGACCAGTCGCCCCACACTCACCATCCTGAGCCGGCCCGCAGGCGACGGGGGCCGCTCGCGGTACGGCCAGCGCCGGAGATCGATGCCGGTGCGGTGCACCATCACCCGCTCGGGCGGGGCGCCGAGCTGTACCAGCCGGCGCCCGAGAAAGTCGCAGACCGGCAGCAGCAGACGCGCCTCGCGGAAAGTCCGGGCGTAGACCCGTGGACCGCGACGGGCAACGTACTTCGTGGTATCGGCACCCCGAAAGGCCACCACCAGCTCGCCGGCCAATACCCCGAGCCGGCGCAGCCGAAGCGCATGCGGCGCGTCCATGCCGAAGGCACAGTAGCAGACATCGTAGGGTCGGCTCGGCAGAAAGCGGGCGGTGCGGCGAAGCTGGTCCAGCGTCCAGGCCCGGTGCCAGAAACGGGATGGATCGAGGGTCCGAAGCAGCGTCCGACGCTCGGCTCCCCGGTGTGCGAGCAACAGGTTGGCCGCCGCCTTCCAGCGATCCAGCCGGGCCTCCGGCCAGCGCAAGGGATATCGGGTCAGCGCCTGAAGACCGAGGCGCTCGACATCGGGATGGAAGTGGCCGCCCGGCTGCGGACCATCGGCGTAGATCTCGACCCGATGGCCCCGCTCGATGAGTCCGACGATCTGATTGAGGAATGGGAGCTCGGAGTGCACCGGGAAGAGTGCCGTGAGAAACGCCACCCGCATGGCTCAGTCCGCGGCCAGCACCTGGGCGACCTGCTCCATCTCGGCAACGGTGTTGTAGCAGTGCGGGCTGAGCCGGATCGATCCTTCCCGGAGACTGCACACGATACGCGCCGCTTTGAGTCGGCGATGGATCTCCCGCACCTGGTCCGGCGCGACGCAGAGGATGCCTGAGGCACTCCCCCCTCGGGGTGAGGTGATCCGGGCGCCGTTTTGCTCGGCCCAGGCGAGCACCGGCAGGTGCAGACTGCGGATGTGATCGCGGATCCGGTCCACCCCGATCTCCAGGAGCAGCTCCAGGGAAGCGTTGAAGCCGGCGAAATCCTGGTAGGGGAGTGTCATCAGCTCGAAGCGACGGGCATCGCTTCTCAGGCTCTCGTTGTACAGCGTGAGGTTGGTGAGGTCGTCGGTCCCCTCGAAGGCGAGCCAGCCGGTGATCGCCGGATCCAGTGCACCGATCAGGTCGCGACGGACGTAGACGAACCCTGCGCCCCAGGGGGAGAGGAGCCACTTCTGGGCGCCACAGGCCAGCACGTCCACCCGGGTCCGGGACAGATCCACCGGCAGCTGACCGATACCCTGAATCGCGTCCACCACCAGGAAGGCACCGGTCTCCTGGGTCGCCGCAGAGAGCCGACCGAGATCCACCAGGTAGCCGCTGCTGAACTGCACCAGCGACACGGCCAGGACCCGAACCCGAGAATCGCGCAGTCGCTCCAGGAGCCGCGCCTCGTCCGGCCACCCGTCGGCGGTGGTCGGCACCAGCTCCATCGTGACCCCGCGGTCCTTGAGTCGGAGCCAGGGATACACGTTGGCCGGAAATTCCTTGTCGCTCACCAGGACGACGTCCCCCGGTTCCAGGGGCAACGCCCGGGCGGCCATGCCGATGCCGAAGCCGGTGTTGACGGTGAGCGCAATCTCGTCGGTCGTCGCACCGATGAGCCGCGCGATCCTCCGGCGGGTCTCCGCCAGCATGGCGAACAGCTCCTGGTCCCGCAGGAGGTGCGGCGCCGCACGGCCCCGGTTGAACTCCTCCAGCACCAGCCGGGTGCGCTCCGGCAGGGGGCCGATGCTGGCGTTATTCAAGTAGATGGTGTCCGAGGTCCAGGGAAATTCGGTGGAGCGGAGGAGGTCGATATCGGGCATCCCGGCCATCTCTGTCCCGTGATGTGGGTTACCAGCCCGGTGGGGAGCCGCGCACCGGTTTGCACCGTCGGAGTTCACGGCGAATGGTGCACGATTCTTGCAAATTCTGTTCGGCGTACGTTACGCACGCAACCTCAGCCGGGGCAAGCGAGTGAACCCGGAGCGACCCTTCACCCTGGTGCTCAGCGGCGGCGGCCTCAAAGGGCTGGCCCACGTAGGCGTGCTCCGGGCCTTGGAGGAGCGCGGGCTGGTGCCGAGCCTGGTGGTGGGCTCCAGCATCGGCTCCCTCATCGGGGCGGCCTGGGCTGCCGGGGTGCCGCTGCGGCAGATGGAGGCGCGGGCGCGGCAGGTGCGCCGGCGCGACATCTTCCAGGTCGCCAGAATGGACGTCGCCTTCCGGCGCCTGCTGGCACCCGCCCTGTATCGCCGCGAGCCACTCGAGTTCCTGATCCGGAGCCTGGTCGGCGACATCACCTTCCGCGACCTTCCCCGCCGGCTCCTGGTCAACACCGTCGATCTCCATTCCGGTATCCAGGTCATGTGGGGCCTCCCCGGCCTGCTCGACGCCAAAGTGGCCGACGCCGTGGTCGCTTCGTGTGCTCTGCCCGGCATCTTCCCGCCCAGGATCATCAACGGACGCGCCTATGTGGATGGCGCCGTAGTGGAAAACCTTCCGGTGCGCCTGGCCGCATCGCTGGGCACCGGGCCGATTCTCGCGGTGAACGTGGCCTCGACCAGCGTGGTGCGCTCGTCGGACGAAACCGAGGGCTTCGCCGCGACCTACACCCGCGGGCTCGAGATCGTGATGCAGACCCAGATCGAGGGCCAGCTGCGGGAATGGCAGGGACCGCCGCTCATCCTGGTCCAGCCGCGGGTGGAGCATATCTCGATGTTCGCCTTCGACCGCAACGACGAGCTGCTCCAGGCCGGCTACCGGGCCACCGCCCAGACCCTCGAGACCCTCGGTGGACGGCTGGATGCCGTGCCCCGCGGGATGCATCCGACCCGAAGGCTCCGGGTGCTGGTGGACGAGAGCCGCTGCGTGGGATGCGGCGCCTGCGTGGTTCAGGCGCCCAAGGTCTTCCGGCTCGACGCGCGGGGGAAGGCCGAGGTGCACAGCCCGGTGCAGACCTGGTCGCCGATCGACGGGGCCTACGTGCTGAACTGCCCCACCTACGCCATCAGCGTTCGCCCGGAGGATTCGGCGGCGTAACCTGGAACAAAAAGACACGCCCGCCTTTGGCCTTCCGAAACGGCAGGCGGTCGCGGACCGGCTGGCGCGCGTAGCGGAAGACGTGAACCCGGCCGTACGGCGAGAGCGCCCGCTTGAGCTGCGCCTGATCGTAAATGCCGCTCTGCGGCGGATCGGCCCCCTCCTCGCCGACCGGCGTCGTCCCCACCACCGACCCTCCCGGCGCGAGATACCCGACCAGTTCGCCCACCAGCGCCGAATCGTCCCCCAGGTCCTCCAACGCCTCACTGCAATAGATCAGATCGAACTGTCCGGGACCGGGCGGGACCGTGGTGAACACCGGCCGTGCCGCCTTGGCTCGAAACAGCTTGGCCTGGGCGATCGCCGCCGGCGAGATGTCGTACCCCACCGCCGCCGCTCCCAGCTGTTGCAGCCGGATGGTGAATACGCCGTCCATGCAGCCGAAGTCGAGCACCCGTTTGCCTTCGGGGGGGTACCGGCGGAGCAGCACCCGCTGCCGCCACTCCAGGTGGGTGAGCCGCCAATCGAGATCCAGCGCGCGAGGGCCGTGCTGCTCCAGCCAGGTGCGATACTGGCTGTCGTACTCGTCGGCCGCCGCCGGCCGGGCCAGCATGTGCACCATCAGGACACCGCCTCCCGGGCGACGGGCCCGGCGAACTCGTGCCCGATGCGCGCGAGGTCGGCGGCCACGCGGTCCCAGTTGTAGTACGTCTCCGCCGCGCGGCGGCCGGCTGCCCCCAGTCTGGCGCGGAGGCCGGAATCGTCCAGCAGGGTCCGCAGCGCATCGCTCACGGCGTCGGCACGCTCGGCATCCACCAGCAGTCCGGTCTCCCCCTCTCGCACCGCCTCCGGAATGCCGCCGCTCCGTCCGGCGACCACCGGAATGCCGCAGGCCGATGCCTCCACGATGGAGATGCCGAAGCCCTCGACCCTCTGCTCCATCAGCCGGGACACACCGAGGTACACCTCCGCACAGTTATAGATGGCGGGAAGGTCCCGGTCCGGGACTTCGGTCAGGAACCGGACCCGGTCGCCGATGCCCAGCTGCACGGCCTGCCGCTCGAGGGAGTCGAGCTCCTCACCCGCTCCCACCACCGCGTAGCGGAGGTCCGGGTACCGCTCGCGAAGCGCGGAGAGCGCCTTGAGCGCGGTATCGATGCCTTTGTGCCGGCTGAGCCGGGCGACCGAGAGCAGCCAGCGACCCGGCTCGAGCTGGTAGCGCTCGCGCACGGCGCTGGTGTCCGCGCCGGGACGAAAGAAGACGTGGTCCGCACCCAGGGGAACCACCTGAACCTGGCGCTCCGCCGGCTCGATCTCGAGCTCACTCAGCAGCGTGAGACAGCAGTCCCTGGTCCAGCGGCTGTTGGCGACCAGCACCGCCGCCGAGGAGAGCAGGGCCCGCGCGGTCCGCCGCTTGAGCATCGACTGATGGACCTGGTGCTGGAGAATCAGGAGGTCGCCGCCGTGGAGCAACACGCCGAAAGGCGTGCCCAACCGCTCCATGGTCCACTTGGCCGGATAGGCGGCGGGCTTCATGTTGCCGCACCAGATGAACTCGGCGCCGCACTGGCGGGTCAACACCGCTGCTCGACGGGACCAGTGGAGCAGGCCCTGCAGGCTCCGCAGTCGGCGAGCCGGCAGCGGCAGGCGGTCCACCCGATTGGGAAAGGTGGCGTCCACGTCGGGAGCGTCGGGGTGCTGACCGGTCGAGACGACCAGTGAGCCGGGCGGATATCGTTTGGCCAGCTCCGCCATCCACCGCGCGATGCCGCCGCCGATCGGAGGGAAGTCGTAGGTGAGCAGGAGCTGCGGGGCCATGAGGCTAATCTACTCGATGACCGCGAGCAGCGCGGCCTCGTACCGATCGATCATCCGGTCCAGCGGAAACTCGGCCTCGATCCGGTTTCTGGCGGCGGAGCCCAGGCGCTCTCGGCGCACCGGGTCGGCGAGCAACGCCTGCACCGCGCTCGCCAGCGCGTCGGGATCACCCGGCGGAACCAGCACGCCGGTGTGACCTTCGCGCCCGAGCAGCTCCGCGGTGCCGCCCGCGTCGGCCGCCACGACGGCGCGGCCGCACGCCATGGCCTCGCCCACCGCGTTGGGAAAGATCTCGTTGAGCGACGGATGCACGACCACGTCGGCCGCCGCGAGGGCAGCGACGATCTCCGCGGGCTCGAGCAAGCCGGTGAAGATCGCGGGTAACCGGACCGCGCGTGCCAGGTCTCGCAGCTCGGTCTCCAGCCCGCCATCGCCGCAGACCAGATACAGCAGCGGCGTCCCGGCGTGGTACAGGCGGCCCAGCGCCGTAATCGCCACGTCATGCCCCTTGTGGCGGGTGAGCTTGGCGGTGGAGAGCACCACCTGAGCGTCGCTCCGGATGCCGTGACGCTCCCGAAAGGCCCGGCCGGCATCGGGGGCCGGCGCGTAGCGCTCCAGATCGTACCCGTTGGGAATCCGAAAGCCGCGGATCCACGCCATCCAGGGCGCGTGGGCTACCGCGTCCTCCTGGATATAGCGCGACTGGTACACGCAGGCGGCGACCCGCCGCAGGTAAGCGCGATCCATCAGGTCGTTGCGAGGACGGCGGTAGTTGAGATTGTAGCGGTAGACGATGCGGGCGGGATGCACCAGGGTCGCATAGGCCGCGAGCCGGACATCGCGGGGGGTATCCACCAGCACGGCGTCGGCCTCCAGGTCCCGCAGCACCCGGAGCAACGCCCACACTTCCCGGAGGCCGGTGTTGCGGCCCGGGATCTCGGTGACCGGAAGCTCCATGGCCGCCAGGCGGGAAGTGAGTCGCGGCGCGGCGGTCACCAAGCGGGTGGTGTGCCCGCGTTCGCCGAGTCCTCGGGCCAGCTTGGCGTAGCTCGAGCCCGAGCCGCGCCAGCCGTTGGCGGAGGTCAAGAGGGCTACTTGCATCGGAGAGCTATTATAGTCGGATGCGAGTCGTCGTTCTCGGCGCGGCAGGCGTGCGGCGAACGGAGATGGCGATCGTGCGCGCGGCCCGCTCCTCGGGCCATACCTGCCGGCTGGTCGACGTGGCCGGCTGGCGGCGCAGGCTGGGCGGCCTCGCCGATACACTCATCATGCGGCTGGCCGAGGGATTCCGGCCCGATGCCGTCATCTTCACCCGGCATGCGCACTCGCTGGATCCGGAACAGGTCCGGGCCCTGAGCGCGGGCCGAGCCGGGGGCGTCTGGTATTTCGACTACGCGCCCAGACCCGCGCCGGAGCTGCTGAACCTCGCGAGGTCGGCCGGGCGGCTCTTCGTCACCTGCCGCTCACAGCTCCCGGCCTACCGCGCCGCCGGCATACCCGAAGTCCTCTTCCTGCCCCAGGCCATGGACCCGGCCTACGACCGGCCGGTCTCGCGGGTGCCCTCGCGGTACCGCTGCGATCTCTCCTTTGTCGGCTCCGGCCACTATCCGGATCGCCACGAGTTGCTGCGCACGCTGGCGGCTGTGGGGATGCTCCAGATCCGCGGACCGGGATGGGAAGGCGTGGTGGGGCTTCCGGTCGCGGGAGGTCAGGTGTGGGGGCGGCGGTTTGCCCGGGTCGTAGCCGGCGCCGCGGTCTCCCTCGGTGCCCATGCGATCGCCGGACAGGAGCGCCAGGTGGCCTGCGACTCCAACCGGATCTGGAAGGTGCTGGGTTGCGGCGGATTCTACCTGGGTGCGTGGCAGCCGGGCAGCGACGAATTCGCCGAGCACGGGAGACACTGCGCCTGGTACCGCGATGCCGACGACGCCGTGGCGCAGGCGCGACGCTATCTCGCGTCGCCGGGCGAGCGGGCGGCGATCGCCGCCGCCGGCCGGGAGCACGCGCTCCGCCATCACACCTACGCCCATCGCCTGCGGCTGCTGCTCGAGGGTCAGGGTCACACGATGGTGTAGTTGCGGAACTCGAAGAGCCGGACGCCGGTGAGCCGCTCGATCCAGCCTGACACGTAGTATCGCAGGTGATGCCATTGGAGGCGGCGCGGCGCGATCACCCGCTCGGGATCTTCCAGCCGCCGCTCGATCCAGTCGCGGGCCACCGCCGGATGCGTGCCGGTGAACGGCTGGATTCCCGGGATCCAGGCGAGGAGGGGCAGACGCTCGTCCGCGTTGCGCCAGGGATACATGGTCTTCCCCAGCTCCCGCTTCTCCCGGAGCGCCTGGGCCGGCCGGGCCCATCCGTAGTGAAACATCTGCGCAGCGGTCAGCCGGGCGCGGATTCTCCGATGCTCGGGACCTACCCGGAAGCCCTGCGCGCCCTGGTAGGGCTGGATGTCGAGTGCGGGATCGAGTCGTACCGCGCGTACTTCCCGCCGGTACCATCGCCGATGGGTGGCGATCGTCTGAAAGCCGCCGTAGAAGTGGAGGTAGCGCACCAGCAGCCCTTCCACCCGCCGATCCCCGTCATGTTGCCGTACCGCCGCCGCGAGCTCGGCGGCGCCGGTCTCGTGCAGCACCTCGTCCGCCTGGATGTAGATGCCCCACGGGTAGGAGCAGGCCCGCATCGCTCGGAGAGTTTCGGCGCCGAGCACGGTGTTGCGCCGGCTCATGTCCCACTCCGTCTCCAGGATCCGAATCCGCCGGTCGGCGATGGAGCGGACCAGGTCCAGCGTCTCGTCCTCCGAGCGCCCCACATTGACCACCACTTCGTCACACACCGGGAGGATGGAGCGGATGCTGGCCTCCACCGGGAAGTCCAGCTTGATCGCGTTCCTGACAATGGTGAAACCCGAGATCTTGACCACGCGCTCGTTTCGCTCGTCAACGGGGCGAGACAATCTCACCGGAGGGGCGCGGCCGGAGCAAGCGCTTCACCGGCGACGAGCGACCGGTAGAGCTCGAGCGTGCGCTCTACCGTGCGATCGAGGCTGTAGCTGACTCGAGCCCGCTCCCGCCCGGCTTCCCCCAAGGTGGCCGCGAGGGCAGTGTCCCCTAGGAGTCGCTCGATCGCGTCGGCCCATGCGTCCGGGTCGAGTGGGGGAACCAGCAGGCCGTCGATCTCGTGCCGCACCAGCTCGAGGTTGCCGCCCGCCGCCGACGCGATCACCGGCTTGCCCAGGGCCATGGCCTCCAGCAAGGATTGGGAGCATCCTTCGCCCCTCGAGGGAAGCAGCACCAGCTCCAGCAGCCGATAGAGCGGCAGGATGTCCGGGGTGAACGGGAGACACACCACGGCGTGAGGCGCTCCCACACCGCGGGCTCGCTCGGCGATGGGTCCGACCCGCCCCACGCCGGCGAGCACCAGCCGAACTGGCGTGCGCACGCGGCGGAGGGCCTCGAGAACGACGGGCTGGTCCTTGGGCCGCGCCACGATGCCGATGCTGCGGCGATCCGGCTCCCAACCGATCCGATCCTTCCAATCGAAGAGGTCGCGCTCGGAGACGGGACGATCCACCCGCGCAGCGACCAGTCCGTTCGGGATCACGACCAGCTTCCGTTCCGGCGTGCCACGACGGCGCAGGGCGGCGGCCACCGCCCGGCTGACCGCGATGACCCGGTCCGCCGCGCGGGAAGCCAGCCAGTTCTCCAGGACGAACGTCCGGGGGATTTGTCGACGAGTGAGGATCAGCGGCACGGGAAGCCGGCCGGTGAGGCGCAGCCAGGTGAGGGCGTCGCGGTCCCGGGCGCTCTGCGAGTTCACCAGGTCCACCGGGTGACGGGCGATCAGATCGGCCAGCGCTGCTGCGTTGGCTCGGCGCCGCCCCCGTTCCAACGGCAGCGGCCGAACGGCCAGCCGGCCGTCCAGGGCGAGCGCCTCGACTTCGGTTTCCGGCGGGCACACGAAGAACACTTCGACGCCGGCGCGCTGGAGGCCGAGGCTCAGGTGAAGGGTCGAGGTCACCGATCCGGCGCCGCCGCCCTGATGAAGGACCTGCATCACTCGCATGGGGGGGCAAGATGCCTAGATTGCCATCCCCATGCACATAGCGCTCTTCTTCTGGGACGTGCTGCCCGCGCCGAAGTACGGTGGCACTCAGCGGATGGTCGTCTGGCTGGCACGGGGGCTCGCGGCCGACGGCCACCGGGTCACGCTGATCGCGGCGCCCGGCTCTCAGGTGCCCGAAGCGACCCTCGTCCCCGTCGCCGTCAGAGAAGCGAGAAGCCCCCAGTTCGACATCCGACCGCTGCTCCCCTCCGATCTCGACATCCTGCTCACCTATGCCCCGCTCCAGCAGCGTCCCGACGGACCGTGGCTGCGATGTCTGCCCGGCAACTGGAAGCCGGGTACCAAAGCCGCGGGAAACATCATCTTCCTGAGCCGTGACCACGCCCAGCGCCACGGCAGTGAGGCCTTCGTCTACAACGGTCTCGATCCGGCGGAGTTCCAGTTCCGCGGCCGCAAGGACGATTACGATCTGTTCCTCGGGCGGCTCCACAGGACCAAGGGCTACCACTGGGCCCTGGCGGGCGCGAAGCGTCTCCGCCGGCGACTGCTCCTGGCCGGAGGGTGGCGCCCGAGCTTCAACCGCTATGTCCGCTATGTGGGAAGCGTGGGAGGCACTCGGAAAGCCGAGCTGATCGCGGGCGCGAAGGCGCTCTGGATGCCGGCCTTATGGGAGGAGCCGTTCGGCATCACGCTGATCGAGGCCATGGTCAGCGGCACGCCGGTGCTGGGAACCCGGCGGGGGTCACTGCCCGAGATCGTCACGCCCGAGGTGGGCGCCTTGGGCACTACCCTGGACGAGCTGGTGGCGCTCCGTCCGGGGCTGGACTCCATCGACCCGGAGGTGTGCCGCGTCCGAGTGGAGCGACACTTTACCCACCACCGGATGGCCGAGGGGTATTTGCGGATGTTCCGGCACTATCTGGACACCGGGAGGCTGCCAGCGGGAGAGCTGCTCGGCTAAGAGCGCGAGGACATTACCACGCCGGCTGCGGATTCATCTCCCCCACTTCCCGCAGCATCGTCGCGAGCCGGTGCATGTAGGTGTGCTCCTTCAATGCCCGCTGGCGCGCACTGACGGCGACCTGCTCCGACCAGGCCCGGTCCTGCAACGCCTCCGCGAGCAGCCCCTTGAAGTCGGTGACGGAGCGCGCGACCAGGATCTCCGAGCCCTCCCGGAAGTGCCGGTGGATGTCGGGACGGTCCTCCACCACCTGGGGCACCCCGATCGCCGCCAGCTCGAACAGCCGCCGGTTACACCCGGGATCCGCCGCGCCGCTTTCGCCGGAGCACTGCACGTTGACCGCGACCGACGCGCCCGCGTACGCCCGGATGTAATCGCCGTGTTCCAGCAGCTCGCCCCGGCAGTAGTCCCGCAGCCTGGTTCGCCGCCACCCCGGTCCCCAGACCGCCAGGCCGAACTCCACCAACTCGGACAAGAGGCCCTCTCGATGCGGCGTGGCCGTGCCGGCGAAGACGACGTTGGCGCGGAACTGGTCGCGCGAGCGCATCGGACGGTGGACCGAGGGGTCGCATCCGGGCGGCAGATAGCGCAGCGGCGGCAGCCCCACCGACTCCTCGGACTCCGCCACCGAGCTTCCGGCCACGAAGACCACGTCGTAGGCCGCAGCCAGCGCGGCAACCGAGGCCCGGGTCCGCCGCTCGTCGCAGAACCAGTTGATCCACACCGCGCGATTCACCTGCTTCAACTCCGCGACGAGCTCCGACGGCAGCTGGACGCCTTCCAGGACCAGGACGACCGCGGGATTCGCCTCCCGCAGCACTCGCGTCATCCGGTCGCGAAGCCCCAGTCGACGAAGCCGGTTCAGCAGACCGGCCTGCCCGACCAGATTGAACGAGGTGACCGGGCAGCCGAGGCGCTCCAGGGCGCGGGCCCGCAGGGCGGTGTGGGCGTGCATCGCCTGATCGAAGGCGCCGACCAGCAGGACGGGAGTCTTGTCGAAGGGTTCCATGGGGTCGAATCGCTGAGACGACCGGAACCTAGCCAGTGCACCCCGGATCACAACCCGCCAGTGCCGACGCCGGCCTCGTCTTCCCGGAACTGAAGATCGTGGAGCCTCCGGTACAGACCGCCGGCACGGTACAGGTCGCCGTGGCTCCCTCGCTGCACGATCCGGCCTTGATCGAGCACCACGATCTCATCGGCATCCCGGACAGTGGCGAGACGGTGCGCGATCACCAGCACGGTGCGCTCCCGCATGAGCCTGTCGATGGCCTGCTGTACCAGACGCTCCGACTCGGTGTCGAGCGCGCTGGTGGCCTCGTCCAGGATGAGAATGGGCGGATCCCGCAGCAGCGCCCGGGCGATGGCGATCCGCTGCCGCTGGCCGCCCGAGAGCCGGGTGCCTCGCTCACCGAGCACGGTGTCGAAGCCTAGCGGCAGTTGGCGGATGAACCCGGCGGCGTTGGCCGCCTCGGCCGCCGCCTCGATGCGCTGCGGGGTCGCGTCCGGCGAGCCATAGGCGATGTTGGCACTGACCGTGGTGTTGAGCAGCACGGTGTCCTGACTCACCACGCCCATGAGGCGCCGAAGCGAGCTGCGCCGAAGCCGGCTGAGCGGCACGTCATCGAGCAGGATCCGGCCGGAGGTTGGTTCGTGGAGGCGGGGCAGCAGATCGGCCAGCGTGGTCTTCCCTGCCCCGGAGGGCCCGACCAGCGCCACCACCTTACCCTTGGGCAGCGTGAAGGAGACGTCGTGCAGGACCGGCTCTCCCTCCCCGTAGCGGAAGCTGACCCGGTCGAAGACGATCTCGCGCTCGAAGCCGGCCGGCCCCTCGCCGGGACCATCCACCTCGGTGGACGGCTCGTCGAGCACCTGGAAGATCCGCTCCGCGCTCGCCAGCGCGAGCGCGGCCACGGTGGGAAATCCCGTGATGGTCTTGAGCGGCGAGGTGAGCCGAAGCGCGGCCATCAGGAACACGATGATGGTCGCGGGGGCGAGCGGCGCGCTGAGACCCAGCAGCCCCGGCTGGGTAGCCGCCCAGATGATGAGAATGACCAGGAACCCGGAAAAGACCTCGGTAAGCGGGCTGGTGAGTGAGGAGAACCGCTGGGTCCGGATCACCTCCTTGCGGTAGCGGTTGGTCTGGGCCAGGAAGCCGGCGGACTCGCGCTGCTCCTCCCCGTACGACCGGATCAGCCGGATCGCCCCGAGCCGCTCGGTGACGGTGGCGGTCACCTCGCCTCGCTCCTTGGTTCGAGCCCGGGCATGACGGCGCAGCCGCTGGACCAGCCGTTGGAGCAGCATGACCAGGAGGGGCACGAAGGCGAGGGTGAAGAGGGTGAGCCGCATGGAGATCTGGCTCAGCACCACCAGGGTGACCGCGACCACCACCAGGTTCTGGAACAGGGAGACCAGCGACGCGGTGATCACGGTCTTGGTCTGGTCTACCTCCGTCATCATCGCCGAAATCACCTGACCGGCTCGGGTGCGCTGGAAGTAGCCGAGATCCAGGGTCAGCAGGTGATCGAAGAGCCGGGTACGCAGGTCGCGGACCAGACCCTCCTGCGCCCGGACGGTGATCTGGCTGGAGAGATACGAGAGCGAGTTCTTGATCAGGAGGCCGATCACCAGAACCAGGACCAGCCGGCCGGCCGCCTGACCCGGGGTCAGGCCCGCGATCAGCGGCTGAACCAGCCGGTCCACCAGCGCCTCGAGCTGGGTGGAGCCGGCGTGCAGCTCGCCCGCGGTGCCGAACAGGTTCTTGAGCAAGGGGATCAGCACGACGAGCACGAAGCCGTCGAGCACCGAGGCGAGAAAGGTGACCACGAGCCCGGCAGCCAGCAGGCCCCAGTAAGGCCGCACCAGCCTGAGCAGCCGAAGCTCGGTCCGCACCGTCAGGAGCTGCGCGGGGTGAGCAGGGCGATGGGAAGAATGACTTCTTCGGGCGACACGCCGCCGTGGAGAAAAGCCCCGCGATAGCGGGCCTGGTACTCGCGCAACTTGGTGGGATAGACGAAGAACCGATCACCGGTGGCCAGCAGCAGGCGAGTGCCGGGTGCGCGAGCCGGCAGGCCGTACGCCGGCAGGTCATCCACCACCAGGGCGGCGTCCGCCTCCTGGGCCCGCAGGTCGTCGCCGAACTTGTAGCGCAGATTCGAGGTGGTGTCCCGCTTGGCGAAGACCGTCGCGGGCGTGTGGCAGTGGATCGATCCGTGATCGGTGGTGAGCAGCACCGGCACGCCGCGACGCTCCGCCTCGCGCAGCGCGTCCCACAGCGGCGAGCGCTCGAACCAGGTCCGGGTCAGATTGCGGAGCGCCGGGGTGTCCCGGGCCACCTCATAGAGCGTGGAGTTCTCGGTCCGCCCATGGGTGAGCTGGTCGATGAAGTTGAAGACCAGGGCGGTGACGCCGTCCTGCGCCAGGTGGGCCGGCAGCCGGCGGAGCAGGCCCTCGCCGTCGGCCGCGGTGAAGACTTTCTCGTAGTGCACCGGCACCTGCCGGCCGGTCAGCTCTTTGAGCTGCTCGGCCAGGAGCTCGGCCTCGTGCGCGTTGAGGCTGGCCTCCTCGTGATCGATCCACCAGCGGGGGTAGCGGGCCTTGATCTCGGCGGGAAACAGCCCGCTGAAAATGGCGTTGCGGGCGAACGGCGTAGCCGTGGGCAGAATGGAGAAGTAGTAGGCGGTTTCGATGTCGAACCGCGAACTGATGAGCGGGCGGATCATGGCCCACTGATCGAGCCGGAGACAGTCCACCACCACCAGCAGCGCCTTGCCGTGCATGTCGAGCACCGGCCGCAGAAACTCGGCGCCGATGTCCACCGAGAGCGGCGGGCGGTCGCTTTCCCCGTCGTGCAGCCAGCGGGCGTAGTTCCGCTGGAGGTAGCGGGCAAAATCCAGCCGCAGGCTCTCCTGAAGGGTGCGGAGCGCGTCCTGCAATCCCGGCTCATCGGCCTGGCCCAGCCGGACCTCCCACTCCGCCAGCTCGGCCACCAGCTCCACCCACTCGCGCCACGCGAGCGGTCCGCCGCGACGGGCCTCGAGGTCGCGGAACCGAGTGGCGAAGTCGCGGGAGAGGCGCTGCTGCCGGATCCGGTCGCCATCCAGCAGCCGGGTCACCACCGAGAGGATCTGCCTCGGGTTGACCGGCTTGATCAGATAGTCCGAGATGTCGACGCCGATGGCATCCTTGAGGGTATCGGGCTCCTCGCTCTTGGTGACCATGACGACCGGCATGCCGTGATCGATGGTACGGATGGCGCGGAAGAGATCGAGGCCGCGGCGGCCCGGCATGTGCTCGTCCAGCAGCACCACGCCGTAGGACTGCCGCTGGAGCAGCGCCAGGGCGTCGTCGCCGTGGGTCGTGGTCTCCACGGCGAATCCCTGTTCCTCCAGAAAGAGGATGTGCGACGTGAGGCTTTCGACCTCGTCGTCCACCCAGAGGATGCTCTTGGGACGGGGCATGGCTTGAAAACTAAGGCGTAAGAGGTAAAGCGTGAAGCGTGAAGCGGTGGGTCGATGGGCGGTTCCGCTGCACCGTTCACGCTTCACTCTTCACGCTTTTTCTCTACATTCTCCCCGTGACTCAGAGCTTCGCGCCGGACGTTCTCGTCGTTCGCTTCAGCGCCATCGGGGACATCCTTCTCATCACCCCGCTGCTCCGCGCCGTCCGGAATCGACATCCGGGCTCACGGATCGCGGTGCTGACCAAGGAACAGTACGTCCCGCTCCTGAGCCACAATCCCCACGTGAGCGAGGTGCTGAGCGTCGCACCCGGGGAGGGACTGCGGGCCGTCGCGGAGCGGATCCGCAGCGTCCGGTACACCCATCTGCTCGATCTTCACGGCAGCCTCCGCAGCCGGCTGCTCCGCCGGCTCGCGCCGGGTCCCTGGCGCTCCTACGCCAAACGCTGGGTGGAGCGCACGCTGCTCATCACCGTCAAGCGAGACACCTACCGGGTGGAAACACCCGTGGCCGAGCGATACTTCGAGGCCGCGGAGGACCTCGATCTGGTTCCGGACGGCGGGCCGCCGGACTTCTTCATCGGAGAAGCCGCCGATGCGGAGGCGGCAGAGCGGCTCGCCGATCTGCATCTGGGACGGGACCGACCTCTCGTGGCCATGGCACCGGGCGCGGCGCACGCCACCAAACGCTGGCCACCGGAGCATTGGGTGGAGCTCGCCAGGCGGATCACCCCGACGGGCGCCGACGTGGTGCTCCTCGGAGGGCCGGACGATGCCGAGCTGGCGGTGGAAATCGCCCGGCGGGCGGGAGTCTGCGTCGCCAGTCTGGCCGGCGCGCTGGGTCTTCAGGCAACCGGGGCGGTGATCCGGCGAGCCGAAGTGCTCATTTCCGGCGACACCGGCGTCATGCACATGGCCACCGGTGTCGGGACTCCGGTGGTGGCGCTCTTCGGGCCCACCGTCCGCCAGTTCGGATTCTTTCCCTATCGGGCCGGCGCCGGCGTGGTCGAACTGGACCTGCCCTGCCGGCCCTGCAGCGCCCACGGCACCGCGCGATGTCCGTTGGGCCACCACCGGTGTATGAGACAGATGGTACCGGACCTGGTCTACGCCGCTGTCGCCAGGGCACTCGCATGAGCGGATGGGATCCCGCCGCGGGCGCCTTGCTCGTGCTGCTGCCGCAGACCGGACGCGGGCCGAGACGCGAAGGCATCTTCGCGCTCTGGCTCACGGTTCGGGTCGCGCAGGACGTGGTGCGGGATCCGCCCGCCGAGCGGGCGCACCGGCGCCGACTCCAGGCCCTGGAGCACCGCCTGTCCAGCCTGACCATGCCGCCACCGCTACGCCGGGCGCTCGCCGCGGCCATCAGCCAGCTGCGCGACGCCCGATCGGAGACGGCCGTGCAGGTGCTGAGTCAGCTGGTCGCGCCGGCACGCGAAGCCGGCGGCATCGAGGCGGGAGACGCGCTGGCCCAGGCGGCCCGCGCGGCGCGGGCTTACCTCAGGGCGGGGCGCTAGCCGGAGCGAGCGCTACGAGGCAGGCTTGGCGGTTGCCGGCACCACTGCTCCATTCAGCTCCACGATGGTGCCGGAGCTGTCGTCGGTGCTCTTGATCCGGACCCACAGCGGTGGTCCGTCCTGCTCCGCGAGCAGCACCAGTGAGCCGTCGCGGTCCCGCATGTCGTTCACCAGCCGCCATCCCCCATGGCTCAGCATGGTGCGGTAGGCGCCTTCCACGTCCTTGGCTTTGGCGGGGGAAAGGACTCTGAGCTGGAGGGCCTCGGAGCCTCCGGTGCGGTCGAGTACGGTCGGCTGAGGCGGCAGCGGAAGGTTGGGAAAAACGTCGGCGACCTTCGGCATCTGGGTCTCGTCGCGCTTCTCGGTACACGCGACCAGAACCAGAAGCGCGACGCCAACCCGGATCATGCTGGGAATCATAGAGCGGGGAGACTAGCGGCCGGCGCCGGTGCGGTCAAGGGTGCCGGCGGCTCGTTCGATTGCCGCAAGCGGCTGTCACGCTTATGTTTCCGTCGACGCGACAGTTCCTTGCCCACCGGCCTCTCGCCGCCCAAACCTCATCCGCCTGAAGGAGTTCGGCCATGGCCGGCCACAGCAAATGGAAGCAGATCAAGCGCAAGAAGGCCGTCACCGATGCCCGCCGCGCCTCCTCCTGGACCAAAGTCATCCGCGAGATCACCGTGGCCGCCAAGAGCGGCGGCGGCGATCCGGGCGGCAATCCCCGGCTCCGAACCGCCATCGACGCCGCCAAAGCGGTGAACATGCCCAACGACAACATCGAGCGCGCCATCAAGAAGGGCACCGGCGAGCTCGAGGGCAGCGTATACGAGGAGCTGACCTACGAGGGATACGGACCCGGCGGTGCGGCGATCTTCATCGAAGTGACCACCGACAACGCCAACCGGACGGTGGCGGAGATCCGGCACGCCTTCAGCCGGAACGGTGGAAACCTCGGTGCCTCGAACTCGGTGGCCTGGATGTTCGACCGGAAGGGACAGATCTACCTGGACGCGACACGGTACGGGGAGGACGCCACCCTGGAAGCCGCGTTGGAGGCCGGCGCCGAGGACTTCGCCCGCGAGGGCGACCAGTACCTGGTGACGACCGCGCCCGCCAGCTTTCACGCGGTGCAGGACGCGCTGCGCGTTCGCGGGCTCGAGCCGGAGTCCGCCGAGCTGGCGATGGTGCCGAAGAGCACGGTCAAGGTGGAGGGGGCCGACGCAGAGCGCATTCTTCGGCTGGTGGAAGTGCTGGAGGAGCTGGACGACGTCTCCAAGGTCTTCTCCAATTTCGATATCGACGCCGCGCAACTGGCCGAGGCCGAGGCCTGAGAGCGGGCCGGTGAGAGTGCTCGGCATTGACCCGGGGACCGCGGTCCTCGGGTTCGGCGTCGTGGAATCCGGCGCCGGGCGCCATCCGCGACTGCTCGAGTGCGGTACCCTGACAACCCCACCACACGATCCGCTGCCGGCCCGATTGCGCCTGATCCACGAGGGCATCACGGCGCTCCTGTCCCGTCACCAGCCGGATGCCCTGGCCGTGGAAAGCGCGTTCTACGGGAAGAACGTCCGAACCACCGTGGTGCTGAGTCATGCGCGCGGCGTGATCCTTCTGGCCGCCGAGCAGCACGGCGTGCAGATAGCGGAGTATTCTCCGGCGCAGGTGAAGAAGACCATCGTGGGACGCGGTGGGGCACTCAAGCCCCAGGTGGGATACATGGTGGCGCAGCTGCTCCGGCTGCAGTCCGCGCCTCAGCCCGCCGACGCCGCCGACGGGGTCGCGGTGGCGCTCGCCCATCTCATCCTCGCCTCACGCCGCGCGGTGTTCTTCCGCCAGGTGGCCGGCACCCGATGATCGCGAGCCTGTCCGGCGTGCTCGCGGCGCGCGACGGCGATGCCATCGTAGTGCAGACCGACGGCGGGGTGGGGTACCAAGTGACGGTTCCCACCGGCGTGGCGGGGCGGCTGCCTCCACCCGGCGGCCGAGTGAGCCTCCACACCGAGCTGGTCGTGAAGGAGGACGGCTGGGCGCTGTTCGGCTTCGACCGGGCCGGCGAGCGGCAGATCTTCCAGCGACTGCTCGGCGCCTCCGGCTTCGGACCCAAGCTGGCGCTGGCCCTGCTTTCGGCGTTGGGCGCCGAACGCACCGTGCGAAGCATTCGGGCCCGGGACCTCGCGGCGCTGAGCTCGGTCGGCGGGATCGGGCGGAAGAAGGCGGAGCGCCTGGTGCTGGAGCTGCGCGACCGATTCGACGACGTGGCGCTGGAGTCGGCAGCCGCGTCCGTCCCGGGCAGCGACGAGGCGGTCCGGGCGCTCATGGGACTGGGCTATGCCGCGGGCGCGGCGGAAGACGCCGTACGCTCCGCCATCGCCGCGGGGTCATCGGAGGAGACCCCGCAACTCATCCGGCGGGCGCTTCAGCGCCTCGCCGCACGTGGGGGGACCTGATCGCGATGACCGTGCCCGCCCTGACCGCCGAGTGGAACTGTACCCGCTGCGGCACGACCAACCGTAAGCTGGTTCCGCTGACCGCAGAGCGCACGACCGACCGCTGCACCCACTGCCGCACTCGGCACATCATCGAGCAGGATACTCGACGCGTCCGCTGGCTGGCGCGGCAAGAATAGGCCATCGTTTACGTGTTTTCTTAGACAGAGGCATCGAGACCCCAGAGGCAAAGGGGCTTCACCACGAAGGCACGAAGGAGATGACGAAACTCCAAGTCACCACCCCAGAAGCCCTGCCCGAGGAAGGCAGCGCCGACGCCGCGCTCAGGCCGTCGCGGCTGGACGAGTTCGTCGGGCAGGCCCAGGTGAAGACGTCGCTCCAGATCGCCATCGATGCCGCGAAGCAGCGGAACGAGACGCTGGACCACACCCTGTTCTTCGGCCCGCCCGGACTGGGCAAGACCACGCTGGCCATGCTGATGGCGCGGGAAATGGAGGTCCAGCTCCGAACCACCTCGGGACCGGTGCTGGAAAAGCCCGGCGACCTGGTCGGATTGCTGACCTCCCTGGGCCCGGGGGACATGCTCTTCATCGACGAGATTCACCGGCTCAAGCCGGCACTGGAGGAATTCCTCTATCCGGCGATGGAGGACTACCGGGTGGACGTGCGCATCGCCGAGGGCCCTCACGCCCAGACCATTCCGATGGCCCTGGAGCGCTTCACCTTGATCGGCGCCACTACCCGGTTCGGACTGCTCACGCCACCGATGCGGGCGCGATTCGGGTTGGTGGAGCGGCTCGGGTTCTATCCCTCCGACGAGCTGGAGCAGATCGTCATCCGTTCCGCGTCCATCCTCCAGGTCCCCATCGATCCGGCCGGCGCGGCCGAGCTGGCCCGGCGGAGCCGAGGCACCCCGCGAGTGGCCAACCGGCTGCTCCGCCGGGTGCGGGACTACGCCCAGGTGCGGGCGGACGGCCGGATCACCGTCGATGTCGCCGGTGCGGCGCTGGCCCGGCTCAACGTGGATGAGTTCGGCCTGGACGACATGGATGCGAGAATCCTGACTACGATCATCGAGAAGTTCGGGGGCGGCCCCGTCGGGCTGGGCACTGTCGCGGTGGCGGTCGGCGAGGACGCGGGCACGCTGGAGGATGTGTACGAGCCCTACCTCATCCAGCAGGGCTTCCTGGAACGGACTCCCCGGGGGCGCTGCGCTACGCCGCTCGCCTACCGGCGGTTCGGCCTGACGCCACCCTCGAGACAGACGACGATCTTTGACGGCTGATCACGCCCTCCGCACCTCCGACTTCGACTACGACCTCCCGCCCGAGCTGATCGCTCAGGAGCCGCTGCCCGAGCGGTCGGCCAGCCGGATGCTGGTGCTGCTGCGGGCCGACCGGCGGCAGGGAGGCGCGGACGACCGGCGGTCGCCTCGTCGGAGCGAGAAGACCATGCGACGGGCCAGCGGAACCTTTCGACAGCCCGCCATGGCGGCGAGCGATCAACGCGCAGTGCAGGGGTCGGTGCTCATCGACTCCCATTTTGCCCAGATCACCTCGCTGGTCTCTCCCGGCGACCTCCTGGTCCTCAACACCACCCGGGTGCGCCACGCCCGGCTGCTCGGTACCCGCTCCTCCGGCGCGCCGGCCGAAGTACTGCTGATTCAGCCCGGCACCGACGGACACTGGGTGGCGATGGGCAAGCCGGGAAGCGCCATGCAGCCGGGGAAGCGGATCGACCTGGGCGATGGCGTGGCCGTCGAGACGGTAGCGGTGCTGCCCGACGGCCACCGGCTGGTCCGCGTTGTGGGCGCCACGGTGGAGGAGGCCATCGCCCGCTTCGGGCGCCTCCCGCTCCCTCCGTACATTACCCGCGACCCGACCGAGCAGGACGAGGAGCGCTACCAGACGGTCTACGCCCGGGCGGAGGGCAGCGTCGCCGCGCCGACCGCGGGACTGCACTTCACGCCGGCCATTCTCGACGCGCTCTCCGCCAAGGGCGTGTTGATCTCGGGCCTCGATCTTCAGGTGGGACCCGGTACGTTCAAGCCGATCGAGGTCGACGACCCCCGCGAGCACCCGATGCATCCCGAGCAGTACGAGATCAGCCCGCGTCTCGCCGCCCTGGTCGAGCTGGTGCGGGAGCAGGGGGGCCAGGTCTGGGCGGTGGGCACCACCGTCACCCGCGCGCTGGAGAGCGCGGCGGACGACTCCGGCAGGGTGAGCGCAGGACGGCGGGAGACCCGACTCATGATCACTCCGGGATACGAGTTCCGGGTAGTGGACCGGCTGCTCACCAACTTTCACCTCCCGCGCTCGACCCTGCTGATGCTGGTGAGCGCCTTCGCCGGCCCTGCGCTCATCAAGGCGGCGTATGCCCACGCCGTGGCCCGGCAGTATCGTTTCTATTCGTATGGTGATGTGATGGCGATCCTGTGACCCGGGAGGTGACCGTGACGTTCTCCAACCCGGCAGCGAACGCCGCCGCCTCGGCCAAGGTTTACGTCCGGGCGTTGCTCGACCTCCTGGGCGACCGGCAGCCGCTCGACGTGCTGCCCGAGCTGATGCCATGGCTGGAGCGCCGCCTCGCCGGCCTGCCGGAGGAGACGCTCCGCCGTCCGGAGAGGCCGGGCAAGTGGTCGGTGGTGCAGATCGTTCAGCATCTCGCCGACTCGGAATTGGTCTTCGGGTTTCGGATGCGAATGATTCTGACGGAGGATCGGCCTGCCCTTCAGGGATATGATCAGGACCGCTGGGCGGCCCGGTTCCACTACGAGGCGGTGTCGTATCACGACGCATTGGCGCAGCTCGGGACTCTCCGCGCCGCCAATCTCGCGATCCTGCGCCGGCTGGGGCCCGGAGAGCTCGACCGGGTAGGTCTCCATAGCGAGCGCGGTCCCGAGAGCCTGGGCCACCTCCTGAAGCTGATGGCGGCGCATGATCTGGTGCACCGGCGGCAGGTGGAGCGGGTGTTGGTTTCGGGAGGCTCGTGATGGGAACAGCTCGATCCGGTCATCCTGAGCGAAGCGAAGGAGCCAGAGTCTCGGTCCTGCCCCCTTCGCTGCGCTCAGGGTGACAGTCTGTCGCCCTCCGCCAGCTGATGTTCGAATTCACCCTCGAGCGCACCGTCGGCTCCGCCCGCGCCGGGACGCTCATCCTGCCGCATGGCCAGGTCCAGACCCCCGCCTTCATGCCGGTCGGCACCCATGGTGTGGTCCGGGGCCTGAGCGCCACGGACGTCCGGCGCACCGGCGCGCAGATCATCCTGGGAAACACCTACCATCTGCATCTGCGGCCCGGCGAGTCGGTGGTGCGCGACATGGGCGGGCTGCATCGCTTCAGCAGCTGGGATCGGCCCATGCTGACGGACTCCGGCGGATTCCAGGTCTTTTCTCTGGAGGGCCTTCGGCGCATCGAGGACGACGGGGTCACCTTCCAGAGCCACGTGGACGGCACCACCCGCACGCTCACGCCGGAGCGGGCGATGGAGATCCAGCGGGACCTCGGCGCCGACATCGCGATGGCCTTCGACCACGTGGTGCCGGGCCAGGCGCCCCACGATCTCGCGCGGGAAGGCATGGAACGGACACTCCGCTGGCTGGAGCGGTGCGGCGCGCGGCATGCGGAGCTCGAGGCAGCGGGCCCCGCTGCCCAAACCATGTGGCCGATCGTGCAGGGCGGCACTCACGACGACCTGAGGCTCCGGTCGCTGGAGGGCACCCTGGAGCGCGGACGCTGGACCGGCATGGCGATCGGCGGCCTCTCGGTCGGCGAGCCGAAGCCGGTGATGCACCGGGTGCTCGAGCTGCTGGAGCCAAGGCTGCCGCGAGAAATCCCCCGTTATCTTATGGGTGTCGGTTTTCCGGCCGATCTGCTCGAAGGAATCGCCCGCGGAATCGACCTGTTCGACTGCGTCGCCGCCACCCGGAACGGCCGGCACGGCACCGCATGGTTGCCGACCGGCCGGATCAACGTTCGGGGCTCCGCGCTCAAGGGCTCGAACCAGCCGCTGGATCCGGACTGCGACTGCGAGACCTGCACCACGTACGCCCGAGGCTATCTCCGGCATCTCTTCGTGGTGGAGGACATCCTCGGCCTGAGGCTGGTCTCGATTCACAACGTCCGGTTTCTGGTCCGACTCGGCGAGCAGGCGAGGGCGCGCATCCTGGACGGGACCTTCGACGCCTGGCGGCGCGAGTGGTTGGCGCGCGATCGGACTGCCACGCTTCGGCCGGAATGAGGTAGGCCGACTTTCATCGAGGTTCTCCCATGCTGCAGGCCCAATCCGGCTCCGGCTCCAGTCTCACCGTCCTGGTGCTCCAGATGGCGGCCATCGCGCTGGTGTTCTACTTCCTCATCCTGCGTCCGTCGGGGCAGGCGAGAAAGCGGCACGCGGCGCTGCTGGCCAATCTCAAGAAGGGCGACGAGGTCATGACCAGCGGCGGGCTGGTGGGCAAAGTGCGCGACATCAAGGATGTCGAGAGCGACGGCGGGAAGGAGACCCGGGTGACGCTGGAGACCGGCACAGCGACGGTGGTGGTCGAGCGGTCCCGCATCGTGCGGGTCGGCGGATCTACCGCACCCGGAGCGCCCTCCGCATGAGCCTGCTCCCACTCCACCTCCTCGGCTCTCCCGTGCTGCGTCGGCGCAGCGGCGAGATCGGTACGCCGGACGACGAAGTCCGCCGACTGGTCGAGGACATGTTCGAGACCATGGATGCCGCGAAAGGCGTGGGTCTGGCCGCCAACCAGGTCGGAGTGGCGCGGCGGGTCGCCGTGGTGGACGCGGACGGCGACCGGTTCGTCATGATCGATCCGGTGATTCTGGAAAGCGAAGGCCGCGCCACCGCCGAGGAAGGTTGCCTCTCGATCCCCGACATCTACGGGGACGTCTCCCGGCCGGAACGGGTAGTGATCGAGGCCACCGACCTGGAGGGGAACCGCTACCGCCGGGACGCGACCGGGCTCAAGGCCCGCGCGATTCAGCACGAGATCGACCATCTCGACGGCATACTCTTCCTCGACCACCTCAGCCTGATCCGGCGGCAGATGCTGCTCGCCCGCTGGCGCCGGGAACACAAGGACGACACAGGGTACATCAAGGAGGTCCAGGCGGAGTCAGCCGGGACCGACTGATGCGGATCGTCTTCTTCGGCACACCGGAGTTCGCGGTGGCCTCCCTGCGCGCGCTGCATCGCGAACGCTTCACGCTGGCCGGCGTCGTCACCCAGCCCGACAAGCCTCAGGGTCGCTCACGGTCCACGCTGGTGCCGCCGCCGGTGAAGGTCGCGGCCCAGGGGCTGGGCCTTCCCATCCTCCAGCCCGCCAGACCGGTCGGCGATCTCTTCCTGGCGAGCTTGCGCCGGCTGGAACCGGATCTCGGCGTGGTGGTCGCCTATGGGCACATCCTTCGGCCCGAGGTGCTCGAGACCCCGCCCCGCGGGATGATCAACGTCCACGCATCACTGCTGCCGCGATTCCGGGGCGCCGCGCCGATCCAGCATGCGATTCTCGCCGGAGACCGGGAAACCGGCGTCAGCATCATGCGCATGGAGCCCGGTCTGGACAGCGGACCGGTGCTCCACCGGGTCTCCGCTCCCATCGATGAGGCGGAGACCGCGGGCTCGCTCACCGGCCGGCTTTCCGTCCTCGGAGCCAGCGCACTGGTCGAGGCGCTCTCCCTGTTCTCGGCCGGCGGCGCGGTGGCTCAGCCGCAAGATTCGGCGGCCGCGACCTACGCGCCCAAGATCACCCGCGATATGGCGCGCATGGAATGGACCCGTGACGCGGCATCGCTGGAGCGCCAGGTCCGGGCCTTCGATCCCGCCCCCGGGGCGTGGACCTCACTGAACGGGGCGTCGGTCAAGCTCTTCGGTGGGATGGCCGCGGTGGGCGCAGGTGAGCCGGGAACGGTGCTGGCCGCCTCCGACCGCTTGATCGTGGCCGGCGGAACCGGCGCGATCGCCGTCAGTGAGGTGCAGCCGGCGGGGCGAAATCGGCTCACGGTCGAAGAATGGGTCAGGGGCCGGGGGATCACCGCTGGAAGCCGCTTCCAGTGAGGCCCCTGCCCCGACTCCATGCGGTCACCGACGCCGCGGTCATCGGCGCTGCCGACTTTCCGGTACGCGCCGCCGCGATCGCTGCCGCCGGCTCGGCGGTAGGACTGCATGCGCGAGACCGATCGGCGGGCGGTGCGTCGCTCGCGCGGGTCGCCCTCCGCCTGGTCGCGTTGGCCTGTCCCGCCGAGGCCTCGGTGTTCATCAACGCGCGACCCGACGTGGCCCAAGCCACCGGGGCGCAGGGCGTCCAGCTGGGAGGATCCGATCTGCGACCCGCCGAGGCGCGGGCATCGTTCCCCGTCGGATGGATCGGGTGCTCGGTGCATTCCGCCCAGGAAGCCGAGCAGGCGGCGGCGCAAGGTGCGAATTTTCTGATCGTGGGGAGCGTGTATGCGACCGCCTCGCACCCCGGAAGGCCGGCTGGTGGGGCCGCGCTGGTGCACCAGTCGGTGCGGCTCGGGCTCCCGGTGATCGCCATCGGCGGCATCGATGCCGCTCGCGCGGTCGAGATGCGGGATGCTGGGGCGTACGGAGTAGCGGCGATCACGGCGTTGTGGCGGGCGAGCGACCCAGCGGCGGCCGCGCTGGCACTTCTGGCGCCCTGGATGGAGGCAGGATGAAGGACATGCAGATCACGGTGAACGGCGACGATCGACGGGTGCCCGCGCCCGCGACGCTGCTCGACCTGCTCGGTCACCTCGGCCTGGATCCCCGGAGCGTAGTGGTGGAGCTGAACCGCGAGATCGTGCGGCGCCCGCGACTGGGGGAGACGTCACTCACCGAGGGAGACTCGGTGGAGCTGGTGCACTTCGTCGGGGGTGGATAGCGATGTCGCCATGATTGCCCCCCGACCTCCTTATCTTTCCCCGATATGACCACCACACTCGCAGCTCCCGAGCTGCTGGATACCCCGCTGGCCATCGGCGGGCGGACCTTCCGTTCCCGGCTCATGGTCGGCACCGGGAAGTACCGCACCAACCAGGAGATGGTCCAGGCGATCGAGGCCTCCGGCGCCGAGATCGTGACCGTGGCCGTGCGTCGGGTGAGCCTCGATCGGAGCCAGGAGGAGGGCATCCTCCACCACCTCAGCCCCGAGCGGTACTTCCTGCTGGCCAACACGGCGGGTTGTTACACCGCCGATGAGGCGATACGCTACGCCCGGCTGGCCCGCGAGGCGGGCTTCAACGAGTTCGTCAAACTCGAAGTGATCGGCGACCGTGAAACGCTGCTTCCCGATACCGCGGGCCTGCTGGCCGCCTCCCGGCAGCTGGTCAGGGAGGGCTTTACGGTGCTCGCCTACACCAACGACGACCTGGTGACGGCGCTCCGCCTGGAGGAGGCCGGCTGCGCCGCGGTCATGCCGCTGGCCTCGCCGATCGGGAGCGGGCTGGGTCTCCTCAATCCCTACGGCATCCGCACGATCAAGCGACGGCTCGAGGTGCCCGTCATCGTGGACGCCGGTGTGGGGACGGCGTCCGACACCTGCCTCACCATGGAGCAGGGAGTGGACGGGATCCTGATGAACACGGCACTGGCCGAGGCCCGGGATCCGATCGCGATGGCGTGGGCCATGCGGCACGCCGTGAATGCCGGCCGGGCGGCATTTCTGGCGGGACGCATGCCCCGGCGCGAGGTGGCGGTTCCATCCACGCCGGACCGGGGCATGCTGGCCTAGCGAGATCGCGGCCGGGCAAGGACGGGATGACGGCGATCAACGCTGCACAAGGACTGGCCCCACGGCGGGCCGCGCTGAACGTCCTGGCGCAAGTTCGAGCGGGACGAGCGCTGGAGGCCGCCCTCGATGGAGCGCTGGCACGCCTCGACCCGGTCGATCGGCGCTTGGTTCACGAGATGGTCGCAGGAGTCCTGCGCCGGCAGGATATGCTCGACGCGAGGCTGGCACCGCTGGTGACCCGGGAGTGGACCAAGGTCCCCAGCCGACTCAAGGACCTCCTCCGGCTCGGAGCGTACCAGCTCATCGCGCTGGATCGCGTGCCCCGGCACGCGGCGGTGGATACCAGTGTCTCGCTGGCGCGAGAGGAAGGCGGCGCGAAGGCCGCCGGCTTCGTGAACGCCGTGCTTCGCCGCGTGGGGGGCGAGGGCGCACCGCCGCCGGCCGAGGCGGGTTCGGGTGCGCCCGGCCTCGCGGAGCTCCACTCGCACCCGAGCTGGCTGGTGAAGCGCTGGCTGGCACGCTTCGGCCCGGACGAGACCCGGCGGCTGCTCGAGTGGAACGATCGGAAGCCGCGCCTGGTGCTCCAGCCCGCTCGGCAGAGCCAGGAGCAGCTCGAGCGACGCTGGCGCGAGGCAGGAATCGAGGTCCAGCCCGCGCCATTCGGTGCGGGACTCGTCACTGATCGCCGCCGTCCCGACGAGCTCCCCGGGTACGCAGAAGGCGCGTTCCTGGTTCAGGACCCGGCGCAGGCGCTGCTCGTGTGGTACGCCGACCTTCCGCCGGGCGTCACGCTGTACGACGCCGCCGCGTCGCCGGGGGGAAAGACCATCGCGCTGGGCCGCGAGGTCGGCCTGGCGGTGGCGGGCGACGTCAATCCTCGGCGGGTGCGCCGGCTGGCGCAGAATCTGCGCCGAGCGGGCAGCGGGCGGGAACACCCGGTGGTGGCCGACGCGGGCCGGCCGCCGCTGCGACCGGTCGCGGCGGTTCTGCTGGACGCGCCTTGCCTCGGCACCGGCACCTTCGCCCGGCATCCGGATGCGCGCTCGCGAGTGAGTCCCGAGGCGCTCGAGCGGCTTCGGGCAACTCAGGCGCGGCTGCTCGACGGCACCTCGGAGGTCGTGGCGCCGGGCGGACTGCTGATTTATTCCACCTGCTCGCTGGAGCCGGAGGAGAACGAGCAGCAGGTGGCGCAGTTTCTCGCCCGGCACCCCGAGTTCCGGCGCGAGCCCAACGACACCTTCCCATCGGCCTTGATGTCGGAGGAGGGAGATCTGAGGATCCTGCCCCAGCGGCACGAGATGGACGGCGCCTACGCGGCACGGCTTCGCCGCCGATGAGAGTCCGGCGACACACCGGCACCATCTTCGGGGGCCAGGGAGGCGCGGCCCACGAGGTGGAACCCGAGGCGGGAACGCAGGGCGCGGACCCCTGGCGACGATTCGGACGCGACCTGGGCATCGTCGCGGGGGTCGCGCTGCTGGGGTATGCCCTGTCATCCTACTGGATCTCTCCGGGGGCGGTCTTCGCCTCGGAGCAGGCCGTGCCACGGGTGTTGGAGCTTCCGGAGGCCGACGCGCGCGAGCGACTCACCAAGCTGGGGTTCCGGGTCCGTCTGGAGGGAGAGCGCGCCAACCCCACGATCCCGCGCGGCGCGATCGTCTGGCAGGACCCGCCGCCCGACATGGTAGTCCCGCCCAACAGCGCGGTGCAGCTGGTCGTGAGCGGTGGGCCGGCGCCGGTCAACGTGCCCGATGTCGTCGGGCTTTCGCTCCAGTACGCCAGGAGCATCGTGGAGGCGGCCGGAATGAAGGTCGGGAAAATCGACCGGGTGACCTCGGAGCAGGAAGCGGACGTGGTACTGGCGGTCCGTCCGCCTCCGGGCAACGGCCGCCCACGCGGGGCCTCGGTGGAGCTGCTGGTGAGCGCGGGCCGGGGAGGGGGACAGTGAGCGTGCGTATCGCACCCAGCATTCTGAGTGCCGATCTCGGGCGTCTCGAGGAACAGGTGGAGCGCGCCATCGAGGGGGGCGCGGAATGGATTCACGTGGACGTGATGGACGGTCACTTCGTCCCGAACCTGACGTTCGGAGCGCCGATCATCCGGGCGCTGCGCCGGCTCACCGACCGTCCGCTCGACGTGCACCTGATGGTCCGGTATCCCGAGCGCTACATCGAGGAGTACGCCGACGCGGGCGCCACCGTGTTTACCTTCCACCCCGAGGCCACCGTGCATACCCAGCGACACCTCGCGGCGGTGAGGGAGCGCGGGATGCTCGCGGGCCTGGCGCTCAATCCTTCTACCCCGGTTGGATTCGCCGAGGAGGTGCTGGACGATCTCGACCTGGTGCTGGTGATGTCGGTGAACCCGGGCTACGGCGGCCAGTCGTATCTGCCGTCGGCCACCGAAAAGATCCGCCGAGTGCGCGTCCTGCTCGATCAGGCCGGCTCCCGCGCCGCGCTCGAGGTAGATGGAGGGATCACCACCGAGACCATCGCAGAGGCGTGGCTCGCGGGAGCCGACACCTTCGTCGCCGGCACTTCGGTGTTCGGCGCGGCCGACCCAGCGCAGGCCGTGCGCGACCTCCAGCGGCGCTGCGCCGTGCTGGCCTGAGGTGCCTATGTCGAAGCAGTGGGCGGTGACAGCGGCCGTGGTGACGGGACTGGCGCTCGGTGCGGCCGCGCTCACCTGGGTTGCGCCGGACAGCCGGGTCGAGATCAACCACCCGGCGCCGAATTTCCGCGCCGTCGATCTGGGGACTCGGGACTCGGTCTCACTGGACGACTATCGCGGCTCGGTCACCCTGGTCAACATCTGGGCCACCTGGTGCCTGCCCTGCCGCGAAGAGATGCCGTCGATGCAGAAGCTGTATGACTCGCTCAGGACCCGGGGCTTCCGGATTGCCGCCGTCAGCATCGACGAGGGCGATCCCGAGGACGTCGTCGCCTTCGCCCAGCAGCTGAAGGTCACCTTCGATATCCTGCACGACCGCAGCGGCCACATCCAGAGCCTCTACCAGACCACCGGCGTTCCCGAGAGCTTCCTGCTGGACCGCCGGGGCACCCTGGTCAAGCGCGTCATCGGCGCGCACGACTGGAGCTCCTCAGCCAACGTCGGCGCCGTCGAGCGCCTCCTGAGCCAACCCGAGGAGTAGCGTGGCAGGGTGGATCCTCGGGATCGAGACATCCTGTGACGAGACGTCCGCCGCGGTGCTCCGCGCGGAGGGCGGCGTGGGCTCGGTCGCCGGCCACGTCATCCTGTCGCAAGACGTCCACCGCGTGTTCGGCGGCGTGGTGCCGGAGCTGGCCAGCCGGGCTCACGTGCGCACCATCGGATCGGTGGTGGACCAGGCGCTGGCCGACGCCGGGATCGGGCTGCGGCAGCTCGACGGCATCGCGGTCACCGCGGGGCCGGGCTTGGTCGGCGCGCTGCTGGTCGGCGTGACCTACGGCAAGACCCTGGCCTTCAGCCTCGATCGACCCCTGCTGGGCGTGAACCATCTCGAAGGCCATCTCTTCGCCCCCTCGCTCGAAGATCCGAAGCTGGCGCCCCCGTTCGTCGCTCTGCTGGTGAGCGGCGGCCACACGATGCTGCTCGACGTGCCGGCGTGGGGCCAGTATCGCCTCCTGGGTCAGACCCTGGACGATGCCGCCGGCGAGGCGTTCGACAAGGTGGCCAAGCTGCTGGGGCTGGGATACCCGGGCGGGCCGGTGATCGAGCGGCTCGCGAGGGAAGGACGCCCCGAGCGATTCAGCTTCCCCCGGCCGATGCTCCAGGAGCTGGAGCGCGGCGGTCCCAATCGGTATGCCTTTTCCTTCAGCGGACTCAAGACCGCCGTCCTGCGCGCGGCCCGGGGGAATGCCGACCCGGAGCGGCCGGTCGAGCCGCCCGCCGAGCGTGATCGGGCCGACCTCGCGCGGGGCTTTCAGGATGCCGCCATCGAAGTGCTCACCGCCAAGACGGCGCATGCCGTGGACCAGCTGGGCTACCGGACGGCAATGCTCGGAGGCGGTGTGGCCTGCAATCGCACGCTCGCAGCCAGCCTGACCGATCGCCTGGCGGGACGAGCCCGAGTCAGCGTAGCTTCACCCCGGCTCAACACGGACAATGCGGCCATGATCGCCGCCGCCGGGGCGTGGAGAATGGCCCGAGGCGAGCGCAGCGGCTGGGACCTCGAGCCACGCGATGACCTGCCGCTTCCCGGCCTGACCGCCAGCGAGACCGATTAAATGACCATCTACCCCTTCGTCTTCCACATCGGCCCGGTAGAGATCACCGGCTATGGCCTGATGATGATGGTGGCCTTCCTGATGGGTGGCTGGCTCATCGCGCTGGAACTCAGGCGGCGGGGATTCTCGGAGGATTACGCCGCCGACATGATCGCCGCGGCCGTGATCGGCGGGATCGTGGGGGCCAAGTTGTGGTATGTCGTGGTGGCCCAGGACGCCGGCGCGCTCTTCTCCCGGGGAGGACTGGTCTGGTACGGCGGGTTCATCGGCGGCACGGCGGCGGTGATTCTCAACGGATGGCGCCTGAAGGTGCCGCTCCGGTGGACCATGCACCTCGCCGCCCCTGCCCTGCCCGCGGCCTACGCGCTGGGGCGGATCGGCTGCTTCCTGGTCAACGACGACTACGGGCGCCCCACCGACCTGGCCTGGGCGGTCAAGTTCCCCCGCGGCTTGCCGCCCTCGACGGCCTCGAGCATGCAGCAGCTCTTCGGGATTCCGGTGCCGGCCGGAACCGATCCCTCCACGGTGCTCGCCGTCCATCCCACCCAGATCTACGAGGCGATCCTCATGCTGGGTGCCTTCATGCTCCTGTGGTCGCTCCGAAAGAGCGGGCGGCCGGTGGGTTGGATCTTCGGCCTCTACCTGGTCATCGCAGGGGTGGAGCGCTTTCTGATCGAGATCCTCCGGGCCAAGGACGACCGCTTCCTGGGGCCGTTCACGCTGGCGCAAGTCACCAGCGTGTTCTTGATCATCGTGGGCGCGTGGCTGCTGGCCAAACTCAAGCCTGCGCCTGACCCTGCGCCCGGCCCGTATCTCACCGGGGGTCGAAAAGCTGCATAGTAAAAAATTTTGACATCAAGGGAAGTCATTATCTCACAAGGGCTTCCCTCGAAACTCGTAGTACTGTCAAATTACCATCCAGATTTCATCCCCTCCGCGGGATCGTCTCTTATCCGTTAACGATTGATCTATCAATGGCTTGCAAATTTATGCACAGTTGGCATCGCGCTTGCCTGTAGGTAGGCCGAGAAGCAAAAGGCTTCGCGAGAAAGTGGTAGGTCGAAGAAGGGTGAAGCGGGCACTTCGGCTCACTTCGTATACTCAGGGGGCGATCTACCACTCATCTACCGAACGGCCCGCCGACATCGGCGGGCCGTTCGACTTGGGTGCCCGCTCAATCGTGGCGGAGCTCGGGCCCGCCGACAACGATCCCGTCCGCATCGCCCCAGAGGAGATGTCCCGGCGCGAAGGTCACTCCGGCGAAGCTGACCGGCACGTTCCGCTCACCCGCTCCGCTCTTCGTCGAGGGCCTGGGACAGGCCGCAAGCGCCTTGACCCCGATGGCTTCGGCCGCGATTTCCGAGACGTCCCGCACGCATCCGTTCACCACGATGCCGTTCCATCCCTGTGCCGCGGCCAGCGCCGCGAGCCGCCCGCCGACCAGCGCGCGGCGCCGCGAGCCGCCGCCGTCCACCACCAGCACCCGTCCCTGACCGGCGCTCTCGAGCACGGAGCGCACCAGGGCGTTGTCCTCCAAGACCCGCACGGTCTCGATGACTCCGTAAAACGCCGACCGCCCTCCGAAGTCCCGGAAGATCGGCTGGGCGACGGCGATCCGATCGCCGTACCGGTCGCAGAGTTCGGCGGTAGGTATCACGCCACCGCTTCGTTCGAGCGCCGGCGCTCCGCGGCCAGAGTGCGTCGGGGCTCGATCACGAAGGTCCAGATCAGGGCCACCAGCGCCAGCGCGACCAGGGCGGCCTGCACCCCGAGCGTCTCCACCGTCGGATGGATGCCCAGGGCCGGCATGCGCGGGGCCCAGGTCACCGGGGTGAGGGGCAGGATTCCACCTTCCTGCAGCTCGGCGATACCGGCGCCGGCGAAGACGAACGCCATGTAGTACAGGAAGAGGCTGGTCACCGCGAAGAACGGCTTGAGTGGAAGCCGGACCCCGAATCGGCTCATGCCGACGTAGACGCCTAGCAGCAGAACCCCGCCCAGCAGCATGCCGCCGACGATCGGAACGAGGCCAGCACTCGGTCCGGCCGAGATGATCAGCGCCTTGTAGAAGAGGATGGTCTCGAATCCTTCCCGGTAAACCGCGAGAAATGCGGCCGTGGCCAGCGCCAGGGCGGAGCCGCCGGTGACGGCGTCATGCACCTTGCTCTTGACGAAATGGGTCCATTTCACCACTTCCATCTTGCTCAGCAACCAGTAACTCACGTAAAACAGGACCGCGGTCGCGAGCACCATCGTCGCGCCTTCCAGCGCCTCCTGGTGAGCCCGGGAGAGATGAAACACGGTCTCCAGCGCGAGAGCGGTGAGTAGACTGACCACGATCGCGGCAAGGATCCCCGCGTGCACATGGCGCCGGCGGTCGCCGGCACCCATCTTGGCGAGGAACGCGAGGAGTGCCCCCACGATCAGGATCGCTTCCAGCCCTTCGCGCAGCATGATCACGAACGACTGGATGAAGAGGTTGAGCGGCGAGATCCCCTCGCCCAGCACCGTCGCCACGCGGTCGAGACCTTCGGACAAGCGGGCCCTCGCTCGATCCAGCTCCACTCCTGGTGCCTGGACGACCGCGGCGCGGAGGGCGGCGAACTCGGCCTCCAGATCGGCGGCCAGACTCGGATTCTTGCCGCGAACCTCGCGCTCCACCTGCTCGAAGGTCAGGTAGGCGGTGAGGGCCATACTGCTCGCGCCCGGGTCCCGGACCTGCGCCATGGCATAGGCGGAATCGATTTCCGCGCGCACCTGGGCGAGCGCGGCGCGAGTGCTGGAGGATCGGCCCTGGTGACTCCGCACGGTCGCGAGCTGTGCCAGCCCTCCGCTCGAGCCGCCTTCGCCGGCGCCGAGCGAGTCGAGCAGCTCGACATCGGACATCCTCCCGGTTGCAGCGAAGCTCTGCAAACGAGGAGGAGCTTCACCCGAGGCCGGTGGCAGCCGGAGGATGGACGCATAGAGTGCGACCGCCCACCGGTCGGCGGCGGCCAGGCGATCCTCGAAGGCTGGCATGGCCGTGCCGACCACACCGATGGTCACCCGCCGATAGAAGTCCAGTGGCGCCTGATCGCGGAGCGCCGACCAGTTCGCGAGATTCGCCGGAGGCGGATCCAGTCCGGCGCCGAGAGGGCCGTCGCCCCGGCCGAGAGCGCCGTGGCAGCCGGCGCAGTTGGCGTGATAGAGGTCGGCGCCTCGCGCCAGGTCCGGAGGGCGCGCTGGAACCTCGTCCAGAGTGACCCCGAATCGCTCGGCGAGACCGCCGGCGAGGGTGCGAACCATGCCCTCGATCGTGTCCGCCGGGGCGGCGCGGTGAACCAGGCCCAGCAGGGAGTCCAAGGTGGCGACCGGCCTGGCGCGTGCGTCCGGCGGCAACTCGGCGGCAGCCCGGCGAGCCTCCTGGAGGAACAGCCTCGCCTCCTCTACTTCAGCGCTCGCCACGATCCGGCCGTCCACGACACCAAGCCGGTACTCCTGGGCAGCCAGGGTGGCAGTGGCGGCTACCCGGCGGACGATGGAGGCGGGATCTTGCGAGACGGCAACCTGTTGCAGCGGAGCCGACAGTGTGACCGAGAGCAGCACCGGCAGTGCCGCGCCGATGAAAGTCATTCTCACCCAGTTTCAGAAGGTCGGGCTTAAACTAGAGTGCGCCGGTCGGAATTGAAAGAGTCGCCGTGAACGAAGCCATGTACACCTACGCCGTGTTGGGATTCCTGGCGCTGTGCATCGCCGCCTGGTTCTGGCGCGAGCGCGACCGAGGCCGCCGGGGGGATCGCCTGATTGCTGCGACCCGTCGGATGGCGGCGGGCGACTTGGACGCCCGAGCCGGCGTGCGGGGTCACGACGAGCTGGGCGTAGTGGCCGACGCGGTGGCACAGATGGCGGCGAGACTCAAGATGCTGGGCAGCACCTACCAGGAGCGACAGGATTGGTTCGGCCTGCTCCTGGAGCACTCCTCGGACCTGATCCTCACGCTGGATCGCGAGTGGCACATCGGTTTCGCCAGCCCCTCCCTGTCCCGCTTCCTGGGTTGGCCAATGGAGCAGCTGCTCCGCCAGCCGCTCGCGGCCTTCGTCCACCCGGACGATGCCGAGGCGGTGCTTGCCGCCTGCGGGGCGATCGCCACCGGGACCGAGCCGGGCGCCCCGATCGCCTTCCGGCTGCTGCACGTCGAAGGGGGCTGGCGCAGCGTGGAGGCGATTGCCAGCCCACCGAGGAACTGGTCGGGATCGGAGCGAATCGTGCTCACCGCGCGCGACATCGGGGCGCGGGAACGGCTGGAGCGCGAGCTGGCCCAGGCGCAGCATATGGAAGTGCTCGGCCGCTTCGCCGCCGGGGTCGCGCATGATTTCGACAACCTGCTTACCGCCATTCAGGGCTACGCGAGCTTATTGCTGCGGGACTCGAGGACCGGCGATCCCCAAAGGGAGAGCCTCGAGGAGATCCGCCGGGCTTCGGAGCGGGCGGCTGAGCTGACTCGCCAGATCCTCGCCTTCGGCCGACGCCATGCCGCGGAATCGGTTTCGGTGGATCTGAACCAGCTGATCGGCAATCTGGCCCGATTGCTTCCTCCGCTGATCGGCGAGGAGCTGTCCCTGGTGACGGTGTTGTCGCCATCGCTCGGGATGGTGCGGGCCAATCCGAGCCATCTGGAACAGGTGGTGATGAACCTGGTCGTCAACGCCCGCGAAGCGATGCCGCAGGGTGGCCGGCTCACCATCGCGACCGTGAACGAGCGGATCACCGACGCCGACTCCCGGGCCAGCCCGGAGCTGCCACCCGGGCACTATGTCATGCTCACCGTGCGGGACACCGGCAAGGGCATCGATCCGGCGACCCTCGGATCGATTTTCGAGCCGTTCTTCACCACCAAGGAGCCCGGACGAGGGCTCGGCCTCGGCATGGCCACGGTGTACGGCATCGTGAAACAGTGCGAGGGGCACATCGAGGTGGACAGCGCCCCCGGGCGGGGCACCACGGTTCGAGTCTATCTCCCGATGGCGAGGGCGGAATCAAGTGGCGCGCCGACGCTCGACTCGGCGCGGGGGTCGGACATTATTCTGCTGGTCGAGGACGAAGAGCCGATCAGGCTGTTCGCCAAGGCGGCGCTGGAGGAGCGGGGTTATCGGGTGCTGGAGGCGGGACACGGGTGGGAAGCGCTGATGCGTCTCTCGGAGGTGGACGGCGCCGTCAACCTGGTGATCGCCGACGTGATGATGCCGGAGATGGGTGGGAGCGAGCTTGCACGCCGGCTAGCGGTGGAGCGGCCCGGGCTCCCGATCCTGTTCCTGTCGGGCTACACCGACGATGAGATGACGCTCCGGGGATTGGGGCCGCCCAGCGCGTTCGTACAGAAGCCGTTCACACCTGAGGTCTTGGCCAGGAGGGTGAGGGAGGCTTTGGGAAAGGCGTGAAGGCTTCACGTTTCACCTTTTCATGCGGGCGCTCACCACCGCCACCGCTCCCGCCGACACCGCGGAGTGGGTCAGGGACACTTGGATCGCGACGCCACCCGTCGCCTCGGCGAGCCTCGCCGCCAAGCCGTGCAGCCGGATCGCCGGCCGCCCCTCCGCGTCGCGAGTCACCTCGATCTCCCGCCATCCGATCGCCCGAGCGCCGGGCAGTGACTGCATGGCCTTGTACACGGCTTCCTTGGCCGCGATGCGGGCCGCCGCGTTGCCGGTGGGGTCAGGCCGAGTGGCGAGGTAGGCCCGCTCTTCCTCGGTGAAGAGCCGGGACATGGCATGCTCGCCCTTGCTCTGGAACATTCGCGTAATTCGCTCGAGGTCCACCAGGTCGATCCCTACCCCCAGGACGCTCACAGCCGGCTCCACCAGAACTCAGCGAAGCCGGCCAGGGGCGGCGGGACCGGGAGGTACCCACCGAGCACCAGCCCCAGGTAGGCCGCGGCGGCCAACACGGTGATGGATAGGAGCCAGAGCGGCCAACCAGGGAGATGCCAGGCGCGGACCCGCTCGATCTCCCCCTGCCAGTGGCGCTGCTCCAGCAACGCGGCCGCTTCCAGCGCGAGCCACGCGGCCTCGAGCCGACGAGCCGTGGCAGTGAGGGCTGAGCGCCAGTTCGCCGCTGCCGCTGCGAGCGGCCCACGATGCCCGGATGCGCCGCGCGCCGCCTGCTCCAGCTCGTCCAGCGCCGTGACGAACGGCCCCCCTCCACCGCCCAGCCGTGCTGCGATCGCCCTGGTGTCGGCCGGAGCGAGCCGAATGGCCCGCAGCCGCCGCTGCGGATAGCGCGACACCGCTGCCGCCTCCTCCAGCCGGGCATTGACCGTCGCGCTCACTCGTTCCGCGCAGGCCGCAACCGCCTTCTCCCAGAGTCCGAGCCAGGCCACTCGGCTGAGCGAGCTGATCGCGCCGTCAGGGTCGCCCGCGGCCCCGAATGCCCGCCCTGCTCCAGCCAGCTCGAACACGCCGGTCACCAGCCCAAGGCGGATGTCGTCGAACCGGGCGCCCAGCGGGCCTGGCTCCGCATCGGGCGGCGGATCTCCCAGCCGGCCGAGCGAGGGTCCCAACTCCGGAACCTCCCAGGTCTCCCGGGGCACACCGGGCTGAGCCGTCATCCCGGCGCCGCTGCGGGCCGGCTGTACGCCAGCAGTGCCGGCCCGCCGCTCCGCTCCTCGAACCGGCGCACGAACTCCACCAGCGGCTCGGCGGTGAACTCGACCCGCGGAATCCCGCTGGCTTCGATCGCCCGTTCTATGGCGGCGGGCTCCCCCTCGACTTCCAGCAGGACATCCATCCTGGGATAGATCTCCAGCCTCGCGGTGGCCTCCGCCAGACGGTAGATCTCCACCTCTCGCTCGATGGTGTGCACCGGCAGATAGCCGAGGGCCCGAAGCAGGCGCGCGGGATCGGCCGTGGGGCCGGACAGCGGCAGCTCGATCTCCTCCCGCTGCTTGTAGCCCTCGGATGAGCGCATCGTGGGACCCTTCCAGGCCAGGATCGATTCCATCCGGCCATCGGGATGAAGGAAGGTCCGCACCCGCAACACCTCGTCGCGGAGTGCCAGCTCTCCCCCGCGGTCGTAGCGCACATCCGTCATCCGTCCGACGAATCGCGCCGTGGCGCCGGCCCCTTGCAGCCGCCGGCGGAAGGCGTCCGGGTCCCGGACCACCGCCTTGAGCTCCAGCTCACGGTGCGGGAGTGTCATTCCTGAGGATGGCAGGCCTCACTGGTCACCACAGGATCGCCTCAATGACGCGCTCGGTGTCACTCAGATCCTCGAACACGGCGTGCGGGCCGCAGGCCGCGAGGTCGCTCACCGAGTAGGAGCCGGTGGCCACACCGACGGCTCGCGCCGCGATGCCCTGGCCGCAGTGGATATCTGCCGGGGTGTCGCCGATGATGACGACGTCGGCACCGCCGGGGGTCCGCCCGAAGAGCGGCTCGGCGCGGCGCGCCGCGATTTCCGGAAGCGCCGGACGATGCGCCGCATCGGAGCCGAACGCGCCGATCCGGAAGCGCGCCGGATCGATACCGCCGGATCGGAGTTTGAGGGCGGCACCTTGGACCAGATTCCCGGTGAGCAGACCGAGCACGACATCCGGTCTGTCCTCCAGCCGGTCGAGCAGCGGCTCCACCCCGGGCATCAGCGTCGTGCGGGTGGTCGGACGCCCGAGCTCGACCGCGAGCAGCTCCACATAGCGGGCGCACAGCCGGCGAACCCGATCCGACTCCCGTGACACCGGCTGTCCCGCGGCCTCCAGCATCTCGGCCACGATCTGCGGGTCGGTCTTGCCGTCGAACCTGATGTCCCGAAACGCCTGGACATCACCAACCTCCTCGGCCAACGCGGCGACGATGGCCCGACGGCCGGCCCCCGCGGTCAGCAGCAGGGTGCCGTCGACGTCGAAGAGGACCAGCTTGCACAGCCGGGTGCTCATCGCACCCGCCTGACCGCCACCAGCCGGTCGCGCAGCGAGGCCGCGCGGGTACCGGGCAGCCAGGGTTCCAGGACGACGCCTCCGCAGGCGACGGTCGAATGGATCAGGCTGTCGCCTTCCGCGGCAAAGGCGACATGGGTGATCCGCTCGCCCGCGTCGCCCCGGAAGAACAGGAGATCGCCGGGCCGGGCTCCATCCAGCGGGATCACCGCGCCCCGTTCGACTTGTAACGCGGCGTCGCGGGGCATCGTCTGGCCACGTGCCGCGAAGGTGGTCTGGACCAACCCCGAGCAATCCACACCCCACGGAGTGATCCCGCCCCATTGGTACGGCGCGCCGTCGAAATGGCTGATCGCCCACCGCTCCGGCGGTGTCGCGCGGGCATCAGCCGCGGTATCGCCGGCAGGGGGAACCTCACCCTCGATCAGCTCGGCCCGACGGCCATCGGGGAGCCGCAGCTTGCCGTCGTCCAGCACCGCCCGCGCGCGGAGCGGCAGCCGGACCCGCTGCCCGGCTACCCGCAGTGTCGCGCCGAGACTCCAACCGCCGGCCTCGCGGCGCCAGCGCTCGACCGACTCCGAGTCGGTCTCGAGCAGGTATCCGGCGTGCATCCAGCCCGGGTATCCGTCGTGATCGCCGGTGATGCGGCGCCACTCGCCCGCCGTCTCCTCCACCCGCCCCGTTTCCCCCAGGACGAGCTGGCTGATCTGCTCGGCTCGGAGACTGGGCTGCGCGAACAGCGGCGCGATCGCCGCGCGTACGATGGCGAAGGTCATGTCAACGGAGCTTCTGTGCCGCCTCCTGGCACTGCTTGCACAGGGTGACTCCGCGGAAGCTGCAGATCAGACAGATGAAGGTGCCACAGTTGGTGCAGGGATATCCCTCCGAGGCGCGCTCCTCCCTGCCGCAGGCGCGGCAGGCCATGCCGTCGTGCTCATGAATCTCGGCCATCGGGGCCTCAGGCGGTGATGTTGTACCGCTTGATCTTGTTGATCAACGTGGCGCGGGAGATCCCGAGCTCGATGGCTGCCCGGGTCCGGTTGCCCGTGTGGTGTTTCAGCGTACGCTCGATGTGTTGCCGCTCCAGGTCTTCCAGGCTGAGTGGGGTGTGCCGGCGATCGCCCAATCCCGGACGGGCGCGAAACTCACCCGGCAGGTGCTCGACGCTCACCGCCGGCTGACTCCGGCCTAGGATCAGGGCTCGCTCCAGCACGTTCCGCATCTCGCGGACGTTGCCGGGCCAGGGATAGGCCAGCAGGCGCTCCAGCACCTCGCTCGACAGCGTAGGCGGGCCCTCGGGCAGTTCACTCAGGAGATCGGAGAGGATCCGGGTGATGAGTGAAAGACGGTCCTCGCGCGAGCGGTCGCGCACCGCCGGCAGGGTGAGCGGCATGACGCTCAACCGGTAGTAGAGATCCTCCCGGAACCGCCCCGTCTCCACCTCGCTCTGGAGGTTCTTGTTGGTCGCGGCGATCAGGCGGACATCCACCGTGATCTCTCGAGTCCCGCCCAGCCGCCGGAAGGTTTTGGTCTCCAGCACCTTGAGCAGCTTGGGCTGAAGCTCGGGGGCCAGGTCGCCGATCTCGTCGAGAAAGATGGTGCCGTGATCGGCGATCTCGAACAGCCCCTGCTTACGGTCCTTCGCGTCGGTGAAGGCGCCCTTCTCGTGGCCGAACAGCTCCGAATCGAGAAAGGTGGCATTGAGTCCGGCGCAGTTGACCTCGACGAACGGCGCCTTGGACCGGGGGCTGAGATCGTGGATCATCCGGGCGACCCAGCCCTTGCCGGTGCCGCTTTCGCCGTTGAGCAGCACTGTGGTGCGCTCGCTTTGCGCCAGGAGTCCGACCTGGTGGGCGAAATCCTGCATTCCGGAGGACGTACCCAGGGAGTCCAGCCCGTGCCCCGGCGCGCTCTGCACCAGCAGGGCCTCGTTGATCCGGCGCAGGCGCGCCTTGTCCGCCACCCGTGCGGTGGCGGCCGCCAGATGCTCCATGTCCACCGGCTTGGTCAGAAAGTTCTCCGCGCCCAGCTGCATGGCCCGGACCGCGGTGGTCACGTCCGCCTCCGCCGTCAGCAGGATGACCGCGGCGTCCCGCTGCCGCAGACTTTCCAGCACTTCCATGCCGTTGATTCCCGGCAGGAAGAGGTCGAGGATGACCACCTCCGGCCGCAGCCGGTCGAATGTCGCCAGCCCGGCTTCGCCACTCAGCTCCCGGGTGACCTCGTAGCCGAGCCGCTCGAAGTAGTTGCCGATGCTGCGCAGAACATCGACGTCGTCGTCGATGAGAAGAACCGATCCGGCCATGCAGTGGACCTCGGGGTGTGCTGATGAAGTTGTCACCCTGAGCATGGCGAAGGGGGCATGACTCGAATCATGACTCCTTCGCTTCGCACAGGATGACAATCGGGAACCCGGATTGAACAGCCCGCCTAGAAATTAAACAGTCGAAGGCGGCGCGCCATGGCTAGGGAACCATGATCCTGATCGCGGCGGGAACGATGGTGACGGTGAACGGGGTTTCTCCGCCGGGCTCCCCGTCGAGCTGAACCGGCTGGACCGGATCGGTCTCCACCCGGATCTCCCGACCTCGGGCGTAGCCGACAAAGGTCTCCTGGCCTTCCGCCGTGGGCGCATCGCGCAGCAGGTCCCACACGGCGCGGACGCTCTGGCCGAAGCTGTTGGCCCGCATGACGACGACATCGAGCAGACCGTCGTCGGGCCGAATGCCGGTCCGGAGTCGCACGAAAGGCGGGATCACCTCGCCGCAGTTGGCCACCAGGACCATGGACGCCTCGGCATCGTATTCCACCCCGTCGATGGTGATGAGGTGGCTGGTGCTGCGAATCTCGGTGATGAGCCGGAGCGTCGTCGCCACGTACGCGGCCATGCCCCAGCGGCGCTTGTGCTCCGACAGGGTGCCCGCCATGACCCTGGCGTCGTACCCCGCCCCGCAGGCCACGGCGAAGTACTGAGGCCCGGCCGGTCGCTCCATCCGGCCCAGGTCGAAGGGCCGGGGCCTGCCCGACACCAGGGCGCGGGCCGCCCGCTCCGGCGAGGCGGGGATCCGGAGGTTGCCGGCGAGGAGGTTCCCGGTGCCGCCGGGGATGATCCCCAGGCCGATGTCGGTGCCGACCAGTGCAGCGGCCGCCTGCATGGTGGTGCCGTCGCCGCCGAAGACGGCGATGACGTCCACCCCTTGTTTCATCCCGTACTCGGCGAGCGTCCTGGCGTCGCCTGGGCCCCCGGTCGCGAGCACCTCGGCGGACCAGCCGGCGGCACGCAGCACCCGCATCACGGATTCGACGGCTCCTTGCCGAGTCCTTGCGGCCGCCGGGTTGGTGATCACCAACGCGCGGACCACTCAGAACTCCCGCTCCCACAGGATGTCGAAGCCGACCTGGTACCGGCTCCGGGAGTCGAGCGGGATCACCGGCGCAGTGCCGCACCGCTCGATGGTGGGCTCTATCGCGCTCTGGAGCCGCCACTCCTTGCTGAATCGGAACTCCAGGCCCGCACCCAGGTTGCCCGCGCTGATCTGGCTGAAGTCCGGACAGAAGCCGGCATTGAAGGTGACGAAGGTCTTGCGCCCGAGCTGCCAGCCGGCGGCGAGCTGGGTCGGGGAGTTGCCGCCCCGTGCGCCAAAGCCGGGTCGGATCTCGATCAGGTCGACGGGCACCCCCAGATCCTGGATCAGGGTGCGCTCGAGCTCGCTCGAGAGTGCGCTGCCGAAGTAGGCCAGCGTAGTCTCGATGGCGTTGCCCTGTCCGATCGCGGTGGCCTCGTTGGCCGGATAGCCCGTGATCAGGTAAGAGACCAGGTCGGTCTCGGAGATAGGCGGCCGCAGCGTGCTCTCCAGCCGGAGCTTCGGACGGTAGAGCGTGCCCTCGATGCTCGCGATCACCGGGATCTCATCACCTCGCACCGATCGCACCGTGTGTCGTGCCTCGATGTCGAGCTCGGCATCGAGGGTGCCGATGTAACGCACCTCGCCGCGAGTCACGGTGAAGTCCCGGGCCACAGGGCCGATCTTCAGCGTGTAGCTTCCCCGCGGCGCCTGAAGCGTGCCGATGGGCTGGTACTCCTGCGCCACCTTGCTCACCAGCGCCTCGCCGTCCAGCTGGATGTTGGCTTCGGCCGAGCGCAGCCACACATCCGACCCGATCGCGATCTTGAGGTCGGCGATCTTGAGCGAGTCCAGGAATCGGTTCTGGAACTTGGCCCCGAGATCCTTGGTGCCGATCAAGGTGCTGTCCACCAGGTCGGCGATGGTGGGGTCGGAAAGATCGATCACCCGCTTCTGCACCAGGTCGGCGAAATAGATCACCCCCTCGTTCGCGGTCAGGCTGCCGGAGAGCGTCGCGCCGAACAGCGGGCCTCGCAACGCGTGGTTGCCGGTGACCGTGAGCGTGAGGAAGTTGCGGACGTCGATGGCCCGGAACTGCGAGGCGCGCAGATTCAACAGGAATACGGGTCGAGACAGGTCTTCCAGCCGGATGGCTCCTCCCACCGCCAGATCGCCGCCGCCGCTGGTGATCCGCAGGTCGCGGAAAACGGCCGAGTCGCCCTGCAGCACGGCGCCGCCGGTCACCGAGCCGAACCGGACACCCAGTCCGGGAATCTCCATGCTCCCCCGCCGCACCGACACCTCGCCCTGGAGCCGGGGATCTTCCCAAGTGCCTCTGATCTCGACATCCACCGCGAGCCGTCCCTGGACTCTCCGGATCGCCGGCGTGAGTGCCTCCATGATCCCCAGGTCCACACTGTCTGCCCGCGCCCGCACCTGCAGCGGTCCGTCCACCCGGCGCTGCTCCACCCCGGTGAACCCGAGGTCCATCGGAAGCTGGGCCTCGACCTCGAGGATCTTCTCACCGGTGCGCCAGAGATTGAGGTCGGCGTCGAGACGGCGATCGGCGTAGTTCATCACGCCCTGCACGAAGGGGGCGCGGAAATCCCCGAAGCGGCCATCTCCCAACCGTGCCGTTCCCTTGAAGGTGGGGGCCCGGGCGGTGCCGCCGATCTGCATGCTCAACCCTAGGTCCCCATCCACGCCGGTGGTGTCCCGCCGGATCAACCGGTAGAAATCACCCAGATCCAGACCCACGATCTCCAGCGCCATGGCCCCGGGTTCCTCGGCCGGCAGGGTGCCCGACAGCCGGAGCAGCCCGGAGCCGTCCAGCGCGTGGAGCGTCACCGGACTCACTGACGGTGGACCGATGCCCAGCGACAGCAGGGCCGGCTCCTGGAGGCGATAGGCGTGGGAGGGGAGGCCTGCGCGGAGACTGTCGAACCAGACCAGATGGGTGCTGTCACGCGGCCGCCAGCGCCCGGCGGCATCCACCCGCGTCCCGTTGCTCGACGAGCTGCCCAGGGTCCACCCCAGCGAATCGGCGTAGCCCTCGAACCCGAGGCCGTTGCGGGTGAAGGTCCAGTCGCCGAACACGATCGTATCGGAGGCGGCAGACGCGGTGAGCTGGGGGCGCTTGCCGCCGGTCCAGGTGAACGCCCCCGCGATCCGGGGCGAGCTGGCCTGCTGGAACTCGAACTTCTCGATCGTGAGCTCACCCTGGGCGTCGAGCGTGTCGAGGCTGCCGCTGAGCCGGACCGAGCCGCGAGCGCGTCCGCCCAGCGGCACCAGACCGGGCAGCGTATCCCGTTGCTGCTGGGTCAACGCCAGCAGCAGCGAATCGAACCCGATCAGACTGTCGGCCACCAGGTTGAACGCCATCTGACCGGTATGAGGGGCGCCCCAGCCCAGGGTACCGCCACCCGCCGCGGAGGCACCCTGCCATTCCGCGTAGGCCGTATCCACCCTGATGACGCTGTCGCGGCTCCGGCCCCGCGCAAAGACACTGTCCAGGGTCCACTCGCGCAGCCGACTCCGGGTGAGCGCGAGCTCCACGTCGCCTTCCGGTGCGCGCAATGTGTCGGTGCTGCCGCTCACCCTGAGCTCGCCGGCCAGCGCGCTGGTGTAGTCGCGGCCGGTCAGTGCCCCGAGGTCGAGGCGGGAAAACCGGAACAGCAGCTGCTCGGCGCCCCATCTGGGCGGCAGGAGGGTGGCGAAGCCATCCGCCTGAATGTTGCCGATCTCGCCGGTGAGCTCGGTATTGACCTCCAGCCGCGACAGCGTGCCCGCGCTCTGGAATCGGCCCCGAACTTCACCCCGCGTCTTCAGCGAGGGGAAGGCGCGCCGGATACCCTCGAAGGAGAGCGGCTCGAGGGCGACGTCGGTGTCCAGTCCCAGCGTATCGAATCGAGTGTCGAGATGCACCAGTCCCACGGCCACGCTGGCGGGCCGATCGCCATCGCGATGCCGGGCGGTGCCGTTGAACGTGACGTCGCGGAGCGGTCCCTCGAGTGTCCCGGTGGCGGAGAGCCGCCCCTGGAGGATCACGGCGGGCGCGATCAGCCGAACGGTCCGGAGATCGACATCGGAGCTCCGCACCTCGAAGCCGGTAAAGACCAACCCTTCCTTTCCCCGGGCCCCGACGCCGCCCTCGCCGGCGATGGTGGTTACCGGGTTGCCCGGCACCCGAGCATCGGCGAAGGCCCAGTCGAGCCGGACATCGAGCGCGTCCAGAAAGCCGGAGCCGGACACGCTGCCGGTGAGCGTGCCGTAGAACGGCAGCGTGTCGAGATAGCCGCGGACCGCGTCGAGATCCAGCTCGCGGAGCTGGAGCCGCATGTCGCGGAAGCCGAGTCCCCGGCGCCGCTCGGTGATCGCGACCAGCTCACCGCTCACCCGCTGCCGGCCGGACTGGAGCTGGAGCTCGCGGATGTCGTACTCGTTGCGGATGCCGCTCACCGATCGGGCGGTCAGGATGCCGCTCCCGGTCATGGAGGGGAAATCGGGCGAAACCCAGCGCAGATCCTCCAGGTTCACGTGGGGGGAGATGACCTGGAAGTCGTACAGCACCGTATCTCGCGGCCAGGTCACCGCGCCACCGCCGGAAAACCGGGTGTCGGGAAGCGCTCCCCGCTCCAGACTGAAGATCGCGCTGTCGCCCCGCAGCACGACGCGGCCGGCCGCGTCCCGCAAGGTCACCGCGGGGTCGTTGATCCGGGTAGCAAGGGAGTCGAGATCGATGGTGAACGGCTTCCGGTCGGGCGTGGCGATCCGGAGCCGCGCGAGCCGGGTGGTGAGATCGGACAGCAGGATCACTCGGCGCAGACCCTCCGGACTCTCCTCGATGAGCCGGCCGGGCTTGGCCCGCTCCGCCGCGAGCGCCGAGTCCTTCGCCATCCGGGTCTTGAGCGAGCGGTCGGGATTCCACGGCAGCGCGATCTTGAGGGTGCCGCCGTCGAGCCGGACGTTGTGGAACTCCACCAGCGGCGACTTCCCCCCGGGGGCGCCTTTGCCGAGCTGGAGAACCTCCTCGTAATTCATCCGGCCGCTGCGGTGCTTGATCAGGTGGATCACCGGACGCTCCAGCTGCACGGAGCCGAGCACCACCTGGCCCGCGATCAGGTTGGGCAGCCGGTAGCTCACCCGGACCCGGGGCAGGTCCGCCAGCAGCGCGCCACTGGTGTCGCGGACCACCAGGTCCTGAAGCACCAGATCGTAGAGGAACGAGCCCGAGATCGCCCCCACGTCCACATGCCCCAGGACCACGCGGTCCAGCATCCGCGACACGGTCCGGGCCAGCAGATCGCGCCCCGGCGGCGTCAGCGTCATGGACGTCACCACGCCGAGGACCATCGCGATCGATCCCAGCACGAAGACGAACAGGAGCCGCGCCAGGCGCCGCCGCATCAGAACGGCTGTCCCACGGCGAAATGGTAGGTGAGTTTTCCGTCGCGATCGAGCACGAACTGCTCCTGCCCGCCGACCGGTGTCAGATCGCCGTCGCTGTCGAACTGGAAGAGCGGGCCGCTCTGGAGCCGATAGGGGTTATAGGCGATGTCCAGGCGGGCGGGACCGAGCGGTGTGCCGAGCCGGATGCCGATGCCGGGCGTCACCCGGATCACCGGATCCCGCTCGCCCCGCTGCCAGGCACCCCCGGCGTCCACGAAGGCCGCCAGGCGGAGACGGGAGCCGAAAATTGGGGAGGGAACCCGAAGCTCCACGTTTCCGACCACGAGAGCATTGCCTCCGGTGGCTGACACCTGCACGCTGTCGGGGTTGATCCCGCGGTTCTGCGCCTGGGCACTGTCGACCTCGCGCTTGGAGACCACATAGACGACGGGTCCCAGCTCATTGCGCTTGAAGCCCCGGACGTCACTGGGCCCGCCGGCATAGAAGCGCTGCTCCGGTGGAATGAAGGCGCCCCGCTCCGAAGCTACGTCTACCGTGGGAGAGAAGATGGTGCCGCCCCGGACATGCCAGCTCAGCACCACGTCACGGGCCAGGGGACGGTACCAGGCCGCGTCGGCTACAACCCGGGTAAACTGCTGGAACGCGGCCGAACCGAGGAAGCGCGAGCTCACGGTCACTTCCAGGGTCTTGAGACTGCCACGAGACGGATCCAGCACGTTGTTGACCCGTGGCACCGAGGCGGTCCCGGTCAGCGTCGCCAGCACCCGGTTCTGCCGCAGCAGATTCACCACGTCATCAGTGCAGGCATTGAACGAGGCGCAGAAGCTGACCTCGGTGGCCTCGGTCCGGCCGTAGCTGAGATTGTACGCCAACGAGAGAGGAATCCGCCTGCGGAGCTGCTCCCGCCGCAGCGTCACGGTGGTGCCCGTCTCCCGCCGCAGATACACCTGGAACTCGGAGCGCCGCTCGTTGTACAGCGAGACGGAGAGATTGGACGTCGCCGACAGGAAGGCGGGACGACGGACGGTCGCGCTGAGCGTGTAGTTCAGCAGGGACGAGCCGATGGCATCGTTCTTGGATGCGCCGCAGATCCCCTCCCGAAGCCCCCAATCCGTCGGCGTCCCGACGCCCACCTTGGAGACACGGCCGGTGAGGTCCAGCAACCGCCCATTGCTGCCGAGGAAGTTTCGGGTCGTCCAGGTAGCGCCGCCGCGGAAGCAGTCTTCGGTGCCGTATCCCAGGCTGCCGCGGATCCGCCGACGTCGGCTTTCGTTCACCTGCACCAACAACGGCACGGTATCGGCGCCGGGTTGGAATTCGGTCGAGTCGATGTTGACGGTGGCGTAGCGGAACAGATCCGACTTGTAGAGGTTCTGCTGACTCAGCAGCAGCTCGTCCTGCGAGTAGCGCCGGCCGGGCCGAGCCACCAGCAGGTCGCGCACCAGCGCGGTGTCCAGCCGGCGCACGCCGACCACGTCGACGGTGCCGATGACCGCGCGCCGGCTCGGATCCACCTCCAGAGTGACCCGGGCAATCAGCTTAGGGCGATCAGCCTCGAAGCCGGAGAAGACGGTGGCGGAGGGGTAGCCCCGGTCGCGCAGGCGGCGCTCGATCGAATCGGCGCTCGCCTGCATGAGGTAGCGGTTGAACGGATCGCCTTCCTGGAGCGGCAGGTCGAGCAGGGCGAGCCGCTGGAGCCACGCGGGAAGCGAGTCCATGCCGGCGACGTCGAGGCTGACGACCCGCATGGGCTCACCTTCCTGGATGCGGAAGGTAATCCAGACGTTCTCGGGGTCCCGCACCACCGTGGTATCGATCTTGGCGTTGGGAAAGCCGCTGCGGCGGTACAGGACGTGGAGCCGGACCACATCGCGGGGGAACTCTTCCTCGTTGAAGTAGCGCTTCTCGCCGAGGCCAAGGAGGCGGATCAGGAACGCGCGGGCGAACCAGCTGGATCGGGTGGTGCTGATGGCGGCGGCGAGCACCTCGTCGGGGATGGCCCGGTTGCCCGAGAAGTCGAGCTGGCGCACCACCCGCTGGTCCGGCTCCTGAGCCTGGAGTGCCGCCGCCAGGAGCGGCGGAAAGAGCAACGCGCAGAGGCCCGCGACGACTGCCCTCATCGTGACTCCAGGTGGAATTGACCCCATGTCCTAAGCCCGGTAGTTTGTTCACCTTACGTGAAGAAATCAACTCTCGCCGGCGGTTCGGTCCTGCTCGCCGTTCTCAGCGACCTCCGCACGCACGGCACGGGCCACCCGCCCGACCCGATCGATCCTCACCAGACGATCTCTGCACGCCCCGCCCACCGCGATGGTGTCCTCTGCTTATGACTCACCATGTCCTCTTCGCGCAGCATGCCCTGAGCATAGTCGAAGGGCGCCGGGTGACAGTCTCCATCCTCCTGGCCCTGGTCTGCCTCTCGCTGGCGTCACCGGTCGCCGCCCAGTCCCTGGCCAAGCGACTGGACAAGCGGCTCGACGCTCCGCCGTTCGACAAGAGCCTTTGGGGCGTGTCGGTGCTGGACCACCGGGGGAAGCAGCTCTACGGCCGGAACCAGCGCCGACTCTTCACCCCGGCCAGCAACACCAAGCTGGTGGTCACCACGGTGGCTGCCGCGCTGCTGCCACCGGACCTCACCGTGCGCACCAGTCTCTACGGCGCCGGGCCGCTGGTCGCGGGGGTGTTGAAGGGAGACCTGGTGCTGTACGGCCGGGGTGACCCGACCTTCAGCCGTCGCTGCTACGCCGTGGACACGCTTTCCGTGGGAGCCTGCGACCGGGATCCGTTCGTCCGGCTCCGCCTGATGGCGGACACACTCAAGGCGCGCGGCGTCCGGCAAGTGGCTGGCGACGTGGTGGGCGACGGCAGCTATTTCGAGCCGGCATCGCTGCATCCCGGCTGGCAGCTGTTCGACCTCAACTGGTGGTATGCCGCACCCGTGGCCGCGCTGGCTTTCAACGACAACAGCCTCGACTTCACCTGGCAGCCGGGCCTGACGGTCGGCGCCCCGGCCCTCATCAGCATGTGGCCCGACCTGGGGGACATCGCCTTCGAGAATCGTACGGTCACGGTTCCGGCCCGCGGGGAAACCGACATCGGTGACCGCTTCTTTCGTCAGCCGGGCACGGCGCAGGTGTGGGCCGAGGGCACCGTCGCGATCGATCGGGCGCCGAGGAAGGAGTCGTTCGCGGTCTCCGACCCGAACCTCTTCGCCGCTCGTGCCCTCCGGCAAGCGCTGGCCGATGCCGGCATCGCGGTCACCGGTACCACCCGCTCCACTACCGACTCGGCCATCTATGCCGGCGCCCGGGCCCAAACGCCTCTGGCGGAGACGGTCTCCCGTCCGGTACGGGACTGGATCTTCCCCATCCTCAACACCAGCCAGAATCTCTTCGCAGAAATGCTGCTCAAGCAGCTGGGAAAGCGGTTCGGCGCGGGAGGCTCGTGGAAGGAAGGGCTCGCGGTAGAGCGACGTTTCCTCATCGATTCGGTCAGGATCGACTCGACCGAGTTTTCCCTGTCGGACGGCTCGGGACTCTCCAGCGATAACCTGATCTCACCCGGCGCCTTCACCCAGCTGCTGCGCTTCATCCGGGCCCACCCGCGATTCTCCACCTTCGCGCCCGGGTTGCCGCAGGCCGGTGGCGTCGGGAACCTCCGGACCCGCTTCGTCGCCACCGGGCTGGCCGGCCGGGTGCGGGCCAAGACCGGCAGCATCGCGGGGGTGAACACGCTGACCGGCTACATCGAGCGCCCCGATGGGAAGCCGTTGACCTTCGCGGTGGAGGTGAACCATCACGCCCAGCCGAGCCGAACGGTTCTGGCGGCGATCGACAGCATTGTCGTGGAGATGGGAAAGGGGAAGTGAGCGGCAGAAAGGAGGGAAGAATGAAGAGGACGGGACCCGCCCGCGATTCGCATTGTCTTTTTTCGTTTCACTCTTCACACTTTACTCTTCACGCTACTTGGAGTCCCGATGCTCCTCCTCCTGAACCGCCACGCCCACGCCGGCACTCGCGACCCGGGCCAGTGGCCCGACGACCGCGATCGCCCGCTCACCGAAAAGGGACGTGCGGTGCAGGCCGACGTCAGCCGATTCCTCCGCAAGCGTGACCTCGCGCCGAGCCTGGTGCTGACCAGTCCCTGGGCCCGGGCCCGGCAGACGGCGGAGATCCTGGTCGAGGTCGCCCGGGTGCCGCAGCCGCCGGTGCCGTGCGAACCACTGGCCGAGGACCCCGACCTCGTCCGGCTGCAGGACTATGTGGGTGACCAGCCGACCGGCGCGATCGTGGCGATGGTGGGCCACTCACCCTGGATGGAGGAGCTGGCGTCGATCCTGCTGGGCGGCTCGGGCACGAGCGTGCAGATCGACTTTCCCAAGAGTGGCGCCCTGGGAATCGCGCTGGAGCGGCTGGAGCCGGGTGCCGGGGAGCTCAGGTTCTTCATCCGGCCCAAGATGGCATAGGAAAGTTCTGGACTCAGTCTTCCTTCTGCCCGAAGATCGCCAGGTTGGAGGAGTGCCCGGGGTTCACCTTGGCCTTGGGATTGATGTAGTGCACCGCGTTGTTGACCGCGATGCAGGCCTCGGCCGCGCCGGTGGCGATCAGCTTCAGCTTGCCGGGATAACTGGTGATGTCGCCCGCGGCGTAAATGCCGGGGACATTGGTGGCCATCACCTGGTCCACCTTGATGTCGGCCTTCTCGGTGTCGAGCCCCCACTCCTTGATCGCACCCAGATCGGAGTGAAAGCCCAGCAGCGGGATCACGGCGTCGACGTCGAAGGTCTCCTCCTCTTTCGTCTTGCTGTTCCGGATGGTGACCGCCTCCACCCGGCCGTTGCCGTGCAGGGTCTTCACCTCCCAGAAGGTCCTGAGCTCGCAGTGGCCCAGGCGGTGGAGCTCCTGCACCTGGTTGATCGTAGCCTGATGGGCCCGAAAGCCGTCACGGCGGTGAATCAGCATCACCGAGGTGGCGACCCCCTGCAGGTTCACCGCCCAGTCGAACGCCGAGTCGCCCCCGCCCACCAGCAGCACCTTCTTCCCCTCGAACTGACGCGGGTCCAGCACCTTGAAGTAGAGGCCTTTCTCCTCGAACCGGTCCTCGTCCTCGATGCCGAGGCGGCGGGCCTCGAAGGCGCCGATGCCGGCGGCGATCACGATGGTGCGGGTCAGATAGTCGGCCTCCGAAGTCTCCAGCACGAAGTGCCCGATCCCCTCGTCCTCGACCCGGCGCAGACCGGTGACGACTTCTCCCAGGTGAGTAGTGGCACCGAACTGCAGCCCTTGCGCCGCCATGTCGCGGACCAGATCCTTGGCGAGGATCTTGGGAAAGCCCGCGACATCGAAGATGTATTTCTCGGGATAGAGCGCCATCAGCTGCCCGCCCAGCGCCGGGAGGGCATCGATGATTCGGGTGGACGCACCCCGCATGCCGGCATAGAACGCGGCGAAGAGGCCGGTGGGCCCTCCCCCGATGATCGAGATGTCCTTGGTCTCCTGTTCCGCCACTGCCGCTCCCGCTGCTGAGGCCACGCCGGTTCGGGGCAAAGTGAATAAATATGCTTCGAGCGCGGACCTGCTACAAGCTGGGAGAAGCGATCAGCGATCAGACAGCACACCGAGGTTGGCCGGTGTGCTCATTTGATAGCTGTTACCTGATAGCTGATAGCTTACGTCTATGCCCATCTACACGAAAACCGGCGACACCGGCGAGACCGGCCTGTTCGGTGGTGGTCGAGTGCGAAAGGACCACCCACGGACTACCGCCTATGGCGACGTGGACGAGCTCAGCTCCGTGCTCGGCCTGGTCCGCGCGACCACCCCCAGCGAATCCTTCGACGGCCTGCTCGAGGAGATCCAGCGCGATCTCTTCTCCATCGGCGGGCAGCTGGCCACACCCCGGCCGGAGAAGGTAGCCAAGGCGATGGAGAAAGCCGTGCTCCCGCCCGAGCGCGTCGCGGCCATGGAGCGCGTAATGGATGACGCCGAGCGGGAGCTGCCTCCGCTGCGGGCCTTCGTGTTGCCGGGCGGCACTCCCAAGGCCGCGGCGCTGCACCTCGCCCGAACCGTCTGTCGCCGGGCGGAGCGGAGTGCGGTTCGGCTCGCCGCCGACGATGAGGTCTCCCCGGAGATCCTGATCTATCTCAATCGGCTCTCGGACCTGCTCTTCACGCTCGCGCGCCTGACCAATCACCGGGCCGGCTCACCGGACGTCACCTGGTGAGCGTCGTGCTGGTGCGGCACGCGCTGGGCGCCTATCCGGTCCGAATCGAGGCCGGCTTGCTGGGCCGACTGGAACAGCTGGTGAGCGAGCATCTGCCGGGCCGCCGGGTCGCGGTGATCGCGGATGAGAATGTGTACCGGCTCTGCCGCGCGGGCCGATTCGGCCCGGCGCCATGGGGCGGCGAGACGCTCACCTTTCCCGCGGGTGAGCCCTCCAAGAGCCGGGAGACCTGGAGTCGGCTCACCGACGAGCTGCTGCGCCGGGGATTCGGGCGGGACAGCGGCCTCGCGGCTCTGGGCGGCGGAGTCGCGGGAGACCTCGCCGGGTTCGTGGCCGCCACCTACCTGCGTGGCGTGCCCTATGTGCAGGTGCCGACCACGCTCCTCGCCATGCTCGATGCTTCGGTGGGTGGCAAGACCGGGGTGGATACACCCGAAGGCAAGAACCTCATCGGCGCATTCCATCCTCCAGTGGCCGTGCTGGCCGACCTGCGGACGCTGACCACCCTCCCGGACCGCGAGTACCGCGCGGGATTGGCCGAGGCGGTGAAGCATGGTCTCATCGCGGACCAGGCCTACTTCGAGTGGATCGAACGCGCGGCCGAGCAACTGATCGCGCGCGACGTCGATGCGCTGCAGCACCTGGTGCTCCGCAGCGTCGAGATCAAGGCCGGCGTGGTGAGCGAGGACGAGCGGGAGGGCGGGCGGCGCGCGGTGTTGAACGCGGGTCATACCGTGGCGCATGCGCTGGAGTCGGCGACCGACTACCGCATCCCGCATGGCGAGGCGGTAGGTCTGGGGCTGGTGGCGGAGTGTGCGCTGGCCCGCGAGCTGGGCCTGGCATCGGCCGACGCAGGCGGGCGGGTGGCGGCTCTGCTCACCCGACTGGGACTCCCGACCCGGCTGGAGGAACCCATCGCGCCCGAGCGACTGCTCGGCGCCATGGCCAGCGACAAGAAGAATCGCGGCGGTGCGATTCGATTCGCCCTCCCGCGCGGATTGGGCACCATGGAACCGGGCACCAACTGGACCACGGGGGCCGATGAACCGGCCATTCTCGCCGCCCTGGCTGCCATCCTGTAGGCCAGGTTCCTGCAGCTACTTAGCTCCGAGGGGTCGAGGGCGCCGCGTGGAAAAATCGGAACCCGGGTGGACAAAAACACGAACCGTTTGTCCACAAAGATTTTGTGATGTGGAAACTGGTTTTTGCTTGACCGCCGGTCCCGTAAACCCTATATTGATCTACCTTTCCGACCTTTCTGGCCCAGCACCATCGCGCAGACCGATCAACCTCTTCGAGGGCGATTTATGGCCCACGTTCGTGCTGGGAAAGCCCGTGCCTTGCTGCGGTCCAGCCCCTCCGGCTCCTTCGACCAGTACCTGCTGGACATCCAGAAGCTCCCGATGATCACCGATCCCGAGGAGGAGAAGCGCCTCGCCCGTCGGGCGTTGGCCGGCGACGAGGTTGCCGCCGAGCGGCTGGTCACGGCCAACCTGCGCTTCGTGATCTCCTACGTAAAGAAGTATCAAGGTCACGGGCTCGACCTCTCGGAGCTGGTGGCGATCGGCAACGAGGGCCTGCTCAAGGCAGTGCGGAAGTTCGATCCGGACCACGGCGTCAAGTTCATCTCCTACGCGGTCTGGTGGGTCCGGCAGGCGGTGCTGAAGGCGCTGGCCGAACAGACCCGGAGCGTGCGCATCCCGCTCAACCAGAACTCGGCGCTGGTGCGGATGGCGCGGGCCCAGAGCTTCCTGGCCCAGGAGCTGGGCCGGGAGCCCACCGATGAAGAAGTCGCCACCGCGCTGAACGACACGGTGGACAACATTCGCTCGGCCCGGCGAATGACCTCCACCGAGGTCTCCCTCGACGCGCCGGTCGAGCGACAGGATCGGGGAGCCAGCACCTTCGGCGAGCGGGTAGCGGGGAACGGTCAATTCGAGATCGAGGAGATGACCGACACCCGACTGCAGCGCGAATTCATCGACCGGCTTTTTCAGCGCCATCTCACCCCGCGCGAGCGGAAGATTCTCTCCCTCTACTACGGCCTCGAGGAAGGATCCGAGGCGCTCACCCTGGAGAAGATCGGGGCCTTGCTGGGCGTCACTCGGGAACGGATTCGCCAGATACGCGAGCGCGCCTTCGAGAAGCTCCGCGACAGCCCCGATGTCCGCGCGCTCCGGGGTTTCTGGGGCGCGGCGTAGGCGGTCGGGCGGTCTGGCGGTGATATGGTAAAGCGGTGCTTCGTGCCATAGCGAAGCACCGCTTTTTGTGCGTCATCCGCCTGCGTCATCCGCCGCCGGTCGAACGCACAGCCTCTGAGCGCCCGACCGCCTGACCGCCCGACCCCCGTCCCGCTAACTTTCCCCAATGGCCTTCCGGCTGCCGATCTTCCCCCTCTCGGTCGTCCTCTTTCCCGGCACGCCGCTTCCGCTGCACATCTTCGAGCCCCGGTACCGGAGAATGCTGGCGGACTGCCTGGATGGCGACCGGCGCTTCGGCATCACGCCGGCCGGCCAGGAGGACGAGATGCCCAAGCCCGGCACCGTCGGCTGCATCGCCGAGATCCGGGTGAACCAGGAGCTTCCCGACGGCCGCTCCAACATCATCGTGCTCGGAGGAGACCGGTTCGTCCTGACGCGACCGCTGGACGACACCGCGCCCTACTATGTCGCCCTGGTGCAGCCCTTCGGTGAAGAGCCGGACAGCGAGCCGCCGGGTGACACCGCGGCTCGGCTCCGCGAGCTCTTCCTGGGCTACTATACCCTGCTCCGCCAGCTCAACGACGTGGAGCCGGAGGATCCCAGTCTGCCCAACGACTCGCTGGGACTCTCCTTTCACATCTCGGCCGCCATCGAGTGTGATCCCGGCGTCAAACAGCGCCTCCTGGTCGAGCGCTCCACCACTCGCCGGGTCGAGGCCCTCCTGATGCTGGTGCCGATCCTGACCGCGGCCGTGGAGTCCGCCCTGCGCATTCACCGTCGCGCTCACACCAACGGCCGGGGCGGTGCCCGCCCAGACGTGATCACCGAGTCATGACGCCGGAGATGGTGGACGCGCTTGGCCGCATCGCAGGCCCGCGGTGGGTCCGCCACCGCCGGGCCGAGCTGGCGACCTACACCATGGACGGCCTGCCGACCCGGGAGTCGTATCCCGGGGTGGTGGTGATGCCGGGCTCCGCGTCCGAGGTCCGCGAGATCGTGCGACTCATGCATCTCACCGGCACGCCGTTCGTGGCGCGGGGCGCCGGGACCGGTCTCTCCGGCGGAGCGGTGGCGGACCCCGACGCGGTCCTCATCGCCCTCACCCGGATGAACCGCATCCTCGAGGTGGATCCCGTCCGGCGGCGGGCCTCGCTCCAGCCGGGAGTGGTGAACGCCCGGCTGAGCGAGGCGGTCTCGCCCTTTGGGCTGCACTACGTCCCCGACCCGTCCAGCCAGGCCGCCTGCACCGTGGGTGGCAATGTCGCGGAGAATGCCGGGGGGCCGCACTGTCTGAAATACGGGGTGACGACCAATCACGTGGTGGAGCTGGAGGTGGTGCTGCCGGACGCGAGCGTGGTGCGGCTGGGTTCGCGCCACGGTGAGCCGTGGGGACCCGATCTGGTGGGACTCTTCGTCGGCAGCGAGGGCATGTTCGGGATCGCCACCGAGATCGTCGTTCGGCTGGAGCCGATCCCACCCAGCGTGCGCACCATGCTGGCCGACTTTCCGACGGTGCGACAGGCCAGCGAGGCCGTCTCCGCTATCATCGGCGTCGGGATCGTGCCCGCGGCGCTCGAGATGATGGACCAGGCCTGTGTGAGAGCAGTGGAGGCGTCCATCTACGCCGCCGGCTATCCGACCGACGCCGCCGCCGTGCTGCTGGTCGAGCTCGACGGCAGCACCGATGCGGTCGAAGCGGAGGCCACCACGGTGGTCTCCATCCTCGAACAGCGGGGGGCGCGGAGCGTGCGGAGCGCCTCCACTCCGGCCGATCGGGCACGACTCTGGCAGGGCCGCAAGAAGGCGTTCGGCGCCATGGGCCGCATCGCGCCCGATCTTGCAGTGCAGGACGCGGTGGTGCCTCGCTCGGCACTGCCCGACATCATGGATCGGATCGAGGAGATCCGCGGCCGGCATCGACTCTCAATCAGCAATGTCTTTCACGCCGGAGACGGCAATCTGCACCCCAACATCAGCTTCGACCGTCACGATGCGGCCCTGGCCGAGCGGGTCCAGACCGCGTGTCGCGAGATCATGGCCGCTTGTGTGGCCGCGGGCGGCAGCATCACCGGAGAGCACGGCGTGGGATCCGACAAGATCGACTACATGCCGCTGATCTTCGATCCGGACACCCTGGCCGCGATGCGCGCGGTGCGGCTCGCCTTCGACCCTGCGGAGCGGGCCAATCCCGGCAAAGTGGTCCCGGTGCACGCCTGTCGCGAATGGCGGGCGACGCCCGCGGCACGGACAGCCGGATGAGCGATGTCGTGTTCGGTCGCCTCCGCGCGCTGCTGGGCACCGGCGGTGTCGAGCGGGACGCCGCCGGCCTGCCGCGGGCCACACCCGATTCGGCGGATGCGCTCTCGCTGGTGTGCCGGCTGGCCCACGACGAAGGCTGGAAGATCCGGGTCGAGGGGAACGGCTCCTGGCTCATGGCGGACGCTCCCGCCGATCTGGCGCTCAGCACTCGCGGGCTCGACCGCGTGGTGTCGGTGAGTCCCGCCGACCTGGTGGCGACGGTGGAGGCGGGCACGCCGATGGAATCCCTGCGTCGGCGGCTGGCGGACGAAGGGATGTGGCTTGCGATCGATCCCCCCGGGCGGCCGGAGCGCAGCCTGGGCTCGGTGGTGGCCACAGGGACGGCCGGTCCGTTGCGCCACGGGTTCGGCCCGGTGCGCGACCACGTGCTCGGCTGCACGGTGGCGACCGGCGACGGGCGGCTGGTGCGCGCGGGTGGCCGGGTGGTGAAGAACGTCGCCGGCTACGACCTGACCAAGCTCCAGGTCGGCGGGTTCGGAGGGTTCGGCATCATCGTCGAAGTTCATCTCCGCCTCCGGGCGCTGCCCCGGGCCGACGTGACCCTGATTGCCCGCGGTCCGCGCGATACGCTCACCTCCGCGGCCCGCGATCTCATCGCCGCCGAGCTGCTTCCCGGTGCTCTCGAGCTCCTTTCGCCGGCGCTCGCCGGCGAGCCGGACTGGACCCTGGCGGCGCGATTCGCCGGAACCGATGCCGCGGTCCAGGGCGCTGTGCGTCGGCTCAGCAGCCAGGGCGACCTCGCCTGGCAGCCGCTCCCGGCCGACCGCACCGCGGCGTTCTGGGGCCTGGTGGCGCGCGGCAGTCTCGGCGGGCCGATGACGCTCCGGCTGGGTGTGCTGGGTGATGGGGTGGATGAGACCATCGACCTGCTGGCGCACGACCTGGATGAAGGGCTGGTGAGCGCGGGCGCGGGCGCCGGCATGATCCGCTGGACCGGGGACGCTCCGGTGGATCGGCTCCGGGCGGTCCGTCGCGCGGCCGCCTCGCGCGAGATCCCGATGACCCTGGAGCGCGCTCCCTGGCCGGTCCGTCGCGCGCTGGGCCACTTCGGCGCCTATCGTGAGGGCGTCGGCCAGTTGGTGGACCGCCTGCGCGACAGCTTCGACCCGGGGCATTCGCTCAGTGTCGCGTTGGAGGGCGTGGAGTGACAACGTCCACCCCGACGGCTACATCGTCGATCGCCCGACCGCCCGACCACCCGACCGCCGACCCTCTCCAGCCCTGCGTTCACTGCGGCTTCTGCCTGCCCGCCTGCCCCACTTATCTCGCCACCGGCGACGAATCGGACAGTCCCCGAGGGCGCATCGTGTTGATGCGGGCGCTGGAGCGCGGCGAAATCGGATCCGACGACCCCGCGCTGGTGCAGCATCTCGATGCCTGTCTCGGCTGCCGGGGCTGCGAGCCGGTCTGCCCGTCCGGGGTCGCCTACGGACGAGGCCTGGAGATGGCGCGCGAGCGACTGTTTCACGAGCGCGGCCTCTCTCCGCTGGCCCGGACGGTGTTGGGCGTGTTTCGCCACCAGGTTATCTGGCGTCCCCTGTTCACCGCCGCCCGAGCATTCCGCGCCACGGGGGTGCCGCGGATGCTGTCGGGTGCCGGGCGAGTCGGATTCGGGATGGGCATGCTGGCGGCGAGCCGACAGGACCGTGACCTGTCTAGCGGCACCGCCATGCAGTACGCGTCTACGAGTCGGCGGCCTACCGTTGCACTTTTTCGCGGCTGTGTGATGGATACCCTGTTCCGTCACGTCAACGAGGCGACTCGTTGCACGCTCGAATTCAACGGCTATGAGGTGGTCGAGGTAGCGGGCCAGACCTGCTGTGGTGCGCTGCACGAACACGCCGGCGATCGCGCCGCCGCCGCCGCGCTGGCGCGCCGCAATGTGGCGGCCCTGGCCGATTCCGCGGACTACATCGTGACGAACAGCGCCGGCTGCGGTGCGCTACTCAAGGATTACGGCCATCTCCTGGAAGACGAAAAGGCCGCGCGCGTGGCATCCAGAGTGCGCGACGTGAGCGAGCTGCTCGCCGCAGCCGGCCCGCGACCGGGTGGACCACTCGCCGTGGACGTGGCCTACGACGCACCATGCCATCTCCAACACGCTCAACGGGTGCACGACGCGCCGCTGGCCGTGCTCCGCGCGATCCCGGGGATCTCGCTGCGTCTCCTGCCGGGGTCCGATCGCTGTTGCGGCAGCGCGGGGATCTACTCCGTGCTCCGACCGGCCATGGCCCGCGCGGTGCTCACCTCCAAGATCGACGCCATCGCGGCTGCCGACCCGAGGCCCCAGGTGGTGGCGACCGGCAACCCGGGATGCCTGATGCAGATCGGCGCCGGGCTGCTGGCTGCCGGACTGGACATCCGCGTGGCCCATCCGGTGGAGTTGCTGGACGCGAGCTATAGGAAGGCGGGAGCCGGGAGCGCCGGCGTCTCACCCTGAGTGCAGCGAAGGGAACCATATCGGTGTGGGCCCCTTCACGGAGCCTGCGCTGAGCGCAGCCGAAGCGTTCAGGGTGACATCCGCGTTGTCAAGCCTCCCTTCCCCGGGCGGACCCTACCACCTATCTGTTCACCAATGGCCTCCGGCATCCTGTTCGACTTCAACGGTGTCATCATCGACGATGAGCCACAGCACTGCGACGCACTGATCGCCACCCTGGCGGAGTTCGGCTATCCGTTGGATCGCGACACCTACTACCGCGACTATCTCGGCTTCGACGACCGCGAGTGCTTCCGCTTCACCTTCGCCCGCAACGGTGGGCAGGTCGACGAGTCGCGCCTCCGGCAGGCGATCGAGTGCAAGAATGCCTACTATGAGGGGGCTATTCGGTCCCACATGCGCCTGGTTCCCGGGGCCGTGGACTTCGTTGAAGCAGCCGCACTCGCCGGACACCAGCTCGCCATCGTGTCGGGAGCGCTGCGCCGGGAGATCGCCCTGGTGCTCGAGCTGGCAGGCCTTGCGCCCCATTTCGCCGAGATCGTGGCGGCGGAGGACGTGACGGCATGCAAGCCCGATCCCCAGGGGTTCAATCGCGCGCGCGAGGCACTGGGGGTGAGCGCCGGACGGTGCGTGGCGATCGAGGATTCCCTGCCCGGCCTGGCCGCTGCGCGCGCGGCCGGTCTGCGCTGCGCGATGCTCTCCACCTCGCATGCCGAGGAGTCGCTCGCGGGCGGCGATGCCGTCTGGCGCGATTTCGTCGGCCGGGCCCCGCACGAGCTGCCCTGGGCCCATGGCTGACCTGGATTTGACGATCGAGCGAGACCGTCTCGAGGCGGTGCGCTCCGGTGCCGCCGTCGTGGTGGACCATCCAGCGGTCTTCCACGTCTCCGGGCCCGGAGCGCTGCCCTGCATCCAAGGACTGTTTACCAACGACCTCGATCAGCCGGGAGACGGGAGCCTGACCTACGGCGCGATGCTGACGCCGAAGGGCATGATCGTGGTGGACGCCTGGGTGCTCCGCTCGACCGGTGCGCTCACGCTGATCGCGCCATCATCGGGCCGGGAGGCGGTTCAGGGAATCTTCCAGCGGACCCTTCCGCCCAGGCTGGCCAAGGCGGCCGATCTCACCGGCGGGTCCATCGTGGCCTGGGTGCTCGGCGCCCACGGCTTCCACACGCTGTTGCAGTCGGGCATCGGCACGCCCGAGGCAGCGGGCCGGGTGATCCAGCAGGAGGGCGAGGCGGGCGCTCTCAGCGTGGCTCTGGCACCCGAGACCGCTCCGTTCGCCGCTCTGCTCCTCGGCCCGGGACCTGCGGTGGATTCTGCGGTGCGGCGGCTGCTCGGCGCGGGAGCCCTCCCCGGCGAGGAGCGCGACCTGCAGGCGGCCCGGATTCTCGCCGGCTGGCCGGCCTTGGGACTGGAGATCGACGAGAAGACTCTGCCCCAGGAAGTCCGCTATGACGAGATCGGCGGAGTCTCTTACACCAAGGGCTGCTATACCGGGCAGGAGACCGTGGCCCGGATCCATTTCCGCGGTCACACCAACCGGGAGCTCCGCGGCCTCTTCTGGCGCCAGCCGGGGGCGCCGAATGGCCGAAGGGTCCTGGCCCGGGAGAAGGAAGTGGGCACGGTGCGGTCGACGCTGACGGTGGACGGCCGTACCGTCGGGCTGGCGCTGGTTCGGCGGGAGGTCGAACCTGGGGCGGAAGTCCTGGCCGGCGGCCGGGGTGCCACCGTGGTCACGCTGCCGTTCGGCGGGGACGAGCTGGATGTCTGAATGCGATCGGGCCCCGAGCGACGCCCGGGGCCCGAGGAACTGCCGACTGCCGTCTGCGTTACTTCGCGGTGTCCCGGGCCATGGTGGTGTCGGACCCTGCCATGCCGGTATCGTGCGACATGGCGCCCATGCCGGTATCGGCCGGGGCAGCCATCTCACCGGTGGTCTCCGCTGGCGGAGCGTCCGCCGCGGGCTTTTCGCCACAGGCCGCGAGCACGAGGATCGCGGACATCAAGAGCAGCTTCTTCATCAGTCACTCCTTAAACGGGATGAGTTGACCAGCCAATCTTCGGAGTAAGCCACGACACGGCCGCCGGTTGCCCGGGGGGCGAAGCTACATGGCGGCGCCGGTTTGTCAAGCCACGCTCCCCCGGGTTCACTTCGGGTGAGCGGCAGAACACTTTGGGATGCAATGACTTTCGAATCACCGACTCCGCGACGAGCGACCGCCGACATGACCGAGCCACGCACTCTGGGTGACCTCAAAACCAGCCGCTGGGCCGAGCCTCCCCTCCGGGGACGGACGGTCCGGGACGAGATCCGAACCAACCTCATCCGCCGGATCGAGTCTGGCGCGACGCTCTTTCCCGGGATCGTCGGCTACGAGGACACCATCATTCCCCACATCGTGAACGCGCTGCTGGCGCGGCACCACTTCATCCTGCTAGGCCTCAGAGGCCAGGCGAAGAGCAGGATCCTCCGCGAGCTGACCAACCTCCTGGACGAGCGGGTGCCTATGGTGGCGGGGAGCGAAGTGAACGACGATCCCTTCGCCCCGATCTCGAAATATGCCCGCGACATGCTGGCCGAATGCGGCGACGCGACCCCGATCGCCTGGTTGCGGCGGGACCAGCGCTACGTCGAGAAGCTGGCCACCCCGGACGTGACTATCGCCGACCTCATCGGCGACGTGGACCCGATCAAGGCGGCACGCGGAGGGCATCTGCTCTCGGACGAGCTGACCATGCATTTCGGGCTGCTGCCTCGTGCCAACCGCGGGATTTTTGCGATCAACGAGCTGCCCGATCTCAGCGGCAAGGTGCAGGTGGGGCTCTTCAACATCATGCAGGAGGGCGACGTCCAGATCAAAGGCTACCCGGTCCGCCTGCCGCTGGACGTGCTCCTGGCCTTCACGGCGAATCCGGAGGATTACACTGCGCGAGGCAAGATCATCACGCCGCTCAAGGACCGGATCGGATCGGAGATCATCACCCACTATCCCCGCACCGTGCGGCTCGGCATGGAGATCACCGCCCAGGAGGCCTGGACCACGCGCGGCGGGCCGGTGCTCGACATTCCCGACTTCGTGCTCGAGGTCATCGAGCGGGTGGCATTCGAGGCCCGGGAGGACAAACGGGTGGACAAGCGCTCGGGCGTGAGTCAGCGACTGCCGATCAGTGTACTGGAGAACGCCATCTCCAACGCCGAGCGACGCGCGATGGTGCTGGGCGAGCCGCGGGTCGTGCCGCGAGTGAGTGACATCTACGCGGCGGTCCCGTCGATCACCGGCAAGCTGGAGCTGGAGTACGAGGGTGAGCTCCAGGGAGGCGATACCATTGCCCGCGAGCTGATTCGCCGTGCGGCGGGGAAAGTGCTGGAGGAGCGGGCCGGCGGCGCCGATCTGGGACGCATCGTAGCCTGGTTCGATCAGGGCGGCGCGCTGAAGGTCCCCGGCGACGAGCGCTCCGAGCTCTGCCACAAAGGGTTCGCCGTGGTGCCCGGCCTGCTGGACATGGTGAACGACGTGGGCCTGGCGCCGCGGGGGGATCACCCGCGGGCTGTCGCTGCCTGCGAGCTGGTGCTGGAAGGGCTTGCGGCGCAGAAGCGGATCAGCCGCACCGAAGAGCTGGGCTATACCCGCGCCAAGCCGGAGCGACGGGAGCCGGGGTACGGGAAGGGCGGGATGAGCTTCGGGTGACGGTCGGGTGAAGGGTGAAGGGCAAAGCGTGAAGTAGTATCCGTCTTCGGCACCGCTTCACGCTTCACGCTTCACGCAGTTTGTGGTATCCATCCCAGCGCCCGCGCCCGCGCTACCACCATCTCGGCCGCGCCATCCAGCCCCAGCGCGGCCGTATTCAGCACCATATGGTAGTTAGCCGGATCGGCCCAATCCCGCTGATAGTGCTGGCGATGGTAGCGGGCCCGATTCTTATCGGTCTCGTCGGTCATGGTGGCCGCTTCCTCGGCCGAGATGCCGAGCCGCTCGGCCACGGCCCCGATTCGCCAGTCGCGGGGAGCGACGACCTTCAGGTGGATGGCCTCGCGCTCCCCAGCCAGCACTACAGGCGCGGCACGGCCGACCAGCACGACCTTCCCTTCCGCGGCCACCTCCTCGACTACCAGCTCAGTCACCCGGACCAGGTCGGCCTCGGACATGGCGGGCGCGGTGCCTCCGGCCTCAGCCGGCACCAGGAGCTCGGGGGTGGCGGCAACCAGGGTCCGAGCCAGTCGCTCGACGAAGGTAGTGCCCCGCTCCTCCAGCTGAGCTACGTCCTCCGGCGCCATGCCCGCTCGTGCGGCGACGCGCTCGACCAGCTCGTTGTCCACCACCCGCCACCCCAGCGCGCGCGCGACCCTAGCCGCGACCTGGGCTCCACCGGCGCCGAACTGACGGGTGACCGTGATGAGCATGGGGTCAAAAGTAGCGGACAGGCGGTCAGGCGGTCAGGCGGTCGGGCAGTCGGGCGGTCGGGCGGTCGGGCAACCCGGAGAGACCTCATCCCGAGCCCGAGCGCAGCGAGGGAGAGGGACCTTCTCCGCCGACAGCCGAAACCTCAGGAACCAATTCCTCACCGCGTTCGACACCGCGCAGCCGCTCTCTTCGGACCGCATACCCTACCAACGCCGCCATCAGCACACACGCCATCCCGCCGAGCGCAAACGACACCCTGGCGCCGTAGTGCTCCGAAACCCATCCGGCCTGGAAGGCGCCGAGCGGCGCCATCCCCAGCACGACGAAGGAGTAGAACCCCATCACTCGACCGCGCAGATGATCAGGCGCCTGAAGCTGGAGCATGGTATTGGCCAGGATCCCATTCATCGCCATCAGGCAGCCCGCGGCTGTGAACAACACCAGCGCGCTCCAGAAGCCCGCTGCGTACGCCGCCGCCGCAAGGAGGACTCCGAACAGCGCGAAGGTTCCGATCACCAGGCGTCCGCTCCGGGTCCGAGTCCCCAGCCCGGCCATGGCAATCGCGCCGGCGGCGGCGCCCAGGCCCACGGCCGACACGATCGCGCCGTATCCGTCGGCATCCAGGCCGAGCACGTCGCGGGCGAACACCGGCATCATGGGCAAAAAGGAGTAGCCGAAGACGCTGAAGCCGGCAATGATCGTCACCAGCGCGCGGGGCCAGCTGTTGCCGAAGATGTACCCGAACCCTTCCTTCAGCGCGCCGAGGGCCGGCATGTGCGAGGCGACCGACTGCGGTCTCACCCGCATCAGCAGCAGACCCAGAATGACGGCCAGATAGCTCGCCGCGTTGACATAGAAGCAGGCGGCCAGACCTACCGTGGCGATCAGGCCGCCGGCGATGGAGGGCCCGATGACCCGAGCCACATTGAAGGCGCTCGAGTTGAGGGCGATGGCATTCATCAGATCGGCCTTGCCCACCATCTCACTCACCATGGCCTGCCGGGTGGGCACCTCGAAGGCGGAGAGCAGGCCGTAAAACGCTGCGAGCGCCATGACCAGATGCACCGTGATCCAGCCGCGCTCGGTCAGCACCGCGAGGGTGAGGGCCTCCACCAGCATGAGAGACTGGAGCAGGAGCACCATGCGGCGCTTATCCACCCGGTCCGCCACCACGCCGCCGTACAGGGTAAAGAGCAGGATCGGGAGCGATCCCAACGCCGTCACCAGGCCCACTGCGAAGGCCGAATCGGTCAGCTGGAGGACCAGCCAGCCCCGTGCAACAGTCTGCACCCATGTGCCGCACTGCGACACCAGCTGCCCGCTGAGGAAGAGCCGGAAGTCCCGATGGCGGAGGGCGGAGAATACGGTGAGGGAATGAGTCGGCACTGACGCAAATTAATGAGACGGCCCGATTGTCATCCTGAGCGAAGGGAAGGAGGCATGCTCCGACGCATGCCCTTCGCGGAGTTTACCCGGAGCGCAGCGAATGGGCTCTGGGTGACACCGGCCGGCCTTCTGGCCAACGTCCCCCACCGGCATTATCTCTACGTCATGCGCTTCACCACCTACTCCAAGTACCATCCCGAGCTCGCCGACGCGGTCAACCTTCAGGGGCTGCTGGACCAGCTCAGCGACTTCCTGCTCCAGTCGGGATTCGCCGGCGGGTCCCCGTCGTTCTGGCACGACGAGAGCAATGAGGGAGGCGAGCGGTCGCTGGAGTCGCTTCGTCAGGCGATTCTCCAGGCCCTGATGGATTCGGGACAGCTGACCAACGAGATGCTGAAGGTGCTGCGGGGCGAGTCCACCGGCGACGCCGAGCGCGATCGTCAGGTCGAGCGCGACCTGAGTGAATTGCTCGACCGGATCGTGCAGCGGCTGATGGACGAGGGCTATCTCAACGTCGGTCAGGCTCCGCAGATGCCCCAGGGCTACCAGTCCATGTTCGGCCCGGGAGGGCAGGCCCACTCCGCGGCCCAGCAGGTGCAGTTCAACCTGACCGAGAAGGGGATCGACTTTCTAGGCTACAAGACCCTGAAGAGCCTCCTGGGCAGCGTGGGCAAATCGAGCTTCGGCGCGCACGATACCCCCTATCTCGCCACCGGCGTGGAAGCGGAAGGTGTCAGCAAGCCCTACGAGTTCGGAGACGTCCTCAACCTGGACGTGCCCGCCACCCTGACCAACGCCATCGCGCGCGAAGGGCTCGGCGTGCCCATCAACATCGAGTACCAGGACCTCATGGTGAGCCAGTCGGAGTACCGGTCCTCCGCGGCGACGGTGCTGATGCTCGATTGCTCCCACTCGATGATCCTGTACGGCGAAGACCGATTCACGCCGGCGAAGAAAGTGGCGCTCGCGCTCACCCACCTCATCCGGACCCAGTTCCCGGGCGACAGTCTTCGGGTGGTGCTGTTCCACGACTCGGCTGAGGAGATCCCGCTCAGCGCGCTGGCCCAGGCCCAGGTGGGGCCCTATCACACCAACACGGCGGAAGGACTGAAGCTCGCCCGGCGGATCCTGCTGGCCCAGAAGAAGGACATGCGGCAGATCATCATGATCACCGATGGCAAGCCGTCGGCTCTGACCATGCCCGACGGCCGGATCTACGTGAACTCGATGGGCCTCGATCCTCAGATCCTTCAAGCCACCTACCGCGAGGTCGCCAACTGCCGCCGCAGCGGCATCATGATCAACACCTTCATGCTCGCGCGCGACCGGAGCCTGGTGGAGTTCGTCAAGCAGGTGGCCTCGATCTGCAAGGGCAAGGCGTACTTCACCAACACCATGACGCTGGGTCAGTTCATCCTGATGGACTTCATGAAGCGAAAGACCCGCCGGGTCAGCTGACCGTGTCGGCGCCTTGGCGCGCCCTCACAGTGTTGGACCGGACACGGCCACGGGGGTAGACCGGTTGGTCGTCGTGCCGTCCCCCAGCTGACCGCTGCTGTTGCGTCCCCAGCAGTAGGCGTGGTTATCCGCCGTCGCCGCACCGGAGTGCCAACCGGCGAGGACCCGATCGGATACTGTACGTTTCCCGAGAGTGGCCGGCTTCCCGAGCGCCGGGGAGCACAGTAGACTGCGAGGCGTGCCCCGAACCCAGGGAGGCGCGCCTGCTGGCACGGTCACGTAAGTCATTGTACATCGCCGCTTTACTAATCTGGGCCTGGAGCTGTGCACGGGGCCCCCATGTGGGGTCGGCGGCGGGTTACACCGTCCCCCTGAGCCCGGGGGACGCTCCCATGGTTACGGTCCGTCAAATTGTGGAGCGGGATTCGCTGGTGGGGCGCCGGGTGCGCGTTTGGGGCGTATGCGCCCTCGCCGGAACCGGCCCGTCTCCAGGGGTGTGGCTGCTTCAGGCCGGCTCCTGGGCGATCGAAGTGCGCGGACTGGTGCCTCGCTCCTGCATCAGGGAGCCGGTGGGGAATGAAGCTCTGGTGATCTTCGCCCAGGTCGTGGAGGGAACCGACAGCACCGAGCGGCTGCTGTTGCGATTGCCGGAGTAGCGCGTTTCTGACTCAACCAGCGCTTTGAGGCACCCGCCCTCCCACCACCCGCTTCAAGACCCGGCCGCGCGGCACCACCGACTCGGGGCCCTCCAGCTCGTTGATGATCGCGAGCTCTTCCATCGAGGTGGTAGACGGATAGGCCTGGTTGAACTGGGCCAGCGTCATCTCACGCGGCACTTTCACCAGCTCGAGCGTGGCCGGCTTCACCGACAGCGCGGCCGAATTGCGCAGCTGGTCGAAGCTGCCGAGGGTGGAGCGGAAGGCGCCGTCATAGGTGCCGAGTTTCCCCTGCGGCGTGTAGCCCATCAGGCCGAAGGTCTTTCCCCCATAGGAAATGAAGGAGACGATCCCCTCGATGACGCCCTGCTCGGTCTGGGCCTGGAAGTAGCTCGTCGCCGCCTCGTTACCGTTGACCGACCGGGTGCTCCCCTCTCCGGCGCGCACGCCTTGCTGCGAGAGGAACTTCGACGCCGCATCGCGAGGCGAGGTGTTGCCGGCCAGGCCGAGCTGGACGATGGCGTCCTCCTGAGGGCTCACCGCCACCACGGCCGTCGGCATGTTCTGGGTCTTCCAGCCCTGGGGGAACTGGAGCTGGAAGCGCATGTCCGGATGGTAGAAGGTCGTGCCGTCGAAAAATCCCTGCCGGGGATCTTCGCCGAAGGTGATGCCGTTGAGCTTCTGGAGGTACTCATCGCGGCCGACCACGGTGTTGGCGAGCGATGCGTGCAGGGTGTCCAGCCGCGCCTCGGTGTTCTTGACCCGGTTCTCCGGATTCGGGTGGGTGGAAAGCCACTCGGGAAGTCGGCCGCCTCCGCCGCCCACCTGGCTCGCCCGGGCCAGCGTCTGGAACACGTTGGCCATTTCCCGCACGTCGTAGTTGAGTCCCAGCGCGTACTTGAAGCCGAGCTGGTCGGCCTGGTTCTCGGCGTCGCGGCCGTACTTGAGGAACAGGATGCCGAGCCCCTGGCTCGCGAGGCCGGCAAATTGAGCGACGTCGGACGAGAGAATGCTGCCGATGCCGAGCCCCAGGGTGGCGAGCTGTGCCTTGCTGATCTGCTGCACCGAGTGCTTCGCCGTGACGTGTCCCACCTCGTGTCCCAGCACGCTGGCCAGCTCCGCCTCGCTGTTCATGTGAGCGAGAAGGCCGCGGGTGACGTAGATGAACCCGCCGGGCAGCGCGAAGGCGTTGACCGCGGCGTCGTTCACCACGTGGAATTCCCAGGGCAGATTGGGGCGCTCCGACTTCGCCGCCATCCGTTTGCCGATGTCGGCGACGTAGGCCTGCAGCCCGGGGTTCTCGACAAATCCGATGGTCTGGGCGACTTCCTGGGCGGCCTGTTGGCCCATCTGGATCTCCTGGCCTTCGGAGACCAGGGAGATCTCGCTCTTTCCAGTGACCGGATTCCGAGCGCAGCCCGCCATGGGGCCGGCGACCAGAGCTGTGCCCAGCAGGGCAAGAGCGGTTCGACGAGTCATTGGCGTTCCTCGGGTTCGCGTTCAGCCGGGACGTCGGGCACGCCTTGTAGCTTAACTCGTTGGGGCTGGATAGGCTGTGATTTGGAACCCGGTAGGCGGCTAACTCGCTGGAGCGAGGGGCACTTCAGTTGGCGCCGGCCTCGGCCTGGGCCCCCCGCTCCCCGGCGGGCGTAATCCGGAGACGCTCCCGGAAGTAGGCCACGGTCTTCTCCAGGCCCTCGGCCAGCTGGATCGTGGGCTCCCAACCGAGCCATTCCCGAGCCCGGCCGATGTCGGGCTTCCGCTGGACCGGATCGTCCTGAGGCAAGGGCCGGAACACCAGCCGGACCTCACGGCCGACGGCACGGCCGACTTCCTCCGCCAGCCCGCGGATGGTGAACTCGACCGGGTTGCCCAGATTCACGGGCTGGTGACGTCCCTCCGCGTCCATCAGACCAAGCAATCCCTCGACCATGTCGGTCACATAGCAGAAGGAGCGGGTCTGGCTGCCGTCACCGAAGATGGTCAGCTCCAGACCCCGGAGCGTCTGCACGATGAAGTTCGACACCACCCGGCCGTCCGCCTCCGCCATGCGCGGGCCGTAGGTATTGAAGATCCGTGCGATCCGGATGTCGGTCTTGTCCTCGCGGTGGTAGTCCATGAACAGCGTCTCGGCCACCCGCTTGCCTTCGTCGTAGCACGATCGGGGACCGATCGGGTTCACGTTGCCCCAATAGCTCTCGGGCTGGGGATGGATCGTGGGGTCGCCATAGACCTCGGAAGTGGAGGCCTGAAGCACCCGGGCGCCGACCCGCTTGGCCAGGACCAGCATGTTGATGGCGCCCATCACGTTGGACTTGACGGTTTTCACCGGGTTGTACTGGTAGTGAATGGGCGAGGCGGGACAGGCCAGATTGAAGATCCGGTCCACGTCGATGAAGATCGGCTCGGTCACGTCGTGGCGGACGATCTCGAAGCCGTGGAAGTCGAGCAGGTGCTCGACATTCTCCCGGCGGCCGGTGAAGAAATTGTCCAGGCAGATGACGTGCGCCCCCTGATTCAGGAGGCGCTCGCAGAGGTGGGAACCGATGAAGCCGGCTCCGCCGGTGACGAGCACCCGCACGCGACTATCTCCGGTTGGCGGATGTCTCGGTGGTGTCTCCAGAGTCGCGGGTGTCGCGCTCCTCGGACTGCTCGCCGCGACCGCGGGTGACTCCGGGACCGCCTTCCAGTCCGAGCCCGGTGCGGACCGTGCCGTCCGGATCCGCCAGCGCCAGACTCGGCGTACCGCCCAGTTTCAACCCGAGCACCGCACGCGTGCGCCCGGCGCCATCGGCCAGGGCAAGCGCGGTGGTCTCGTCCGGGAGAGTCGCGAGCACCGCCCGGGAGCGCTGCATGCTGTCCACCATGGCCAGCCCGGCGGAACCATCCTGCAGTACCCGAAGCCGGAGCCGCTCGCGGCCGGCGGCATCGGAGAGGATGATCTGCGCCGCGCCACTGTCAGTGGCCTCCCAGAGGCCCCGGATCCTGCCGCTTTCGTCGCGGAGCAGGAAACGCTTCGCTTCCACCAGGCTGTGGCTCCGGTCGAGCAGCCGTCCCCGCTCGGCCATCGCGATGATCGAGGCCGCAATGCCGAGCATGATGGCGAGCACGAACAGCACGAAGCCGCCCATTCGGCGGACCCGGCGCACCTCGCGCTCCATCGCCTCCAGTCGCTGCTCGGGAGTACCGCTCCGCGCCGGATTCACGCGCGCCCGCCGGATGGCGCCCGGTGATGCTCCACAAAGTAGGAGCTGCAGGCGGCCTCGATGAGATCGGACGACAGCTTCCGGGGCTGGTTGCGATAGCTGGCGATGTCGAGCATGTGGTCCAGGATGTCTCGCGGGTGGCAGCCCCGGGGCTCGATCCCCAGCCGCTCGTAGTAGTTGCGATAGATCTGGGCCGGTGCCGCGGGCAGGTAGGCCATCCCGCGCTCTTCGCAGCAACGCCGGAAGATCTCCTCGTACTGGGCGCGGGTGGGGCCCTCCACCTTGATCTTGTAATGAATCCGCCGGAGAAACGCCTCTTCGACCAGGTGGTCCGGCGCGATGTTGGTGGCGAACACGATCAGGCACTCGAAGGGTACCGGGAACTTCACGCCGGTGTGCAGGGTCAGATAGTCCACCCCGCGCTCCAGCGGCACGATCCAGCGGTTGAGCAGATCGCGGGGCGGGACCCGCTGGCGGCCGAAGTCGTCCACGATGAGAATGCCGCCGTTGGCCTTCATCTGGAACGGCGCCTGATAGACTTTGGCGCGGCGGTCGTACTGGAGATCGAGCTGCTCCAGGCTGAGCTCGCCGCCGACCAGGACGACCGGCCGCTCGACGTGGACATAGCGCCGGTCGTAGTCGCTCAGCGTTATGAGGAACGAGCGGGCGGCTTCCTTTTCCACCTCGGTCTTGGCCACCGGCTTGTGGTGCACCGGATCGAACAGGATCAGCACCTCTCCCCCCACCTCGACGGCATGGGGCAGGTACATGGCCCCGCCGACCATCCGGGCCATCGTCTCCGCGATGGCGGTCTTGCCGTTGCCCGACTCCCCGTGAAGGAAAACCGACTTGGCGGAGTTTACCGCCGGTCCCAGCAGTTCGAGCAGCCCGGGCTCGAGCACCAGCCAACCCAGCCCTTGTTTGACGGTATCGCGGGTCACCCGGGCCTTGCGAATGGACTGCCGCTCGCACCAGGTGCGGTACTGGGCCAGCGGCACGGGCGCGGGCCCCACGTAGGCCACGGTCTGCATGGTCTCGCGCGCCCGGTTGCGACCCTGGTTGGTCAGGTCGAGCACGTAGGCCGAGCGTCCGTGCCCCGTGGTGCCGCGAAGCTCCACCAGCCGCCGGGTCTGCAGGGTGAGCAGGAAGTCATCCAGCAGACTGAATGGGAGGCACAGCATCTCGGTGAGCGCCACCCCGGTGCGAGCGCCATGGACGTAGAGCGTGCGGAGCAGGAGATCCATCAGGAACTCCGCGCTCAACCCGGTGTCTTCCACCGCTTTGGGGACCGGCGGCGTGCCGGCGACGGGGGATTCGGCGGCTTCGTGGCGGGGAAGGCTCATGCGTGGGTCTCCTCCCAGGAAATCCGGTCACCCACGGCAACCGAGGCTCGGCTGAGCGATCCGGCCGGCAGCTCCAGCGCGCACTCGGCGCCGCGGTGCCAGGCGGTGCGGCGGTTGGGGGCTACACTGTCGTAGGAGGCCAGGACCTGCCCGCTGCGATCGAGGAATGCCACGTCGATGGCGTAACCCATGCCCCAGGTGTGGACCGCCTTGCAAGGCCGCAGGATGAGCCCCTCGCCCGGGGTCAGTGGCGGCCGGCCGAGCAGGCCGAGGGCCCGCTGCCAGAAGTGCTCGGCCAGCTGGGCCTGCTGGGCCAGCAGACGCGCTTCTCCCGCTTTGCGTACTGCCACACGCTTCATGGAAGGCCGCGAGCCCCGCCCAACGTGGAGAAGATCTGGATCATCGCCGGGGCGAGAATGATCACGAACAGCGCGGGGAAGATGAAGATCACCAGGGGGAAGACCAGCTTGACCGCGGTCTTGGCCGAGGCCTCCTCGGCCCGCTGCCGCCGCTTGGTGCGGAGCGAGCTGGCCTGCACCCGGAGCGCATGGGCCACGGAGGTGCCGAACCGGTCGGTCTGGATCAGCATGGATACCAGGGAGCTGACCTCCGGCACACCGGTGCGATCCGCCAACCGGCGCAGCGCCTCTTCCCTGCCGGTCCCGGCTCGCATTTCCAGGGTGACCATGATCAGCTGATCGCTGAGCACCGGGCTCACCCGGACCAGCTCCTCGGACACGCGAACCAGCGCCTGATTGAGGCCCAGGCCGGCCTCGACGCAGACCACCAGCATGTCCAGCGCGTCCGGCAGGGTGCGCTGAATCTCACTCTGCCGCTCCCTCACCCTCCGGCCCACGTAGAACGTGGGCAAGATCCAGCCCAGGGCGCCGGCCCACAGCGAGCCGAGAACCGCCGAGGGGGCGGACCTACTCCAGAGTGGAATCAGCACGAATCCGAGGAACGCGAGGGCGGCAGCGAGACCGAAGCGCGCGCCCCAGTAGACCAGCACCGCATCGGGATGCAGGAATCCCGCCTGGGCGAGCACCGCCCGAACGCTCTCGAAGTCATGGCGGTGACCGGCCACCCGCTCGCCCACGCCTCTGAGCAGTACGGTCAGCCGCTCGATCCGGGCCTTGCGGTTGGTGGCCCAGCGGTGGGACTCGCCCACCCGCCTCAGCGCCGCGAGCTGACGCGCGACCTCCGGCGAATGCGACCGGCCCACCTGAGCGATGAAGAGGACCAGGAGGCCGGCCGAGACGGCCGCGAGGAGAGCTACCAGCAGAAGGGGCGCAGGCATGTCAGATCTGGATATTGACGATCCGTCGGATCCACATGAACCCGATCACCTGCAGCGCCACCGCGCTGACGAGCATCATGCGGCCCATGGGATGCTGGAACAGCACGTTCATGTACCCGGGGTTCACCACAAAGATGATGGAGCCGACCACGATGGGCAGGAAGCCGAGCACGTTTCCGCTGAGGCGGCCCTGGGCCGTGTGGACCCGCAACTGGCGCTGCACCACGAACCGCTGGCGGATGACATCGCCAAGGTTGTCGAGCACCTCGGCCAGATTGCCACCGACCTCACGCTGGATCAGCACGGCGGTGACGAGCATGCGCAGGTCCATCAGCGGCACCCGCACCGAGAGCGCCAGCATCGTGTCCTCGAAGGGAAGCCCGAACCGCTGCTCATCGAAGGTCTGCTGGAATTCGCCGGCGACCGGCTCGGCGGCCTCATCGGCGACGATCTTGATTCCCGCGCCGATGGGGTGCCCGGCCCGGATGGCCCGTGCCAGGAGGTCGAGCGCGTCGGGCAGCGCCTCCTCGAACGCCTGAAGCCGAAGCCGGCGCCGCCGCCGGATGTATCCCAGCGGGAGGAAGGCGCCGGCCAGCGCCGCGATGAGCGCCAGACCGGGAAACTCGGTGACGATTTCGATGAAGAGGGCGCTGGCCAGGCCGCTCCCCATGCTGGCCAGCAGGAAGGTTCCCAGACTCCAGGACATTCCCGCTTCGCGAAGGGTTCCCTCGATCGAGGCGATGGCGGGTATGCGAAATGCCGCCGCGAGGAGCGGGTTGCCGTGTGCGGCGGCATCCTTCCGGAGGATGGCGTTCGGCCCAGCGCCGCCGCCAGCGGCCATGGCCTGCAGCTGGCTCAGCTGCTTGCGGACCGCGCGCTGGCGACCATGCTCCTGTATCCACTCGTAGATCAGCGCCACCGAGATGGTGCCGAAGGTGACGACACCCATCGCCACCAGGCCGCGAGCCAGGACCTCGGGAGGCAGATTCATCGGGTCATGCGGCGCAAGGGAACGCTGCCGCCCTCATCCGCAAACAGCCGGGAATGGAGATCGATGCCGTAGGCCCGGAACCGGTCCACGCAGCGGGGGCGGATGCCGGTGGCCCGGAACCTCCCCAGCACGGTGTCGTTGTCCCCCATGCCCTCGCGCTCGAAGAGGAAGATGTCCTGCATCGTGATGACATCGCCTTCCATGCCGACGATCTCGGATATCTGGAAGATCTTACGAGATCCGTCGGACAGGCGGCTGACCTGAATCACCAGGTGGATGGCGCTCGAGATCTGGTGCCGCATCGCCTTCTCCGGCAGATCCAGGCTGGCCATGGAAATCATGGTCTCCAACCGGCTCAGCGCATCGCGTGGAGTATTGGCGTGCAAGGTGGTCAGTGAGCCGTCGTGACCGGTGTTCATCGCCTGCAGCATGTCCACCGCCTCGGGCCCGCGGACCTCGCCGATGATGATGCGGTCGGGGCGCATGCGCAGGGAATTAATGAGCAGCTGCCGCTGGCTCACTTCTCCCTGCCCCTCGATGTTGGGCGGCCGGGTCTCCAGGCGGACGACGTGAGGCTGGCGGAGCTGGAGCTCGGCTGAATCTTCGATGGTGACGATCCGTTCGGTAGCCGGAATCGAGGCGGACAGGATATTGAGCAGCGTCGTCTTGCCCGCGCCGGTGCCGCCCGAGACCAGAACGTTGAGCCGCGCCTTCACCACCGCGCGAAGAAACTCGAGCATCGGCTCGGTCAAGGTGCCGAGCCGGAGCAGGTCTTCGCCCCCCAGCGCGTCGCGCTTGAACTTGCGGATGGAGAGATGGGGGCCGTCCACGGCCAGCGGCCGAATGATGGCGTTGACGCGGGAGCCGTCCGGCAGCCGGGCGTCCACCATCGGCGAAGAGTCGTCCACCCGCCGGCCGACGGCAGAGACGATCCGGTCGATCACCTGGAGCAGGTGGCGGTCATCCTGGAAGCGCACTTCGGTCTTCTCCAACCGGCCGGCGCGCTCCACATACACCTGGTTGAAGGTGTTCACCAGAATATCGGAGATCGACTGGTCCTGGATCAGCGGCTCCAGCGGGCCGAGGCCGAAAATCTCGTCGAGCACCTGGCCGACCAGGATCTCCCGCTCCTCGAAGTTGAGCGGGACCATGTCCTGAGTCAGCAGGTCGTGCACCACCTTGCGGATGGTGTCCACCACCTGGTCGCGCTCGGACTTCTCGAGATTGGAGAGATTCAACCGCTCGATCAGCCTGCGGTGGACCCGCGCCTTGACCTGCTGGAACTGGTGGGACTCGACCCGGGATTCTCCCGAGACCCGCCCGGCGCCAGGCGACGGGGCCGCCGGCTGGGGTGGAGCTTCCCACGGCAGGCGCGGCACCCGTGGCTCGCCGGGCTTCCCGTTGGGCCGAAATCCATCAGTCATTGGCGGAGCCCTTCTTCCCGTTGGACTTCATTCGCTGCATCAGGCCGCGGAAGGGGTTGAGTCCCCGGCCGCCCTTGCCGTTGCGCAGGCCGGAGATCTGCGTTCCCAGCGCCCGAAGATCCTTGGCGTACTTGGAATTGCCGAGCACCAGCGGCTTCCCGCTGTTGACCGAAGTGATCACCGCCTCATAGTCGTTGCTCAGGGTCGAGTACACCTTGAGTCCCAGGGTCCGCTCGATGTCCTTGACCGAGATGGATTCCTTGCCGTTGAAGCGGTTCAGCACCACCCGGATCTGCTGCTCGCCACCCACCAGGGCCCGCCGGATCAGCGGCAGCCCCCGTTGGATGTTGCGGATGGACGGCAGGTCCGCGCTGGTGACGACGAAGACCAGGTCGGATTGCTCGAACACCGCCAGGGTGGCCGGGGACAATGACTTCGAGGTATCTACCAGGACGAAGTCATAGTGCTGCCGCAGAAATCCGATGATCCTCCGGATCTGGTCGCCGGAGACCGCCTCGGCCCGGTCTGGATGGTAAGGTGCCGAGAGGAGATGGACGCCGGAGGAGTGGCGGTCGATGAAGCTGGCCAGCAGCCCCGCATCCATCCGGTGGAAGTTCTGCACCATGTCCACGAAGTTGAACCGCGGCTGCACGCCGAGAAACAGCGCCACCTCCCCGAGCTCGAGCTCGAGGTCCACCAAGAGGGTCTTCTTGCCGGTGAGCTGGTGGAGCGAGACAGCCAGGTTGGTCACAACGGTCGTCGAGCCGGATCCGCCCTTGGCGCTGGAGAAGGCGTACACCATGCCCGGCGTCCGCGGCCGCTCCGCGCCGGCCCGGCCCATCCGGGCCGTGGTGCGGCCCACCGCGCTGGTGAGCTCCGCGGCACGCACCGGCTTGACCATGTAGTCGGCGGCACCGGCGCGCATCGCCTCGAGCAGAAGCTCTTGCGACAACGTGGGGCCGACCAGCAGGAACCGGCAAGGCCGGCTCTCCGCGACGAAATGAGCGAACTTGATGCCCAGCTCAGGATCGTTCTCGAGATCGAGGACGATCAGGTCCGGCTCCGCGTCCCTCAGCGACTTGAGCTCTTGCTCCCCGACTTCGGCGAACGGGACCGACAGCTCGATCGCGAGCACCACACCGACGTCGGGGCCTGGGACCACATCGCGAGCCAGGTCGCGAAAGGCGGGATCGGTGCTGATCAGAGCTGCTCGGATAGCTTCGGGCATCAGTTCGTGAGCGAGAGAGGGACCAGTTTGACATGTTTGACCAGCGCTCCACCCTGGCCGGGTTCGCTCTGGCTGCCGCCTACATAGTAAAGCAGGCGACCGGAAATCGTGCCTGGACCCTGATCCTCCACGCCTTCGAGCAGCAGCATCATGGCATTGTTGAACTCCACTTGCACCCCGCCGCCGGAGTACATGCCAGGCAACGCGGAGGGATCGAACACTGCAATCTTGATGACCCGGGGACTCGACCGCCAATCGCCACCCCCGGTCCTCACCACCGTCGAGCCGTTCCAACTGGTCTGTCCGCTGTCCGCCGCTACGCGCTCCCGCAGCAGGTCCATAGGGAGGGTTCGGTCGGCCGGCAGCACGTCGAATTCCGTGCCGTCGCCCACGCCAAAAGGCGTCTCGTCACATTGAGGGACGCCACCCTGAGAGATGGTGCCCTCGAAATCAGCATCGGTCTCATCCTCGTGTTTCCAAAGACGGTATCCTCTCGGACCCTGGTCCGTGTCGGATTGTGGCCTCAGGGTTATGGGGCGCCCGAAATCGCTGCTCGTGCGGAATGAGCTTCCGTAGCCGGTTTGCCCCCCAAATCCAACCTGGGGATCGAAGGCCCCATAGGAGTCGACGGCGGGATCGTAACTCCAGTTCTCGGTGGGCTCTTCCCACTTGGAGCCATCGAGATCTTCGACGGCCTCGTCCCACGTATCCGGGATCATGATGGGCGTGACGCAGCTCGTCTGATTGGCCTTGGTAACTCCTGCGGCCGCCATGGCGCTGACCTGAAGGGAGTCCTCGCCCAGGGCCCAGGCAAACCAGGTCCCGATGCCGGCACGCGCCACTCTGACGGAGACGCGCTCATTGAACAGGTCGAAATCGAAGGAGTCCATTTCAGCGGCGGTCACCGAACGGTTCAAGATCAAGTTGGCTTGGGCCAACTGGAGAGCCCGGCTGTGCGCACTGGCGGAGCTGGGAGTCTGGTCCAGGAACACGCTCGCACCGGCGAGTGCCGCGGCTTCAGCAGCCACTTGGGCCTCGGAATGAGCCCTGTAGAGCATGCCAAGGTCGATCGCCAATGCCCCGACACCGAACATGGCCGTCATGCTGACGGCGACCAGTGTCAGGCTCATGCCTCGAGTACTCTTCCGCCGGGCGATCATGGACTCACGCCTCCCCTTTTCTACCGTGTTCGCCGCGTCGTATCGGGCGACGAATACCGCATCCGCCGCGACCAATCCCAGGTCGAGGGCTCACCGGTGGGCACCGCCGGAAGTGTTTCGCTGGCCCCTACCAGCCGTGGTGTCACTATGACCAGCAGTTCGGTCCGGCGCTCGCGCACGCTCTTGGAGCTGAAGAGCGCGCCGAGGATCGGCAGATCCCCCAGGATGGGGATCTTGTTCACGTTCCGGATCGTGGAGTTGTCCAGCAGCCCGGCGATCGAGAGATGCTGGCCGTCCTTGAGCTCCACCTCGGTTTCCGCCTTCCGGGTCAACAAGCTGGGGATCACGAAGCCCTGGAATTGCAAGGCGTTGGCGAAGTCGAGCGAGGATACCTCCGGCGCTACCCGCAACCGGATGTTGCCGTTCCGCATGATCGTCGGGGTGAACTTGAGCCGGATCCCGAACTCCCGGAACGTGACGGTCACCGCGTTGTTGGCGGAGCCACCCTGAATCGTGGGATAGGGGAACTCCCCGCCCGCCAGGAAAGACGCCTCCTTGCCCGGAAGGGCGAGGAGATTGGGCTCGGCCAGGTCCTTGAAGTCTCCTCGGCCGCGGAGTGCGCGCAGCGTCGCGGATAGAGACGCCCCCGGATTCAGCAGCGAGAAGGTGATAGTTCCATCGGAATTGGTGGTTCCCGCCCAGCGACCGTCGTCGGTCAGCTCGTGCGGGTTCACGGTGCTGAGCGCGCTGGTGTACTCCTCGATGGCGCTGCGGGTGACCTCCGCAAACCGCACCTGGAGCAGCACCTGAATCGCCGTGGGTATCGAGAGGTTGTCGATCACGACGGCGCCGGTGCCCTTGGCGATCTCGACGGCCCGGCTCGCCGCGCTGGCATCTCGCACCTGTCCCGAGAGTGTCACCGTGTTTCCCGTGGCGGTCACGCTCACCTGCTGGCCCGGCAGCACGTCCTTGAGGTAGCGCTCCAGACCCGCGGCATCGGCCGTCACCTCGACGCTGTAGAGCTTGGGCGCCGGGTCGGCGCCCCAGACCAGCAGCGTAGTGACACCGATCTCCTTGCCGCTGAGCAGCACCTCGCGGGGCGAAAGCACGGTGGCCTCAGCCACGCTCGGCTCGCCGATGGAGAAGCGCTGAATCGGAGCGTCGTTGGCCAGCAGGATGGAGGCGCCCTTGGAGAGCGTCAGCACCTTTTCCGGCTGGTTGAAGATCCGCTGGGCCGACGCCGGCGAAGCGAGGCCAAGCAGCAGTACCCATATGATGGCGATCGCCGAAAGGGGAACTCGGCGGACCCGGCTGGCGCGCGCGCGTAGGCTCACGATCCTCCCCGAAGTGGTGAAGTGAGGGCCAGGGGGTGGTGTCAGAACTTGAGCAGACTGCGGGCCCCGCCTTTATAGACCTCGACCACGGTCGAGTCCCGTCCGGTCGGCCGGACGAGAACGGGACCACGGCGGGCTTGGGGGGCAGCCGGGGCGGACGGACGGCCAAACAGGCCTCCTACGCGTGCGCCAGGCGTGGTGACGGTGACGGTATCGAGCGCATTGCGCAACGCGAGCTGGATGCGCCCCTGGTTGGCGGCGAGTGCCAGTGTCTCGGCCTGCTCGGGCGTCACCAGAAGGGTGATGACGGGAACATTGTGCGGCTTGCCGTCGCGGTCTCGCTGGACCTGGGAGCCGGCGGCGAGGGTTCGGACCTTCTGGAGCATCACTTCGGTCGTGGGCTCTCCGGACGGTCCCCTCATAGTCAGCAGGACGTCCACCCGGGAATCGGGGAGCACGAACCCGGCAACCCCGACGACCTCATCCACCCGGACCGCGACCGCGCGCATGCCGTCCGCGATCAGAACCGGAAGACCGCCGCCGGTGCCAAGCGGTGCGAGCTTGGTCTCCAGCAGGGGCTCATTCTCCTGCACTGGCGTCACCAGGCCGCGCCCCACCGCGGCCTTGGTCGTGCCGAGGTGCCCGGAGGGCATGAGGGTGCCCGGCCATTCCACGAGACGCACATCGCCATCCTTGAGCACGGTGCCCACCCCGAGCTCCCGAGTGGCGACCACGACGTACCCCGAACGAGTCTCCGCCTCCACCGGCGGGGTGTACTGCTGGAGATATCGCAACGCCAGAAGGCCCGCGGCAGCCCCCGCGGCCAGAGCGACGATTAGGATCAACCATGGCCGAAGCCGCCGCATTGCTACCTGCTCCTATTCATTCCGCATCACTGCCTTGGACCTCAGGCGAATCGAGGTTACCCCGAAAGTCCCGTTCCCCTGGCCGGGGACCACCAGCTTCATTACCGGTCCGATGAGAAAGAATTCGTAGTTGAGGTCTACCGTCACCTCGGACTGTTCGTCTTCCGGATCGTCTCCCAGCACCTTGATGGAATCTGGGCCTGCGACAAATCCGATCGATGCCGCCTGCAAGGAACGCAGCGCGGCGGCCTCTGCGGAATCCTTGCCTTCACCGGAGTCATGCCAGACCGCGGCTGCCCGCGCCCCCTCCCGCGCCGCATGGGTCACTACCTGACGGATGTTCCAGGCCCGCCCGATCTCCATGATCCCGACGAGCACGAGCAGGAGAAGGGGCAGGACCATAGCGGCTTCTACCAGGGCTTGTCCCCGGCGGTGCTGCGACATCCTGGCGGTGCGCCTCAGTTTGCGGTCCATAGGTGAGCAGCTCCCCAGTACCACCAGATCAATGCGCCGGCCGCGATGGGAACGCCGTACGGAATCGCCATCGCGTCAGGAGACGTCAATGTTGGCGCCAGCTCCCGGCGAACCGGAGAGAACCAGCGGCCGAGCATGTACGACACGTTCAGGAACACCACCCGAAGGCTGCCGCGCCGCCTCGCCTCGAGCACCGCCACGACCCCTCCGAGGAGTGCGATGAGGAGACAGGCACCGAGCAACTCCACCGGTCCCAGGAACGCACCGACCGCGGCCAACAGCTTCACGTCACCGCCACCCAGCGCGTTCAGCGCGAACAGCGGGACGGTGAGCACCAGTGCCAACCCGAGACCCAGCACCCCGTCGGCCAGCGCTTCCCACCCCAGCGGAGCTCGCAGCACCAGGGCCGTCGCCGCGCCGGTTACCGTCAGCGCGTTGGGGATTCGTCTCGAACGCAGGTCGAACACGCCCGCCATGAGCATTACGCAGGTGAACGCCGCGCTCCCCAAGGGGGATGCAATCGCGATCACCGTTTCGGTTGCCTGTGGATCAGTCGGTGCCGCCCCTCAGCTCGACTCGTTCTGTGCTTCGGGCGCTCTCGCCGGCGAGTTGCTGGTTGCGCCTTCGCCGGCGCCCCTGTCATTCACGCCTTTAGCCCTAATCATGCCCAGGCTTGTTCGGCTTGCCTGGCTTGCCCTTGCCCTTGCCCGGCTTGTTCGGCTTGCCTGGCTTTCCTGGCTTGCCCGGCTTTACCGGTTTCCCAGGTTTCCCCGGCTTTCCCTGATCAACCTGTCCCGGATCATTGGGCTGAACCGGAGCGGGTTGATTGGGATCCCCGGGCTGATTGGGATCCCCGGGCTGATTGGGATCGCCCGGCTGCCCTGGATTGCCCTGCTCCTGATCGTCCGGGACGCCGTTGTTGTTGTCGTCGGCATCCTGGTCGTTCGGGATGCCGTCCCCGTCCAGGTCGTTGGGATCCTGGTTCCCACCGCTTCCGCCACCGGAGCCCCCACCACCACCGGGTCCACCGATCCCACCGGTGCCACCGCCTCCCGTGGTCCCGCCGCCCTGATCGTCACCACCTCCACCGGAGCCACCGCCCGGCAGGGGGCCCAGCGCGGAGCCGGCGCTGCCGAGCGTAGTCCGTGACTCTGACCAGATGTTGCCGACCGTGTTGCGGAAGGTGCCCAGCAACAAGATCAGACCCAGAGACACGGTCGCCAGCAGGATCGCGTATTCTACGGCGCCCTGCCCGGATCGTTGATGCCGTTGCCCGTTTGACATCGCTCGTCTCAAGGGGGTAAGGGACGACCGGCGCGCAAACTGCCGACGGGGCATGACGCTCTCCCCGATGACCCTGCTACGAAGCCTGATTGATTGGTGCGGTGGTGTTCAACGTATCCCGCGCGTTCCTGAATACATTTCCCAGCGCGTCCCGGTAGTTGCCGAGCAGCGCGATCAATGCCAGCGATACCAAGGCGAGCAGCACAGCATACTCGGTCAGCCCTTGTCCACGATCATCCTTCCAGAGTCTGCTCATCATGCGGCCTCCAGCAGGGTGAACCGACACACCTAACGTCGTGCGCCCCCCGGACCCCATGGCGGAGCGGGGGGCGGCGTGGGGGCTGAGCCCCTTAGTTTATGACGTCAGGAGCGCTGTGCGCGTTGAGGGTATCCGCTGCGTTCCTGAACACATTGCCGATCGCGTCGCGATAGTTGCCGAGCAAGATGATGAGACCCAGCGCGACCAGGGCCAACAGCAGCGCGTATTCCGTGAGGCCCTGTCCCTGCTCGTCGCTCCAGAGAGCTTGCAACCTCGATCCCATGACTTACCTCCTGGCAGTCGCCAGATTCGGTGTGCACCGCTCAGACACACCCCAATTGTGCGAGGCCATTTGGGGATAAATAAGGGGGGCCCTTAGTCTAACCCCGATCCCCGTGGCCTGCAATACTCTACGGTTCCAGCGGGAGCATCTGAGAGCCGCGCAAGAATTTGCGAGGACGACACACACCGCGAGCCAGCGCCGGCTCGTTCGGCAATAGGCATGCCCTGCAGATCTCTGCAGGCCGCTTTCCCGATGCTGTTGCAGCATAACGACATGCCTTCTGCTCTCCCAACCCTGGCCGACCGGGCCTGCGGCATCGCAACCGCGCCCCGTCGCGAACTCACCACAATCGGGCGGATTCCCCTTGTGAGACGCTTCCGTCTCCCCAGTCCCTCGCTGGTCGATATCCTGTTCCTGTGCCTAGCGCTGGCCGTGCCCCTGGGGCGGGCCGAGGTGCTGCTCAACAGCGACGGAGACCTCGGCCGCCACCTCCGAGTCGGGGAGTACATCCTGGCGAACGGATGGCTCCGTACCGACGTCTTCTCCTTCACCAAGTTTGGCCAGCCGTTCGTAGGCTACGAGTGGTTGAGCGAGGTGCTGTTTGCGCTGGTATACCGGATCGGTGGCCTTCCCCTGGTCGCGGTCGCCTGCGGCCTCCTCATCGCCGGCACGTATGCGCTCGTGGTCGCGCTCCTCCTGCGACGGGGAGTGGACCCCTTACTCGCGTATCTGACGGGGTTTGTTGCTGCCATCCTGGGATCGCTGCACTGGCTGGCCCGGCCCCATCTCTTCACCCTGCTCGGCGTATTGATAGTCATGGGACTGCTGGAGCCCCGGGAGCCCGGAGGCCGGCGTCCACTCTGGTTCTTCGTGGCGCTGTTCGCGCTCTGGGCCAACCTGCATGGGGGCTTCCTATTCGGGCTGGTGCTGATCGCGCTCTATCTGCTCGGCTCGCTCGCCGAGGCCCTGGTGGCAGACACCGAACGCGAGCGATGGCTCCGCACGGCACGATACTACGGCATGGCCCTGGGGCTTGCCGCCGTGGGCACCTTGATCAACCCCTACGGCCCCAGGCTCCTCTGGCATGTCATCGCCTGGTTCCGCAACAGCTACGTGATCGATCACACTCACGAGTACCTGAGCCCCAACTTCCATCTCCTCTCCGGCAAGCTGACGCTCGGCGTTCTTCTCCTGTTGTTCACCGCCTTGGCGCTGAGCCGCCGGAGGCCACCCTTTCCCCGGCTCCTGGTCATACTGGCGACCATCGCCGCCGCCCTGATCTACCAGCGCAATATTCCGCTGCTGGCACTGACCGCCCTGCCCGTGCTGGCCTTGCACCTCGATCCCGAGTGGCGCGCCCTCCCGGACTGGCGGGGAATCCGGGGAACCTTTCAGCGGGAGAGTCCCGGGAGGAAGACAGGGGCGTGGTCGGTCGCCGTGACGGTCGTGCTGCTGCTGCTGTCCGTATCCGCCAGTCCGTTCGCCCGGATGCAGGTGATCCCGAGAGATTGGCATCCCGACATCTTTCCCGTCGAGGCGACCGCAAAGGCGCGCCGGGCGGGCCTGACCGGTCGGATCTATAACGAGTTCTTCTGGGGAGGCTACCTGCTGAAGGAGTGGCCCGAGCAGCGGGTGTTCATCGACGGGCAGACCGACTTCTACGGGGACGATCTCATGCGGCAACACGCGCGAATCCACGTGCTGGACCCCGGCTGGCGCGAGCTGCTGCGTCGCTGGGAGATCGATCTCGTACTGATGCCGAGCCGGGAGCGGCTGCCGCATGAGCTGGCGCGAGACCCGTCGTGGCGCATCTGGCACTGCGATTCCACCGCGGTGATCCTGCGACGCGACTCGGCGCCTGCGCCTCGAGCTGATGCCGACTCGGCCGAAGCGGAGCTCTTTCGTTGCGCTCCGCCGGTCAGGAACGAGGCCGAGGAACCCGGAGATTGAAGCGCAGAATGTGGCCGATCGCGGCGACCCCGTCTCGCCAGCCGATCTTCTTCCCCTCTTCGTAGGTCCGGCCGGAGTAGGAGATCGCCATCTCCCAGATTCGAGCCCGGGCCTGGGCGAGGCGGGCCGTGATCTCGGGCTCGAATCCGAAGCGATCGCTGGTCAGCACCAGCGACTTCATCAGTGGAGCCCGCACCATCTTGTAACCGGTTTCCATGTCGGTGAGGTTGAGATCGGTGAGCATGTTGGAGAGGAGCGTCAGGAATCGATTGCCCAGCGAGTGCCAGAAGTAGAGTACCCGGTGGTCGCCGCCAAGGAATCGGGATCCGAATACAGCGTCCGCCTTCCCATCCATGATCGGTTGTAGCAGGCGGGGGAGCTCGGTGGGATCGTACTCCAGGTCTGCATCCTGCACGACGATGACATCACCCGTCGCCACCGCGATGCCGCTCCGGATCGCGGCCCCCTTCCCGCGGTTTACCGGATGATGGATGACCTGGTCGATCAGCCCGGCTTGCCCCAGCTGGTCGAGAAGCGCGCCGGAATCGTCGGTCGATCCGTCATTGACCGCGACGACTTCGAGCCGGAGCGGCACGTTCCTGAGGCGATGTACCACCCGGGCGACGGTGCCGGCCTCGTTGTACACCGGCACCAGCACCGACAGTCGGAGGCTTTCAGCCGTCGGAGCCGAGGCTGGGGGCAGAGCTTGGGACATCAGGGTGCTACCGCCTGGACGCTGCGGATCACCCCATAGGTACCCGGACGAACGCTCCCGCGACCACGCCGATCAAGATGGAAAGCACGATCGCGCAGAGGATCACGACGACCGTATAGCCGAGCGCCTTCTCCGGCGGCGACTTCATGAGCACCGGCAACCCCAGGTAGAGCAGGTACAGGCTGTAGACCCCGAGAATGGAGAGGATGCTGAGGGCGGGGATCAGCGAAAAGATTCCCGCGATCCAGGCCGCGGTTAAGGAGTAGGCGGCGACCTTGAACGCCTGGATTTGATTGGAAACGCCGTTGAAGGTCGGAGCCAGCTTGTCGATCACGACCGCGAGCACGTAGACCCCGATCAGCGTCAGCACGTAGGTCACGACTGCCTGCGTGATTGCCGTGCCGACCGGCGTCCGGTAGGATCCCAGGAACGGCACCCGCATCCCGAAGACCGACCAGCCGATCGCCTGGGCAACCGGCCCGATCGCGGCCAACGGAAGGATGTAGCCCTTGTACAGGTCGCCAATGGTCGTCTGCTCGACATCGATGACCTGCCACTCGGTCTTGGGCGTGAGCACAATGTTCTTGACTCGGTCCACGAGGGCCATGGTCGATCTCCTGAGGCGAGGGGATGCCAGTGATGCGGACGTATAGTGACTCCGGAACGGACCCTCGTAAAGGGGGTGCTCGACCCCGGATCCTATACCCGGTGGCGCTCTCCATTTTTCCACCGCTCGCGCTCGCGGTGAACAACCGGAACGAGAACATCGGCCTCGCCGATGTCCTGCCAGCTTTGGGAATCTGCCTCTGGCTTGCATCGGTGGCGTGGGTCGCCTCGAAATTCGCCACTTTGGACCCTCACCGCCGCGGCCTGATCACACTCGCGGTCGTCGGGTGGTTTCTGGGATACGGGCTATTGGCGGGCTGGTTGAAGGCGGCGGAGCCTGTCTCCGCCCTGGCCGAGGACGACTTCCTTCTGCCTGGCACAGCACTGCTGCTGCTGCTTGCCTGCTGGAAAATCCTGAGATACCGGAAGGACCTGGCAGGAGCATCTCGATTTCTGAACCTGATGAGCCTGTTTCTCCTCCTGTTTCTTCCGATCACCTACCTGAGCACCTCGCCTGATCCCCGACCTTCCTGGAAACCCACGCTCCCGGAGCCAGGGACGGTCGCTGCGCCGTCGGCTCGACCCGACATCTACTACATCGTCCTGGATGCCTACACCGGGCGAAGCTCTCTCGCGCAGACATATGGCTTCGACAACGACACCTTCGAAACCGGTCTCCGTGCTCGAGGCTTCTACATTCCCAAGCACAGCCGGGCCAACTACGCCGCCACCTTTCTGGCGCTGGCCGCCGCCTTGAACTGGGAGTATCTGGACTGGATCCCCCGGGTTCTCGGGGCCGGGAGTCGCGATCGCTCGATCCTGTACGATATGATCGAGAACAATCGGACGATGCGCTTTCTGAAGCGACTAGGTTATCGCATCGTCTTTCTTCCCACTTCGTACCGGGGCACCTCGCGGAGCCCTCAAGCGGATGAGCTGATCCCCAGTGACGCCGCGGGTCAGCCAGCCATTCAGGGAGAATTTCTGCCGGTCTGGTTGGGAACCACGGCTCTGCGACCCCTTCTGCAGTTGGGATGCCGATTCCGCTCATGCGACCAGGTGCCGTTCCGGCACGAGCCGCCGAGCCTCATACTGTGGAAATTCGCACGCCTGGCAGAGCTCCCGACGGTCTCCCGAAGTCCCAAGTTCGTCCTGGCCCACATGCTGGTTCCTCACGAGCCCTACGTCTTCAAATCGGACTGCTCTCCCAAGTCTTTTTCCTGGGAAGCGGCAACCGACCCCGATACCGACAGCGCGCGAGTGGCGTACGTAGAGCAGGTACAGTGTGTCAACCGCCAGGTCCTGCAGCTGGTAGATCATCTCATCCAAGACTCGCCCCGGCCACCTGTGATCATTCTCCAGGCCGATCATGGGAATGCCCGTTTTCCCTTCGGACGACCACCCAGTCTCGAGGACATCAGCGCCGAGCAACTGATGGAGCGCACGGACGTGTTTGCCGCCTACTATACGTCGAAGGCGTCCACTGAGTTTTACGACTCGATTACCCCCATCAACGTCATTCCGGCCGTCCTTCGAGCGTACTTCGGAGCGTCAATCCCACGCCAGGAGGACCGCACCTACTACTCGTCATGGCATGAGCCCTACCGTTTCACCCGGGTACGCTAGCTCGCATTGGGTCCCTGGTTCACCCGAAACCACGAGTTGGTGCACGGCGTAGGTACCCGCGATCTTTCCGCTTCCTCGAACCCTGTCCGGAGTCACGCGTGTCTCGTGTCACAATCTGGGTCGGTCCCGTCGGCGGGGCCCTTCTGCTGTCCCTGCTCGGCTGCGGCTCCTCG
>DATBJC010000065.1:0-17233 GCA_036556625.1 Gemmatimonadales bacterium
TTCATCGGGGCGTTCATCCTGGCTCGGGCCATCTTCCTTCACGGCCTCGATCGCCGGGTGGCCTACGCGGTGCTCTCGCTGTCCTGGGTCGGCACCCGGCCCAACCGGATCCTGCTCGCCTTCGGTGCGGTGACCGCGCTGCTCTCGGCCTGGATCTCGAACACCGCCACGACGGCGATGATGTTCGGCATCGGGCTCTCCATCCTGGCCGCGCTCCGGGCACCCGAGTCCGGCGTGGCCATTGATCCGCGCTACGCCACCGCGCTCATGCTCATGACCTCCTTCGCCGCTTCGGTGGGAGGGCTGACCACACCGGTGGGAACCCCGCCCAACCTGATCGGCCTGGGCTTCATCCGCTCTCAGCTGGGCACCGAGATCGGCTTCTTCCGGTGGACCCTGATCGGCGTGCCGGTAGTCCTGGTGCTTTTCACCTTCTTATACTGCTACCTTGCCGCGGTGGGGCCGGCCGGGGTCCGGGAGCTGCCGGCCGGCGGCGAGGTGATCCGGCGCGAGCGGGAGCGGCTTGGCCCCTGGACCCGAGGGCAGCGGTCGGTCGCGTTCGCCTTCGGTCTGACTGTCGCGCTCTGGGTGATCCCGGGAATCGTGGCCGTCGTCGGGGGTGAATCGAGCGAGCTCTACCGGCTTCTCTCCCGGCGCCTTCCCGAGGGCGTGGCCGCACTGATCGGGGCCGGCCTGCTCTTCGTGTTGCCCGGGGAAAAGGGGGCCGCGATCACCTGGGCGGATGCGGCCGAGATCGACTGGGGCGTCGTGCTGCTGTACGGCGGCGGCTTTGCCTTGGGAGTCTTGTCGTTTCAGACCGGCCTGGCGGAGGCTATGGGGCGGGGTCTCACGGGACTGCTTCCGGTCGAAGGCAGCTTCGGGCTGCTGGTGGCGTCGGTCGTCTTCGCGGCTCTTCTCTCAGAAACGACCTCGAATACCGCCTCGGCGAACATGGTGGTGCCGGTGGTCATCGCGATCGCCCGGGCATCCGGGATCGATCCGCTGGAGCCGGCCCTGGGCGCGACCATGGGCTCGAGCCTCGGGTTCATGCTCCCGGTCTCGACCCCGTGCAACGCGATCGTCTACGGCTCGGGGTACATCACGCTGGGACGCATGATCCGCTGGGGACTGGCGCTCGATCTGGCAGGGGTGGTGGTGATCGTCGCCCTGGTGAGGACCCTGTCCCACTTGGTGCGATAGAACCCTTGGTGGATAACTCTGGGTGCGATAGATACTTTCTGGCGCGATAGATACTTCATCCCGAGCGCAGCGAGGGATCTGCTCGGCGCCTGTCGAGACCGGCCGAGCAGATCCCTCGAGTCGCTCCGCTCCCTCGGGATAAAGTATCATAGACCCAATTCGTTTTCACGGAGTGCAAATGGACCTGGACCTCCTGCTCACCATTGCCTCGTTCGGGATCGGAGTCGTGGTGGGATTGACCGGCATGGGAGGAGGGGCGCTGATGACCCCGGTGCTGGTGCTCTTCTTCCAGGTGCCGCCGCTGACCGCGGTGTCCTCGGACCTGGTAGCCAGCGCGGTGATGAAGCCGGTCGGCTCCATCGTGCACCTCAGGCGCGGCACCGTGCACCTGGAACTGGTGAAGTGGCTGTGCATCGGCTCGGTCCCGGGCGCGTTCAGCGGGGTGCTCATCGCCCGCGCGCTGGGCCGGGGAGAGGAGGTTCAGCAGGTCATCCGGGTTGCGCTGGGCGTCGCTTTGCTGCTCGCGGCCGCCGGGCTCATCATTCGCGCCTACATTCGCCTCCTGGAATACGCCAGGGAGCGGGATGGCCGGGCCGCTCCCTTGCCGCAGGGGCGGCCCTCGGTGGACCTCCGGGTCATGCCCACCGTGCTGCTCGGCGCGCTGGGCGGGGTCGTGGTAGGGATGACCTCGGTGGGGTCGGGATCGCTGATCATCATCGCCCTCATGGCTCTCTATCCCACGCTCAAGGCCAGCGAGCTGGTGGGCACCGACCTGGTGCAGGCGGTTCCGCTGGTGGCGTCAGCGGCGGTCGGGCACCTCCTGTTCGGCGATTTTCACCTCGACCTGACCACCTCGCTTCTCCTGGGCTGCATTCCGGGCGTCTGGGTGGGTGCCCACCTTTCGGCGCGAGCGCCTGGCGGTCTGGTGCGCCGAGCGCTCGCCTTCGTGCTGCTGGCCTCCGCGCTCAAGCTCCTCGGCGTGTCCAACCGGGCCACCGGCATCATGCTCCTGCTGGTTCTCCTCATCGCGCCGGTGCTCTGGATGCTGGTCCGCCGGCGACACGGCTTTCCCGCGGTTGCATTCAGGCAACGTGCGGAGTCTCCCGAGTAGCGACATTCTTGTGGTTTCGGCGCAGCGGTTTTCTTCGGCTCCCTTACTTGGCATGGAATTGAGGAGCTGCTTGCAGGTCCACATCTTGCAGGTACGGACTTGACCCCGAGACTTCTCTCCTGCATATCCGCAATATCCGACGCATTCAGGAGCCCCCAGCGTGCCCGCCGAAGATCCGTCCGCACCTGTGATTCTGGTAGTTGACGACGAGGCCGGAATCAATCGGCTGGTCACCCGCTATCTCCGGCACCTCGGCTATCGGGTGCTGGAGGTCAGGTCCGGAGATGAGGCGCTGACGGCGGTCCGTCGGCGGCGGCCGCGGGTCAACGTCATCCTCAGCGATGTAGCGACGGCCGGGCTGGACGGCGTAGCGTTGGCCACCCAGGTCCTCTCCCGCTGCCCCGGACCCAGTGTGATTCTGATGACCGGACGGCTGCCGGAAGAGATCGAGCGGCTGAACGTGAACGGCCAGATCGTTCAGGTGATGAGCAAGCCACTCAATCTCGATCGGCTGCAGAATCTGCTGTGGGTGACGCTCGAGGGATTTCCCGATGCGGAGATCGCTCCGGTCCACTGGTCGGGCAGGGCTATCGTTCAGAAAGTCTGAAGAGTTCGGCCCGCGGCCCTCGGAACTTTCCGAGGGCCCCTCTCCCATCCGCCAGTAAGCGGCCTTCACCCCGCCCGGCAGCTTTGGCACCTTCCAGATCCACGCCGGAGCGCCTCGACACGGAAGTGTCCGCACACGAACCTGCATTAGGACTTCGCGCGAACTGGCGCCAGTTCTGGCTTCTGGTGCTGGTGAACGCATTCGTGGGTTCGATGGTCGGCCTGGAGCGGACCGTACTCCCGCTGCTGGCACAGACGGAGTTCGGCCTGGCGAGCAAGAGCGCCGCACTCTCGTTCATCGCCACATTCGGACTGGTCAAGGCGCTCAGCAACTTTTTCGCGGGGCGACTGAGTGACCGACATGGCCGCAAGCCCGTCCTGGTGGCCGGTTGGTGCGTTGCACTGCCGGTTCCATTCCTGGTCATCTGGGCGCCCAGCTGGTCATGGATCGTTCTGGCGAATGTGCTGCTGGGGATCAACCAGGGCCTGGCATGGTCCACGACGGTCATCATGAAGATCGATCTCGTGGGCCCTGCTCGGCGCGGCTTCGCCATGGGACTCAACGAGTTCGCCGGGTATCTCGCGGTGGCACTGGCAGCCCTCGGTACCGGCTACCTGGCCCAGGTGTACGGGCTGCGGCCCGAGCCGTTTTACTTGGGGATCGCTTGTGCCGCGGCGGGACTGGGTCTGTCGCTGGCCCTGGTCCGCGAAACGCGCCATCATGCGGCGCTCGAGGCCCGAGCCGTTCCGTCGGCGCCGGGCGGGCCGGATCGCAGCCCTGCACTCTCCACCCGTGAACTCGTCATCCGGACGGCCTGGCGAGACCCCACGCTCTCCAGCGTGAGCCAGGCCGGATTGGTCAACAATATGAATGACGGACTGGCCTGGGGTCTCTTCCCGCTGTTCTTCGCAGCCGCTGGCCTGGACCTGGGCCGGATTGGAATCCTGGGGTTCACCTATCCGGCAGTGTGGGGCGCGCTGCAGATGGGGACCGGCGCGCTCTCCGATCGCTGCGGACGCAAGCGGCTCATCGTCGGCGGGATGCTCCTGCAGGCCGTTGCCTTGGCTGCGATCGCGGTGGTCCGCGGCTTCTGGCCTTGGCTGGGGGCCGCCGTCCTGCTCGGCGCGGGCACGGCGATGGTGTACCCGACCCTGCTGGCCGCGGTGGGCGACGTCGCTCACCCGGGCTGGCGGGGATCCGCCGTGGGCATCTATCGCTTGTGGCGGGACAGCGGTTACGCGGTGGGCGCGCTTCTCGCCGGTGCAGTGGCGGACCTGTTCGGCATGGCCTGGTCGATCGGCATCGTGGCCGTTCTCACTTTCGCCTCGGGTCTGCTGGTCGCCATGCGGATGCCGGAAACGCTCCGCTCCGCCGGAGCTTCTGCCACCTAGGCCCCGTCCTCCGCCACCTCGCAGTATACCTTGATTGCGCCGCGGGCCATCGTCAGCGTCTCCAGGAGAAGCTGCCAGTTTTCCAGTCCCTTGACGGGATGGGTGAGCAGGCGCTTCAGCCAGCCGGGGTACTGAGACTCGGCATGGGCCATGTCCTTTACTCCGGACTCGAAGTACTCCCGGTTGGCGTTCACCGTTCCAACCATCACCTTGTTTCCGAGCACGAACTCCAGATTGATTCGGTCGGCGGGCACCTCGATCATCCGGTCGCCTCCCGTGACGCTGGAGAGAACCAGCACGCCGTTCTTGGCCAGGGCCCGCATACTTTCGAAGACGACAGACGACGCTCCCGTCGCCTCGAAGATCAGATCGAACGGACCGTGCCTGCCGGCGCCATCCAGGATCGAGGTGGTCGCGGTGGAGAGGTACCGCGCGCCCAGCTCTTGGATGAGATCGGAGTTGAGGTAGGGCGCGGGTGTACGGCCGAATACCGTGACCTCGAAGCCACGGAGCCGCAATACGAGCGCCGCCAGCAGGCCGATGGTTCCGGCACCCATGACCGCTGCCTTTCGCGGACGCCAGACCCGAAGCCGACGCTGGATCTCGTACGCCTGCGTGATTCCCTTCTCGACCACCGTGGTCGGCTCCAGCAACACCGCGACCGCTTTCAAGCCCGGCGGTACCTTCACGATGTATTCCGGATCGTCGACATAGTATTCGGCCAGGTACCCGTGTCGGAGGTTGATGCCGCGCTCGTAGTACATGTCGTCGGTGGTCATGTCATAGGTGCCGATCCGATCGTAGATGCTGGACCCGGGTCGCCGCACGGTGGCGACGACGTAGTCGCCCACCGCGAGCTCGGTGGCATTGGGGCCGACCTGCACCACCCGGCCGAAGCTCTCGTGACCGGTGATCAGATAGTCGAAGCCCTCCGGCGCCGCCCCATACTCCGCCGCGTTGATCTCCTTGTCGGTGCCGTCCACGCCGACCTGGAGCACCTTGACGAGGACGCCGCGTCCTCCCGGGACTTCGTCGAGCGAGGGCCGGGGCACCTCCCTGAGGTGCATCGAGCTGGACTTACCCGGTAAGACGGCGATGGCCTTCATGGTCGCCTGATTGGTCTTGCCGGGCTCGGGCCTGGAGACCTCTGGTCGTGCACCTGATTCAGCAGCTGTCGGCATGGGGGATCCTCAGTGTTCTGCCAGTTGAACTGCATGACCATCGGGATCCCGGACCAGAATTCCTTCCTTGAACCCGAAGGCCGTATCGGGGAGCTCCACCGGCGACCGTGAGAGCAACCGGAACTTCCCTCGCCGCACCACGGCCGCAGCCGCCGCGGCATCAGGAACCAGCACAGTGGTTTGCCAGTGCACCAGGTCGTTCGGACGGGCGTCCGGCGGATACGCGCGGCCGTCGGTCGGTGCGACATACTCGAGGAACTCGATTCCGGGACCCTGAGGCACCCGCAAGCCGGTGATGCGCAACCGGGCGCCTGGCACGTTGTTCAGATGCTCCTGCTCGGTGCCGAAATTGACGCTCTGGCCAGCCACCCGGAATCCCAGCACATCCCGGTAGAAAGCCAGGCTGGCCCTGGTGCTACCAACGACGATCGCGGTGTGGTCGATGCCACGGAACAGCCGGTCGTCATCCCGGTGCCACTTGGCATCGCCTTTGTCAGGCGGAAACTGCAACACCTCGAGTGGGTGGCCGTCCGGGTCCTTGAAGTAGAAGGCGCGAATGCCGGCCGCCGCCGGAATGGTCGCGGGGAGGAGCTGCGGCGCGGTGGACGCATGCTGGACCTTGAACCGCCGAAGCCTGCTGTAGGCCCGATTCATATCGCTGACAATGACGGCGATATGCTGGAACCACCGATCGTTGCTGCGGGAATCGAGCGGGATCGGACGCCCTTTCGGGACCAGGTATTCAGTCAGCTGTAGATACTCGTCGCCCAGCCGCAGGCGGACCACCCGAAGCCGCGCTCCGAAGACACCGTTGAGCTGCTCGTAGGCGGACCCCAGCACCTCATCGTCTGAAATCTTCTCGAAGTCGAGTACGCTGGTATAGAAGTCGACCGAGCGGTCCATGTCCGATACGGTGAAGCCCACCATGGCGACCGCTTGGACGCCGGCCGTGCCGGCCGAAGGCGACACTTCGGCTCGTGATCGAGGGGTAGCAGTGCCGGAGCCATTCCGGGATTCCGCCGTTTGGGCTGCAGGAGACGAGACGGGCAGGAGCAGCGTGGTGAGGCACGTGACGAACAGGGTCATCCCGAGGAGGGATCGACTCGCGTCGCGTTGAATCGAGGCACTCAAGCCGAGACTCCTACACTGATCGCGCTGCCGGTGGATGCCGTTGCGGCCTCACGTGCACCCAACCGCTTTAGAATGTGATCCCCGACCCGCAGAGCATTCGCCATGATGGTGAGTGCCGGATTCACCGCACCGCTGGAGGGGAAGAAGCTCCCGTCCACTACGTACAGGTTATCCACCTCGTGTGCCTTGCAGTGAGGATCCAGCGCGGACGTCCGTGGATCGTGCCCGAACCGGATGGTTCCGTTCTGGTGAGCCACCCCGGCCAGAGGAATCCGCTGACCCACGAAGAGGTTCCGGGAGAAGAGGCCCTGGTGGCACTCGGACCCATGCAGTACGCATCGGGACTGCTGCCGCATCATGCTTTCCAGCTTGGCGATGAGCCGCCTGTGTCCCTCCCCATTGTTGGGCGTATACGCGAGGACGATGCGGCCTTCGCGGTCGAGGCTGACCCGGTTCTCAGGATCGGGCAGATCCTCCGAGGTGAGCCAGAAGTCCAGTGAATGCCTGCCCATCAGCTCGAGCGTCCAGCCGGGGGCGATCGCCGGCGCGCCGGCCGAGAGGGTCACCCCGTCGAGCTTGCCGACGAAGGAAATGTGGCCCATCGGATAGGCCCATTCCGGCGACCCGAAGTAGAAGTCATTCAGCGCCAGGCTCTTCTGGAACACCGTGGGATTGGGACAGCGCGACAGCGCCATCAGGACCGAGTTGATGTGGCCCATGTAGTGGCGTCCCACCACGTCCGACCCGTTGGCCAGCCCCCGCGGATGCCGATCATTGGCCGAGCGCAACAGCAGCGCGGCGGAGTTGATGGCACCGCAGGACACGACGACGATGTCGGCGCTGTAGCTCTCCCGTTGGCCGTCTCGATCCACCAGGACTCGCGTCACCTCTCGCCCCGACGCACTGGTCTCCAGCCGCGAGACATAGGCGTTAGTCAGCAGGCTGACGTTCTCGTGCTCCAGTGCCGGGTCCACGCACACGACCTGGGCGTCCGACTTGGCGTTCACCAGGCAGGGATGACCGTCGCAGGTGCCGCACCGGATGCAGCGGCTCAGCCGGCGATTCCGCTCGTCGAGCATGATGCCGAGTGGGGTGTGGAACGGCTGGTAGCCCAACCGGGCAAAGTCATCACTCAGCTGTTGAATGCGCGGCTCATGAGTGACCGCCGGGAACCGGTATCGGGCGCTGGCGGGGGGCTCGGTCGGATCCTCTCCCCGCTCGCCATGGACCTGATACAGATGCTCGGCCTCAGTGTAGTAGGGCTCCAGGTCTTCGTAGGTGAGGGGCCAGGGAGGAGAGACACCACCATGATGCTGGAGCGCTCCGAAGTCCTCGCGCCGGAGTCGGAACAGCGCCGCTCCGTAAAACTTGGTGTTACCACCCACCCAATAGTTCGTATGAGGGTGCAGCTCCTGGCCACCTTTGTCCCGCCAGTTCTCGCGGGTCTGGTACTTCCCCTCCACGTTGACCGCGCGCGTGCTCCAGTTGTCCAGCTCACGCGGGACATAGTCACCTCGCTCGATCAGCAGGATCCGCTTACCGGACGACGCCAGCCGATACGCGAGTGTCCCGCCGCCGGCGCCGGTGCCGATGATGATGACGTCGTAATGGGAAGACGACATGGTCGAGCCTCTAAGTAACTGGAACAGGCACGCTTCTCATTATCTGCTGCTCACCGCGTTATCGGCGGGCGCGATGGTCAGCCGGAGCACGTCACCAATCCGGGGGTAGGTAAACTTGTCGCGCACGTGTGCGATTCCCTGGGACTCGGTCATACCGGCTTCTGGAGTGGCCTGGCGGGGACCCTGGTTGGGTCCGAGCCCGGGCTCCTCGTTGACTTCGGTGCCCGCATCCCACAGCGACAGCTGTGTGGTCAGCTCTCCCGAGATCGGCTTGCCGGCGGCGGTGAAGAGGGCGATCGGCCGGTCGTTGGAGTAGAAGAGATCGTTCGACTGGCCGAACATCCAGGCGGTCGAGAGCAGCTGACCGGGCTCCGCCGAGATCTCGAACTGGTACTTCTGGCCCGGCGTGATGGGTCCCTCGGTCGTGGCACCGACGGGCTTTGCCGCGGCACCGGCGGCAATGATGCCCGGCTTCCCGGCCAGCGTCGCCACCAGCTTCGACGGATTGCCGGTCTCGGCCAACGGCTCGAGACCCTCGCCTGCCTCCCGCTTCCCGCCCGTGAAGATCGGATTGGCGCTCCCCGTGTGAGTCACCCACAGCACCGGGGCGGAGACGAACGGAGCCGACTTCCCGTTGGAAAGCTTGAGCGACTCCCCGGTCGAGATGTTCTCGACCCGGATCGTGAACCGTATGGCGCCCCTGCCTTCGGCGGCCCTTCTCGCCACAGCCGGTGCCGATGCCGATCGCTGCACCACGAGAGCCTGGTTGCGACCGGTTTCGGTCTGAGCCTGAATCCCCGCTCCCGCCCAAGGCTGCTGAGCCTGGGCCCGGACCTCCGCTACAGCCAGGATAACGGCCAGGGACAGCAGGATCGGAATGGCACGTACGCACGACATGGTGAGCTCCAGATCAGGATGCAGGCGTGAGCGGTGCGGTACCGAAGTTCACTCCGAACCGGCGGCACCAGATGGTCACTGCGCGATACTTGCCGAGGTCGAGTCCGGCCGGGACCTCGTAGTTCTGGTCCCCATCGGTGCCCTTGAGCTTCCCGACCTCCACGAACCCCGCCTTGTTCACCGTCTCGTCATCCGCGGCATCGCGGGCAGCCACCAGGTACACCCGGACGTCGGGACCATTCGAGGTGGTGAAGTCGGACAGCCGGAGCACGCGGCTCCCGTCGGCCAGCCGGTAGACGGTCGCACTGCCTTGGGTCTCGTGGGCCACCGACTTGAACTGCCCCCTGACGAGCGCGGTGTTCTCCTCTGCTCCCGCGCTAGTCCGGCCCGCCGCCTGAGCCGCCGCGACCGGCAGGCTTTCATTCACGCTCTTCCGCACGAACAACAGCTCGGGCCGGAACGCATACCAACCGATGCCGCCCACGACCGCGAGGCCGATCACCCAGGTACGACGCTTCATTTCGTCAATCTCCTTCGACGGGCTCGGACGAGTTGGATTGCTCTTGGTGTTGCGGCTGTAATGCGGCCGGAGCGGAGAAAGTTCCAGGGACTGGTCCGGGGGAGAAAAAGGGCGTAACCAGGCCCATCTCTTGACTGGCAATCGTCGTTGCCAGCGACTCCTCCTGGGAATGGTGAGACGAAAGACGGGCCTGGGCTGAAAAGGACGGGTAAGCCAGGAACGACAGAGCGTGTGCGGCTGAGGGAGGTTACCGGACTAAGCTGCGCGTCCCCCACTCAGGGTCTTTCCGCTCACGCTCTTTTCTCCCCTTCCCTGGAACTCGCAGAAGATGCATCGCTGCGCGTTCCGATGGTGCAGCTTTGCACAGAAGACGGCGGCCGGCCCGTGGCAACGCAGGTAGAGCTCGGCTGCCAGCAGCATGCCAAGCGGTGGCGCGGTGAAGTAGATCCACACCGAGGTCCAGTCATGAGACCAGAACCCGGAGCCCACCGTTCGCGCCGGGTTCATGCTCATGCCCGAGAGCGGCGCCTCGATGGTGATAAACAGTGCGACCAAAAGCCCGGCGAAGAGCCCGGTATAGGGGGCCAGTTTGTCGCGATTTGACGTTGACAGTACAACGGTCATTAGGATACAGGAGATTACTGCTTCAGCCACGAAGGCCACAGCCGCCCCATGGGTCCCCGGTCGAGTGACGGCGTAATGCACGTCGGAATGGGCCAGCATCTCTCTGCCCAGGAGTCCAGCCAGAAATACCCCGCCCACAGCGCCCACGAATTGCGCCGATAGATAGCCCAGCACGTCCCCCCGGGCGATCTTCCCCAGCCGGGCGAACGTGAGGGTGACCGCCGGGTTGTAGTGCGCGCCCGACCGCTTGCCCCAGGCCGAGTAGTTGAGCCCCACCGCCGTCGCGCCCATGGCCACACCCATCAACACCCGCCGCGCAAACGGATCGGGGACCAGCTTCGCCGCCGGCCAGCCGGGATAGAACAGCACGGTCGAGAAGAGACACGCCGAGACCATGAAGGTGCCCAGCAGGGCGGCCTCGATACCGTACTCCGGCCAGTGCCTGCCCACGATGGACCAACCGCCGGAGTCAGCGCGAGAGCGCATGGGCGCTCCGGCCGGGCAGCGACTCGATGCGACGCGAGACCGGGAGCACGCTCAGATCGAGGCGGAGCGCCTCCCCCACCGACCAGGCCTGGAACGGACATCCGCGCGGCGTGTGCGGCGGCTCGGCGTCCGCGATCTCGGAGACGTGTCCCAGCCCCGCCTGCCCCAGGTGCTCCAGCAACGGCTCGAAAAATCGTCTTCGCGCCACCCGGCGGGCCGCCGAGGTGTCGCGCCGTACCCGAACCCAGCCCTCGACGAAGGGACCGAGCAGCCAGGGCCACACGGTGCCCTGGTGATAGCCGCCGTCCCGGGAACGGACACCTCCCTCGTAGCGGGCCACGTAGCGCGGATCGTCCTGCGGAAGAGTTCTGAGACCGATCGGGGTCCACAGCCTCGACTCGACCGTGTCCATCACCCGTCGACCCAGCCGCTCCTCGAGTACGGCATAGGGCAGGCCGCCGACGGCGAGGATCTGATTGGGCCGCAGCGTGGGATCCACCGCGCCGGCCTGGTGGTCCACATCGACGACGTCGTACAGATACCCACCGTCGGCATACCAGAACCGCTGGTTGAAGGAGCGAAGACCCTGCTCGAGGGCATCGCGATACTCCGGAGTAAACTCGCCCGCGATCCGCAGGGCGTTGAGCCACAGCGCCTGGATCTCCACCGGCTTGCCGATCCGGGGCGTCACCACCCAGTCGCCCACCTTGGCATCCATCCAGGTGAGCTGCACCCCGGGCTCCCCAGCGGCGAGCAAGCCATCGCGATCCAGGCGAATCCCGAAGCGAGTCCCCCGGCTGTATCCCGAGATGATCGCCCTGACCGCGTCGGCGAGGGTGTCGCGGTCGGACTCCGAAATCTTCCGGCCGCCCGCCTCCACCGCCCGCAAATAGTCGTGGACCGCGATGACGTACCAGAGCGACGCGTCCACCGAGTTGAACTCCGGGGAGTCGCCCTGATCCACGAATCGGTTGGGCAGCATCCCCTCGGACACCAGCCCGGCCCACTGAAGGAGAATCGAGCGCGCCTCCGAGAGCCTTCCCGTCGCCAGACAGAGACCCCGAATCGCGATGAACGTGTCCCGTCCCCAGTCGGTGAACCAGGGATAACCCGCGACGATCGTCAGGCCCGAGCCTCGACGGACCAGATAGGCATCGCCCGCGCGCGCGAGCGGAGAGGCAAACCGCGCCCTCCGGCCGTGCTCCGCGCGCCTCAGCCGGCTGAACGTCTGCATCGCGGTGTCGGACGGCAGAGCACCGGCCGTCCCCATGATCAGGACTGCCTCGGATGCTGCCAGATCCCAGCTGAAGATGCCCGGTGCGGCGAGATCCTCCTCGAAGTCCAATCCCCGGGCGCGCTCTTCGGCATACAGGAAGTTGCGATACCACTCAGGCGCCTGCCGGTAGCTGCCGTTGGATACGACGTCGATCCGGGGGACCCCCTGGTACGGCGACCAGCTCACCCGGTCGCCCTCGACAGCCCCTTCGAAGTCGAATGCCGGGTTGGCCTGCTGCAGGGCGTGGAGATCCCGGCCTGAGAGAAACGGCCGAACCTCGAGCCGTATCGCGCCGGAGTTTCCCAGAATCCGCCAGCGCAGGGCCACCAGGCTGAGCCCCTGCGGCACGAACAGCTCCTGCTCGATGCGAGTCCCGTCCCGCAGACGATAGACCCAAGTCGGCCAAGGATCGGCGTCGAACGACTCGATCGCCGCCGGTTCTTCCGGCGCGATGATGTCGGGGGCGTACCGCTGACGAGTGAGAAACTCCCGCTCACCGCTCACGCCGTTCGTTTCCCGCTCACGCTTTTCCACCCACGCATCCAGCCCGTTGACCAGAACCATGCGTCCCGTGGGCGGTGTCGTGGCCGTGAGCAGCAGCGCATGGTAGCGCCGAGTTCGGAGACCCGCCGTGGTTCCCGAGGCGAACCCGCCGAGGCCGTCGGGCTCCAGCCATTCGGCTGTCTCGTCGATGGGAACGGGGCGAGTCATCGGCGGCTCGAGACCAGGCGACGAGCGTTGCCTGTGCTCGCCGGCACCGAGGTTGTCTGCGAGCGGGCCCGGACCAGGTCCTCGATGCAACGCACCACCAGCGCGGTCCAGCCGGTCTGATGGCTGGCCCCGACGCCACGCCCGGTATCGCCATGGAAGTACTCGTGGAACAGCACCAGATCCTTCCAGTGAGGATCGGTGGCGAATCGGTCCTCGGCACCGTGACAGGGGCGACGCCCCCAGGCGTCGGCCAGGAAGATCCGGCTCAGGCGGGTGCTCAGCTCCCGCGCCACGCCCTGAAGGTCCAGCATGTGGCCCGATCCGACCGGGCATTCGACCTTGAGGTCCGGGCCATAGAACTGATGAAACCGCTCCAGCGCCTCAAGAAGCAGGTAGTTCAGCGGGAACCAGACCGGACCGCGCCAGTTGGAGTTGCCGCCGAATAATCCCGTGCTCGACTCTCCGGGATCGTAGTCCACCCGGTACACGTCGCCGTTCACCTGGAGCTCGTAGGGCTGGTCGCGGTGCACCCGGGAGACCGAGCGGATCCCGTGGGGAGACAGAAACTCGGTCTCGTCCAGCAGATATCGGAGCACCCGCTCCAGACGCTCCCGCGAGGGGATGGCGAGCAGCCGCTGCACGCCAATCTCGGAGTTCCGAGGATGCATGCACGCGATCTGCCCGGTCACGTCGGGCCGATTCTCCAGGAACCAGGCGAGCCGTTTTTGAAAGCCCTTCAGATGGGCGAACTTCTTCTCCTCCAGCACCTCCACCGCGATGAGCGGCATGAGTCCCACCAGCGAGCGGATCCGCAGCGGCGTGTGCCGGCCGTCCACGTGCAGCTGGTCGTAGTAGAAGCCGTCTTCCTCGGACCAGAGACCGGTGCCGCCCAGCGTGTTGATGGCATCGGCGATGGCGATGAAGTGCTCGAAGAACTTCGAGGCGACATCCTCGTAGGCCGGATCCTCGCTCGCGAGCTCCAGGGCGATGGCGAGCATGGTGACGCAGTAGAACGCCATCCAAGCGGTGCCGTCGGCCTGCTCCAGGTGACCGCCGGTGGGAAGCGGTCGGGACCGATCGAACACGCCGATGTTGTCCAGGCCGAGAAAGCCCCCGGCGAAGAGATTCCGGCCGTCGGGATCCTTCCGATTCACCCACCAGGTGAAGTTGAGCAGCAGCTTGTGAAACGCGCGCTCCAGGAACACCCGGTCTCGCTGTCCCTTGGGACCGGTCATCTTGTACACCCGCCAGCAGGCCCAGGCGTGCACCGGCGGGTTCACGTCGCCGAAGGCAAACTCGTACGCCGGGATCTGGCCGTTGGGATGCATGTACCACTCGCGCAGCAGGAGGAGCAGCTGCTCCTTGGCGAAGTGGGGATCGATCCGGGCGAACGGGATCATGTGGAAGGCGAGGTCCCAGGCCGCGTACCAGGGATACTCCCACTTGTCCGGCATCGAGATGACGTCCCGGTTGAACACGTGAGACCACTCGGCGTTGCGTCCTTCTCGCCGGGATGATGGAGCGGGAGGCTGTGCCGGGTCTCCTTCCAGCCAGTCCTTCACCACGTGGTAGTAGAACTGCTTGCTCCAGAGCAGGCCGGCATATCCCTGGCGCAGCACCCGCATCTCGTCTTCACTGGCGGCTTCGGGCAGCCGTTCGCGGTAGAACTCGTCGGTCTCGCGGATCCGATCCTGGAATACCCGATCGAGCTCGGGGCCGATGGTCGTCGTCCTGCCGGCACTCGCCTGCGTGAGCCGGAGCCGCACTACCCGCTCCGCCCCGGCAGGTATGCTGAGCGCGTAGTGCACGGCGGCCTTGGTGCCTTCCTCCGCCGGGTTCACCACTGTCTGCTCACCCTCGATCACGAGGCGATGGAAGGCGTCCTTCACAAACGGTTGGGCATTCGGCGCACCGAAGAGCCGCCCAACGTTGGTCTCGTTCTCCGTGAAGAGCACAGCCGGACCTTCCGGCTCACCCAATCCCTCGGCGCGCAGCTCGTACGCCCCGAGCACCGGGTGCTCCGCGACGATCGTTGTGCTCCCCTTCCGGCGAAGCCTCGGTTTCTCGGTATAGCCCTCCCCCTGGCGACCCCAGCTCCAGGTGTTGCGGAACCAGAGGGTGGGGAGCAGATGTATCGTGGCTGCCTCGGGTCCCCGATTGGCGATGGTGATGCGGATGGCGATGTCGTCGGGACCCGCTTTGGCGTACTCGGCGAAGACATCGAAGTAGCGGTTGTCGTCGAACACGCCGGTGTCGGCCAGCTCCAGCTCGGGATCGGCCTTGCCGCGCTCACGGTTCCCTCGCACCAGCCGCTCATAGGGAAACTCGTGCTGGGGATACTTGTAGAGGGCCTTCAGGTAGGAATGGGTGGGCGTGGACTCGAGGTAGAAGTACGACTCCTTGACGTCTTCGCCATGATTGCCTTCGGGGCCGGTCAGACCGAAGAGCCGCTCCTTGAGGATGGGATCCCGCCCGTTCCAGAGCGCCAGCCCAAAGCAGAGTCTGCCCTGCCGGTCACAGATGCCGAGCAGGCCGTCCTCGCCCCAGCGGTACGCCCGGCTTCTGGCGTGGTCGTGGGGGAAGTAGTCCCACACCTCACCATAGGCTGAGTAGTCCTCCCGCACCGTGCCCCACTGCCGCTCCGCCAGATAGGGGCCCCACCGCTTCCAGTTCCTGACCCGCCGTTCATCCTCGGCCAGCCGATTGGCTTCAGCGCCGGACACACACCCTCCGCGGTCTGATTGGCTGATTCTGGTGAGTTATTGCCCCGCCCCACCCTGTCAAGACGCCGAGAGTGGTTTCCTGCTGGAATGCCACGGATGCTGGAAAGGTTCCTCGCTCCGCGTATGCCGGACTTGCTCCCCGCCGGCAGTCACCTCTGGCGGTTGCCCGAGGCCCTCAGAATGAGAAGCTGAGCCAGGATGATCGACTGCTCGACGCTCGATGCTGCCGGCAGCCCCTGAAAGTTCTGATACATGATGCCTCCGGTCCGCTCGAGAGAAGGTTGTTCGTCGCTCTCGATCGCTGTAATGCCGGAGGACGCGAAGAGGTTCCGCGGGAACTGTTCCGCGTCCCATCGCATTCCATCCCCATCGAATTCTTCCCGATGACCATCTGCGAGGAGTGCTCCACCATGAGAGTCGCGCTATCGTGCTTGGTTGCCCTGGGCCTCTCGGGCGCCGCCGTGTCAGCCCAGGCTCAGGTGACCCAAAGCAAGAAGGTGCTCACCCTGGAGGGTGCCAAGGCTGCCGCCGCCGCGGCAGCGACCGAAGCGAAGAACGGGAACGAGGGCGCATCCATCGCCATCGTGGACGACGGCGGCAACCTGGTCTACCTCGAGCGGATCCAGCCCACCTTCCCGATGGGCACCACCATCGCCACCGAGAAGGCCCGGACCGCCGCGCTGTTTCAGAAGCCCACCAAGATCCTGGAAGACGCCATCGTCGGCGGGCGCACACCGCTGTTGAACGCCTGGTCCGCGCCGCTCAACGGCGGTGAGCCGATCGTAGTGGACGGCCAGGTGATCGGCGCCATCGGTGTGAGCGGCGCCGCGAGTGCTGCCCGGGATGCCGTGATCGCCATCGCCGGCGCCGCGGCGCTGCGCGGCCAGACCAGCGCCAACCGCTGACCGGGAGCCTACCATGCGATTCACGATGCTGCTCGGCCTGGCCCTGGTCGCCTGGTCCCCCACCGGCGCCCCTCAGGCCGACGATGCCAAGGTGACGACGATTGGTCACGCCGAGGTCTCGGCCGCCTTCGCCAAGGGCAAGCCCTTGATCGAAGTCGGCGACTACAAGGTCCACGCGAGCCGGCGAGACGGGCCAGGGATCGCCGAGATCCACACCCGCGATACCGATATCGCCTACGTGATCCAGGGCTCCGCGACCCTGGTCACCGGCGGAATGGCAGTGGACCTGAAGTCCACCGCCCCGGAGGAGCTCCGCGGCACTGCCATCACCGGAGGCGAAACCAGAGAGCTGGTACCCGGTGACGTGGTCGTGATCCCGAACGGGGTGCCGCACTGGTTCAAGAACGTGGAGCCGCCATTCCTCTATTACGTGGTCAAGGTGCGACAGGCCGAGCGTCGCACGACCGCAGGAGCGATGTGATGCGATCCCCCGAACTCGCGGCCGCCGCCCTCCTGCTGGTAGGCGCGCTCCCCCTGTCCGTCCCGGCCCAGGTGACGGTACAAGTCCCGGCTCCCCTGCCCGCGGCGGTCGTGGACCTCCGCACGGCCGCGGGGGCCGCGTTGGTGAACGCCCAGTGGCGCTATCGGGACGCTTCGATCGTCCAGGTCGAACACCGCGAACCCGGGCCCGATCTCCGTCCCTCGGGAGCGCCCAACCGCACCAACGACATTACGCCCCGCGCCGGCGAGTCGGGCTTCGACGATTCCGACTGGCTCGCCATCGAGCCCGCCGCGCTGGAGCAGCGCCGGTCGCACGGAAGGCTGGCATTCAACTGGTACCGGACCCG
>DATBJC010000066.1:0-21972 GCA_036556625.1 Gemmatimonadales bacterium
CCCGGTGGAGCGGCTCGATCGTCGCGGCGGCGACCTTCGGGTTGCCGGAGACGATCGGCGGCGGGCGCAACTGGGACTACCGATACTCCTGGATCCGGGACGCGTCGTTCACCCTGTACGCGCTGAGCCGCCTGGGCATGACTGAGGAGACCGAAGCCTTCATCGCCTGGCTGGCTCAGCGCTTCGAGTCCAGCCAGCCGGAGGCGCTCAAGACGCTCTACACCATCGCCGGCGGAAGCGACCTGACCGAGCGGACTCTGGATCATCTGGAGGGCTATCGCGGATCCCGGCCCGTCCGCATCGGCAATGCGGCGGCAGACCAGCTGCAGCTGGACATCTACGGCGAGCTGCTGGATGCGATCTACCTCTACGACAAGTACAAGGAGTCCACCAGCTATGCCCTATGGGGACGGATCGCCGCGATCGTGAACTGGGTGGCCGCCAACTGGCAGCGTCCCGACGACGGAGTGTGGGAGGTGCGGAGCGGCCGGCGCGAGTTTCTCTATTCCCGGATCCTGTGCTGGGTGGCGATCGACCGAGGAATCCGCATGGCGGTGAAGCGATCCTTCCCAGCCCCCTTGAGCCAATGGCGGGAGGCACGCGATGCCATCTACCGCGACGTCCACGAGCATTTCTGGGACCCGAAGCTGGGAGCGTTCGTGGGAGTCCGGGATACCCGCCGACTGGATGCTGCCTGCCTCATCATGCCGCTGGTGCGCTTCATCTCGGCCAGGGATCCGCGCTGGCTCTCGACCATGCGCGCGGTGGAGACGCGGCTGGTGGAAGATTCGCTGGTCTACCGGTACGAGATCGAGGGCATAGAGACCGACGGGCTGGAGGGAATCGAAGGCACGTTCTCGATCTGCTCTTTCTGGTATATCGAATGCCTCTCCCGCTCCGGCGACCTCCAGAAGGCCCGCTTCCTGTTCGAGAAGATGCTGGGATACGCCAACCACGTGGGGCTGTACGCCGAAGAGATCGGGCCGGCCGGCGAGCACCTGGGAAACTTTCCCCAGGCGTTCACCCATCTGGCGCTGATCAGCGCGGCCTACGATCTGGACCGACGCCTGTCGAAAGCCGGTTTCAGTTCTTGAACAGTGTGCAGGGTAACTCTCTTCACGCCTTCGATCAGTAATCCACCGGTCTCAGATAGTACTCGCCTATCGCCGTCGCGCTCAGCATCGCCACTGTGGGGAGCCGCCGTTTCCAGTGGGTGGAATCGAGACGCCGGCGGACCAGGGTGATCTCTTCCTCGGTGAATCCCAGCGGAACGATCTCGTCGGTGCTGTAGCCGAGCAGGATCCAGTGGAGAATCGCGTCCGCTTTGGCGTAGGAGATGCCGAAGTCTCCCTCATCGGTCTGCCCCTGGATCAGGTCCGCAGTGGCCGGCTTGGACACGATCACGTCCGGCACGTCGAGGTGGCGGGCCAGGGCCCACACCTGGGTCTTGAACAGGTCGCCGATGGGGTTGACCGGTGGGGAATCATCGGCGTGCCAGGTGAAGTAGCCGAGCAATCGCTCGGTCTTGTTGCCGGTGCCGACCGGCAGTGCCCGCTCCGCCGCGGAGAGATCGAACAGGGTGATCATGCGGGCGCGGGCCATGATGTTGCCCAGCCGGCCGGGCTCATGTCCGCCGCCGATGGCGGAGGCGAGACCATCCACCGCGGCGCTGATGTCGACCGTGCGGCCCTCGATGCCGAGGGCGTCGATCACCAGCTGCGCGTGTTTCAGGCTGTCGGAGCTCGAGCTGCGGTAGGGCATCCGCACGCCGATGACGTTCTCGGCGCCGAGGGCCTGGGCGGCAAGGAAGGCGACCAGCGAGCTGTCCACCCCGCCGGAGAGGCCGATCACCACCTTCGCGAAGCCGCGGCGGCGCTGCACCTCATCCCGGAGAAACTCTACCAGCCAACGCCGGGTGAGCTCGGGGTCGATCGCGAGCGGATCGGTGGAGGGACGTAGCGGCGGAACGGGCAGCCTCTTACCACGAGACTTCGACTTTCTCGCTTCGCTCAGGGGGAAACTCGCTTCGTCTTGCCCGCCCGCCGCCTTTCGAGCTTCTCTCGCTCCTCCGTCTCGGCCCTTCGATAGTGCAGGAACTTTCTCTCGCCTGGCCGCGTGCAGCGACCCCAGCAGGTGAGGCAGCCGCATCTCCAGATCGGCCAGCAGCGGCAGATCCGACCGCGCTCGGGTAATCTCCTCGAAATCCAGCGTGGCCGGAATCAGCCCTTCTTCGAAGATAGGTCCCTGGGCGGTCAGCTCGCCACGGGGAGTGGCCACGATGGAGCCACCGGGAAATGCCTTGCCGCCCTCGAAGCCGACCAGCTGGGCCAGCGCGACGTAGACCCCGTGCTCGCCCGCGATGTCCTGGACGATCCGGCTCCAGCGACCCAGGCTGGCCGGGCGACCCGCGGCGGCATCCTCACCCGGCACGAGGCCGCGGGCCGGGCTCGCACTGGGAATGATGATGAGCTGGGCACCGTCGAGCGCCGCGAGCATGGGCGTGAACGAGTGCCAGGCATCCTCGCAGATCAGCAGCGCCGCCCGGCCCCAGCCGGTGTCGAACGCCTGGACACTCCGGCCGGCCTCGACGAAGCGCTCCTCGTCGAACACCCCATACGTCGGAAGAAACACCTTCCGATGCACGTGCCGGATCCCGGCGTCGGGCCCGCCGAGCTGGGCGTACAGTGCCGAGTTGTAGAGGTGGTTCTGATGGACCTCGTAGAACCCCAGCGCTACATCGAGGGGCGGTGCCTTGGCGTCGCGATGCTGGCGGGAGAGGTCGTCGAAAAGGCGATCGGCGGGAACGGCCAGGTCGCGAACGCCGCCCTCGAGGAAGTAGCCGGTGAGCGCCGCCTCGGGGGCCACCACCAGGTCGGGCGGGGCCGACCAGCCACCGGCTTCCCGGAAGAAGGCCCCCAAGCGGCAGAGGTTCTCTTCGTAGGCGCCCTTGTGGGGGCGAATCTGGGCGATGGCCAGGCGGAGCACGAGAGAAATGTAAATCCGCGGCTCGCCTGGCCGCGACCTGGACTGCTGCCAGCCGGTGAATCGTCACATCAGCTGAGCTTCTTCACCCACGACCGATTCTAAAGGGCGCGATGCGCTCTTCCAGCTCCATGATGCTCAGCTCCAGCGTGTCGGTGAGCTTGCCCGTTGCCTGTCGGATCTGCTCCTGCTGCTCCGGGGTCAGCTTCAGCTGAACCGATTCCTGGTTCTGCTTCATGGGTACCTCGGGGAGGATTGCATGTGCGGGACCGCGGCATCCACGCCGGCGTGCGATGGCGTCGCAGTCTCGGGGAGATCGCAGATGGAGTATGGGGCCGGCGCGTGAAAAGCTCGTGAATCCATGTACCTTTCCTGCATGCCGACCGCGTTCGAAGCCCTCGCCCGGATCCCCAACGCCTGCCAGCTGCTTCCCAACCTGGTGACCGGCGGACAGCCATCCACCGCCGATCTGGAAGCTTTTCGTGACGCCGGTGGCGGGATCGTGCTAGATCTGCGCGACCCGATGGAGCCCCGGCCACTGGACGAGGCGGAGACCGCCCGCCGCCTGGGACTGGAGTACGTCGTGGTCCCGGTCTCGGGGGGCACCATGAGCGATACCACCCTGGAGCGGATCCACGAAGTCCTGCGCGAGTCGGGGGACAAGCAGGTCTTCGTCCACTGCGCGAGCGGCAGCCGGGTGGGTGGTGCGTTGCTGCCTTATCTCATACTGGATCGGGGTCTCGAGGAAGAGGACGCCGTCACTCAGGCCATGCGGGTCGGGCTCCGAAGCGCGGAGCTGATGGAATGGGGGCTGGACTACGCCCGGCGCAAATCCATCTGACCGGCGAGGTCCAGCTCACTGGCGGTGAAAACGAGCGGGCCCCCGATCATTCGGGGGCCCGCTCGACTGCCGACCTCAGCGCCGCCGTCCGCCTCCTGACGAGACGCTGCCCGCATTGCCACCTCCGCCACCGCCACCGCGGTCACCGCCGCTCCAGCCGCCGCCCCAGCTCGATCCGGACGACGACGATGGCGCACGCTGCACGCGGCCGGCGTCATCTCCGCCGCGATAGCCACCGCGATCGCCGCGGTCGCCACGGTCGGAGGAACGGGGATCCGAGCGAATTTCACGGGACGGACTCTCGCTGGAGCGGCGGGCCGGCCGCGCCACGACCTCGGCGCGGTCATCGTTGGCCCGCACCCGGTCGCTGCTGACCCGGGAGCGCTCATCACCCACCCCGGAGCGGTCGTCGCTGACCCGCCGAGCGTCCGAGCCTGACCGGTCGACGATACTCCGTCGGGGACTCACATCCACCGGCAGGGGCTCCTGGCGTCCACGAACGTCGGGAGCGGCGTGCGGCGTTTCCCGGGGCCGGGCCCGCCGGGCCTCGATGGGGGCCGATTCGTTGCGATGATCCACCCTGCGCCGTGGCTCGGCGGAGCCGGGCGTGCCGCCGCGACTGCGAGGCTGGGCGCCGCGCCCGGCATCCGGTCGATCGTCGGCCTTGGTCCGGTCGGCCGTCCGGCGGCTCGGCGTAGTCTCCTGGCGGTCGGGGTCGAACCGGTCAACCGCGCGACGCACCGGCGACGAGTTGTCGGGCTCCGCGAACCGTGAGATCGGCGGGGTATACACGGTGTTCACCGCCCGGCCGAAGGTGTAGCGCCGATCACGGTAGTCGCCGTTCACCAGCGTGCGATCGCGAAAGCGGTGCGGCCAGATCGGCCGGGAGCCGTTGCGGTAGTAGTAGGGATAGCCGTAGTAGTACACCGGCCGATAGAAGTACGGGCGATGGTAGAAGGGCCGGTAGTAGTAAGGCCGGTAGTACCAGGGGTCGTAAAAGAACGGATCGTAGAACGGATCGTACGCGTAGTGGTACGGCCCGTAGAATCGGCGATGATGGAAGGGGCGGCCGAAGAACAGGCCCACCGAGATGCTGCTGCCGCACCCGCCGTAATACCCACACCCGAAGCCGCCGTAGTAGAAGTCATCGTAGTACGGCCGGCTGTACGAGTAGTCGTCGGCATACACTACGCGGTCCACCACGTGATAGCTCATCACGTCGTAGTCGAAGCTGCCTTGCGCCATCCGGCGCACCAGCTCGGTCACCTCGGGCTCGGGGTCGGCGGCGAGCCGGTTGGGCTCGAGCGCCTTGTAATCCCAGTGGTCGCTCAGCACGAACTCGTCGAACCGGTAAGGCGCGCTGGAGACGGCCGCGTAGACATATCCCCGGCCGGAGCGATCGCCGACATCGAAGGCATCGCGCCCGCCACGACCCTCGACCTCGTATTTCCTGCCGCCGCGAACGAAGTTGTCGTCGGTGGGATCGATCGGAAACAGAACCCGGAGATGCCCCTCGGCATCGACGTGGAGCACGACGAGGTAGCCGTCCTCGTCGGTCCGCACGTGGACTTTCGCGCGGTCGCCCCGGAGGAAGCGGCCGTCGTTGTTGATCCAGATCTGGATCGGGGGATCGTCCGACTTCGCGACGGCCGGCTCAGCCGGACCACTCGCGAGGAGGAGAGGAAGGAGCAGGTTGAGGAACATGGCGCCTCCCGGAACTGCTGGTGCCTTACTGAAATTGTGTCGGGGCACTGCGTTAGGCCAGATGCTGCAGCCCGATGCGAACCGCGTGCCACCCGCTAGCTCTGCATTCCACAACCACTTAGCCGGGAGATTGGTTCCCGATTGTCCTCCAGGCTGGGCTCTATGCTCTTACCGCGAGGACACTTGGGGGACGAGCCCGGGGCGGCCGGGTTAAGGCTTGCCAGTCTCCCGCCCGCCGTTCCAGCGATGCCAGTACATCCGCATCTCGCTGATCTTCTCGCCCTCGGTCTCACAGAAGATCGCCCCGCGGGCGTCCACCCACTCGCCGGTCCGCTTCCGCCGGAAGACGCATTTGAACTCGGTGCTGAACCAGGTTCCGGCGGCGAAGATCTCGCCGGATGAGAAATCGATCTCGGACTGATGGAGGGGAACGTCGAGCCAGTACCGCCTGACCGCATCCGTCCCGCGCAGCGGCGGCGAGAACGGCGTCTCCAGGAACACCACCTCCGGGGCATAGACCGACATCAGCAGATCCACGTCAGCCCGCGACCAGCCCCGCCCGAAGATCTCGATCAGTGAGCGGCCCAGTGCCCTGGTGTCCACCGTGCTCAGCGCAGCTCGGCCGTAAGCCGGGAAAGTGCCTCGCGGGCTTCGGTGACTCGACTCTGGAGCTCCGGATCGGCCTTGTCCCACAGCCGGACGAACCGCCCGTACGCGAGCGCCGCGGAATCGGGCTTTCCAGCGGCCTCGTAGGTCCGGCCCAGCGCAAGGTAGGCCATAGGTATCAAAAAGCCGCCGGCGTTGTCGAAGCCGAACCGGAGCTGGCTGATTCCCTCTTCGCGGGTGTCTTCATCGGACGCCAGGGCCAGGGCGAGCTGCAGCCGAAGAAACGCGGTTTCGTTGTTGTTGGGCCGGCCCGACTGGGTAATTCCGGAACGGAGATCCTGGATCCCCCTCGCCGTGTCTCCCCGCACCAGCTCGGCCCAGCCGATGGTGGCTTTCAGCAACCCACGGTTCATGGTCGAGTCCGGCGTCGCATCCGGCAGCCTCATCCCATCGGAGGCCTTCAGAATGGCCTCCTCCGGGTTGCCCTGCGCCACCGCCCGAGTCGCCTCGATATAGGCCAGCTCACGCGGACTGCGGCCCGCCTCGGAGCTGCGCGCCACCAGCGAGTCAAGTCGCGCACCACCGGAGGACCGTGGCGCGATCCCGAGCATGATCGGAGTCGCCAGCAACCCAGCTGCCGCATCGGGTGAAAGCTTGGCCACCGTGTCGACCAGCGATCGGGCCTCCCGCAGCCGGCCGAATCCGATCAAGGTGAAGCCCCGACCGATCGGCGCGAAGCGGCGAACCGGCGAGTTCGCGGGGAAGGCATTTCCCAGCCGACCAATGCGAGTCAGCACCGTATCCGAGGTCGCGGTCTCGTCGCGATAGAAGCCGGGCAGGGTGTTGAAGCCGAGATAGGGAACGCTGGTGATGGCAGCCTTGACGGCGCTGTCGCTCGGGGCAGGTCCCCACGCGAGCCCCGCCGCGACCTGATGCGCCGCGACGTGCGGCGGCGGAGCCGTCCGCTGGAAGAGCTCGAGGTAGTGTCTGAACCTGGTGCTGTCCCGATACACCAGCGTGAGCTCCAGAGGATGGATCAGGGCGGGGGTGAGCGTCGAATCGCCCGCGATCACCTTGTCGAATGCCGCCATGACGGTATCGGGATCGGTGGGCACGAACTGCCGGAGGTGGTAGAGCGCCTCGCCGTAGGTGTACCAGCCCTCCAGGTCACCGGGGTACTCGGTGACGTAGGCGCGCAGCGAGTCCACGGCCCGGGGCGAACCCTCCTCGAACGCGAAGTAACCTTCCAGCAGGCGGCGATTTCGCGGGGGCAGCCGCCCGGCAAACCGCAGAGCGGCGGTTGCGGCCTGGTGGGACGCCGGGCTGCCGTAGCCGCCGGTCCAGCCGTAGACCAGTGCCCGGCGCAGATGGGCCAACGCGAACGTGGAGTCCACCTCTACCGCGCGGGTGTACGCAGCCAGCGCGGAGTCGAGGGTGAAGCGTCGGTAGTGGTACTCGCCCTGGAGATAGGCCCGGAGTGCGGCGATGGAGTCGGTGGTGAGGGACGCGATACTCAGGCTCGGCATCGGTTCGCGGGAGCGCCAGACATCACGCAGCAGTGCCACGCTCAGGCGATCCACCAGCCGCAGTACGCTGTCGGCCTGGCCGTCCACCTGGGCCCGCCCCAGCCGCTCACCGTTGGCGACCGAGTAGAGGTCTGCCGCCAGCCGCACGCTTCCGCCGGTAGACACCGCGCTCCCGAGCACGACCGACCCGGCGTGGAGCGCCCGGCCCAGGCCGAGCGCCTCCTGCAGGCTGGCGGTCTCCCCCGCGCCGCGCTTTCCCCAGCGCTTCAGCACCAACCGGGGCTCGACCGCGGTGATGCCGCCCACGCCCTGAAGATTGGTGGTGAGAAGGTCCACCATGCCTTCGCCCAGCAGGTCGACCCCCGGACCCGAGGCATTGAACGGCAGGACCGCGATGGTCTCCGCCTCCTCCGTCACCGCGATCGCGCTGGGTCTGGTGGCGAGCCAGGCCACCGCGCCGGCGGCGCCGGCCGCGATCGCCGCCGCCGCGATCACCACCATGCTCTTCCGTCTGGGGCGGGTGCCGACTCTCGCCTGTCTCAGTGCCGCGGCGAAAGCGGAGATATCGGGATAGCGATCCGCGGGGTCGATCGCCATCCCCCGGATGACCACGTCCTCCAGAGCGTTGGAGACCTCGGAGCGCACCCGGCCCACGTGGGGGCGCGGCGCGGTCAGGTTCTGCGCCACGACCGATTGGGCCGAGCCGCCGGTGAAGGGCGGGGTTCCCGCCAGCATCTCGTAGAGCACGCAGGCGAGGCTGTATTGGTCGGCTCGCGCGTCCACCTGGTCGCGACCGGTCGCCTGCTCCGGAGCCATGTAGCTCGGCGTGCCGATGGCGAAGCCCACCTGGGTGAGTCCCTGCCCGGTCTCCCCCGAGGGAGAGGCCCCGCTCTCGATGGCCTTGGCCACCCCGAAATCGGCGACTACCCCGTGACCACCGCTCATCAGGATGTTCTCGGGCTTGATGTCGCGATGCACCACGCCGTGAGCGTGGGCGTAGGCGAGCGCGTCGGCCACCTCCGCCGCCAGCGAGACGGCCTCGTCCAGTGGCAGCCGCTGCTCGCGACCCAGTCGGGCCCGCAGCGTCTCGCCCTCCACGAACGGCATCACGAAATAGGGAGTCTGGCCGCCGGCGCCGTCGTCCATGGCGCCGGAATCGAAGACCGGGAGGATGTGGGGATGCTGGAGCCGTGCCGCGAGCTCGATCTCTCGCAGGAAGCGCGCGATCCCCCCCGCTCCGCTCAGCTCGGGCCGGACCACCTTGATCGCCACCGGGCGGCCGTGACGGAGGTCCTGGGCCAAGTAGACCGTGGCCATCCCCCCGGCGCCGATCTCGCGCTGGATGGCATAGCGTTCGCCAAGCGCGGCCTTCAGGCGCTGGAGGGTATCGCTCATGGAGACTGAAACTTACCCATGGCCCATCCCTTGCCAAAGATGCCGCCATGCTCTGGCAAATCCGTTCCGCACGCCCGGCCGCCATCCTGCTGGCCATCACCTTCGCGGCGGGCCGCGAGTCCCCGGCCCAGGCCCCCTGCCCACCAGCCGGAGGCGCCGCCGTCGAGAGCGGATGGCGGGCCTACCGTAGCGACTCGCTAGAGGCCGCCGCGAAACGCTTCGGTCAGGCCGAGCAGCTGTGCCCCGGCAACCTGGACGCAATGGTCGGACTGGGGTTTACCCTGCTCCGGCTGGACCGGCTGGACAGCGCCGATGCTCTGTTCCGCCGAGTTGTGGCGCGTGACAGCGGCAACGCCGATGGCTGGGAGGGCCGGACCCGGGCCTCGTACCGCAAGGGCGATGTGGCGGATGCCAGGCGGGCCGGCCGTCGGGCGCTGGACCTGAATCCGAAGAATGGGGACCTGCGGGCCCTGCTCGACCGGATTTCGCCGGATTGGGATCGTCCCGTAAGCCGGCCCCGCAAGCGACCGGCTGCGCTTCAGCTGGTCGCCCGCACCCGGGGGCGGGGCTTCGAGATCGCCGGCCCGCGCGGTTGGCAGCCGTTCTATCTCCAAGGCGTGAATCTCGGAGTGGCGCTGCCGGGCAAGTACCCCTCGGAGTTTCCCCTCGACTCGCTGCGCTACGCCGGCTGGCTCGACACCCTGGCCGCCATGCACGCGAACACGCTCCGGGTCTATACCATCCTGCCACCGTCCTTCTACCGCGCGCTCCGCGGCTGGAACCTCTCACACCCGAAACGGCCGCTCTGGCTGGTGCACGGTGTGTGGACCGAGCTGCCGCCCCACGACACCTTCGACGATCCCGCCTGGGAGGGAGACTTCCAGCACGAGATGCGGCGCGTGGTCGATCTGATCCACGGAGCGGCGGAGATACCGGCGCGGCCGGGCCACGCGGCCGGCCGCTACGATGCCGACGTCTCCACCTGGACCCTGGGCTACATCATCGGGCGCGAGTGGGAGCCGTTCGCCGTGAAGGCGTTCGACGAGCTTCGCCCGGAGAGCCGCGCCTACCACGGGCGCTATCTGGAAGTGCCGGAGGGCCGCGCCATGGATGTGTGGCTGGTCCGCCAGTGCGACTACATGCTGCGCTACGAAGTCGACACCTACAACGCACTCCGGCCCATCGCGTACACCAACTGGCCTACGCTGGATCCGCTCACCCATCCGACCGAATCCACTACCTCGGAGGAAGCAGCATGGCGGCGGCGCTCGGGACGCTCGACCGAGGGCAAGAAGCTGGAGTACGACAACGACGCCATCGGTCTCGACGCCAACCTGGTCCGGCCGACGGCGGCCAACCCGGCCGGCTGGTTCGCCAGCTATCACGCGTATCCCTACTATCCGGACTTCATGATCCTGGATCCGGGATATCAGTCCGCCCGCTCCAGCGAGGGCCCCTCCAGCTATTTCGGCTATCTCCGGGACCTGGTGCAGCACCATCGCGGGATCCCCACCGTGATATCGGAGTACGGCGTTCCCTCCAGCCGGGGCAACGCGCACATCCACCCCCAGGGCTGGAGCCACGGCGGCCACGACGAACAGGCCATGGCCCGGATCGACGCCCGGCTCACCCGGGAGATCCGGGAAGCCGGAGCGGCGGGTGCGATCCTCTTCGCCTGGCTGGATGAATGGTTCAAGAAGAACTGGGTGGTGATCGACTTCGAGATCCCGCTCGACAATACCCGGCAATGGCACAACGTGATGGATGCGGAACAGAACTACGGGATCCTGGGTCAGTACGCCGGCGAGGCCCGCACCACGCCCCGGCTGGGCGGCGACCCGAGCCGCTGGCGCGAGCTTCCGCTGATCCAGCGGCCCTCTGGCGCATCAGGCCGCACGCTCCGCGCGCTCAGGGCCGGCTCCGATGAGTCGTACCTATACCTGGCGGTCGAGCTGGAGCCGGGCCGGTTCGGATGGGATTCACTCGGCCTTCAGCTCGCGATCGACACTTACCGGCCGGCCGTGGGACAACACCGACTGCCACGCAGCGGCGTGCGCAGCGAGCTCGGCTTCGAGTTTCTGGTGGATCTGGTGAGCCTCGACAGCGCCCGGATCGGAGTGACGCCGGACTACAATCGCCACGAGTCGCGAGTGGATCCGGTGACCGGCGACGATGCCGGCCGGTTTTACCGCCGGCCGATCATCACGGCGAGCCGCGACGACGCCCGGTTCGATTCGCTGTTCGTCATCACCAACCGCGCGCGGTTCGGCCGTGACGGCAGCTCTTTCCCGGCCCGGGGCTATGATCGCGGGCGATTGGCCCACGGGACCGAGACGAGCTCGACTCTCTCCGACTGGTACCTGGATGAGCGGGCCGGCCTGCTCGAGCTGCGGATCGCGTGGGATCTGCTCAATGTGACGGATCCCTCGACCCGGACCCTCCTGTACGACCCCGGCTCCACCGGCGACTTCGGGACGGCGGCGGCCGAGGACTTTCACGTAGGTGTGGTGGTCTACCGCAAGAGCCTGCCCCGGGCGGAGCGAGCGGCTGGAGCAGAGACACCGGTGGCGGTCCTCCCCGCACTCGAGCAGGGCGTGTGGCGCGTGGAAGGGTTTACCGGATGGCGCTGGGCTCCCTGGCAGGAGCCCCGTTCTCACGCCAGGCTCAAGCCGGTGTACGACAGCCTCAGGTCGGTGTGGGCCCCCGCTGGAGCACCAGCTCTACGCGCGCAGCGAGCTCCTTGAGACTGAACGGCTTCACGATGTAGTCGGCGGCCCCCTCCCGAAGGCCGTTCACCACGTCCCGTTCCTGGCCTTTCGCGGTCACCATGATCACCGGCACACTCCGCAATACCGCATCGGCCTTGAGCCGACGCAGCACTTCGAACCCGCTCAGGCCCGGCATCATCGCATCGAGCAGAATCAGCTCCGGCAGCTCGATGCCGGCCAGCGTCATCGCCTCTTCGCCGTCGTGGGCCCTCACCACTCGATGGCCGGCATTCGACAGCTTGAAGGTGATCATATCGGCGATGTGGGCCTCGTCCTCGGCCACCAGAATCTTGGCCATCAGGTCTCTTCTCCTTGCGGTTCAGCCGGCGACGGGTTCCCGGTACCCAGCAGGTCGTCGATGACGACGCTCAGCTTCCGGGTGTTCTCCGCCGCGATCTCCAGGAACTCCCGCTGCATCTGGTTGATCGGCCCGGCTTCCTCCTCGGCCACCAGCTCGATGAAGCCTCCGATCGCGGTGAGCGGAGTGCGGAGCCGGTGGGATGCCCCCGCCCCGAGATTGGCCTTCAGTTGAAGCATCGCCGCCTCCGCGGCCTCGCGCCGGGCGATCTCCCGGCTCAGCGCACGGCGCGCATACCAGCGCGAGGTCCCCCAGCCCAGGAGGCCGGCCATCGCGATCAGGACCAGCCAGAGCGCCGTCATCCCGCCCGAACTCCGCGCCGCTCCATGGCGCCCCAGGAGAGATCTCCCCGCCAGAACTCCCAGAACGAGCGGACCCGCCACCACACCGTGAGCTGGCGGTATCCCAGATTTTCCACGATCGCGGCCAGGATCAAGAGGCCAAGATCGCGAATCCGCGGGTAGCGGCGGAACGTGATGTCCTCCAGCAGCACCGCGAGGACGGAGACCAGTGTCGCGTACAGGATGGCGATCACCAGAAAGGTCAGCGCGAACGCGAGGCTGAGGCTGCCCAGGGCCCACAGGAGAGGCACCAGGAGGTAGCCGGTGAGCTCGATGACGGGGCTCAACATCTCGAAGACCACGAATCCGGGCATGGCCACCATCCCCACGGTACCGTACCGTGGCCGGCCCAGCATGCTTCGGTGCCGCCAGAGGGTATCGATCAGCCCCCGGTGCCAGCGGGTGCGCTGCCGGCGGAGCACCCGCAGGCTCTCGGGCACTTCGGTCCAGCAGACCGGATCGGGCACGAACTCGATGCGATACGTCCGCCCCGCCTCGCTGAGCCGGCGGTGGATCTTGACCACGAGCTCCATGTCTTCGCCCACGGTTCCTGTGGTGTAGCCGCCGGCGAGCAGCGCGGCACGGCGATCGAAGAGCCCGAACGCGCCCGAGATGATCAGCAGGCTGTTGCCGCCTCCCCAGCCCATCCGACCGAACAGAAATGCCCGGAGATACTCCACGATCTGAATCAGAGGCAGTGGTCGCTTCACCAGGCGGACCTGGCGCACCCGTCCGGCCCGCACGTCACACCCGTTGGCCACCCGGATCACGCCGCCGGCGGCCACCGTGATCCCGGGTGCCTCCAGGAACGGCCGCACCAGACGCAGCAGGGCGTCGGCCTCCAGTATCGAATCGGCATCTATGCCGCAGAACAGCGGGTACAGCGCCAGGTTGAGTCCGGCGTTGAGGGCATCGGCCTTACCGCCGTTCACCTTGTCGATCACCACCAGATTGGGATAGGCGGCGGATTCGTAGATGCCCCGGATCGGCTGGCAGGAGACCGCCAGCTCGTAACTCCGCTCCGAGGGACGGAGATCGAACCGGGAGATCAGGACTTCCAGGGTGCGATCGCTCGATCCGTCGTTGATCAGGATCACCTCGAACAGGGGGTAGTCGAGCATCAGGAGCGAGCGGACGTTCTCCTCGACATTGGCTTCTTCGTTGAAGGCCGGCGCGAGGATGGAGATCGGCGGAGTGAGCGGCGATCGCAGCAGGCGGCGGCTGTCGGGGCGCTGCACCTCACGCACCGAGCGAATCGTCCGCCAGAACCCGATCAGCATCAGGATCAGGTAATACGTGTTGATGGCAAAGAGGAATACCACCACCACGCCGGCATACCAGCCGATCAATCCCGCGGCCGCATCGCGCCAGGTCATGGGAGGGCGGGCACCGCGGAGCCGCGCTCCAGGAGGTAGCGTGCCATGTCTCGCGCGGGCGGCGAATCGCCCTCGACCGCTTCGGTCAAGGCCGCTTCGCCCACGGCACCCACTTCAGCGAGGGCCACCGCCGCGTAGAAGCGGACCCACCATTGGGGATCCCGCAGGGCTCGGCTGAGGCGAGTCACCGACAACGGGCTTCCCAGCACGCTCAACCCGCGGGCGGCCTGACAGCGGACTTCCCACTGCGCGTCCTCCAGAGCGTCATGGAACGGCGCCAGGAATCGAGGATCGCCGATTGCCGCCGCTGCCTTCACCGCCTTGACTCGTATCTCCGCATCGGGATCGGCCATCAGCCGAAGCAGCAGCTCCACGGCATCCGACACCCGAAGCCAACCCAGTAACTCGATCGCGCGCAATCGCCCCTCGCGACTCCCTGACTCACCCGCGTACGTAACCAGCGCGTCCTCGATCTCTCGGCCGCGCTCGGCGAGTACCTCCTGGGCCCGCCGGGCCACCACGGCGCTCGGATCTCCCAGCAGGCGGATCAGCCCGATGAGCGCGTCGCGGTCGGCGACTTGTCCGATGGCCCACGCGGCGGCCTGTCGCACGCGCGTATCGCGATCCTCGATGGCCCCCAGGAGGAACGGCAACGCTCCCCGCACCCGGATCAGACCCAGGTCCACCGCCGCGCGGGCCCGGCGAGTGACGCTCCAGGAGCGGAGCCGAGCGGCATCCACCTGGAACAGGCCCAGCCGCTGGTACAGGGCAGCGATGGCGTCGCCGCTATCTCCCCGCAGGTCGATCGCCAGCCGCAACAGGATGCCTCGCACCACGTGGCGATCGAAGCCGCCGAGCGCCCAATCGGTCGCAGCCTGCCCCTCGGGCTCCTGAATCGCCTGGTACACCAGCGGCGCCAGCACCGCTTCCCGGCGCTTCACCCGACGTGAGGTGAGCGCGGCGATGCTCCGCTCGACCAGGAGCAGGAGCGACAGCAAGGTCACCGCCCCGGCCAGGGCGAGGGCGCAACTCCTCAGGAATTCCAGCAAGGCGAGCAGCGGCATCCCGGAACAGCTCCCAGGTGGGCGGGCGTCAAATTTGCACATCGGGGAGCAACTTCTATTCCCCGCAGCCAGGGTAGGATTCTCGATGGTAACTCGCTATTTGCCAGTGGGTTGCGCGGCAGGGCAACGGCCTACCTCAGGGCCGGGGAGTGCCAGCCTTTGCAGAACGCGCCCTGGCGGGCTTCCGGGCAGGCTGCTGGTAGGTCTGGCGCTCCTCGCCCTCGGCTGGGAGCCGCTGCCGGCTCAGCAACAGCTGGCCGACGGCGCCTGGAACCAGGGCCGATACGACGAGGCTCAGGCGGCGTACCGGCTGATCCTGGCGGACGATCCCAATGCGGTGCGCGCCAATCTGCGCCTGGGCATGATGCTGTCGTGGCGGGAGCAGTTCGATTCGGCGTTAGGCCTCGTCGCGCGAGCCCGAGCGGCCGAGCCGGCGGATGCCGAGATGCGACTCATCGAAGCACGCATCCTGGCGATGGCGGGACGGCACCGGCTCGCCGTCGTGCAGTACGACAGCCTGCTCCAGGCACAGCCCGGCTCGCGCGAGGCGGCGTTGGGCCGGGCCCGGGTGCTCGCGTGGTCCGGTCGCCTGCCTGAGGCGGTGGCCTCCTACGATTCGATCCTCGCGCAGCATCCCGATGACGAGGAAGCGATGCTCGGAGGTGCCCAGGCGACCGCCTGGCACGGCGACCTTCAAGAGGCCGAGCGGCGGTACCGTGCGGTGACCGAGCGGAATCCGACGAACATCGAGGCAGTGGTCGGACTGGGATACGTGTTCCACTGGCAGGGTCGCTTCAGAGCGGCGTACCGTCAGGCGCAATCGGCGCTGGCGATGGACTCGACCTCTCGGCCGGCAGGTGAGCTCCGGCAGGCCGCCCGACTGGCGACTCGCTCGTCGGTGGAGACCTCGACCGCCTGGAGCAATGACTCCGACGACAACACCAACTGGTCGCAGACCGTCGGCGCGGCCGCGTCGGTGGCCGACGCCATGCGAGCCTTCGGCTCGGTGAGCGCCCTTCAGGCCGGCGACCCCGTGCGAGACGCGTCACGGGTCGGCGGCGAGGCCGGCATGACCTGGACCGCCGATCGCTTCCAATTGACCGGCGCGGTGGGGGCGCGAGCACTCGACGCGCAGGCCGCCGGCACCAGGACCGCAGCCACCTACCGCGGCAGAGCGACCTACCGTCCGGCGCCAACGGTGGGACTGGGGCTAGGCTACTCCAGATCGCCGTTTGACGAGACGGCACTGCTGATCGAGCGGGCCCTCGATCTGGAGTCGCTGGAGGGAAGCGCCGACCTGGCCCTCACTCCATGGCTCAGTGCGTCGGCCGGCGGTGGGAGAACCTGGCTCAGCGACGGCAACAACCGGAGCTCGGCGATTGCCGGACTCACCGGAACCCTGCGGCGCCACTGGTCCATCGGAGCAGTGGGCCGAACCCTGAGCTACGACCGGCGCGGGGCCGGCTACTTCTCGCCCGACCGTTTCTCGCTGCTCGAGGCTGTCGGCGCGTACAGCCTCCAGAGCGGAAAATGGGATGGACGGGTCAGCGGAGGGCTGGGGGCCCAGCAGATCGGCGCCGCTGGCGATGCCCAGAGCGAGTGGCACCTCGAGGCTCGGCTGGGCCGCCGCTGGGGACTGGGCAATCGCGTCGAGCTGTTCGGCCTGGTGACCAACAGCGCGGTGAGCTCGACCAGCGGTGCCTTTCGCTATCGGTCGGCCGGAGCCACAGTCAGATTGGGATTGTAGGACCGGTCATCGCGCGACATAGGTCTCGAAGAATCCCCATCCCGAGTCCGCGACCTCTTCGCCCAGCACCCTTCCCCGTAGCCGGAACTCCCCGCGCATCTGAAGAAACAGCCGCCGGAACGAGCCGGCCTCCATCTCGCTGGCGAGCGCGTGGGCCACTCCGACCGACACCGTGACCGTGTCCGCTTCCCAGGTTGCGGTGAGGGTGAACCGTTGCGGGGCGCGCGCCCCCGGAAGACCTTGGGCCGGGCGACTTCCCTGGTATCGGATGTCGCTGAAACGAAGCACCCGCCAGACCCCAAGCGAATCCACCAGGGTAAGAAAGAACGGCGACGTCGTAGCGCGCTCGGGCCCGTAGACCCCGCCGTAGAGCAGGCTCAGCCGCTCGCCTCGAGCCGCTCCCCACTCCCAGGTCACGTCACGCCAGACTCCCCAGTTGTGATCGTGATAAGCCGGCACAGCCGTCACCACGGAGCATCGGCCGCCGGAGCAGATCCGGCCGGTGGCGGACGCGGCGAGCGCGGGTACGACATAGCCGGAGAGAAAGTCGTCGTCGCGCAGCTCCACCGGCGGGAAGTAGCGGTTGGGCTCGGGCCGCACAGTCAGGTCGAGAGAGGCCTGGCGTCCGCGGTGCACCGCCACGGCCCGGAGCCGGTACTCGCCATCCCGCTGGCGCACGGAGCTCTCGCCCAGCCGCAAGGCGGCGCCGGCGGTGTCGAACTCGACTCGGCCGGCCGGAACATCCGCCGTGTAGCGGTCGTATCGGCCATCGGGCCGCCGATGGGTCATCAGCATCCGGCCGCCCCAACGATTGCTCCGGTCGGTCAGGCTCACTTCGCCACCCACCAGGAAGGTGAGATACCACCATTCTTCCGGACCGGTCACCAGATTGAAGTAGTACCACTCACCCCAGGTCGAGTCGGCCGTTCGAGGGAGATGGAATCGGTCCAGCTCGTCGTAGAGCTGCTGTGCGGTCGGGGTGATATAGGCCGAATCGGCCGGCAAGTCGCTCCAGCGGCCCTCCAGCCGGTCGAGCCCGGCGCCGAGCGCGGCGGCCCGACTCGGGATCTCGCCGCCGGCCCGCACGGCGGCCGGACGGCACTCGCCGGAGGCGGGACAGAGGTAGAGCAGCTTGCCCTCGAGCCCCGGAGCAACCGTCTTCACGACCCTGCCCAGCCGCCTTCCGCCGAGCGCCTGTCGGGTGAGGAACCTGGCGCGCTCGAGAGTGAAGAACATCCCGCCCAGCCCGCCGGTGCGCATCGCCTCGACGTCGATGCCCTGGGGAAGCACCGTCACTTCCCCTCCGCCCACCAGGGACACGTCGCGCGACTGGTCCAGCATCGCTTCACCCACTGACAGCAGTACCACCATCACGCCCACTCCGATGGAGAAGCCGAGCAGCAGGAAGAGGGACCGGACTCGGCGGACCTGCAGGTGACGGAAGGCCAGCGTGGTGATCATCGAGGAGTTGTCTTCTCGCTCACGATGCGACCATCCAGCATGTGAACCACGCGGTCCGCCTGCTCGGCCAGGCGCTCATCGTGGGTCACCACGAGCAGCGTGGTGCCGTCGCGGTTGAGCCGGCGGAAGAGATCGAGGACCTCCCGTCCGGTCGCGGCATCCAGCTCGCCGGTGGGCTCGTCGGCCAGGAGCACCGCGGGGCGGTTCGCCAGCGCCCGGGCGATGGCCACCCGCTGCATCTCACCGCCCGAGAGCTGGGTGGCGCGATGGTCCTCGCGGTGGGCGAGACCGACGTACTCCAGCAGCTCGCGCGCACGAGCCCGGCGCTGGGGACCTTTGACTCCAGCCTCCGCCATCGGAAGCTCCACGTTCTCCCGGGCGGTGAGCACCGGAAGCAGGTGAAACCGCTGAAAGACGAAACCGAGACGAGTCAGCCGGAGCCGGGTCAGCTCGCGGTCGTCCAGCGTCTGCAGCCTGGTGCCCAGGAGGTCGACGCTCCCTCCAGTCGGCGGGTCGATGCCGCCGACGATGTGGAGGAGAGTGGACTTGCCGCTCCCCGAGGGGCCCACGATGGCGACGTACTCGCCGGGCTGCACCGTGAGCGAAGCGCCGCGGAGGGCGTGGACCGCTTCGCCGTTCATCGGGTAGTCTTTCCGCAGGTCCCGCGCGACGAGTATCGGCGGCGGCTGGTTCACGTCGCCTCGGCCCTGAGCGTGGAGGCGATCGGCGCACGGGAGGCGAGCCACGCCGGATAGAGTCCCGCGAGCGAGCCGGTCAGCAGCAGCACCATCGCGGCCAGGCTCAGGGTGCCGGCCCGGGGGACGAAGAAGGAGAAGGCGGCGGGAAGACCGGGAAAGCTGGTGAGGATCGCGTCGAGGTACTCGGCCGTGAGCAGTCCGAGCACGATGCCGGCGGCCGCGCCCACCACCGTGAGAGCCACGCCCTCGGCCAGGACCTGTCGCACGATGGTGCCCCGGCTCACGCCGATGGCGCGCAGCGTGGCGATCTCGCCCAGGCGCTCGTTGACGGCGATGGTGAGGAGGGTTCCCACCAGGAGCACCGCGACCACCAGGCTCATCCCGCCGAGGACGTAGGAGAGCTGGGTGAAGTACACCAGCCGGCGCTTGGCCTGGACCACCAGATCGGCAACGCTGTTCACCTCGAGCCGGGGGAATCGCGCTCGCAGCCGAGTGGCGAGATCCTCGACCTCGGCGTGCTCGGCGGCCTTCACCATCAGGAGGGACGCGTGATCGGCGGGAGCTCGCCGGCTCAGCTGCTGCATCACGGGCAACACCGCGCCGACCGAGGGCTGGCCGCGATAGTCGTAGATCCAGCGCGCCGTGCCGCGTACCACCAGCCGGCGGCCGACCCCGGCATCGGCGATCTGGGGATCGAGCCGGCCGAGCAGAGTTACGGTGTCACCGAGTGTGGCGCCGAGCAGCGCGGCGGCGGGCTGGCTCACCAGCACACCGAGCGTGTCACCGGGGGAGAGATCCGCCCCCGCGATCACCTGGTAGATCCCCTGCGCCTCGGGCTGGATCCCGTAGCCGAAGAGTGTGACCAGCGAGTCCGCTCCCTTGCCGTGTGGGGACCTGACGCCGGCGTAGATCGACGTTCCCAGCACGGCACCGGCGCGCTCCACGCCGGGCTCGCCGCGGATGCGGGCCACGACCTGGGACACGTCGACGATCGAGGCCTCGGTATCGAACGGGAGCGTGCCCTTGGGCGTGAGGCGGATCTGGTATCCTCGGGCCAGGAGCAGCTCGCTGAAGGACTGCTCGATCCCCCCGCTCAACATGACCATGTCGAGCAGCATGGCCGACGCTACCGCGATGCCGGCCAGCGAGAGCCCACTCCGAAGCGGATGCCGGCCCAGGCTCTTCAGTCCCCAGCCGAGCCCGGTCACCCCCTGCCCCACAGCACCACCGGCGGGGTCCGGACCAGCCGCCACGCGGCGACGGCCCCGGCGGCGATGCCCAGCAGCAGCGAGAGGCACACGCTGAACAACACGATGCGCGGCGTGATGAGCGAGAAGGTCAGCTCGGTGTCGAAGAACCGTCGGTAATACGCGTTGGTGGCGGCGCCCGCCAGGAACGCGAGCCCGGCGCCCAGGGCCGAACCGAGCGCCGCGATGAGGGCGGCCTCCAGCACCACGGCGCCGAAGATAGTGCGACGCCGCACACCGACGAACCGCATCATCGCGGCGTCCAGTCGCCGCTCCTCCACCTTGAGCAGCATGATGCAGAGCAGAAAGACCGCACTCGCGACGATGGTGATGACCGCGATCGCACGGTGGAACCGGCTCACCACCTTGAATGTCTGGGACGACTCGGAGGCGATCGCGGCCGAGGAATGGGCGCGGAAGCCAAAGGCCAGGCGATTGAGCACCCTGACCGCGCTATCGGCCGAAACGCCCGGGACCAGGCCGACACCGAAACGGTCTACCCGGTCGGCGGCCCCCAGAAGATCGGCGAGATCCGGCAGGTGGAGCCGGATTCCCAGCGCCCGACGCGAGATTTCGGCGGGGTCCGGCTTGGGCTCGTAGATCGCGGTGATCACGGCGAGACGATGGAGGGAGTCCGGGGAAGCTCCCAGGCGAACGGTGTCGCCGACCGCCAGGTGGAGATGCTCGGCCGTGGTCCTCTCGACGGCGATCTCGGTGAGTGGGGGGTCGGGCGCAGGGGCGGACGCCTGGGTCAACGCAAGTGTTAGATATAGGGCGGAGATCACACTCAAAGATTCACCACGGAAGCACGGAAGACACGAAAACAGCAAGAGAACCAATAGGTAAACAGGAGGCAGCTACGTCCTCCGGAACGGATGCTCGAAGCTGAGATAGAGAAAGAGGGCGTCCGCTCCGTCGGCTCCGAGGGCGAAAGTGTAGGCCACGCCGGGCACGATCTGGAGCCCGCTGTCGAAATCAAAGGCCCAGCGCACGCCCGGGTTCACCAGCAACACGTCGTCCTGGGCGGTTTCCCAGACCGTCTCCAGCATCAGGTTCACCGAGCGCTCGACTCGCCAGATGGCGCTGGCGCCGAGGTTGGCATCCAGGTCCCCCGATTCACCATCGAGAGTGAGGCCGGCATTCCAATGGGTGGCCAGGGCATCGCTCAGAACGTAGCTCACCGGCAGGTTGGTCTGGAGACCGACCGAGCCGGTGCCGCGTCCCCGGGTCTCGCTCCCGGTGGGCAACACGAGCGAGAGCCGGGGCGCCACATGGAGGGACATCTCGCCGTCGCCGACCAGCTGGTAGCGGTAGTTGAGCAGCACATCACCGACTCCGGTCCCGCTCCCGTCGCTGTGAAGCACGGGGACGGTGTAGCTGAGCTGGTGCCGGATGCCTGGAACAGGCCACTCCTGGGTGAAGCCGAAATCCCAGGCTCCGCCGCCCTCGAGCCGGGAGAAGGTGCTGATGTGCTGCACCACGCCGGATTCCTGGTTGTAGGCCTCTTCGATCAGGAAGCTGTTGTCGGCGATGTGGGGGGATTGGGCCGATGCGGGAGCGAGTAGGGTGAACAGAAAAGCGTGGAGCGTGAAGAGTGAAAAGTGAAGGGGAAGGCCCGGGTGACAACACCTCACGCTCGGGCCATTCCCCACGCTCAACTTTGTCGAGAAATCCGTACCAGTGCTCATCTTATCTCTGTCCGCCGCTTCAGAGGTCGCTCTTCACGCTGCACGCCTGTCTCATGCCGTCACCAGCAGCCCCGTCGCATACATGATCAGCATGCCGGCCAGCACGCCCGCGGCATTGAGCGGCGCCAGCAGCCCGGAGGGGGACCGGCGGGCGAAGAGTCGCCACAGCT
>DATBJC010000067.1:0-34155 GCA_036556625.1 Gemmatimonadales bacterium
GCGCGCTCCAGGCGGCCCGGCAGGGTGACCGTGTGCTCCAAGCGCACGTTCGCGACACGATCGATTTGGAGAACGCCTGCGCGGCACTGCTCCTGTCCGGCGGCGACCGCGACGTCTCTCCCGCTGAGTGCTTTATCCCCGGCGGAGGCTGGATCACGCCCGCTGTCTTCGAGGTCGCTGCGACGGCTCCGGATCGGGACGAGGCCGCCCGCCGCCTGGCCCGGGCATTGGGGACGCGGCCGGTGGCTCGCACGCTGCTCCGCGCTGCCGGACGACTTTCGGAGCTGGATGACGAGCTCCTCGCGGCTCAGCTGACCGAGCGGCGCGCCGCCGCCCGACTGGATCCGCTGAGCTCGGCGCCGCTCCTCGCGTATGCGTTGGCGCTTCGCGCCGAGACCAGGACGCTGGGACGCCTGGTGTGGGGAGTGGCGCTCGGAATCCCTGCCCCCGCACTCGCTGCCGAGCTGGCGGGTACCACGTGAGCCACACCGCACGAGTCCTGTGTCAACCCGAGCTGGCGGCGGGATTCGAGCTCGCTGGCCTCCAGGTTCACGAGGCGAGCTCGACGGATCAGGCAGCGGAGCGTCTGGGGGCTTTGCTCTCTCAGGACGAGATCGGAGTCCTCCTGGTGGACGAGCGCCTTCACCGGGGCCTTTCCGAAGAGCTGCGTCGTGAGCTGGCGCGCCGCCCCCTCCCGATGGTCGTGCCCTTTCCCGGTCCCAGTTGGGCGGAGCAACGGGATCCCGACGCCTACGTGCTCGAGCTGCTCCGCCAGGCCATCGGCTACCGCGTGAGACTCAAGTGAGCGAGGCGCGGATTCGGCGAGTCACCGGAAGTCTGGTCGAGGCCGGCCCGCTCCCCGCGGCGGCGGTTTACGAGCTCGGGCGGGTGGGCGAACGGCACCTGCTGGGTGAAGTGATCAGGGTCGATGGAGATCGTGCCACGCTCCAGGTCTACGAGGATACCACCGGACTGGCCGTGGGAGAGCCGCTGCAGCTCTCGGGCGAATCCCTGACGGCCCACCTCGGCCCGGGCCTCCTGGGAACCGTGCTGGACGGGCTCGGGCGGCGCCTGCATGTACTGGCCGCCAGCGCAGGCGACCTGGTGCAGCCCGGCACCGAGGCGGTGACCCTCGAGAGCGACCGGGCTTGGACCTTTCGGCCCTCGGTGCGGACGGGCGAGCGCGTCCGCGGCGGAGACGTGATCGGGGTGGTGGAGGAGCGGCCGGGATTCGAGCACCGCGTGCTCCTCCCGCCCGGTCACGCCGGGGCGATCGCCGAGATCGCGGAAGGCGAATTCTGGATCAGCAAGCCGGTCGGTCGTCTCGCCGACGGCACTCCGCTACTGCTGGCCCATCGCTGGCCGGTGCGGGCGCCGCGACCCATCCAGCAGCGACTCCCCGACGATCGGCCGTTCGTGACCGGGCAGAGAATCTTCGACTTCCTGTTCCCGGTGGCCGAGGGCGGCACGGTGGCAGTTCCCGGCGGATTCGGGACCGGCAAGACGGTCATCGAGCAATCGCTCGCCAAGTACGGCGAGGCGGACGTGGTGGTCTATGTCGGCTGCGGCGAGCGGGGGAATGAAATGGCCGAGGTCCTGGCCGAGTTTCCGCGACTGCAGGACCCGCGGACCGGCAGGTCGATCATGGACCGAACGGTCATGGTAGTGAATACCTCCAACATGCCGGTGGCAGCACGGGAGGCCTCGGTCTACCTTGGCGTCACCATCGCCGAGTACTACCGGGACATGGGCTACCGCGTGGCGGTGATGGTCGACAGCCTCTCTCGCTGGGCCGAGGCGCTCCGGGAGATCAGCGCGCGCCTCCAGGAAATGCCGGGCGAGGAAGGCTATCCCACCTACCTGGCCGACCGGCTGGCGCGATTCTATGAGCGAGCCGGGAGAGTGGAGGTCCTGGGCAGGCCGGAGCGGCAGGGCGCCCTGACGCTCATCAGCGCCGTCTCCCCTCCCGGCGGCGATTTGTCGGAGCCCGTGACCCAGGCCTCGCTCCGAGTAGTGGGAGCCCTCTGGGCCCTCGATGCCGCCCTGGCGCACGAGCGTCAGTTCCCGGCGGTCGACTGGGAAACGAGCTACAGTCTCTATGCCGAGGCAGTCGCGCCGTGGTTCGAGAACGCCGGGGGCGCCGGATGGGCCGAACTGCGGCGGGAGACGCTGGAGCTGCTCCAGCGCGGGCGGGAGCTGCACGAGATCGCCATGCTGGTGGGTCCCGACACCTTGCAGGATGCCGACAGGCTGGTGCTGGAGATGGCGCGGCTGGTCCGGGAGGCCGTCCTGGCCCAGAGCGCCTACGATCCCAATGACGCCCGGTCTTCGGTATTGAAGACCTGGCGCCTGGCCGCGCTGGCACGCGACCTCCATCGCGCGGCCAGTGCGGCGCTGGAGTCGGGCGTGACTTTCGAGCACCTCGACCTGGCGCCCGCCCGGCGCACCCTCAGAGCCCTGCGCCCGGCCGCGGAGGAAGAGCTGGAGACCCGGGCCGCGGAGGCTCAGGCCGCAATCACGGCCCTGGTCCGTCCCGGAGGCCGGCCATGATCCCGATGGCCCGCGAGTACCACGGTGTCGCCGGATTGGCCGGACCGCTGCTCTTCCTCAGACGTACGCCGGGTGCGATCGCGGGCGAGTGGGTGACGATCGAGAGTCCCGGACAACCTCGCCGGCGCGGTCAGGTCATCGAGGCAGGCGAAGCCACCACGGTGGTCCAGGTGCTGGACGAGACCCTCGGCCTGGCGCCCGGGAGGGCGGAGGTAACGCTGGTGGGCGAGGTCGCCAGCGTGACCGTCGGCCGCGAGCTCCTGGGCCGCGCGCTGACCGGAGCGGGGGTTCCGCTCGACGGTCTGCCTCCACCCGTGGGCGAAGCGCTGGCGCCGATCTGGGGCACACCGATGAACCCGGTCAGGCGGGTCCCGCCGGCCCAGTTCATCGAGACCGGCGTGTCGGCCATCGATGGAATGAACACGCTGGTGCGGGGCCAGAAGCTGCCGGTGTTCGCCGGGCCGGGACTCCCCGCCCTCGACCTCGCGGCGCGCATCGTCGAATGGTCACGGGCGCCGCACGGGGAGCCGTTCGCCGTCGTCTTCGTGGGCATCGGCATCACCGCGCGGGAGACCCGCGGCTTCCTCGACCGGTTCGAGCGCGCGGGGGCACTCGAGCGCAGCGTCCTGTACCTCAACCAGGCCAGCGATCCCACGGTCGAGCGGATGCTGGCTCCCCGTCTCGCCCTGGCGGAAGCCGAGTTTCTCGCCTTCGAGGCCGGGATGCACGTGCTGGTCGTCATGGCGGACATCACCCACTACTGCGAGGCGCTTCGGGCGATCGCGGCCGCCCGGGAAGAGATCCCCGGCCGTCGGGGCTTTCCCGGCTACTTGTACAGTGACCTCGCCAGCCTCTTCGAGCGCGCGGGGATCATCCAGGGCAGGACCGGATCGGTGACCCAGATTCCCGTGCTCACCATGCCGGACGACGACATCACCCATCCCATCCCCGACCTCACCGGGTACATCACGGAAGGCCAGGTGGTGCTGGGCCGCGATCTGCACCGCCGTGGACTGTTTCCTCCGGTCGATGTCCTCCCGTCCCTGTCGCGCCTGATGAACGCAGGCATAGGAGCCGGGCGTACCGCGCCGGAACACCGGGAGTGGGCCGACCAGCTCTACGCCTCGTACGCCCGGGGGCGGGAGGCACGGCTGCTCGCGGCCATCGTGGGTGAGAGCGGTCTGGCCGCCGCTGACCGACGCGCGCTCGCCTTTGCGGAACGCTTCGAGCGGGAGTTCGTCAACCAGGGCCCCAGACGCCGCGGGCTCCGGGAAACGATTTCGGTGGGATGGCGGCTGCTGGAAAGCCTCCCACGCGAGGACCTGGTCCGCATCCGGGATTCGACCTGGGCGGCTCGGACGTCAGCCGTCGAGGAATCGCGATGAGCGAGATCGGCAGACTGCCCCCGACCCGCTCCGCGCTGGTCCTCGGCGAGCGCCGTGCGGCGCGGCTCGCCAAGGGCGCGCAGCTCCTTCGCCGGAAGCGAGAGGCCCTGGTGACGGAGCTGCTGCGGCTGGCGCGGCCGGCCTCCGCCGCGAGGGCCCGGATCGCGGAGCGGACCGATCTGGCGTGCCGGCTGCTGCTCCGGGCTCTGTCGGTGCACGGCCGGAGTGGGCTGCGCGCGCTCGGCTGGCCCTCGCGGGAGCTTTCGATCGAGATCCGGACCGGCCAGGTCTGGGGAGTCACGGTGCACGAAGTGGCCAGCCGGGACCCGGTTCGCCGCACGCTGGCCGCCCGAGGGCTCGCTCCCGGCAGCGCCGCTCCGGCGGCCGTCGCCGCCGACGAGTTCGAGATCCTGGTCGACCTGCTGCTCGACGCGGCATCCCGCGAGCTGGTCCTTCGCCGGCTGGGCGTGGCGCTGGCCCAGACGACCCGGCAGGTCAACACGCTGGAGCACCGGGTGACGCCGGCCCTCGAGTCTCGGCTGGAGGCGATCCGAAGGGCGTTGGAAGAGCGGGAGCGCGAGGAGCACACTCGGCTCATCTGGTTGACCCGCAGGCGCGGGACCCCGTCGCCCGCGTGAACGTCCTGATCACCTTCCCCGATTTTATGGTGCGCGACTGGCGGCGGGATGACGCCCCCTCCTTGGCCCGACACGCCAATGATCGGCGCATCTGGCTGAGCATGCGTGATGCCTTCCCTCACCCCTACAGCCTGGCCGATGCGGAAGCGTTTCTCAGGTTCGTGGCCGACATGCGACCACGCTCGTTCTTCGCGATCGCCCGGGCCGATGAGGCGATCGGTGGCATCGGCTACACCCTTCGTCAGGATGTGGAGCGGATCTCCGCCGAAATCGGCTACTGGCTTGGCGTCGCCTTCTGGGGCCGCGGCATCATGACCGCAGCCCTCCGTGGCGTGACGGCCTACGCCTTTCACCAGCACCCGGAGTTGCGGCGCATCTACGCCGTGCCGTACATAGGGAGTCTGGCCTCGATCCGCGTGCTCGAGAAGGTGGGGTATCGCTGCGAGGGACGGATGCGGCAGAGCGCCATCAAGGACGGCCGGATCACCGATCAGCTGCTGTACGCCATGCTCCGGGACGAGATGGCGGCAGACGGGTAGGCCGCTTCCTCGCGCGGGCCTTGCGTCCGCGGCCGCAGGTATACATTGTATACCACCATGGCCGCTCTCCCCGGTTCCACCCGACGCCGCGCCGGAACGGCGGTGGCGATCATCCGGACGGCGCGGCGGCTCCTCGAGCGCGACGGCCCCGATGCCGTTACCATGCGCGCCATCGCCACGGCCGTAGGGGTGACCCCCATGGCGATCTACAAGCACTACGCGGACCGGGATGCGCTGCTCTCCCGGATCGCGGACGAGGGATTCGCGCGACTGGGTCGCCGAATCGCGGCGGTCGCACCCGGAGCCACGCCACGGGAGCGGATCATCCAGGGGTTCGAGGTCTTCCTGGCATTTGCGCTGGCCCGGCCTCGGCTCACCCAGTTCATGTTCTGGGATCCCCGGCCCGGCGCGCGCCGATTCCCCGATGACTTCCGCTTAGGCGCCTCGCCCACCGCGAGGCCCATCCTCGCCGCCGTGCAGGAGGCGATGGACCGCGGCTCACTCGGGCAAGCGGATCCGGTCGAGATCGCCGTGATCCTGGCGGCGGAGGCGCAGGGACTCGTCGCCATGTATCTGGGCGGCCGATTTCGCTACTCCCGGGCCGAGTTTCGCCGGCTGTATCTCCGGGGCCTCACCTCGGTGCTGGACGGCTTCGCGGCATGAGGTTCGCCTGGCTGGCCGCGGTACTCGGGACCGGGACGCTCGCCTACTTCGGGACTGGGCTGCGGCCGATCTGGCCCCTGCTCTGGCTGGCGCCGATTCCGGTGCTCGTCGTCTCCACCCGGCTCCCCGGCCGGACAGCAGCTCTGGTCGCCTTCGCAGCCTGGTTCCTCGGGCAGACCAATCTGGCCGGCTACCTTTTTCCCGTCCTGCCACCCCTCGTCGCCCTCACCATTCTCGCCCTTCCCGCAGTGGCCTTCGTGGCGTCGGTGGTCATGTACCGGGCCGGCGACCTGCGTGGGAGTCCCCTGCCGGCAATCCTCGGCTTCGCCTCGGTCTGGACCAGCTTCGAGCTGGGCTTGGTGCTGGCCTCCCCCCACGGCAGCTTTGGGAGCCTCGCCTATACCCAGGTTCAGGCCTTGCCGGTGATCCAGCTCGTCTCGGTCACCGGAGTGCTCGGCGTCTCCTTCCTGGTCCTACTCACCAGCGCCACGCTGGCGCAGGCGCTGAGCCGCCGATCTCTCCCTGCCGGTGTCATCGGCATCTGGCTAACCGCCCTGCTCTCCTCGTTGGCCTATGGAGCGGTGCGCTTGGCGGGAGTGTTCGAGCCTGCAGGGCGGATCCCGGTCGCCGCCGTCTCCCTGGACTCGACGACGAATTTCTTCGGTTCTCCGCGGCCCGAGGTGGTGAGCGCGGTGGTGAGGTCGTTCGAGACCGTGGTGGCCGCCGCGGCCCGGGCAGGCGCCCGTGTCGTGGTCCTCCCGGAGAAGTTCGTCACCACGACCGCCGCTCAGCTGGCGAGGACCGAGGCACAGCTGGCGGAGCTGGCCGGCCGACACAGGGTGATCCTGGTCGCCGGGGTCAATCTGCTGGACGCCCCCAATCGCAATCTCGCGCTGACCATCACCCCGGACGGGACGATTGCGGGCCGCTACGAGAAGATCCGCCTGATCCCGGGCCTGGAGGCCGGCTACGCCAAGGGAAGGGAGCCGGGGTTGGTGACCTCGACCGATCCGGGCTTCGGTGTCGCCATCTGCAAGGACCTGGACTTCCCTCGCGACATTCGGCGCTATGCTCGCGCCCGCGTGCCGTTTCTCGCCGTCCCGGCCTGGGATTTCATTGCCGACGGCCCACTCCACGCCCGGATGGCGGTCGTCCGGGGCATCGAGGGCGGTTATTCCATCGTCCGGGCAGCACACAAGGGATGGGTCAGCATCTCCGATCCGTACGGCCGGATGCAGTGGCGGGCCACGTTGCCTCGGGAGTCGGTGATGGTCGCGGGGACGATACCGGCCACCGCGATCCCGACTCTCTATGAAGAAGCGGGGGACTGGTTCGGGCCGGTCCCTCCCCTTACGGTGCTGCTGTCCATCGCTCACCTCCTGAGGCCAATAGGGCGGGGCCGGCGCCGTCCATGATGCAGCCGAGCGAGGCCCAGCCGACCAGACCACCCGCCATTGGCTTCCCTAGTCTTCGACAATGTCTTGCGCTAGTGGCCTCATCCTGCGGGAGATTCTGATTTACCATAGACTCAGCATCTCGGATTGCAGCTCTTCCAGCTCACGAATGAGCTCACGGATTTTCGACCGCTCCTGTTTGCCGGAAAGCTGCGAGGAAAGGACGTCGGTCATGCCGGGGCTTCCGTTTTCAGAGCTGCTTGGGACGACACATCTGGCCGGTGAGGGGAGAAGATGGAGGGTCTCGCTGAAGTCCGCGACCACCGTTACGGAATTGAGACAGGCGTTACCGCGACAGTGCGGTAGTCGTGCGTCCGATCAGGTTACGGACTGCTCCGGCCTCGCTCGAAAAAGGGCACCGGGAAGCGAGGGGCGCTCCGCGGGCGCCACCCGCACTCGCGCATCGACGATGGTCACGCCGGACGGATGCACCAGGATCGGGTTCAGGTCCAACTCTCCGATCTGCGGCAGCTCCTCCACCAGCGCGCCGACCCGCAGGACCGTGTCCACCAGGGCGGAGACATCATGCACCGCCCCGCCGCGATATCCGGTGAGCAGTCGATAGGTCTTGAGCTCGCGGATCATCTCCTCGGCGTCCGGGGCCGCGATGGGAGTGAGTCGCACCGACACGTCCTTCAACAGCTCCACCAGCACACCCCCCGCGCCGCATGCCAGGACGGGACCGAACTGCGGGTCGTGTACCACACCCACGATCATCTCCACGCCCGCGGGGGCCATCCGCTGGATCTGGAAGCCACCGGGAACCGTACCGGCAGCCCGCAACAGCTCCGTCATACGCCCGGCCGCAGGCAGCACCTCGCCCGGCGGCAGGTTCAGCCGCACTCCCCCTGCGTCGGTCTTGTGTACCAGGCCGGCGGCGATGGCCTTGAGCGCTACGGGCCCGCCGAGCTCCTCGGCTACACGCGCGGCATCGTCCGCAGTGGACGCAACTCGCTGGTCGACCATCGGCAGCCCATAGCAGCGGAGGAGCCTCCAGACCTCGTCGGGGCCGAGCCACTGGTCGCCGCGCCCCAGTGCCGCGGCCACGATCGCCGCGGCCTCATCCCGTCTCACGTCCCCAAACTGCGCCGGCGGCAGAAGGGGTCGCGCGAGCCATTCGCCGTACCAGGCGACCCGGGCGAGGGCGATCGCCGCATCCTCCGGGAAGGCATAGGACGGAACGCGCAGATCCGCCGCTCGGAGCTCCTGGGGCACTCCCCGGGACTGCATGAACACGGCGATCACCGGCTTGGCGCGGTCCAGTGCCCGCACTGCTTCTCCAATCGCGCGAGCCGCATCCTCCGGCCGGGTTACCAGGGGTGGAATGAAGATGACGATGAGCGCGTCGACGTTGGGATCGCGCGCCACGATCCCGATCGCGTCCCGGTACTGGTCGGGTGTGGCGGACGCGATCATGTCCACCGGATTCTCGATGCTCGCTTCCCTGGGCAGCAAGGCTCGCAGCGCGGCCCGGGTCGAGTCGGCGAGCGAAGGGACCTCGAGCCCCTGGGCTACGCAGGCATCGGCACAGAGAATCCCCGGTCCACCGGCATTGGTGAGGATCCCCACCCGGCGTCCCTTGGGAGGTGGCTGGTTGGCGAGCAAGGAAGCGACATCGAACATCTCCTCCAGCCGGTCGGTGCGGATCACGCCGGACTGCCGGAAGAGGGAGTCCACCGTCACATCCGCGGCCGCGATCAGCGCGCCGGTATGGGAGCTGGTCGCGCGGCTGCCCGCCGGCGAGCGGCCGCTCTTCACCGCCACGATCGGCTTCGCGCGCCCGACCTGCCGGGCAATCCGGGAGAACTTCCGCGGGTTCCCGAAGGACTCCAGGTAAAGCAGGATGACATCGGTGTTCGGATCCTCCGCCCAGTAGCGGATCAGGTCGTTGCCGGAGATGTCCGCCTTGTTCCCGACCGAGGCGAAGGTGGACAGGCCTACGCCGAGGCTGCCGGCGTAGTCCATGATCGCGAGCCCGAGTGCGCCACTCTGCGACATGAACGCCGTGCGTCCCTGTGGGGGTGCTGCGGGTGCGAAGGTGGCATTGAGTCGGACCTCGGGGTGGGTGTTGAGGATACCCATGCAGTTGGGTCCGATGAGGCGCATGCCGGCGGCGTGGGCGATGTCCACCAGCGCCCGTTGCTTCCCGCGCCCCTCCGGTCCGGTCTCGGCGAACCCGGCCGAGAGCACGACGAGCGCCCGCACGCGCTTGCGCCCGCACGCCTGGACCACTTCTGATACGCTCTCCGCAGGAACCACGACGACGGCCAGGTCTACCGGCCCGGGAATGTCCACCACGCTCGGGTAGGCGGCTACGTTCTGCACGACGGGGGCGGCTGGGTTCACGGGGAAAACCGGCCCGCGGAACCCGTAGCTCACCAGGTTGTGAAACACTTCTCCACCGATGGTGCCCCGATGACGCGACGCGCCCACTACCGCAACCGAGCGGGGGCTGAAGAAGGCGTGGACCGCGTTCACGGCGGCCGTCCATTCGCGCTGCTCGAAGTGCTCGAGGGCCTTCTCCGTCAACTCCGTCGGGAACTCGAGCAGGATCTCATCCGGGGCGGCATGGATCTGAACGGGAAACCCCGAATCCCGAAACACCGCCACCATCCGGTGATTCCGAGGGAGGACCGTCGCCTCGAAGACTCGGATGCCGCGGGAAGATGCGATCTGGGCCAATTCCCCCAGCAGGATCGTGCCCAATCCCTGCTGCTGGCACGCATCCGCGATGGCGAAGGCGACCTCCGCACGATCGGGGCCGGTCACCGCATACATCGCGTGCCCGACGATGCGCCGGTCGGGCCCGCTGATGGCGATGAGCCCCAGGGCGTGCTCCTGGTGGTCCCTCGCCAAGCGTTCCGCCGCCTGACGGAGAAAGTCGTCGCTTACCGCTCCGCCGAACCTGAGACTGCGGGAAGGCGGCGAGAGATCGCGAAGGAATGCGAAGAGGGGAAGCTCGTCTCCCGGCCGAACCGCCCGCACCCGCACGGTCGATCCGTCTCGGAGGACGACGTCGGCCTCGAAGTCCTGGGGGGAGCCCGCGAGCGGATCATCGCCGAGCGCCTCCGTAGAGGGGCGGCTCATCGCTCGCCGAGCGACGAGTCGCGATCGCGCTTGTGCGGGCGGGTCATTGCTGGTCGCTGCCGACGCCCGCGAGCGTGACCTCATAGCCCGGCTGTGCTCGCCGGGGACCGGCGATCAATGGTCCTCCGCCCGGCCACATGGTCACGATTCCGCCGAAGGCCAGCACGAAACCGCCGAACCAGACCCACCACACCAGCGGGTTGATATTGAAGCGGTAGACCGCCTGCTCGGTGCCGCCTACCGCCCCGGCGAACACCACATAGAGGTCTTCCTGCAGTCCGCTCAGGATCCCCACTTCGGTGGATGGCTCGAAGGTGGGCCGCTTGAAGCTGTCGACGTGCTGCCGTTTCTCCGAGGTCATGAGGCCGATCCGCTTCCCATCCTTCCGGATCTCCACGGTTGCGGCCGAGACGATGCGGTTCAGCGCCTCGTATTGAGAGATGCCGACGTGGGTCAGCCGGTAGCGGTGACCGAACGGACTCGCCATCTCGACCGACTCACCCGGCTTGAGCGTGGCCTCCATTTCCCGGCTGAATGCCATTCCCGAGAACGCCACGAAGTAGACCAGCACGCCGACGTGCACCAGGTAGCCGCCGTAACGGCGGCGGTTCCGCCCGACCAGCCGCACCAGCGCCAGCAGCACCGACTCGCCGTGCATCCGGCACCGAGCCCGGACGCCACGATAGAACTCCTGCGCGACGGTGCCGGCCACGAACCCCGCGAGACCCAAGGCCACCAGCGCATGAAAGTCCCGCATGCCCACGGCCACCAGAGCGGCGAGGGTCGATAGCCCCGCGAGCGCGGGGCCGGTGAACTGGCGCTTGAGGTTGGCCGGTGATGCCTTCCGCCAGGCAATGAGCGGCCCGATGCCGGTGAGCCCCAGCAGCAGGAGGCCGAGCGGCACGTTCACCCGGTTGAAGAACGGCGGACCCACCGTGATCTTGCTCCCCCGCACCAGCTCCGAGAGGATCGGGAACAGCGTGCCCCAGAGCACGGAGAATGCGATCCCCACCAGCAGCAGGTTGTTGAAGAGGAACGCCGCCTCCCGGCTCAGCACCGACTCCAGCTGCACGTCGGCGCTCAGCATGGGCCAGCGGAGATAGAGCAGGGTGAACGACAGGATGGCGGCCACGAGCAGGAAGGCGAGAAAGAAGTACCCCACGTTCGACTGAGTGAAGCTGTGGACGCTGGCGATGACGCCGGAGCGGGTGATGAACGTGCCGAAGATGCTCAACAGGAAGGTGCCGATGATGAGCCCCAGGTTCCAGCGCTTGAGCATGCCGCGCTTCTCCTGGATCATGACCGAGTGCAGGAAGGCGGTCATCGTCAGCCAGGGGAGCAGGCTGGCGTTCTCCACCGGGTCCCAGGCCCAGTAGCCGCCCCACCCCAGCTCCACGTAGGCCCACCACATGCCCAGGGTGATGCCGATCCCCAGGAACAGCCAGCTGATCAGGGTCCATTTGCGGATCGCCTGGATCCAACCGACGTCGAGCCGCCCCGAGAGCAGCGCGGCGATCGCGAAGGCAAACGGAATGGTGATGCTGATGTACCCCAGGTAGAGCATGGGCGGATGGATCACCATCCCCACGTTCTGCAGTTGCGGATTGAGTCCCCGGCCGTCGGCCGGGGTGAACGCGAGCCGCTCGAACGGGTTCGCCCCGAACAGCATCACGCTGATGAAGAAGACCACCACCGCCGAGGTGACCCCCGCGACGTAGGGCATCAGGTGGCCGTAGCGGCGGGGCGTCAACCACTGGGCGAGGCAGGCGAAGAGCGAGAGGACTACCGCCCAGAGCAGCAGCGATCCCTTCTGGCCGGCCCAGAAGGCCGTGACGATGTAGTAGGAAGGGAGGTTCCGGCTGGTGTAGGCGGCCACGTACTCGATGTTGAAGTCGTGGCCGATGAGCCCCTTCCACAGGGCGATCGAAGCGACGGCCAAACAGCCGAACGTGGCGTAGACGGAGCGGACCACGGTCGCGGCCAGCTCGGGGCGCTCCCGCCAGCGTCCCGCGAAAGCGATCACCGCGCCCCACAGTCCGAGCAGCCAGGCGGTCCACAGCGCGAACTGTCCCAGCACTGTCACCGGCGGTCACCGTTCTTCATGGGAAGCTCCGGTTCTCCGTGGCACTATCAGATGAGTCAGGAGCCGGAGACTCCGTCGCCACCGGCATCGAGCGCCGCCTTCCGGAAATCATCGAGCGAGGTGCGATGGTCCTGATACTCCGGCCGAGCGGCTTTCATCTCGGCATCGTAGTGCTTGAGAAAGCCGCTATAGGCGCGGCCCAGCGCCTTCTGGTCTTTTCGAAAGCGGGCGACAGTTCCTTGAATAATGTACCCGAATAGATGTCCGGGACTCTGGGCCAGGATACTGTCGGCCAGGGCACGCGACGCCTCGACGTCGCCGGTGTGCACCTTGAGGAGCGCGGTGTGGTACCTGGCATCGGCATCGATCGTGTCGAGCTGAGCGTAGGCTCCGAGCGCCATGGGCGTGAACCGGGTGACGGTTGCCTGATCGCCCGCCTGCGCGGCCTGCATGATGCGGTTGTAGAGTCGGTTGAACCGTTCGCGCGGACTCATGGTGCTGATGTCCGGCGGGGCTTCAGCCGGCGGACTCGCCGGCTCGGCCACGGCGACCCTGGGCGATTCCCGGGTGAGCAGGATGAGGAGCACGGCGAGGAGGCCCGCCAGCGAGGCACCGGCGATGAGCCACGGGGTGCGGTCCCGCCGCATCGCGGTCACGGGCGAGCCCACGGCCGCCCCGCATCCGGAGCAGAACCGTGCGCTGGGGGAAAGCGCCTTCCGGCACGCTGGACACTGCACGCCGCTGCGCGGCGTGCCGCAGCCGGAGCAGAAGTTCCCTTCACCGGGAATCCCGCAGGATGGACACGCGCTCGACGATGCGGTGGTCATGGTGTCACCAGTTTAGCAGATTCTGGGAAGCTGGTCGCCGGGCAATTGATCCACGATCCGGGTCCCCCCGATGGCGGTCCGGAGCACCACCAGCCGGGGGTGGCCCGCCACCACGCTCCCCACCCGGGCAGCGGCAGCGCCGAGCGGATGTCCGCGCAGGCTCGCCAGCGCCGTCTCGACCAGTGATTCCGGGACGATGGCGGCCAGGACCCCCTCGTTGGCCACATAGAGCGGGTCGAGCCCGAGCATCTCGCAGGCCGCCGAGACATCGGGCGGCACGGGAATCGCGGCCTCATGGAGCTCGATCCCGACCTCCGACGCGGCCGCGATTTCGTTCAGCGCGCTGGCGAGGCCGCCCCGGGTGGGATCTCGAAGCACGTGGACCTCGGAGCCCAGCGCCTGGCGCAGGCGGTCGACCAGCGGGTGCAGAGTGGCCGAATCGCTTTCGATCCGGGTCTCGAAGGCGATGCCTTCCCGCACCGCCATGATCGCCATGCCGTGCCGGCCGATCGGGCCGCTCACCAGCACGGCGTCGCCGGCTCGGGCGCGGTCCGGAGCCGGAGCGAAGTCGGGCGACAGCAGCCCGATTCCGGTGGTGTTGATGAAGAGACCGTCCGCCTTCCCCCGCTCCACGACCTTGGTATCCCCGGCCACCAGCGGCACCCCCGCCGCCGCGGCGCTCCGGCCCATGCTCCCGATGATCCGGTCGAGCAGCTCGAAGCAGAGCCCTTCCTCCAGCACGAAGCCGGCGGTGAGGTAGAGCGGCCGCGCGCCCATCATCGCCACGTCGTTCAGGGTCCCGTGAACGGCGAGCGAGCCGATGTTCCCGCCGGGGAACTCCAGCGGGCTCACCACGAAGGTGTCGGTCGAGACCACGATCTCGCTGGGTCCGACCGGCACGACCGCCCCGTCGCCCAGCCGGAGGAGCGCGGGGTTTGCGAAATGAGGAAGAAAGCGCTCCCGCAGCAAGGCGGCGCTCATCTTGCCGCCCGAGCCGTGTCCCAGCTGGACCCGATCGCCGGCGACGTGGGGTGCCGGGCAGACCAGCGGCGCGGCGGCGACAAGCTGATCGGTCATCTCACACCTCCACCGCCGGCGCCTGCCGGAACCGCGCATAGTTGTAGTACGCGGCGCAGGCCCCCTCGGACGAAACCATGGGGGCCCCCAGCGGATGCTCGGGGGTGCAACGGCCGCCGAATGCCGGGCATTCGAAGGGCTTGAGCTGGCCGCGGAGGACCTCCCCGGCCCGGCACTCGGTGGGCTCCGCTACCTGCATCGCCGCCAGACCGAAACGGTACTCGGCGTCGAAATCGGCAAACTCCTCGCGCAGGCTCAGGCCGCTCGCCGGAATCCGTCCGATGCCTCGCCATTGGCGATCCACCAATCGGAAGACCTCGGTCACCAGGTTTCGGGCCGGCACCGTTCCTTCTCGTCGGACCGAGCGGACATACTGGTTCTCCACCTCGTGGCGCCCCTCCTCCAGCTGTCGGACGGCGAGGTAGATGCCCTCGAGAATATCGATCGGCTCGAACCCGGTCACCACGATCGGAACTCGGTACTGGGCGGCGATCGGCTCGTACTCGGTCCATCCCATGACCGTGCACACATGGCCCGCCGCGAGGAAGGCCTGCACCCGGTTGTCCGGTGCGGCGAGAATGGCGCTCATCGCGGGCGGGACGGTCACGTGCGAGACCAGCATGCTGAAGTTGCGTACCCCCAGCTCGCGGGCTCGCCATACTGCCATGGCGTTGGCGGGCGCGGTAGTCTCGAACCCGACGGCGAAGAAGACCACCTGTTTGTCGGGGTTGCGGAAAGCGATCTCGAGGGCATCGAGTGGGGAGTACACCACCCTCACCTGTCCTCCCCGGGCGCGGACCTGAAGGAGATCGCAGTCGCTGCCGGGCACCCGCAACATGTCGCCGAACGACGTGAAGATGATCGCCGGGTCGGCAGCGAGGCGCAGCGCCTTGTCGATCTGCTCCAGCGGCGTCACGCACACCGGGCACCCAGGGCCATGGATCATCTCGACCGATTCGCCCAGGAGCTGATCCAGGCCCTGACGCACGATGGTGTGGGTCTGCCCCCCGCAGACTTCCATCAGGACCCAGCGTCGAGTCGCCTGCTCCCGGATTCGTGCGATGAGGCCCCGCGCGACCGACGGGTCCCGGTATTCGCTCAGGTATTTCATGATGTGGCCTCCCCTCCCGCGGCGAGGCTCCGTTCGGCAACCTCCCGCATCCAGTCCAGCTCGTCGAGCTGGCTCAGCTCCCGCAGCGCCTCGAACGTCCGGCGCGCCTCCTCCTCATCCACCTTGGAGATGGCGAAGCCGACGTGCACGATGGCGTAGTCGCCCGGCTGTACGTCGCCGGCCAGATAGGCAAGGCACACGTCCCGGCGCACCCCACCGAAATCGACCTGACCCATCAGGAGACCGCGATCATCGTGCAACGCCACGATCCGCCCCGGTATACCCAGACACATGCGTCCTCCTCAGGCCGGTTTGGCCGACCTATCCGCGGGCAAGCTGCGCCGCGGCGACGGCGGCCTGCCCGTAACTCACCGCTCCGTCGTTCGGCCCGAGCTGCCGAGCGGTCAGTACCTGCAGCCCCAGGGCCTCGAGCCGCCGCTGCACCGAGAACAGCAGCCGTGCGTTCTGGAAGACACCACCGCCCAGCGCGACGGTGGCGAGGCCGGCTTCCTCGCACGCCAGCCGAGCCAACTCGGACGTGGCCCGGGCGATGCTGTCGTGGAAACCGGCGGCCAGGTCGGCGAGGTTTTCTCCTCTCTGCCGACGCTTCCCCAGATCGGCCAGCAGCGGAACCGGGTCGAGCTGCCACAGGCCATCAGTCCCCTTTGCGATGCCGCAGCGGAACTCCCGGCCCGGCCGGAGTCCGGCGAGCGCCTCGAGCTCCATGGCGGCCTGACCCTCGTAGTGGCTCAGCCGGCGCACCCCGAGCACCGCGGCGATAGCATCGAAGAGCCGACCCACGGACGACGCCAGGGGCGAGTTGAGCCGGGCGGCCAGCTGCCGGTCGGCAACTGCGCGCTCGAGGCGACCGATTCCTTCGAAGGCCAACCGGAAAGCCGGCGCCTGCGACGGCTCGGTACTCAGGAACCCGAGGGCCGCGCGCCAGGGGGCGCGGGCGGCGGCATCGCCACCGGGCATGGGAGCGTATCGCAGGTGTGCCACCCGCCGGAACTCCGTCAGATCGCACTCCAGGATCTCCCCACCCCAGACCTGGCCGTCCGCCCCATACCCGGTTCCGTCGTACGCCACGCCGATCACTGGCTCGGTGAGCCCGTGCTCGGCAATGACCGCCGCGATGTGGGCGTGGTGGTGTTGCACGGTGAGCACCCGGCTGAGACCGAGCTCGTCGGCGATCCGGGTCGAGAGATAGCCCGGATGCAGGTCACGAACGACGACTTCGGGCTCGACCCGGAACAGACTCCGCATCCGGTCGAGCACGCCGTTGAAGTGCTCCAGTGTCTCCAGGCTCTCCAGGTCGCCGATGTGCTGGCTCACGAACGCGGTGGCGCCGTGCGCCAGGGTAAAGGTGTTCTTGAGGTGTGGGCCTACCGCGAGCAGCGGCCGCAGCGCGGCGATCGGCAGCTCCAGGGGGAGCGGAGCATAGCCTCGAGCACGGCGCACGAGGATCGGCGCCCGCCCCGCGAAGCGCGCGACGGAATCGTCGAAGCGGGTGACGATCTCGCGGTCGTGCAGCAGGAATCCGTCGGCAATGCTCCCCAGCCGCAGCCGGGCCTCCTCGTTGCCGATGGCGATCGGCTCCTCGCTCAGGTTGCCGCTGGTCATGACCAACGGCCGCCGCACGAGATCGAGCAGCAGATGATGCAGCGGCGTCGAGGGAAGGAGGACACCGATCGTGTCCAGTCCAGGCGCTACCGAGACAGCCAGCGGAGAGTCGAGGCGGTGCCGAAGCAGGACGACAGGTCGCTCCGCCGAAGCCAGGAGACGCCCCTCCTCGGGGCCCACGGCTGCCAGCGCGCTCACCTCCGCCAGGGTGCGCACCATCACCGCCAACGGCTTCGCCTCGCGATGCTTTCGCTCCCGCAAACGGGCCACGGCCGGCTCGCTGGTGGCATCGGTCGCCAGGTGAAAGCCGCCCAGACCGCGGAGCGCCAGGATCCCGCCGCTCAGCAGCAGGTCGGCCGCACAGCCCAGCGCGTCGCCGCGGCACGCCGGTGCCACGGAGTCCGACGGTTCGAACCAGAGCCGTGGCCCACAGGCGGGGCAGCCGTTGGTCTCCGAGTGATAGCGTCGAGAGCCCGGGGAGTCGTACTCCTCGGCGCATAGTGGACACTGGGTGAACGCCCGCATGCTGGTGCGCTCGCGATCGTAGGGCAGCGCCTCGATCACCGTATAGCGGGGGCCGCAGTCGGTGCAGGTGATGAAGGGGTACCGGTAGCGCCGGTTCGACGGATCGAACAGCTCGGCTTCGCAGGCCGCGCACAGTGCCGTATCGGGCGGCACGGGCTGCCGGCCGTCGGCCTGCTCGACGCTCTCCAGGATCGCGAAGCCGCTCATGGCCGTCGGACGGTGGCGGCGAACGGTGACCCGCTGGATCCGGGCCAACGGGGGCGCCTCGTCGCGAAGGCCCTGGAGAAACCGGCCCAGCGCGGAGGCACTGCCCTCGACTTCGATCTGAACGTCCCCCGAGGCGTTACGTACCCAGCCCGCGAGCCCATGGCGCAGGGCCAGCCGATGGACGAAGGGGCGGAACCCCACCCCCTGCACCACCCCGGTGACGCTGACGCGCAGCGCGGCGCGGTCTCGAGCCGTGTGGTCTGCTACGCCGGAGCGACGGCCCGACTGTGCTCCCGCAGGAACGCGTACCACTGATCCATCCCTTCGCCGGTGATCGCGGAGGTAAAGAACAAACGGAGCTGGGGATTCACCTGACGGGCGTTGGCCACGGCCTGGTCCAGGTCGAATCGCAAATGAGGCAGTAGATCGATCTTGTTGAGCACTGCATAGCGCGATTGCTGGAACATCTTCGGGTACTTGAGCGGCTTGTCCTCTCCCTCCGTCACCGAAAACACGACCACCTTGGCCTCCTCGCCGAGGTCCCAGCTCGCGGGACAGACCAGGTTGCCGACGTTCTCGATGAAGAGCAGGCGGGTCCGCTCCAGGTCCAGCGCGCCGAGCGCCGTCTCCACCTGAAGGGCGTCGAGGTGACACGCTCCACCAGTCACGACGGCCTGGACCAGGCGAGTAGTTCGCCGGGCCAGGCGGTCGGCGTCGTTCTGGGTCTGGACATCCCCGGTGATCACGGCGATGTCGAGCTCCTCGCCCAGCTGCTCCAGCGTACACTCCAGCAGGGTGGTCTTCCCCGACCCTGGGGAGGAGACGAGGTTGAGGGCGACCACACCGGCCTGGCGCAGGCGCTCCCGAACCCCGGCCGCGAGCTCGTCATTCCTGGTCATGACCCGCTCGCGCACGTCAATCCTCCGGACGGCCATCCTCTACCTCGAAGTAAGTGACGCGTAGAGCGTCACCGTGAAGCCGGGTGATGACTGGGACAGCGCCGGCAAAGGGCGGCGACCCAAGCAACGCCGTGAGACAGAAGTCCAGGTTGGCCACCTCGAGCCCCGACTCGTCTCCAACCTCGAGCCCCACGCTCACCAGCCGGGACAGCGCTTCCGGATCGAGCCGTTCCTCCGCCATCCGGCAGACCTCCATCGCGATACTGAGCTCATGCACTGGTCGCTGGCTCCAAGGGCCGGCAGACGCATCCCCAGCGTTCGAGTCGCTCCACGGCCGCACTGACCAGGTGGTCCAGCCGGGACTCCACGTCGGGGCTCAACCCGAAGGCCATCTCCACCGGCCCGGGCTGCAATCCCATCGCCACCAGATGCGACGGGAGCCTGCCTCGCAACTCGGCCACCGCCAGGACCTCGCGCAGATCGATCTGGTGCGGCGACAGCTTGAGGGCGAAGAAGCGCGGCAACTCATCCCGCTCGAGTACCACCAGCGACCCGGTGGGGCCGCCCACCTCGATGGCATCGAGCAGAAGGACTCGGTTCGACGCCTCGATCAGCGGGAGCAAGTTCATCCCCCAGGTCCCGCCGTCCACCAGCCGCACCGACCGGGGCACGCTCCACCCCTGACGCAGCCGCGCGAGCGCCGCGACTCCGAGTCCGTCGTCCCCCATGATCGGATTGCCCAGCCCGATCACCAGGACCCCACCCGAGCCCGGCTCACTCATCGATGAAGTGCTGCTTCGAGGGCACGAACCGGCCACCGCTGATGATCGAGGAGATCGCTCCGCCCCGCTCGAGCAGATCGGCCCGGGTCGCCAGGTACACGTGGATCGGGATGAAGATGAGGAAACCCCAGGTTGCCACGTGATGGACGAAGCGCACGATCGGCATCCCGCCGAGCAGCGGACCGATCCACCCGAAGGCGGCGAAGAAGAACCCGTCCGGATTCGACTGCCCGTAGAGCGCGAAGCCGGTGACGACCTCGACCAGGGCCAGCGCGTAGATCGCGGTATAGCTCAGCTGCTGGAGCGGGTTGTGGCCGAGATAGTGCGGTGCTTTCTCCGGTTGGATCATCAGATAGTACTTCACCTGCTTGACCATGTTCACCCAGTCCCGCGGCCGGATCGGAAACAGCGCGAGCAGCCGCTCGTACTTGTTGCCGGCGAAGAGCCAGTAGAACCGGACGATCGCGGTGGCCACCAGCACGGCGGCCGCGGTGAAATGGAGGAAGCGCATCCACCCCATCAGGTAATGGGCGCTGGTGTCGCCGCTGGTCACGAAGTACGGACGGCCGATGTACAACCCGGTGCCGGCCAGGACCACGATCGACAGCGCGGCCAGCCAGTGCATCGCGCGGATGGGCCATTCCCAGAGGTAGACCCAGTGATAGTCCCCGCTCGGCGGGGGCACCTGATGCCCCAGGGAGATCGCCTTCCAGCTTGCGGGCTCAGGCGGTGGTGTACCGGCACGAGAGGTCATTGGACGGTCACCTCGGTGACCAGGTTCCCGGTCGCGTCCAGCACGTGCACCCCGCAGGCCATGCAGGGATCGAACGAATGGATCGTCCGCAGGATCTCCAGCGGCTGGTCCGGCTTGAGCAGCGGGTGATTGTCCACCAGCGCCGCCTCGTAGGGTCCCATCTGCCCCTGACCGTCCCGGGGCGAGCAGTTCCAGGTGCTCGGCACCACACACTGGTAGCGAGAGATCTTTCCGTTCTCGATCTGGACCCAATGGCCCAGGGCGCCGCGGGGAGCGTCCAGGAAACCATAGCCTTGTGCCTTCGCCGGCCACTGGTCGGGGCTCCAGCGCTCGCCGGTGAAGGTCTTGGTGTCGCCGCTCCTGATCCGCTCGACCAGCCGGTCGTACCACGTGTTCATTCTGCGAGCCAGCAGCACCGTTTCCATCCCCCGCGCCGCCACCCGCCCGAGGGTGGAGAAGAGCGCGGCCGGCCCGACCTGCAGCCGGTCCAGGACCTCCTTCACCATCGTCCGGATCTCCTCATGACCGGCGGCGAAGCCCACCAGCGCCCGGGCCAGGGGGCCGACCTCCATGGGCTTCCCGTCATAGCGGGGAGCTTTCATCCAGGTGTACTTGGGGGAGTCCTGCAGGAACTTCCACGGGGTCGGCGGCCCGGCGTACTTGGGCTTGGTCTCGCCTTCATAGGGATGCAGCCCGGCAGCGTCGCCCTTGGAGTACTCGTACCACGAGCTGGTGATGTACTCCTTGACCTGGTTCTGGTCGTAGGGCCAGACCCGGGTGAGATCCCGGTCCAGCACAATGCCCCTGGGGAAGTAGAGCCGCTCGGTTTGCCGCACGTCCGCTTCGGGGAATTCACCCACCGCCAGGTAGTTCTTCACCCCACCGCCGATCGCCGCCCAGTCCTTGTAGAAGCCGGCAATGGCCAGAATGTCGGGCCAGTACACCTGCTCGACGAACTGCTGCGCGCGGGTGATCATGTCCCGGACGTCGGTCAGCCGTTCCGCGTTGATGGTGCCGGTGTCATTCAGGTTGATGGCGCACGCCATTCCGCCCACCAGAAAGTTGGGATGGGGGTTCTTGCCCCCGAAGATGGTGTGCAGGCGGATGACGTCGCGTTGCCAGTCGAGCGCCTCCAGGTAGTGTGAGACGGCGAGAAGGTTGACCTCGGGCGGAAGCTTGTACGCCGGGTGGCCCCAGTATCCGTTGGTAAAGATCCCGAGCTGGCCGCTGGCGACGAACTTCTTGAGCCGCTCCTGCACCCCGCGGAAGTGGGTCTCCGAGTTGTTGGGCCAGGGAGAGACCTTCCGCGCGATAGTCGCGGTGGCGGCGGGATCCGCCTTGAGAGCGCTCACTACATCCACCCAGTCCAGGGCGTGGAGGTGATAGAAATGGATCACGTGGTCCTGGATAAACTGCATCCCGTGGACCAGGTTACGGATCAGGTTCGCGTTGGGCGGGATGGTGATGTCGAGCGCATCCTCCACCGCTCGACAGGAGGCGACCGCATGGACCACGGTGCAGACGCCGCAGATTCGCTGGGTGAAAGCCCAGGCGTCGCGCGGGTCGCGGCCCTGCATGATGATCTCGATCCCGCGGAACTGGGTGGAGCTGGCCCAGGCGTTGGCGATGCGTCCGTTCTCCGCCTGAGCCTCGATCCGGAGATGCCCTTCGATGCGGGTGATGGGGTCCACGACGACCCGGGTCTTAGCCATTGGGCCGCTCCTTCCCAGCGTCGCCGGGACCGCCCGGAGCGGGTGGTTGGCCCGGTCCGCCGAGCACCGGCAGCTCGCGCTCTCTCCGCCGCTGGCGGATCTGGTGAACCCCGGTCGCCAACGCGTGGGCACCAACGCCTGCTGCCGCGCCGACTGCCAGTGCGGCACCCAGCAGGTCAACCCGGCTCTCGACCCCGAACCCCGCAACGTCGGGCATTCGGTCGTAGAACGGCGTCATGGTGTCGAAGAAGCCCGGCTCAGTGCAGCCGATGCATGGATGCCCGGCCCCGATCGGCCAGCTGGTCCGAGTATTCCATTGGAAGATCGGGCAGGGCGAGAAGGTGGCCGGACCCTTGCACCCCACCTTGTACAGGCACCACCCCCTCCGGGCGGCCTCGTCGTCGAACTCCTCCACGAACTGCCCGGCATCGAAGTTGGCGCGCCGGGGACATTGGTCATGGATCCGCGCTCCGTACGCGAAGAGGGGACGTCCTTCGGCGTCGAGCTCGGGCAGCCGGTTGAAGGTGAGATAGTGGACGATGGTGGCGGTGACCACGTCGCCGATCGGAGGACAGCCGGCGATGTTCACCACCGGCTTGTCATGCACCACCTTGTTCACGCCGACCGCGCCGGTCGGGTTGGGACGGGCAGCCTGGACGCTGCCCCAGTGGGCACAGGCCCCGATGGCGATCACGGCCGCGGCGCCCTTGGCCGCCTCCTCGAGGATCTCTTTGGCGGTCCGGCCACCGATAGTGGTGTAGATCCCGTTCTCTTCCAGCGGAATCGAGCCGGTCACCACCAGGAGATACTTGCCGGCGTTGACCCGCATCGAGTCCTGCAGGGCCCGCTCAGCGGCGTGGCCGGCCGCGGCCATCAGGGTGTGGGAGTAGTCCAGGGAGACCAGATCCAGCACCAGGTTGCCGATGGTCGGCTCGGCAGTCCGAAGGACGCTCTCGACGCATCCGGTGCACTCCTGGAGCTGGATCCAGACCACGCTCGGGCGCCGCACCGACTCCAGGGCCCGCGCCAGCTGGGGGACCATGAGGTTGTTGAGGCCGAGCACCGCCGCTAAGCTGCCGCAGAACTCCAGGAACTGCCGACGGGAGATGCCGCGTGACGCGAGGTGCTCACCGAGAGTTTCCCCGTCGACCCAGGGGATGGGACTGGGAACGTACATCGCGACTCCTCCGATCTGGGCAATGCCCTCGGACAGCCGGATGCGATGCGAGAACCGGTTTGCGACCGGACCATAAATGCAGCTAGAAGAGTTGAAGAAAGGTGGAATTCCAAGTTAATGTGCGGCCCGGAACACGCCAGCACCGTGGCTCTATCGTCCTTGGCGCTCGCCCTCACACTCTCGAGCGGAGGCGTTCTCGGACAAAATCGACCACTCCCGTCGGGATTAATTGTGAACACAGCTTCATGAAATCTTAGAAAACTTCCCGACGACTTCTCTCAGCAGATCCCCGGACACCCTCTTGCGTAATCTTCCGGAAGGCTGAAGAATATTTCGCGGGAATCATCGTCCCGTTCCCGAAGCAGCATACTCTCGAAGGCGGTGGAAGATGCCGACCATCGGCTGGGGCTCCAGGCCCCGCGCTGCGGCGTTCACCGGATTCCTCGCCCTCCTGCTCGCCGGTTGCACCGACGAGAAGATCGTCTTCCGTGAGCCGTTCAACCCGCCCCCCGATGAGGGGTCGGGGCTGCTCGGCTACTTCACCACCTCGGACAAGCAGACCACCTGCGGCAACTGCCACGTCAGCCACCAGACCGACTGGGCCGTCACGGCACACGCGGATGCATACGCCGGCCTGACGAACAGCGGGCACGCGCAAGACTTCTGCTTCGGCTGCCACACCGTGAACCAGCTGGGGAATCCCCTCACCGAGGCCTCCGGCTGGAGCGTGGTCGAGGACACCGCCTATCACGACGTGCAGTGCGAGAGCTGCCACGGGCCGGGCGCTGAGCACGTCGAGAATCCGGATGGGGCTCCCAAGCCGCTGGCCTCCATCGTCGTCTCCCTGGATGCGACCAACGGCTGCGCCGAGTGCCACAACGGCGCCCACCACCCCTTCGTGGAGGAATGGACCCAATCGGCGCACGCCACACCGAATTCGCACGTGCTCGAGCGAGACCCCGCCGAGGCCGCAGACTGCACGCCGTGTCATACTGCCCAAGGCGCACTGGCTGCTTGGGGCGTCAATACCGAGTACCTGGAGAAAGGTGACGCCCTGCCCGACCAGGAGGGCATCACCTGCTCTGTCTGCCACGATCCCCATGGGGCGGCGGGTACCGAGGGGCAGCTCCGGTACGCGGTGGATGTTCCATCCATCGAGCAGAATCTGTGCGCGAAGTGCCACCAGCGGCGCTCCCAACCGGAGATCGAGAGCGGCAGCACCCGCGGGCCGCACTCGCCCGAGGCCCCGTTGCTCTTCGGGGAGATCGTGGGCTGGGTGCCGCCCGGGTTCAATCCCGGCGCCAACGAGGTCCTGAGCACCCATGGCACCACCGCCAACCCACGGGTCTGCGCCACTTGCCATGTGGTGAACTACGAGGTCACGGACACCGCGGACCTATTCCAGGTCCAGGTGGTCGGCCACCGGTTCGAGGCGATCCCGTGCGTGGACGCCAACGGCGCCCCCCTGCCGGCCGACTCGCCCTGCGACGCGACCACGCCGCTCACGCAGCGGGACTTCACCAACGGGTGCACCACCAGCGGATGTCACGGCTCGGCGGAGGCCGCGCGAAGCGCCTATACCACGGCGAAGACGAGAATCCAGACTTTGATCGACGAGACCAATGCGCGGCTGGCTCAGGTGCCGGACACCGAGTTCACCGATACCACCAGGTTCACGGTGGCGGAGGGGGTGCAGTTCAACGTCGAGCTGGCTGAGCTCCCAGGCTCGCCGATCCACAATCCGTTCCTGATCGAGCAGCTTCTTCTGGCCTCTCAAGCGGCGCTGGACTCCGCCTACAACCTGACCGGCCCCGGAGTGGTCGACATGAAGCGGATCGAGGAGTACCGTCGGCTCAGGGTGGACGGCAAAGGACGCTGAAACAGCCTGTGCGTTGAGGCCTCTCACACCGGCCCCGACCCGGCATCTTGGGTTGGGGCCGGTTCTGCTGACAGGAAACGCATGACCGACGCCATCGGGGGCTGGCTTCTCGCGAATCCGCAGCAGGACACTCTCACCGGGCAATTCATCGACTCGGTGGTGGTGAAGCCCGCCCTGCCCGACCCGCTGGTCCCGATCGTCCAGTGGATCTTCCAGAGGCCAAGCTGGGTGATGATCAGCGGAATCGTCGTCGCGGCGATCCTCGGCGTCGCCCTGCTCGTCCTGGTGTGGCGCCGGCACACGGCTATTGCCCGGTGGCTGGGGACCCGGGACCGGGCGGTGAAGCTGGGGATGGTCGGGGCGGTGGGCGCGATCCTGCTCCTGATGCTCGGCAGCGGCTTGGCTGGCTACAACTACATGATGCACGACAACGACTTCTGCAGGGGCTGCCACATCTTCGTCCCCAGCGGCCAGGCCTTCGTGAAGCCGGATACCGGGACCTACCTCCTGGTGAACCAGGTGGAAGGGGCCCACGACAGTCTGGGCTGCCACGCCTGCCATCCGTTCGAGATCAAGGCACAGACGAAGGAGCTGTTCTACTGGATCGCCGATCGGCCGGCGGAAGTGCCGCCCCACGCCAAGGTCCCGCGGGAGACCTGCGAAGACTGCCACGTCACCGGTAAGGCAAAGGACACCTGGCAGCGGGTCGCCAGCACCGCGGGCCACCGGGTGCATCTCGAGTCGGATTCTTCGGCGCTCAAGGACGTGGCCTGCCTCAGTTGCCACGCCCGCACCGCCCACCGCTTCCAGCCGGCCGACACGACCTGCGCCCAACAGGGCTGCCACCTCACCGACGAAGTGAAGATCAAGCTGGGACGGATGGCCGCTCGCTTCGCACCGGAGAGCCTCGATCCCAACGAGGAGCAGCTCTATTGCAACTCCTGCCACCAGTTCACGGCCGACGCGCAGTTCGTGACCCTTGATTCGGCGGGCGGCACCCTTCGTCCCGGCGAAGGACAGTGCCTCGATTGCCACGAGATGCGCACCCTCCTGGCGGAATTCGATCCCGCCAAGGATCCCCACGGCGGGAGCTGCGGGATGTGTCACAACCCGCACACCGACGCCAAACCCGCCGACGCGATGAAGTCCTGTGCAGAGGCTCAGTGCCATGCCGACTGGCGAGGGGTGGCGTTCCACGTCGGAGCGGCGCACCGCAAGGTGGCGGAGCGCTGCCAGACCTGCCACCAGCCGCATGCCGCGCGGGTGGACGCGAGCGACTGCACCGGCTGTCACGCGTCGGTACGGACCGAAGGACGGAAGCTCAAGCCTCCGCTCCCGTTCGATACGACCAAGGCGCTGCAGCAGAGCATTCGACTGATCGAGCCCGGGAGATCACGCGGGCAAGGAGATGCGCCGCCACCGGATGACCCGGTGGAGACGTCGCTCACACCCGACGCCTCCCCGACCGACACCTTCTCCCACAAACAACACCGCCGGCTTTCCTGCATCACCTGTCACACGACCACTTCTCCGACCCGTCGGCTGACCTTCGAGCCGCCCCGGGGATGCCAGATCTGCCACCATCAGCGGCCGGCGTCGAGCGATTGCGCGACCTGCCACCAGTCAGGCGAGCTGGCCGCTCCCGCCAGGGTCACGATGTCGGTATCGGTACCACGGCAGTCGCCTCGCCCGCGCGAAGTCCCATTCCTGCACGACGAGCATGCCAAGCTCGCCTGCATCGATTGCCACACGAGGAAGGTGAGCCTCGAGCCTGAGCTGCCGGTGGCCACATGCACCGATTGTCACGAGGAGCACCACGCCGCGCGGGAGGACTGCGCGTCCTGTCACCGAACGACCGATGTCATGAGCGCGCACGCACCCCCGATCGACCCGCACCAGGCCTGCGACCAGTGCCACACGGAGAGCAGCATCGCCACGCTCGAGCCGACTCGCTCCTTCTGTCTCGCCTGCCACGGGAGCGAGACTGATCACTACAGCGAGAAGGAGTGCACGGTCTGCCATCTCCAAGCCTCCCCCGAGGGCTATCGTGCGAGATTGACGAGCACGGGTAGAGCGCCATGATCCGGATCTGGCGGCGTGCTTTCCTGCTCGCAGCCGCATGCGCCTGCCTCACCCAGGCGGACGCCGCGGCTCAGGGCTATCGCCTGCGGCTCGACTCGCGAGCGCAGCGTGTCAGCTACCGCGGCGTCACGCCCGACAGCATCCTCCTGACCCAGGCAGTCGTGGCTCCCACGGGTGGGCTGCAAACGGCGGACGGCTTCGCCGTCCGCTGCCCACCGGGTGGCGAGCACTGCTTCTTCTTCAGGCCCGGGCCGGAGATCCGAGGCGGCCCGATGGTGTCGTCCGCCGACCTGACCCTCTGGGGCCTCGGCGTTCGGGGTCTCAGCGTCCGGATGAACGGTCGGGTGGGCATCGACTTGGGCGACAGCGACGTGTGGCCCGGAACGGAGCCGGCGGTACAACTCATCGAGGCGTACGCCGAGTACGCTCATCGGATCTTCACGGCCCGCGGGGGCCGGCAGCTGCTGGCCAGTCGGCTGGGGATCCTTGGATTCGATGGCGGCCGGGTGACGGCACGGGCGGCTCGGTACGGACTCGAAGCCGAGGCCTATGGTGGCCTGGGGCTGGCCCGCGCGACCGCCCTTCCGGTTACCAGTCCGGTGCTCAACCCGCTGGACGACTTCCAGCCCCGGAGCCGCCAGGTCCTCGCCGGAGCGGCGCTCGGCTGGAGCAGCCGAGTATCTGACCTGCGGCTGGAATACCAGCGCGAGGTCGACCGCGACACCCGCAACTTCCTCTCCGAACGGGCCGCGCTCTCGCTGGACTTCCGCCCCATCCAACGCTGGGCGCTGACCGCCGGGGTGGACTACGATCTGGCGAACACCTGGCTGGGGAACGCGGAGGCGGTGGTTCGGTACACCGCACCCTGGATCACGGCGACCGGAGGGCTGAGGCAGTACCGGCCGCATTTCGATCTCTGGACCATCTGGGGCGCGTTCAGCCCGGTGCCCTACCACGCGGTGAACGCGGCCGTCTGGGTCCGGCCCGTCCGCCAGCTCGAGCTGCGGGGACGGCTGGAGCGCTATGCGTTCTCAGACACCGAAACCGAGGCGCCGCTGGTTGCCGTGGACCACGACGGCTGGCGCCTGGGGACCGGTCTCACCTACAGCCCTACGCCAACCTGGACCATCGATCTCGGATACCGTGAGGAGTACGGTCCCGGCGCCTCGTCCAACGGCTTCGAGGGGGCCGTCACTTACCTGCCGATCCCCGTGCTCTCGTTCTCGGCATACGCGTCCACTCTGGAGCGGCCACTGGAGTTCCGGTTCGAGGAGGCATCGGTGGACGCGGTGGGCCTGGACGCCGAGTGGCGTCCGACCGACCGGCTCCGGATCGCGGTCGGTGCGGCGCGGTACGCCGAAGACCGCGCACGTCCCGACGCCGCGGCATTCGACTGGGATCAGACCCGACTCCATGCCCGCGTGACCCTGCTGCTTCGGAGCGACACGGATGCGATTCCTCTCCCGCCCGCACTGCGGGCCCGGCCCCGGGCGGGATCGCGGTGAGACGCCATGCGCTGGCGCTCGTGGTCCTCTCGGTGGCGGCGGCGAGCGCCGGCCGGGTCGTGGCTCGAGCGCTCCAGGACCGGTTCGACCATTGGGAGCACCGGGCGCTGTTCCCGAGCTGCTTCGGCTGCCACGCCGGCGCGGAGGATTCCAGCCGCTCGCTCTGGCCTCAGCCTGCCGATTGCACCGCGTGTCACGATGGCACCGTCGAGGAAGCCGTGACGTGGGGGCCGCCGGTGGCGCCTCGGGCCAGCAATCTCCGGTTCACCCACCGAAGCCACGCAGGGGAGGTGGTTCAGACTCACGGGGCGGATTCCACGCTCCGGTGCACCGCCTGCCACGCGGAGCGTGGCGCCGATCCGATGCGGGTGCAGCCTGCCGTCGTACAGAACTGCCTCGACTGTCACGGGATCAAGGCGGCGCACCTCGAGGCACCCGATTCGACCTGCGCGTTCTGCCACGTGCCGCTGGTGCAGGCGGTTGGGCTCAGTCGAGCAAGGGTGGGCGAGTTCCCGGTTCCCGAGTCGCACCGTGACCCGGTATTCGCATCAAAAGGCCACGGGGAAGCGGCGAAGGTGAAGGGAGCGCCGGTCGCTGCCTCGTGCGCCACGTGTCATGCGCGCGACTTCTGCACCGAGTGTCACGTGAACGCCCCGGAAGTCTCGGTCATCCAGGCGCTCAGCCCCGACCCGCGCTCACTGGCGCACAAGGCGAAGCTCGAAGCGCCGCCGGACCACGCCGAGCCCGACTTCATGCGTCGTCACGGCGACCAGGTCCGCAGCCAGGGAGCGAAGTGCGCGGTCTGTCATACCCAGGAGAGCTGCGCTGCCTGTCACACCGCCTCGCCGGCCAGCGTCCAGGCGATCCCGGCTGCCGGCCCAGGACGCGGGCGGGGCGCGGCGATCCGCCGGGAGCGGCCTGCCTCACACGGGCTCGACTTCTCGGAGCTGCACGCCGAGCCGGCCTCGACCCGGCCCCAGAGCTGTGCTACGTGTCATGCCCGTCCCGAATGCCTGTCCTGCCATCGCCCGGAGGCGGCGGACCCGACCCCGGGGTATCACCCCACCGGGTTCCTCGCCAGCCATCCGGCGGCGGCGTACAGTCGGGAAAGCTCATGCAGCGATTGCCACAACCAGGGGCAGTTCTGCGCCAACTGCCACCTGAACGCCGGCCTGGTCTCGCCCGGCCGCCTGCGGGGCGCCGGATATCACGACGCCAAGAAGTTCTTCCTGCTCAACCACGGTCAGGCGGCGCGGCAGAACTTGGAGAGCTGCGTGTCGTGTCACTCGGAGCGGGATTGCCTCACCTGCCATTCGGCCAGGGGCGGCCGGCGATTCAATCCCCATGGGCCGGGTTTCGATCCCGGCACGCTGCGACGGAAGAATCCTTCGATGTGTACCGCTTGCCATGGGTCGGCGATTCCCGAGCCATGACCGAGCGCTGATGGAATTGGGTCCTATGCGGTGAGGGCGAACCCCGCGTACAGCGCCAGCAGGACCGCCGCCAACACGACGAGAACGACGAGACCGATATAGAGCTTGCCGAGCGCCGCGTACTTGGCACGAATCAGAAGCGCCAGCCGGTGTGCGATGACCACCACCTCACTGTTGATCTGCTCCATCCGCGCGGCTCCCCAGGCATGCTGATAGGCCTCGAGCTCGTGGCGGGCGATCGCCTCCCAATACATGAGCCCGGGCCGAACATCGTGGGCCGCCGATCCACCGGCAGGGGTGAGGAGCTGAGCATAGTGGAGCCGGCGCGGTCTCAGGCAATCGATCGCATGAAGCACGAAGACAAAGGTCAGAAGCGCGTAGGCGACCAGAAATCCCATGAGCCACGGCTTCACGGCCGGCGGCAGGTCGCTGACCAAGTGCGCGCGTGACAGCAGGAAGAAGACGCCCGCGTTCAGCACGCCGATGATGACCAGTGCGTAGCGAGCCTTGTGGTCGGCCAGATCCACCACCTGCCGTCCCTCGGAAATCAGCTCCATGAGAATACGGAATCGCTCGAAGCTCTCTGGAGGCCGCTCCGCATCCCGGCGGAGCTTGGTGTCCCGCTTGTGGCGCTTCCGCGCCTGCTTGTCGCTTTCCCTGGTGCGATGGGCGGGCGCTGGCTCCGGAAGCGGGGCGCCACCAAACGCTCCGCCATCGAGCGCAGGTATGAGCTCATCTACGGCCGTCCGTGCGATCCTGGATGGAATGCCATGTACCTCTGTCATTGCAACCCTCGGGTCGGAGAGGGAACGACAGTGCAATCATGCCGTCAGGGCGGTTAAAGGAAGCTGAGCCTCAGTTGAAGAGACCTTCACAGAAACCACGCACGAGGACCGCTCTCCTGAAGGATTGTGGGTTTCACGCGCGGTTCATGCTCGGTTCAGAGACCAACCGGTACATTGTCGTTTGTTGCGCCATGTCCCCCCTGGGCAACTGGCGGATCAGCTCAACCGTTATCGACGATATATGGTCACCACGGCCCGACTGAGGTGGTTCCGATTCCTGGCTCTCGCAGGCGTGCTGGCAGCCGGCTCCCTTCGCTGCGGCGGCGAGAATGTCCAGTCCCCCACCGCCTCCGCCATCGAGATGGTGAGCGGCAACGGCCAGAGTGGAAGAATGGGCCAGCCCCTGGCTCGGCCCCTCGTGGTGCTGGTCACCGATGAGGCGGGAAACCCCGTGGAAGGGGTCAGTGTACGCTGGGATCCCCAGGGTGCCGGGAGCGTCTCGGCGGAGACGATCGAGACCGGGTCGGAGGGTCGGGCCTCGGTGCAAAGGGTGCTGGGTCCTCAACCTGGTGAGCAGATCACCACGGCCTCGGTGAGCGGGCTGGACGGCTCGCCGGTCACCTTCCTGGCGACGGCCACCGAGGACCTACCCGCCGGTGGCATCGTGATCACGAGCAACCCGCCGGTATCGGCATTGAGTGGCGAGGTGTTCGATCCCGCCGCGCAGCCGGTCGTCGAGGTGAGCGACGGGCAGGGCAATCCCGCGAGCGGAGTACGGGTGACCGTCAGGACCGCTTCCGGGAGCGGGAACCTGGAGGGGATCACCAGCGCGACGACGGATGCTGCCGGGGTCGCAAGCTTCGGCGATCTGGGAATCGAGGGCTCGGGACCTCACACACTCGAGTTCACGGCCGGAGCGGAGAGCGTGACCTCCTCCCCCATCGCGGTCTCGCCGCTTCCCTCCGAGGCGACCACGGGCAAGTGGGGTCCGGTCATCAGTTGGGACATCGTGCCGCTGCACATGAGTCTGCTTCCGACGGGAAAGGTCCTGGCCTGGGGCAAGCGGGATGCTGCCGACACGATGGGGATGCCCCGCGCTTGGGATCCTGCCGCAGGCCCGCCGAACGGCCTTCCCATGATCGACGTGGACACCATGCTCTTCTGTGCCGGGCACACCCTGATGCCGGATGGCCGGCTGATGGTCTCCGGCGGTCACCTGCAGGATGACAGGGGCATCGCGGTCACCTTCTTCTTCAGCCCCGACGGCTCACCGCAGAGGGGCCCTGATATGGCCCACGGTCGGTGGTACCCGACACTTACCGTGCTGCCGAATGGCCGGATGCTGACCATGGGGGGACGAGACGAGATCGGGGCCCTGGTCACGACCCCAGAGGTATTCGAGAGTGGCCAGTGGATCGAGCTGCCCGGTGCCGGTGTGGTAAATATCCCGTACTACCCTCGGAACTTCGTCGATCCGAAGGATGGCCGGATCTTCTACGCCGGCGAACGCATCCAATCGCGCTGGTTCGACCCCGACGCCGCGGGGGTGGGCGGCGCGCGCGGCAAGTGGACCGCTGGTCCCGAGCACCTCTTCCAGAAGAATCGGGATTACGGCACCGCGGTGATGTACGAGGCCGGGAAGATCCTGTACGCCGGTGGGGGAGGCTACACCGGCTGGGGCCAGTCCCCGGATCCCAAGGCCACTGCGCCCACGGCCACGGCGGAGGTCATCGACCTGTCTCAGGCGAACCCGCAGTGGCAGAGCACGAGCTCGATGTCCGTCGCGCGGCGGCATCTCAACTCGACCGTTCTGCCGGACGGCCAGGTGCTGGTGACCGGTGGGACCAGCGGCGCGGGCTTCGTCAACATCGATCCCGGTCTCGCCACTCGGGCGGCAGAGGTGTGGAATCCGGCGACCGGACAGTGGAGGACCCTGGCGAGCAACAGCGTGATGCGGGTCTACCACTCGGTCTCGCTGCTGCTCCCGGATGGAACCGTGCTGCATGGCGCCAGCGGCGATGCGCTGGCGGTTCAGCCCGGCGGTGGGATCGTGGAGGTTCCACCCAGGCGGGACCACGAGATTTTTTCACCGCCCTATCTGTTCAAGGGGGCGCGCCCGGCCATCACCGCGGCTCCCGCGACCGTGAGCTATGGCGAGACCTTCACCGTCGCGACACCCAACGCGGCCCAGGTCACCGACGTACGCTGGATCCACCTGGGCTCGGTGACCCACGCCTTCGACATGGGTCAGCGCGCGAATACCCTGAGCTTTACCCGGACCGCGAGCGGAGTGGAGGTGACGGCGCCGGCCAACCCCAATCTGGCTCCGCCGGGTCACTATCAACTCTTCATCCTCAATCGGAACGGGGTTCCCTCGGTGGGGAAGATCGTCAGGATTCAGTAAGGTGGCTCAGCTCGCGGGCTCGTTGCGAACTGCCTGAAGTGCTTTCGGCGGAGGCCTCTCGGTTCCTGACGGATGAGGAAGAAGCCAGTACCACCGGAGGGCAGACGCCTGCTGGGGATGCTTCGCGGTGGGGACCGACGATCCATCGGGCGGGCCAACGAGGTCGCGGCCCTGGTCCAGGAAGACCCACCGCTGATCAACTCACTCATCGGAGGATTGGAGAACGCCGATCCGCTGATCAGGATGCGCGCGGCGGATGCGCTGGAGAAGGCCACCGTCACGCACCCCGAGCGCCTGAGCCCTTATAAGAAGCAACTCCTGCGAATTGCGGCGGCCGCCAGCCAGCAGGAGGTTCGCTGGCACATGGCCCAGATACTGCCGCGGCTGAGTCTCACATCAACCGAGCGGGGCAAAGCAGTGCGACTGCTCATGAAATACCGGGATGACGCCAGCAGCATCGTGAGAACGTTTGCACTTCAGGCTTTGGTCGAGCTCTCAGCGGGCAATGAGCAGCTCCGGCGAAAGGTCGTCGGTCTGCTGCGGAGCGCGCTCCGCACGGGCACACCGGCCATGAGGAGTCGAGCACGCAAGCTCCTGGACCGCGCCGGCGCGGAGCAATCTGGCGCGAGCCGGTTGCGATCGCTATTGTAGGGGCAATGACACTGCGCTCCGGCATCTACATCGTACCCACCCACCGCTGGTACATCGAGCGGACGGTCTGGCTCATCGCCGGTCTCGCCCTTCTCGCGTGCACCGCGCTCGCGGCGCTCTATGAGCCGCTCTGGGCGCTGGGCGTCATCGTAGTGGGCCTCGCCTCCATCAACGTCGCCCTGACCGGCTTCTGCGTGGTGGGAAACGTGCTTCGCCTGTTCGGCTTCACTCCGATGCTGGCCGGACCGAGGTCTGGAAAGCTGTACTTCATGCAGACCGACCGGTGGTATCTGGAGCGACGCATCTACCTGGCCGTCGGCATC
>DATBJC010000068.1:0-15395 GCA_036556625.1 Gemmatimonadales bacterium
ACACCGTGGAGATAACCGCCGTCGGCGATGACCCAGGGCTCGTTGATGGTGACCCACCTCGGCACCCGGTCACCCAGGGCGCGGAACATGACCGCGGCGAACTCCGCGAACCACTCGGCGCTGTCCGGGTTGAGCCAGCCACCGCGGTCGTCGAGCGCGGCCGGCAGATCCCAGTGATAGAGCGTGACCAGCGGCTGAATGCCATGCTCCAGGAGCCGATCCACCAGCCGCTGGTAGAAACCGAGTCCGGCGGGATTCACCGGGCCGCGGCCGGCCGGCAGCACGCGGGGCCAGCTGATGCTGAAGCGATAGGCATTGAGTCCCAGATCGGCCATCAGCCGGACGTCCGAGGCGTAGCGTACGTAGTGGTCGCAGGCGACGTCACCGGTCTCGCCGCTGGCCGTGAGCCCGGGCGAATGCACGAACCGCTCCCAGATGCTGGGACCGGCGCCGTCGGCGAGGGGAGAGCCTTCGATCTGGTACGCGGAGGTGGCGGCGCCCCACAGGAATCCGTCCGGAAAGCGAATCGACTCACTCATCGGAGCGGCTGAACCCCATGGCAAGTGTGCAGCTGGCAGGCATCCGCAAAATATATGACGAGGGATCGCGGGCGCATCCGGCGGTGCACGATCTCGATCTCACGATCGCCGACGGCGAATTCATGGTCCTGGTCGGGCCCTCGGGCTGTGGCAAGAGCACGACCTTGCGGATGATCGCCGGCCTGGAGTCCATCTCCGGCGGCGAGCTCCTCATCGGGGGACGCCGAGTGAACGACGTGGCGGCCAAGGACCGTGACATCGCCATGGTGTTCCAGAACTACGCGCTCTATCCCCACATGACCGCCTATGACAACATGGCCTTCGCGCTCACGCTTCGGAAACTTCCCAAGGCGGAAGTGGACGGGCGAGTGCGCGAGGCGGCGCGGGTCCTCGCCATCGAGGGTCTGCTCGGCCGCCGCCCGCGGCAGATGTCGGGCGGTGAGCGGCAGCGGGTGGCGCTGGGGCGCGCGTTGGTGCGCAAGCCGCAGGTATTCCTCTTCGACGAGCCGCTCTCCAATCTCGACGCCAAGCTCCGGGTCCAGATGCGGCGGGAGATCGCGCGGCTGCACCAGCAGCTCGGGACTACGATGATCTACGTGACCCACGATCAGGTCGAGGCGATGACGCTGGGCGACCGGATCGCGGTGCTGCACCAGGGGCACCTGCAGCAGGTCGATTCTCCCTCCACACTGTACGGCCGCCCGGCCAATACCTTCGTGGCCAGTTTCATCGGCACGCCACCGATGAACCTGGTGGAAGGCGAGATCGTCGGCGGCGCCGCGCCTCAATTTCGGCCGGCGTCGGGCCAATTCGCGGTCCCGCTGGGGTCGCCGTGGAGCACGGTGGCGGAGCGTTCGTCCTCGCAGGTCACCCTCGGCATCCGGCCGGAGGACCTCGAGCGGGCCGCTCCGTCCGACGGCGCGCCGGGCGGGCTCCGTGCCCGGGTCGAGCTGGTCGAACTGCTCGGGGGCGAAGCCCTGGTGCACCTGGATGTCAGCGGTATCGAGCTGACGGCCAGATTGCCCACCCCGGTGCCCGCCGCGGGCAGTGAGCTGGCTGTGCGGCTCGCGCCGGAGCGACTGCATCTGTTCGACCGGGAGAGCGGCGCGAGGCTGGAGTCCTCCCGCTCGGAGGCTTCGGGCTCGCTGTAAGCCGGCCATTCGTCATCCGCGAAATCGTCTGCCATCGCGCTGATTCGGTGCGCGCTCCTCGCTCCGGCCAACCTATCCTCGGCCCATGCGATCTCGTCGCAGCTTCGTGCCGATCAGCCAGTGGGAAGACCACCGGCAACGCCGTGGCCTCGCCGGCGAGCGCGCGGCCATCGCCTATCTCACATCCTGCGGCTGGAATGTCGAGGCGCACCGCTTCCGCATGGGGCGGCACGATCTCGATCTGGTGGCGCGGCGGGGCCATCTGGTCGCGTTCGTGGAGGTGAAAACCCGCCGTTCCGACGTGTGCGGCGGTGCCCTGGAGTCGGTGAGTGCGCTCAAGCGCCACATCCTCGGCCGGGTCGCTCTCTGCTGGCGGCTTCGCCACGGGAGGGAAGGCGATACCTATCGCTTCGATGTGCTCGCCATCCGCGATCTCGGCGCCGGACGGTATGAGGTCGAGCACGTGGAAGATGCGTGGCGGCTGGGATGGAGTCCGTGTTGAGCTGGCCGGAGTGACCTGGAAGCGGGCCCGTCAGGCTGAACACCCTGGCCGGACCAGCCATGGTGGCTCAAAATCAGCCACATCGAACTGTTGCTTCGGAAGGTGTTCGGTATTAGCTTGAGCGCTGTGCTTCAATGTGTAGCAAAATAAGCCACTCGCAATCCAGAGGAAAACATGCCCGCTGAAGAAACCCGGCTGGATGCCGATCGCCGGAAGGCTCTGGGACTGGCCATCTCCCAGATCGAGAAACAGCTCGGCAAGGGGTCCATCATGCGCATGGGCGCCGATTCCGCCCGGGTCAAGGTCGCCGCGATTCCCACCGGCGCCATCAATCTGGATGCGGCCACCGGCATCGGCGGCGTGCCCCGAGGCCGGATCACCGAGATCTACGGCCCGGAATCGTCGGGCAAGACCACCCTCACCCTCCATCTCGCGGCCAACGTGCAGAAGATGGGTGGCGTGGCGGCGTACGTGGACGCGGAGCACGCGCTCGACATCGAATACGCCAAGAAGCTGGGCGTCAATGTGGAGGACCTCCTGGTCTCCCAGCCCGACACCGGCGAGCAGGCGCTGGAGATCGTGGATATCCTGGTTCGCTCCGGTGCCGTGGACCTGGTGGTCATCGACTCGGTGGCGGCCCTGGTGCCCAAGGCCGAGATCGAAGGCGAGATGGGCGACTCGATCGTCGGGGTGCAGGCCCGGCTGATGAGCCAGGCGCTCCGCAAGCTCGCCGGCGCCATCAATCGCTCCAACACGGCGGTCGTCTTCATCAACCAGCTCCGCGAAAAGATCGGGGTCATGTTCGGCAATCCCGAAACCACCACCGGCGGCAAGGCGCTCAAGTTCTATGCGTCGCTCCGGCTGGACATCCGGCGGATCGGCCCGGTCAAGGAGCGCGAGGCGGTCATCGGCAACCACGTGCGGGTCAAGGTAGTGAAGAACAAGGTGGCGCCGCCGTTCCGGCAGGCGGAGTTCGACATCATGTTCGATGAGGGGATCAGCCACACTTCACTGCTGGTGGATCTCGCCTCCGAGGCCAACATCATCCAGAAGTCGGGCGCCTGGTATTCCTACAACGACCAGCGCATCGGGCAGGGCCGGGAAAATGCCAAGCTCTTCCTCCGCGACAATCCGCCGCTCATGACCGAGATCGAGGGCAAGGTCAAGGAGCTGCTCGGCATGCGTCCGGTGGGAGCAGGGGCAGCGGACGAGTGATGCCGGAGGGGCAGGGCCGCACCCCGCGAATCACCGCGCTGGTGCCCGAGCCTCGCGGCCCGGGCTCGGTGCGCATCGAAGTGGATGGCGAGCGATTCGCCTCGGTCTCGCCCCACGTCGTCCGGGCCTTCGATCTCCGGGTGGGGCGGGAGCTGGATGACGCGTTACGTGGGTGCCTGGAGCGCGAGGGCGATGTGGAGGGCGCCTACCGGACGGCGCTCCGGTCGATCGAGCGGCGCGCCTTCGCTCGGGCCGACCTGGGGCGTCGCCTGCGGCGGAAAGGCCATGCGCCCGAAGCGATCGAGGCCGCCTTGGGCCGGATGGCGGAACAAGGGCTGCTGGACGACGCCGCCTTCGCCGCCAACTACGTCGAAACCAGATCGGCGCGGGGCCGGGGTCCGCTCCGGCTCACCCGAGACCTCATCGCCATGGGTGTGGAGCGGAGCATCATCGATCGGGCGGTCGCCGGCCACGCTCGGCAGTTCGAGGGCAATGGCGATGTGCCTCACACCCTCGCCACCAGGCGCCTGGCGCAGCTGCACGATCTGCCGAGACACGTGAGGCGGCGAAGAGTGCTCGCCTATCTGGCCCGTCGCGGGTTCAGCGGGCGGGAAGTATCGGAGATGGTCGGGAGACTGGTCTAAGCAAAGCTATCAGCGATCGCCCTTCAGCGATCGCCCTACCAGCTATCATGTGAGCACACCAGCCAGCCTCGGTGTGCTTGTCTGATCGCTGATAGCTGATAGCTGATAGCTTCCTTATATTCCCCCCATGCAGTCGTCCCAGATCCGTCGTCTCTTTCTCGATTTCTTCATCGCCAAGGGGCACCGCGAGGTGCCTTCTTCGTCGTTGGTGCCGGCCGATGATCCGACGCTGCTGTTCACCAACGCGGGCATGGTGCAGTTCAAGCGCACCTTCCTCGGGCAGGAGCAGCGGGACTACAACCGGGCGACCACCTGCCAGAAGTGCGTCCGGGCCGGCGGCAAGCACAACGATCTCGAACAGGTGGGCCACACCAAGCGGCACCACACCTTCTTCGAGATGCTGGGCAACTTCTCCTTCGGCGACTACTTCAAGCGCGACGCGATCGCCTACGCCTGGGAGTTCGTCACCAGTCCGTCGTATCTCGGCATCTCCCCGGAGCGGCTCCGGGTGACGGTGCACCACACCGATGACGAAGCGCGGCAGTACTGGCGAGAAGTCTCCGGCTTGCCGGCCCACCGGATCTACGGCCTTGGCGACAAGGACAACTTCTGGCAGATGGGAGAGACCGGGCCGTGTGGGCCGTGTACCGAGATCTACGTGGATCTGGAATGGGCGGTCGGGCGGTCGGGCGATCGGGCGGTCGATAGGACAACTGCTTCCGAGTCTGGAACCTTGGTGAGCCCGGATCCGACCGCCGGACCGCCGGACCGCCGGACCGCCGACGAGGTCATTCCCCAGGACGAGTTCGAGCGCCTCGCCGAAGAGGGCCGCTTCCTCGAGATCTGGAATCTCGTGTTCATGCAGTTCGATCGCTCCACGGATGGCACACTGACGCCTCTGCCAAAGCCGTCGGTGGATACCGGCGCCGGGCTCGAGCGCATTGCGGCGGTCCTGCAGAGCGAGGATGACAACTTCCACACCGATCTGTTTCTCCCGCTCATCGATCGGGTGGGTGAGCTGGTGGGCACACCGTACGATCGCAGTGCGGAGAACCGGGCCTCCTATCGGGTGCTCGCAGACCACGCCCGCGCGGTCAGTTTCCTCCTCGCCGACGGGGTGTATCCCAGCAACGAGGGGCGAGGCTACGTGCTGCGGCGGATCCTGCGGCGCGCGGTGCGGCACGCCTGGCTGCTCGGCCGGCGCGAGCCGACCTTGGCGCTGCTCACCGACGTGGTGGTGGCTGGACTGGGTGAGGTCTACCCCGAGCTGACCGCCAAGGCCGGATTCATCCACCAAGTCACCGAGACCGAAGAGCGCCGCTTTCTGGAGACCATCGAAGGCGGACTGCGTCGGCTGGAGGAGCTCTTTGCGTCCGGCACCCGGACCATCTCCGGCGGCGAGGCATTCAAGCTGTACGACACCTTCGGCTTCCCCATCGATCTCACCCAGATCATCGCCGGCGAGCGCGGCGTCAATGTCGATCTGAGCGGGTTCGAGCGCGCTCTGGGCCGGCAGCGGGAGCGCTCCCGATCCGCTCGGAGCGGCGCCACCACAACCGACCGGAAAAAGGGCGGCAGCGCACCGCAGATTCACGCCGGCAAGGATGCCCGGTGGCGCTCGGTCCGACGAGGGAAGCAGAAGTTCGTCGGCTACGAGACCACCGATGCGGACACCCAGGTCCTGGCCTTTCGCCAGCAGGGCCCCCGAGTCGAGCTGATCCTGAAGGACAATCCCTTCTACGCCGAGTCGGGCGGACAGGTGAGCGACATCGGCGGGTTGAGGGGGGAGGGATGGTCGCTGGCGGTGGACTCCGTGCGCAAGGATCCCAAGGGCACGGTCGTCGCGGGCGACTTCGCTGATGGTTTCGAGCCCACTCCCCTCCAGGCGTCGGTGGACGCGCCCCGACGGCGCGACATCGAGCGCAATCACAGCGCCACGCATCTGGTGCACTACGTGCTCCGCAAGCGGCTCGGGTCTCACGTCCGCCAGCAGGGCTCTCTGGTGCTGCCCGAGCGGCTGCGCTTCGACTTCTCTCACCACAGGCCGATCGATCCCGGCACCCTCCAGGGGATCGAGGACGAGGTGAACGAGCTGGTGCTCGCCAACGACGAGGTGACGACCCGGGAGCTTCCCTATGCCGACGCACTGGCGCTGGGCGCGATGGCGTTCTTCTCCGAGAAATACGGAGACGTCGTGCGGGTGGTGCAGATGGGACCGTCCATCGAGCTCTGCGGTGGGACGCACGTGCGCACCACCGGACAGGTCGGGCCCTTCCGGTTCAGCGGGCAGACCGGCGTGGCCGCCGGCGTGCGCCGCATCGAGGCGGTGACCGGCAGCGGAGCGCTGCGGGCTCTCAAGGAACAGGAGCAGCGTCTGGCGCAAGTAGCGGAGGCGCTCAAGGCGCAGCCCGAACATGTGGTGCGGCGGCTGGAGCAGCTGCTGGAGGAGCGCCGGCGGCTCGAGGCGCGGCTGGCGGAGGCGCTCAAGAGTGGCGCCGCCGCGGCCATGACCGGCGACCAGGCCACCGTCGAGGGGGTAGACCTCACCATCGCCGAGACCGCGAGCGATGACCGGGCCGAGGTGGGCCGCATCTCCGATCGGTTCCGGGAAGGGAAGAGCAACGGCGTGCTGGTGCTGTTCAGCACCGGCGGGCGCGGCGGCATCCACGTTGCCCTCACCGACGATCTGGTGCGCGCCGGCCGGAACGCCGGCGATCTGGTCAATCGGATCGCGGCGCTGAGTGGCGGCAAAGGAGGCGGGCGTCCGCACTTCGCCTCCGCGGGCGCCGGCGACGCCTCGAAGCTGCCCGCCGCCCGGGCAGCCACCCGGGAGCTGGTCTCGCGCTGGCTCGGCGGCCGGGCCGAAGGGAACGGCGCCTGACGGCGGCCGCCGACTGGCTGGACCGGGAAACCGCGCACGCGCCATCGGCGCTCCGCAATCGGGTCCGCGACCGCCTCGCGGCCGTGCCGGGCGATCTGCCTCTCCCCGACAGTCTGGCCGCCGCCGGGCGTCGCGCCCTGGACCGGGTTCTCGATCATCCCGGCGACCGCTCGGTGGCCCTGGATCTTCTGGCGGCGGACGCCCTCGTCACTCTCGCCCTTCTGGCTCAGGCTCAAACCTCGCCGGAGCAGCTCGGCGCCTTTGCCGCCGCTGTTCTCCGCGACGTGTCGTCCGACGCGTGATCGATCTCCATTCCCACCTGCTACCAGCGGTGGACGACGGTTCACGGTCGGTAACGCAGTCGGTCAAGGTGATGGAGGAGATGGCGGCGCAGGGGATCACGGACCTCTGTCTCACTCCTCACCTGCGCGCGGGGCAACTGGCTGCTGGGCCGCCCCCCTCGCACGACCAGGCCTTCGCCGCGCTGACCGCGGCGGCCCCCCCGCTCCCGCGGCTGCACCGCGGCGCGGAGGTGATGCTCGACCGCCCCATTCCCGGCAAGGGCAGCGACATGCGCCGATGCACCGTCGCGGGAACCCGCTACCTTCTGGTCGAGTTCCCCCGGATGGTCGCCTACGACACCGTCACCATCGCGCTGCGTCGGGTGATGGACGCCGGACTCCTGCCGCTGCTCGCCCATCCCGAGCGCTACACTTGTTGCACTCCCGAAGCGGTCAGCCGCTGGCGTGAAGTGGGAGCCCGGATGCAGGTGGATGCCACCACGCTGCTCTTGCCACAGTCCCGCGGCCAGCGGGCGCGGGCACTGGTGGCGGCCGGGCTGGCGGACATTCTGGCCGCCGACAATCATGGCGACGATCGCATGATCGGGACCGGGCGCGGGTTCCTGGAGGCGCAGGACGGAGCGGAGCAGGCCAGGCTGCTCACGGTGGTGAATCCCCGCGCCATCCTGGATGACCAGCCACTCACCACGGTCCCTCCGTTGGAGATCCGGCGGACCTGGATGCAGCGAATCCGCCGGCTCCTCGAGGGAAACGAGTGAACCCGGCCCGGGTCACGGCCGGCCTCGAGGCGCTGGCCCACTCGGTGCTCGACAGCGCGGCGCTGAGCGACCGGGTTGCCGCGATAGCCGGCCGCTACGCCGCGACGCTGGTGGGTGGCGGAACCATCTTCTTCTGCGGCAACGGCGGCAGCGCGGCCGCCGCCCAGCACATCGCCACCGAGTACGTGGTCCGCTACTCGGCCTCACGGCGTCCCTTTGCCGCCGTCGCGCTCACCACGGATTCATCACTGCTCACCGCGGCCGGGAACGACCTGGGCTTCGAGCAGGTGTTCGCCCGGCAGGTCGAGGTCCTGTGCCACCATGGGGACCTGCTGGTCCTGCACAGCACCAGCGGCGAGAGCGCCAATCTGCTGGCTGCCGCTCGCGCCGCCCGCGCACGGTCGGTGCCGACGGTCGGCTTTCTGGGACGCGGCGGAGGCGCGCTGGCCCGCCAGGTGGACGAAGCGATCGTGGTGCCTTCCGACGACACCGGCCGGATCCAGGTGATCCACCTGGCGCTGGAGCACCTCATCGTGGAGCTGGTGGAGGAGGAGCTGGTCCGCGGCGCATGATCGCTCTCCACGGGAAGACCGCGCTGGTCACCGGCGGCAGTCGAGGCATCGGCCGCGCGGTCGCCGTCATGCTGGCGCGGACCGGCGCCGATGTCGCGATCACCTACCGGCGCCAGTCGGCGGAGGCCGAGTCCGTGGTTGCGGAAGTGAGAGCATTGGGCCGCCGAGCCGTCGCCATCGGCGGTGATCTCGCCGACATGGCTGCGGCGGACCGGATGGCCGCCGAGGTGGGGAAGACGTTCGGCCGGCTCGACATTTTCGTCGCCAACGCGGGGGTCTGGCCTCCCCAGGAGGTCCCCCTGGCCCAGCTGCCGCTCGAGCGGTGGCGCTCGACGATGGCCGCCAACCTCGACGGCGTCTTCCACTCGGCCCGGGCCGCGCTCGGCCTGATGGGAAGCGGTGGTCGAATCGTCCTGGTCTCCAGCACCGCCGGTCAGCGGGGCGAAGCCGGCCATGCCGACTACGCCGCCAGCAAAGGCGGCCTCATCGCGCTCACCAAATCGCTTGCCATCGAGTACGCGCCCGACATCCTGGTCAACTGCGTGGCGCCCGGCTGGGTGGATACCGACATGTCCGCCCCGGCCTTCGGCGACGGCGAGAAGGCGCGGATCACTCGCACGATCCCCCTCGGACGGATCCCCACCGCCCAACAGATCGCGGGGCCGATCGTGTTCCTCTGCAGCGATCTCGCGAGCCATGTGACTGGTGAAGTGCTGAACGTGAACGGGGGGAGTGTGCTGTGCGGGTGAGGATAGCTTGCCCCGTGCTGGTCGAGCGGGCGGACGACTCCACGACGTGATCCATATCCTGTTTACCGGCGGCACGATCTCCATGCAGCGCGATCCGGCGGCCGGCGGCAACCTGCCGGCCCACGGGGGCGAGGCCCTGGTGCGGCTGGCGCCGGGCATCGAGCGGATCGCACCGTTCCGGATCGAGGACTGGGCCCGCATGCCCGCGTGTCACTTCGATCAGGTTCGCCTCTGGGCGCTGCGCGAGCGGGTGCGCGCGCTGGTGGAATCGGAAGAGGTGAGCGGGATCGTGATCACTCACGGCACCGACATCCTCGAGGAAACGGCCTACCTGCTGGATCGCACGCTGGATCACCGGATTCCAGTCGCGCTCACCGGCGCGATGCGCACCTCGAGCGACGACGGGTGGGACGGCCCTCGCAATCTTCGCGACGCAGTGACGGTCGCGGCCAGCCGTTCGAGCCTGGGGCGGGGTGCGATGGTGGTGTTCGGGGGTCGGGTGTTCGCCGGAAGGACCGCAGCCAAGAGCCATGCGACCGACGTTGAGGCATTCAGCGCCCCGCATGCCGGACCGATCGGGCGGGTCGCCGACGGTACCGTGCGCTATGTGGTGGCACCGGCGTCGATCGCGGCTCCGCTCCGGCTCCGGTCGCTCGCCGCGCGAGTGGCGCACGTGCCCATGGTCGTGGGAGACGACGGAGCGATGCTGGACCTGACTCGGCCGGTGAGCGATGGCGTGGTGGTCGAAGCGTTCGGCAGCGGCAACGTGCCCCCCGGCGCGGTCGGCGCCATCAGGCGCTGGCTGGATGAGGGCAAGCCGGTGGTGCTCTCGAGTCGCTGCTGGTGGGGCCAGGTGACCCCGGTGTACGCCTTCGATGGCGGAGGTGCGCGCACCACGGCCATGGGCGTGATCCCGGCGGGACCTCGCACGCCGTCCCAGGCCAGGATGGAGCTGACGATCGCACTTTCGGCCGGCGTCCCCTACGGTCGGGCATGAGCCTTCCGGAGGTCGTGCCGGTGCCGGCGGAGGTGCTCGAGATCGCACAGGTGCTCGAGGCCGCAGGGCACCAGGCCTGGTGCGTGGGCGGAGCGCTGCGTGACACCCTGCTGGGCGATCCGCACTCGGACTTCGATCTGGCTACCTCGGCGCGACCCGAAGAAGTGCGGCGGCTCTTTCGCCGCACCGCTCCGATAGGCATCGAGCACGGGACGATCGGAGTAATCGACCGCAATCGGGTGATGCACGAGGTGACCACGTTCCGTCGCGACGTGGCGACCGACGGCCGCCACGCCGTGGTGGAGTACGGTGCCTCGCTGGACGACGACCTCGCCCGCCGCGACTTCACCATCAACGCCATCGCCTTCCATCCCCTGCGTCGCGTGTGGCGGGACCCGCACGGGGGCGAACGCGACCTCGAGGCGAAGCTGGTGCGCGCGGTCGGGGATCCCGCGGCGCGCTTCCGGGAGGACTACCTCCGCATCCTCCGCGCCATCCGCTTCGCCGCGCGGTTCGATTTCACCATCGATTCCGCGACTTGGGCCGCGGCGCGTGAGGCCGCCCGAGGGCTGGGGCGGCTGTCGGCGGAGCGGGTCCGGGATGAATGGTTCAAGGGTCTGCGGTCCGCGCGGGATCTGGGAACACTGGTGCGGCTGTGGGACCAGTCCGGCGCGGCCGCGATCTGGCTGCCGGAGCTCGGCCAGACCGATGGGCCCTCGCTGCCGGCCGCGGCGTCGTCGTCGCCGCCGCGGGATCCGGTGTTGCTCACCGCGCTGCTGACGTCCGACCCGGCAGGCGTGCTGCGGCGGCTCCGCGCCTCCAACGCGGAGATCGCTCGAGCCCAGGCGATCGCGGCGGGACCGGTCGAGCCCGCGGATGAGGATCCGGCAGCAGTTCGGCAATGGCTGGCGAAGGTGGGCGGCGCGGCTGACGACCTGATCGCGCTCTACCGTCTTCGCCGTGGGCGCGATCCCTCCTGGCTGGGCGCGGTCACGACCAGCCTCGAGCGAGGCGATCCCCTGTCCCGCGGGGACCTGGCGATCACGGGGAAGGACCTGGAAGCACTGGGACTCAGTGGCAAGCGCATCGGTGAGGCCCTCGCTACCCTGCTCGACCGCGTGCTGGAGGATCCGGCACTCAACACCCGGGAGCAGCTGCTGGCGATCGTGCGGGAGCGGCGGTGACCCCGCTCTGGTTCGCGCTGGCGGCGGCGCTGGGCAACCTGGCCGGCGCGCTGGCCGTGGTACGCAGTCTTCGCCGCGGGCTTCGAGTGATCGACGCCTGCCTGGCGTTCGGAGCGGGGTTCATGCTCGCCGTCGCCGTGCTGGGGGTGCTGCCCGAGGTCCTGCGGGGCGGCTCGACCGGTGCGCTCTACGTCCTGCTCGGCTATCTCGCGGTCCACCTCGCCCAGCATGTCTTCACGCCGCACTTCCACTTCGGGGAAGAGACCCATCGGGTCAGTGCGTCCGCGGGGATCTCCGCGCTGCTGGGACTCACCCTGCACACCTTCTTCGACGGCGTGGCGATCGCGAGCGGGTTCCTGGTGTCCGGTGAGCTGGGCGTGCTGCTCTTCCTGGCGGTCCTCCTGCACAAGCTGCCGGAAGGGGTCACCATCGCGAGCGTGATGGTGGCGGGCGGGCAGAGCCGCAGCCGCGCGCTCGGTGCCGCCGCGGTGCTGGGGGTAGCCACGATTCTCGGCGTGGTGCTCACCGAGCTGGTGGAGCCGCTCGCCCGCCATGGGCTGGCGCTGTCCGCCGGGGTGACGATCTATGTGGCCGCGTCGAACCTGGTGCCGGAGTTTCAGGCCAAGCGGGGGTGGCTCAGTGCCCTGGCATTCTTCGGGGGAGCGATGGGATTCTTCCTCACGGAGCGGCTGCTCGACGCTTGGTTGCCGTGAGCCGCCCGGGAGAGATCATGGCCAGAAAGCGCAGCGCGGAGCAGGGCGAGTCGCTCTTCAGGGCGACGCGAGAGGGCGAGCCGCTCGCCGCCAGGATGCGGCCGAGGACGCTGGACGAGTTCGTGGGACAGGAGCACCTGATGGCCCCGGGAAAGCCCCTCCGCGAAGCCATTGAGCGCGGGGTCCCCGGCTCGATGATCTTCTGGGGTCCGCCCGGGAGCGGGAAGACTACCCTGGCCCACCTGGTGGCCAGCTCTACCGCCCGGGTGTTCGTCCCCTTCAGCGCGGTGTCCGAGGGGGTACCCCGCATCCGTGAGATCGTGGGCCAGGCGCGGGCGCGGCTCGACGCAGGCGGGTCGCAGACCATCCTCTTCGTGGACGAGATTCACCGGCTCAACAAGGCGCAGCAGGACAGCCTGCTGCCGCCGTCGGAAGACGGCACGATCACCCTGATCGGGGCTACCACCGAGAATCCCAGCTTCGAGATCAACGGCGCGCTGTTGTCGCGGACCCGGGTCTTCGTGCTCCAGCCGCTTACGCCCGACCATGTGGCCGACCTGATCCGCCGAGCCGTGGATGATCGGGAACGGGGACTCGGCACCCTGGCGCTGACGGCGGAGCCGGATGCCATCGAGAGCATCGCTGTGGAGGCCGACGGCGACGCCCGGCGCGGGCTGACCGTGGTGGAGGCCGCGGCGGCCCATGTGGGGCCTGGTGGAACGATCACGGTGGATGTCGCCCGGGAAGCGATGCAGAAGCGCTTCGCCCGCTACGACAAAGCGGGAGAGGAGCACTTCAACCTGCTGTCGGCCTATCACAAGTCGCTCCGGGGCAGCGATCCGCAGGGAGCGCTCTACTGGATGGCCAGGATGCTGGACGGCGGAGAGGACCCGATGACGCTGTTCCGCCGCGCCATCGCGATGGCGGCGGAGGACATCGGGTTGGCGGACCCCAACGCACTGGTGATGGCGGTCGCGGCTCGTGACGCCTTCCACATGCTGGGTCCGCCGGAGGGATACCTTCCCCTGGCCGAGATGACGATCTATCTCGCCACCGCCCCCAAGTCGAACAGCGCGAAAGTGGCGCTGGGCGAAGCGCTGGCGGCAGCGCAGGAGACGCCGGCGGCCCCGGTGCCGCTCCACATCCGGAACGCACCGACCGGGCTGATGAAGCAGCTGGGGTACGGCAAGGGCTACCGCTACGCGCACGACTCGCCCGATGCGTACCTGGCGCAGGAGTACCTGCCGGACGAGCTCCGCGGCACCGCGTTCTACACCCCGGGCGCGTTCGGCTACGAGAAGCGGGTGGCGGAACGGATGGAGTGGTGGGAGAAGCGCAAGCGGGAGGAGGGCTTAGGAGGGGAGAGGGAAGGTGAGGGCCAGTGAGCCGTTCCCTCATCCCGCGCGGGGCGAGGGATCTTCCCGCCGTGATGTATGTCGCTCCCGTGATCCAGCCGGGGCTGTATCTTTCCCCAGATCGCGGGAGGCCGGGATGAGCTTCAGGCGCGCGGCTGGGTTGCTGGCGCTGACCGCCGCTCTCGGTGGCTGCGCCGGGCTGGGGAACATCCTGAAAGAGCCGGACATCCGGCTGAGTCAGGTGGTGGTCCGGAGCATCGGGTTGTCCGGCGGCAACCTCGACCTCCTGGTCGACGTGGACAACCCCAACGACTTCGACCTTCGAGGCACCGGAGTCGAGCTGGGTTTCGACGTGGAGGGCTCCCACCTGGGCGACGTTCGCTACTCGGATGACTTCAGCGTGGACCGGGGCGGCCGGACCACGCTGACCCTGCCGTTGGGCTTCGAGTGGGCTGGAGTCGGCGGTGCGGCGCGAGCGGCGCTCAGTCAGGGCGAGATCCCCTACGAGATGAAGGGCCAGATCAGCGTACAGACTCCCTGGGGCGCGCATAGCGTCCCCTTCACCAGGACGGGCCGCGCTCCGCTCAGTCGAGTGACCGGGGTGCTCCCGATCCCGACCGGCCGCTAGCGCGGCGAGGAACCAGGACCCATCAGCAGAACACCCATCGAAGTCCGCGATCCGATCGAGCGCGCCGTTCTGGTCGCCGCCCCGCGCAAGGGTTCAGGCGACGCCCGGCACGTCACCGATCATCTGGAAGAGCTGACCCGCCTGGTGGACACCGCCGGCGCCGAAGTGGTCGCCCGAATCTCCCAGCAGATCACCGCACCCAATCCCGCGACTTTGATCGGTGAAGGCAAGGTGGAGGAAGTCGCGCGCGCCGTGGCGGACTCAGGCGCGACGCTGGTGATTTTCGACGAGGAGCTGAGTCCGGTCCAGGGGGTGAATCTCGAGCGTGCGCTCGAGGCCAGGGTGATGGATCGTCCCGAGGTCATCCTCGACATCTTCTCCACTCGCGCGCGCAGCCACGAGGCCAAGCTCCAGGTGGAGCTGGCGCAGCTGGAATACCTGCTTCCGCGGCTCACCCGGATGTGGACCCACCTTTCCCGCATCCGTGGCGGTATCGGACTCCGTGGTCCCGGTGAGACCCAGCTGGAGACCGACCGACGGATCATCCGCCGGCGGATCCAGGGACTCAAAGCCAAGCTCAAGGACGTGGAGCGGCACCGGGAAGGTTTGCGCGCGGGGCGCGACCCGATGCTGAGCGTCGCGCTGGTGGGCTACACCAACGCGGGCAAGTCGAGCATTCTCCGTGCGCTGTCGGGGCAACACGAGATTTTCGTGGAGGACCGCCTGTTCGCGACGCTGGACACGCTCACCCGCGAGGTGGACCTGGGCGAGGGGCAGCGCGCACGGATCACCGACACCGTCGGGTTCATCCGCAAGCTGCCGCACCATCTGGTCGCCAGCTTCCGGGCCACCCTGGAAGAGGCCCGCGGCGCCGACCTGCTGCTGCACGTGGTGGACGCGAGCCATCACGACTGGGAAGGCCAGATGAAGGTGGTGGAGCGGGTCCTGTCGGAGCTGGAGCTGGCGGATCGACCGATCCTTCCGGTGTTCAACAAGATGGACCTGGTGACCGATCCTGCCGGATTCGCCGCCCGTGTGCGTGAGCTGCATCCTGGAGCGCTCCCGGTCAGCACCATGCGCACCAGCGGCCTCGCGCCGCTGAAGACGGTGCTGCGGGAGAAGGAGCGCGCCGGGCGCCCGACGGTTCGGGTGCGGCTCCCGCTATCCGACGGCGCCCGCCTCGCTGCGCTTTACCGAGAGGGCGA
>DATBJC010000069.1:0-26458 GCA_036556625.1 Gemmatimonadales bacterium
ACGGTGAAGGCGCTGCGCATGTCGTGGGTGACGACCAGCCCGGTGACCCCGAGATCGCGGGTGCGGATCATGAGCTGGTCCATGACGGATGAGGTGACCGGATCGAGCCCGGTGGTGGGCTCGTCATAGAGAATGTAGCGCGGCTTCAGCGCGATGGCCCGGGCGATCCCGACCCGCTTGCGCATGCCCCCGCTCAGCTCCGCGGGATACTTGTCCTCCACGCCGGAGAGCTCTACCACCGCGAGGCTCTCCTCGATCCGCTCGCGGATCACCGCCTCGTCCAGCCGGCGCTTGACCAGGCCCAGCCGAATGTTCTCCGCCACGGTCATCGAGTCGAACAGGGCGGCGAACTGGAAGACATAACCCACCCGGCCACGCAGCTCGGCCAGCCGGCGCCGGTCCATCTCGTGCACCACCTCGCCGTCCACCTCGACCCGGCCGCCGTCCGGCTCGATCAGCCCAACGATGAGCTTGAGGGTGACGCTCTTGCCGCTGCCCGAGCCCCCGATCATCACCGTGTTCCGCCCGTCGGGAACCTCGAGCGACACACCCCGGAGGACCTGCTTGGGCCCGAACGACTTGGCGAGACCGTCCAGCACGATCACCAGCGGCTCCCGCGCGGGCTCACAACAGCACGAGCGCCCAGAACGCGTCCAGCACCAGGATCGCCTCGCAGCCGAGTACGACCGCGCGAGTGGTGGAGAGACCTACCCCGGCCGCGCCGGCCCGCGCGTCGAGTCCACGGAGGCACCCCATCAGGGCCACCGCGGCGCCGAAGCTGGCGCTCTTCACCAGTCCGAACCAGATGTCCTTGAAGCGATAGAACTGCTTGAGTCCCTTGAGGAACTCCGGCGTCGAGAGGTCGAGCAGGTTGATCGCCGTCATCCACCCGGCAGCCACCCCCACCGCCATGGCGAAGGCGGTCACCACCGGGAACATCAGCGTCGCCGCCAGCACCCGGGGCACGACCAGATAGGAGTTCCGGTCGTACGCCAGGGTCTCCAGCGCGTCCACCTGCTCGGTCACCTTCATGGTGCCCAGCTCCGCCGCGATGCTCGCCCCCACCCGGCCGGCCAGCGCCATCCCGGTCAGCACCGGCCCCAGCTCCATCATCACCGTCTTCCCCACCAGCGCACCCACGAAGTACATGGGAACGGTACCGGTGAAGATGTAGGAGGAGAGCAGGGAGAGAACGATGCCGGTGAAGACCGCGATGAACAGCGCGATGGGGACCGAGTCCACCCCCAACCGGCGCATCTGGCCGACGAGGAGCGGACCCCAGGTTCCGACATCGGCAAGAGCGCGGGCGGTCTCGAGGCTGCGGCGGCCTACGTGCGCGACGAACCCGTCCCGCGCGGCGACACGGGATGCCACGGAGGGCGACACGTGGGGAACCTACGACGGCGGCCGGTGAGAGTAAAGCAGCCCCCGCTTCTGAAGCAGAAGGGACGACGCTAGCTTGGGGCGATGACCAGCCTTCTGGCGGTGACGATGCTCGGGTTCTTCCTCGGAATGCGCCATGCCACCGATCCCGACCACGTGATTGCGGTGACGACGATCGTGTCGCGCCACGGATCGCCCTCCCGGGCAGCCGTCATCGGCATCCTGTGGGGGCTGGGTCATACCCTCACCATGCTGGTGGTCGGCGCCTGCATCGTGCTGCTCGGCTGGGTCATTCCGCCGCGGGTCGGCCTCTCGCTGGAGCTGTCGGTCGGAGTGATGCTGATCGTCCTGGGTATCCTGAACCTGCGTGGGGTGAGGCGGGAGGTGACCACGGCCGCGGCACTCCAGCAGTCTGGGGATGGGCAGGTACACACCCACACCCACGCGCACGGGGACTACATCCACACTCATCCTCACCAGCACCGACCCGAAGTCCATCCCCACCGTCCGGAAGACACCCCACTGGCCAGGCTCGACCACCTCCTCGGCGGGATGGCCCCCTACGACGCGCTCCGACCCTTGATCGTGGGCATCATCCATGGCCTGGCGGGATCGGCCGCGGTGGCGCTGCTGGTCCTGGCCGCCATCGGGAACAGCGTGTGGTCGGTGGTCTACCTGCTGGTCTTCGGGCTGGGGACCATCATCGGCATGATGCTCATCACGGTGGGGCTTTCGTGGCCGCTCGCGGGCGCCGCCCGGCGGTTCGCCCACCTGCCCCGCCGCATGCGGCTGGCGTCAGGCGTGATCAGTCTGGTCGCGGGGCTCGCGATCGCGTATCAGATCGGTGTGGTGGATGGCCTCTTCGACGCCGTCCCCCGGTGGACCCCGAGGTAGCGGCCAGCCGGCTAGGCCGCGAAGCTCGCCAGCGCCCGCCCGACTTCTCCCTCCCGCAGCCGTTTGAGCGCCCGGTCGCGCAGTTGACGCACCCGCTCCCGGGTGACCCCCAGCATGCCGCCGATCTCCTCCAGGGTGTGCTCCCGGTCTCCATCCAGGCCGAAATAGAGCCGCAGCACCTTGGCGTCCCGGGGCGGCAGGGTGCGAAGCGCGTGCTCGATCTCCTCGGAGAGGAACCGGTCCATGGCCTGCTCTTCGGCGTCGCCCTGCTCGTCGGCGATGAAGCGGTCGATGAGCGCGCGATCGCCCTCCGGATCGAGCGGTGCATCCAGCCGGACGTCCGCCGTGTTGAGGGCGGCGAGCGACTGGACCACATCGAGGGAGAGCCCGGTGGCCGCTCCGATCTCCTCCGGGGTCGGCTCCCGGCGGAGATCCTGGCGCAGGGCCTCGGCGGCGCGCACGATGCGGGAGAGGTCGGCGGTCCGGTTGAGCGGAACGCGGACGGTGCGTCCCTGGCGAGCCAGTGAGGCCAGGATCGCCTGGCGGATCCACCAGACCGCGTAGGAAATGAACTTGACACCCTGGTCGGGGTCGAACTTCCGGGCCGCGGTGAGAAGGCCCACGTTCCCCTCCCCGATCAGGTCGGTCAGAGCCATGCCCCGGTTCTGGTACTTCTTGGCCACCGAGATGACGAAGCGAAGATTCCGCTTCACCAGCTCCTGCATCGCCTCCTCGTCACCGGCCCGCACCCGGCGCGCGATGGCGATCTCCTGCTGGGCGCTCAGCAGCGGGGTCTGGCTGACTTCGTAGAGGTACTGATCGAGAATGTCACGGTCGGCATCGTAGACGCCGAGGCTCTTGGCGGTCTCGCGTTTCCGGGGCTTGCGAGGCTTCGACGGGGGGGTCTGCGCCAGAATCTCCGCGGTGGTCAGATCGGCGGACAGCGGCTCGGGGGAGGCATCGGCGGGACGCTGCGAGGTGCGTTTCGGGGGGCCCGGTTCGTCGGTCTTCTTCTTTCTCATGGTGCCAGTATATCCTCATCGGGCCACAGGGGATGCGCTTGACGCTCACGCTCCCGACGGCTAGGTTCTTGCGCTGCCGCGGCGCCCGAGGGCGCGACAATATAATAGGGGGCGTAGCTCAGTTGGGAGAGCGCGTGAATGGCATTCACGAGGTCAGGGGTTCGATCCCCCTCGCCTCCACTCAAGGACACGGCTTGAGCGCGGCGGCGGGGACGGGGCGGAGGCGGCAGCGGTAGAAGTCCCCGTTCGGTTCCATTACATTATCCCAGCGCTCGCGGGAATAGCTCAGTTGGTAGAGCACAACCTTGCCAAGGTTGGGGTCGCGGGTTCGAGTCCCGTTTCCCGCTCTGGACGGCCGGGCAGTGGGACAGCAGGGCAGCGGCGGCCATGGAAGGACAACGTCGCGGGGTGGAGCAGTCTGGTAGCTCGCCGGGCTCATAACCCGGAGGTCGTGGGTTCAAATCCCACCCCCGCTATTAGGCAGAACGGCGGAACGGCGGAACGGCGGAACGATGCTCCCAGGCGGTTTGGCCCGCCTCGTTCCAGCACCTTCCGCGGGACCGCCGTTCCGCCGTTCTGCCCGGGCGGTTAGCTCAGTTGGTTAGAGCGCCACGTTGACATCGTGGAGGTCACAAGTTCGAGTCTTGTACCGCCCATCGTCTGCGCCCTTAGCTCAACTGGATAGAGCATTTGACTACGGATCAAAAGGCTGGGGGTTCGAGTCCCTCAGGGCGCATCTCACCAAAGCGACAGCCCCGCCACTGCGGTTCACTGGCGGGGCTTGGTCTTTCCGGTAGGCGCCACGGCGCGCGCCCTCGATCCGGCCACGCCATGTTATTCGGCGCCACAGTGCGCGGGCACGAACTCAGGAGCGACGCCCGCTTCGCAGTCCGGGCAGGTCCCGTGGGTCAGCATCACCGCGGAGCTGTCATAGAGTGCATGGATCACGTGGCCGGGAATCGCTCCCCAATCCCCTTCCCCGGTACGCACCCGACCGCAGTACGAGCAGCAGGCAACCACCCGCTCCTCGTCCTTTTCCAGGCCGATCCAGATGTGCCTCCAGAGCTCACGCTCGCGCCGATGCCCCCGGGCCGCGTTCACCAGCGCTGCCGCCTTCTCGACGGTAATCCGAGCGGCGGCATCCAGCCGGTGGGCCCGCTGGACGGCAGCGTGTGCCGAGGCGAAATCGGGGCGGTCTGGAACTGACATCTCCGCTGCTTGCACGAGCGGGCGCCACGAGAGAGGTACGAGTTGTTCGGTGAGTGTTCTAATACGTCATAGTGTGCTGTCAGGGACAATGATCGGCTTTCGCTGCACAGCAGTCACCTGCGGCGGCGGCGGGTGTCCGTCGGGTTGATAGGTAAATCATTGGCAATAAAATGGTTACACGTCGGCTCCCGGTGCGCCGCTTCCCGCCGATCGATCCGCTCGACATCCGACGCGCGGTCTCGCTCGGCTGCCAAACCCGCTGCGGCCGATTACATTCACGCCTCCGCACGGGGCGTAGCGCAGCCCGGTTAGCGCGCCTGCTTCGGGAGCAGGAGGTCCCCGGTTCAAATCCGGGCGCCCCGATAGACCAAGTGCGAAGCCCCACCGCCGATCTCCGGCGAGTGGGGCAGCTTTTTATTGCGGCTCGGGGTGTGCCAAGTCAGGGCGTGGTTTCTATCAGGGCTACCGGACCACCGCTCCGCGGGGCCCTCGCTCCTGGGTCAGCAGCTCGTGCAGCTGCTCCAGCAGCGCCTCCATCGAGAACGGCTTCTGAAGGAACGCCGTGCCGGCTCCGACCCGTCCGGACGGCATGCTGTCGGCCTCGGTCTGGCCCGAGATGTAGAGCACGCGGAGCCCCGGCCGGTCGGCGAGCAGCAGCCGCGCGAGGTGGGGGCCGGTCACTCCGAGCAGGCCGACATCGGTGAGCAGGACATGGATCGGTGATCGGTGGCTGCCGGCGAGCTCGATCGCCTCCATGGGTGTCGCCGCCGGGATGACACGGTAACCCGCCGTCTCCAGAATCCGGCGAACGCTGTTCCGCACCGTGGCGTCGTCCTCGACGAAGAGGATGGTTTCTCGGCCGCGAGGCGGTACTGAGCTTTCCTGGTTCACGAAGCAACCCTCCGCGGTTCGGCCGGCCGCATCGGACCGGTTCGCCAGCAAGCTATCCTCGCACCAGCGCGCGGAACAACCCGCTACGGCTTCGATCGGACCTCCTCCAGCAGCCGGATGAGCACCCGGAGCTTGCGCCGGCCGAGGTGGCCCAGCTGCTCGCGATGGAGCGAGCGGACCACGCTGTCGAGCGGACGCAGGAGATCGAGTCCGGCCGAGGTGATACGGGCGCGCACGAACCGCCGATCCTCGCCTTCGCGGCTCCGTACCACCAGTCCCATGTCGGCCAGACGATCGAGCAGGCGGGTGGCATCGGGGACCCGCGCCACCAACCGATCCCGCACCTCGTTCCGGTAGAGCCCGTCGGCACCGGCTCCGCGCAGGATCCGGAGCGCATTGTATTGGGTCGGCGTAAGACCATAGGGCTTGAGCGCCTCCGCGGTGGCGTGATCCAGCAGCGCGGCGGTCCGCGCGATGCTCAGCAGGGCCTCCTGTTCGGGGCTGACGAATGGCTTGCGCTGCTTGAGCTCGGAGCGAAGGCTGGGCGACATGCGGCGAGCATAGGTGTGGTAACATCTATTGTCAACGGGTGCGGCCCGCCGGGAAGACTGCGCGGGGAAGACTGCTAGGATGCCAGCAGCAGCCGCTCCAATCCGGTGCGCAGCGCGTCATAGCCTTCCATCAGGGTCTCGCAGGCGTCGTCCGCGCCGGCCAGGTCGCCTTCGGCCCCCATCTTTTCCAGTCGGGAGGCCGCCTGCACCGCGTCGTCGGCCCCGAAGTTGGCGAGCGAGCCTCGAAGCCGGTGCGCGATCCTCGAGACCGAGGCGGGGTTGGCCGCTGCCAGCGCTTCCCGCATCTCGATCAGCAGTGGCGGAGTGCTCTCCAGGAAGGTCCCGGCCACCACTCTGAGGAGCTCGAGATCGCCGTCGAACCGCTCGTGCAGAACCCGGTCCTCGAACGCGGAGTCCGACGGCTCCGTGGTGGGCCCAGCCGGTGCCGGGGCGCTCTGGAGCACCAAGCGGTCGATGATCTGCAGCAGCGCTTTCACCTTGACCGGCTTGGTGAGATAGTCGTCCATGCCCGCCTCGAGGCAGCGGTCCCGGTCGCCCGTCATCGCGCGGGCGGTGAGGGCTACGATCGGCAGGTGTCCGCCGTGAATCCGCTCCCGCTGCCGGATCATGCCGGTGGCCTCGAAGCCCCCCATCTCGGGCATGTGCACGTCCATCAGCACCAAGTCGAACGACCCGGCCTCACAGGCTTCCACCGCCTCGCGGCCGTTCTGGGCCACCCGCACCAGATGTCCGCGTTTGGTCAGGATGCCCACCGCCAGCTTCTGGTTCACCGGGTTGTCTTCGGCGAGGAGGATGCGGAGCCTCCTGCCCTGCTCCGAAGCCGATGAGGCCGACGGCTCCGCCTCCGGAACCTGGACGGCACGGCCGAGCGCGATCATCACGGCATCCAGCAGCTCGGACTGCCGAAGCGGCTTGGTGACGTAGGAGTTCACGCCCAGCTCGCGGCACCTGGCCAGATCGCCCTGGTGACCGGCGGAGGTGAGCATCATCAGCGTGGAGGTCGTGATCCCGGGGTCTTTCCGCATCCGCTCCAGAACGGCAAAGCCGTCCATCTCCGGCATGTGGGCGTCGAGAATGACCAGCGGGAACTGCTCGCCTTCCCGCGCCGCGGCCTCCAGCAGGGTGAGGGCGGTCCGCCCGCTGTCGGCGGTGTGGGCGGTCATCCGCCAGGTGCCCAGCATCTGGCGCAGGATGCGGCGATTGGTCGCGCTGTCGTCGACCACGAGCACCCGCAGTCCGTCCAGCTCGACCGACACCGGGGGATGGGCCGGCATGGCGGTGGCCAGGCCGAACCGAGCGGTGAAGCGGAAGGTGCTGCCCCGCCCGATCTCGCTCTCCACCTCGATCCGGCCGCCCATCATCTCGGCCAGCTGGGCCGAGATGGCCAGGCCCAGTCCGGTGCCGCCGTACACCCGGGTGGTGGACCCGTCCGCCTGAGAGAAGGCGTCGAAGATCTGCTGATGCTTCTCCGAGGCGATGCCGATGCCGGTGTCGCTCACGGCGAAGCGGACCGCGACCTCGCCTTCCGCGGTGCGGTCCCGGCGCACGTCCACCACGACCTCACCCGAGGCCGTGAACTTGATGGCATTTCCCACCAGGTTGACCAGAATCTGCCGCAGGCGTCCCTGGTCACCCACCAGCGCGTCGGGAACGTCAGGATCGATGTGGCAGGCGAGCTCGAGACCCTTCTTGTGGGCCCGCAGCGCGAGGGTGCTCAGCGTGCCTTCGAGGCACTCGCTCAGCCGGAACGGGGCCGGATCGAGCGAGAGCATTCCGGCCTCGATCTTGGAGAAATCGAGAATGTCGTTGATGATGGTGAGCAGCGAGTCGGCCGAGCTGGACGCGATCGACAGGAACTCGCGCTGCTCCGGATTGAGATCGGTGTCGAGCGCCAGCTCCAGCATGCCCAGGACGCCGTTCATCGGAGTTCGGATCTCATGGCTCATGTTGGCCAGGAACTCGCTCTTGGACCGGTTGGCGGCCTCCGCCGCCTCCTTGGCGGCCAGCAGGTCCTCCTTGGCTTGCGAAAGCTCGGCCGTACGACCGACGACGCGGTCCTCCAGATGCCGATTCATCGCCGCCAGCTCCTGCTGGCTGGCGGAGAGATGGTCCACCATGGTGTTGAAGGCCCGGGCCAGCTGGCGGACTTCGCGGGGGCCTTCGATGACCGCCCGGTGGGTCCGGTCGCCGCCGGCGATGCGCTCGGCCGTCTGGGCGATGGTGGTGAGCGGACGCCCGGCCACGGTCCGCAACCCGATCACCACCAGCGCGCCCGCCAGGAACACCGCAAGGCTCACCAGGGCGGTGGCCCGGCGGGACTGCGCCACCGCGGCTTCCAGCTCCTCCAGCGACAGACCCAGATACAACGTTCCGAGAGCTCTTCCCTCTTTGCTCTGGATCCCGGAGGCGACCCGATAGTAGCCGCCGGAGATGTTCACTCCGACATGACCCACGGCATCCCGCACCACCTCCTCGTCGGTGAGCGGAGTCTGGTTGATCGCGTCGAGCACCTGGCCGGTGCGATCGGTGACCACGAGATAGGCGAGGTCGCGGTTCCTGAGAGCGCCCTGGAGCCCTTCCTGGATCCCCTCGCTGTCGCCGAACACCAGCGCCGGGCTGATGCTGAACGCGGTCATGGCCCCGATGCTCCTCGCCTTGGCGCCGACCGCCTCCAGCGCGTGACGCTCCAGACTCGCCGGAAAGTAGAGGAAGATGAAGGCGGCGATGCCCCCGGCCAGGAGGCTCACCATCATCGCGAGCCGGGTCTGGAGCTTCATCGCCCGGCCGACTGGTCGCCGACCACGCGGGCCAGATTGAGCAGGTGGGCGGTGAGGTCGGCCCCTTCCGCGCGCGAGGCCGCGAGATTGATCACGATCTCGGGGCGCTCACCCTTCATATCCACCCCGATGGCCAGCCCGGTCTCGACGTAGCGAGGTACCCCGGTCACGGTGGTGATCTGCGCCGCCCGGCTGACCGCCGCCACGTCCTGGAGATGCACCGCGCGGAGCGGGCTCACGTAGAGCACCCGCACTCCCTTGCGCTTCAGCGCTGAATCGAGCGCGGCTGTGGCGTCGAGGTCGATGGCGACGCAGGAGCGCTCCATGGACTCCAGCGCGCCGAGGGCGCTGGCGGGCAGCTGCTCGAGAACCTGGCAGACGTCGGCGGCGACGGTCGCCGAGGCGCGGTAGCGACTCTGGTAGAGCACGCCGATCACCAGCCGGCCGCCGGCCCGCTCCGGAAGCCTCCGGTCGAAGTTCAGGATCTTGGCCAGAATCGGGATCTGCACCGCCACCGGCACGGCCAGCTCCTGAGCCGCCGCGCGAGGCGCCGCGAGCCCGGTGAGGAGCAGGCCCGCAGTCAGGCCGGCAACCAGGCGTGACGCCATGCTAGAACCGGTACCTGAGCTCGGCGGACAGGTTGCGCCCGTCCTGGAGAATCGCGGCCTGCCGGTGCTCGACACCGCCGGGCGTGGCGAAGGTCGCGTCGAACACGTTGTTCAGTCGCAGGGAGAGCTCGAGCCTCTGGAGAACGCCGCCAGCCGCGGAGGGGCGGGCGGGCACCAGCAGGTGCAGGTCGGAGACGAAAGCGGCATCCGTATCGCTTCCGGCCAGGGTGCGGCGCCCCGACTCAAGGCGGGTATCCAGCGCGGCGCCGAGATAGGGGGTCAGGTCCGCCGTGGCCCCAGCCTTCAGCATGTGCGCCGGCGAGTTGGTGAGTCGTTCCCCGCTGGCTCGCTCGGTGGCATCCTGGTAGGAGTAGCTCAGATAGCCGGTCATGCTGTTCTGCAGGCGACCCTGGAGCTCGACCTCGAAGCCGTCCGCTCTGGCGTTCCCGACGTTCCGGTACTGGTACAGTGAGTCCACCGGATCGAGGGTCAGATCGATCAGACGCCGCATGTCGTAGTGGAACAGCGAGACGCTGCCCAGGAGCCCCGGAGCGAGCCGCTGCTGCCACACCGCCTCCATGGTCTGGGCGGTTTCCGGGCGAAGCTCTCGATTCTCCTTGTACAGCTCCCCGCCGTCCGCGGCCTCGTAGGGACTCGGCGCTCTGAACGCACTTCCGTAGAGCAGCTTGAAGGTGGAGCCCTGCGAGGGGGTGAAGATGGCCGCCAGCCGAGGGCTAGTGGCGTCCTGGCTGTTCCGGTAGGAGTCGTGTCTCAGGCCGGCGAGCAGCGACAGGGAGCGGGTGACCTGGTGCTCGTCCTGGACGTAGGCGGAGAGCACGGTGTTGGGCAAGTTGAAGTCCACATCACGAGGGAACTCCCTGGGCGTGAAGTAGCGGGCCCGCAGATCGCGCCGAAGCTCGCCGCCGAGCGTGAGGCGATTGGAGGACGCGACGTCCCAGCGGAGCGTGGCCTCCCCCCCGACTGCTCCGCTGCGGGCCCCGTCGGAGGCGTTCTCTCCAGCGGTGTAGTAGTCTCCGTCATAGCGCGAGGTGTTGAGGTACGCTCTCGCCGCCAGCTGACGGGCGTCATCCAGCGGGCGGTCGACTTTGAGCTCGAGAAAGCCGTAGTCGTCGCGGGTCTTGCTGGCATCGCCCACCAGATCGGTCTCGTAGGCCCCCGTGGGGATCGCCTTGGTGCGCGAGCTGTATCGCCCATGGAGGGTGAAGCCTCGCAGGTTCAGCGCGCCCAGCAGCGCCCAGCGGCGCTCCCAGTCCATGTTGTGGGCGATCCCGTCGTTGCTCTCCGGCGAATCGTATTCCGGGTAGAAGAGGTCCTGGCCGTCGGAGCCGTCCCAGGTGCCGGTGAGAGCGAGGCCGGCATCACTCCCGACCGCGCCGCGATACTCCAGCGAGCCGCCCCGCGCCCCGTAGCTCCCGCCCCGGATGGCACCCTGCAGTGCCGGGTGGCCGTCGACCGGCCTGGTGATCAGGTTGACGACCGCGAAGATGGCGCCGGTGCCATAGAGCGCCGAGCCGGGTCCCCGCACGATCTCGATCCGCTCCAGGCTCTGCAGCGGCACGCCGAGGTCGGTCCCAACCGGAGCGCCGCCGAAGACTCCCTCGTTGATCGCGTTGCCGTCCACCAGCAGGAGCACCCGATTGTTGTAGTCGCTGGGGCGGCTGAATCCCCGGGCGCCGAGGAACGAGTAGTTGCGATCGTAGCTGAGATAGAAACCGCGGGTGGCGGCGAGCACTTCAGGCAGCGAGCGATAGCCGTGCCGCTGAATGTCTTCGGCCGTGACGATCGTGACCGAGCTGGCCGCCTGGCTGCTGGTCTGCTCGTACTTGGCAGCCGAGCTGATCTTGGTGTTGAGCAGGGAATCGAGCGATAACACCAGGGAGTCGGGGACCCCCTGGGCCGGTAGACTGGTGACGCCCCTAACCAACAGCGCGGCAAGGCAGATGGCGAGTGTCCTGGACATGCGCAACCCGTGGTAAGGGACCCGGTACATTGCTCCCAAGTATCGGCGAGAACCCGGGTTGGCTTGAGGGGCTAGGGGTCGGGGGCCCGGCGAAAGGCGGCCTTGGTTGTTGTGGGGCCAGCAGTTGCAAAAAGGGGGCTAGGGCTTCACTTTTCCGGTCCCACAGACGGGTCCGTAGCTCAGTTGGATAGAGCGCTTGCCTCCGGAGCAAGAGGTCGCGCGTTCGAATCGCGCCGGGCCCACTCCGGATCGTCTTCCCCCGCTTGCATTTCGGTGTGAGCGGGGGTCTCGTTTTCCAGCGCTCAGACGGTCTCTAGGGCCTCCAAGTGCTGCTCAATCCGGAACTCCCCGACATCCGATCGATGCCGGACCGTACCCCAGCGGGCACAGACCCGCCGCACCATCTCCTCTGAGCCATGCCGGAACCTCTAGCGCACCGCTGAGAAAAGCCGTAGGCTAACCAACCCGAGTCAATCAGCCCTATGCCCACGCTTCTCGTGATCGATGACGAACCCGTGGTACGTCGGGTGGCCTGCCAAACCCTCCGGCAGGCCGGGTATACCTGTCTTGAGGCGGACACAGCCTTGGCGGCGCTGGAGCAGCTCCAGACCGATCGGCAGCAGCTCGACGGTATGGTCGTAGACATCAGGCTTCCAGATATGAGCGGGCTGAATCTCGTTCGACTGGCGCGCATCCATCGGCCTGGGACGGCGGCCCTGTTCATTTCGGGCTATGCCCAGCCGGATGTAGAAGAGCCTGAACTCCAGCAGCTGTTGGAAGCCTTCCTGCCCAAGCCATTCACACCTGACCAGCTCTTGGCGGCTGTCCGAGAATGGCTGCCCACACCGCAGTCAGCCTGACCCTCCAACACCGCAGCCTGACCCTCCAACACCGCATTAAGCGGCTCGACCACGGTCAAACCGGCCACGCGGAACTGCGAGCGCGAGCGCCCTCAGACCCGTGCGCTGGCGGCCAGCAGAATGCGAACCGCCTCGACCAGGGCGTCGTTGGTATACGGCTTGGGGAGAAAGGCCTGGTGCAGCGGGGCGAGCGACACATCCGGGGGGAGCCGTTCCATCCAGGCGGAGATGAACAGCACGGGGATCTTGGGATAGGTGGGCTGCAGCCGAATGGCGAGATCGAGACCCGACGTGTCAGGCAACCGGATATCCATCACGATGATGTCGGGTACGGTCAGGCCGATGACCGCTTTCGCCTCGTTGGCCGAGGCAGCGGCAACCGTCTGGAATCCCGCCTCTTCGAGCGCCAGGCAGGCACTGCCCCGAATGCCGGGCTCGTCGTCCACCACGAGGATGAGAGTCATGGCAACAAACCGGTACCGGCTGGATTCGAAAGTGGAGGCCGCTCAGCCACTTCCGGTCTCGCTGTGCGGACTGTCCACCGGCTTCGATTCCGGCGAGCCGCGCTGCCTCAGGAAGATGGAGAACACCACCACCAGCGCGATCGCCAGGAATTCGCTCTGCCAGTTCTGGAAGGACTCGAACCAGAATCGGGAGGTACCGACATACTTCAGCACGGACATCGGCGCCTCCCCGTGGTCCACCTGTTCCTGGCTGTACACCCTGGCGCCGGACACGGCATGGAGGGTGATCGCGCCAAGCAGGAACAGGAAGAAGGCGATCGACAGCGAGTGCTCGTAGAGGTTGAGCGCCAGGCCTCCCCGCTTCACCGGCCACGGCGCGTCACGCCGCAGCCGATGCGCCCGAGGATCCCGATCCACCGGATTCTCCCCATCCAGCTTCCTCGACTCAGCCGAGCCTTTCTGGTAGAGAAACGCGGTGAGAAAGACATAGAAGAAGATCTGGAGGAACTCGCTCTCCCAGTTCTCCGTGGTCGCCTCCCAGAAATGGGAGCTCCCGAGATACGACCAGTAGTTCCCCCCGGACTGCTCATGCTGCTTCTGCTCCTGCTGATACTCGCGATAGCCCGCGACACTCTGGCCGCCCCAGAAGATCAGGAACGCCGAGACGAGCACGATGGTCAGGCCATTCTCCCTGAGCAGGCGGCGCATAGGTCTCCTCGAGAGTCTCGAACTCGACGTCGGCGTCTTCCCTCGGTGCGGCCGGAGCCGAGGTCATCGGTGGGAGGCAAGCTCGATATAGCCGTTCGCCACGTACCACTCCAGGGTCTCGCGGAGCCCGTCTCTGAGCTTCACCTGCGGTTGGTAGCCCAGCATCCGTCTGGCCTTTTCGATGCTGAAGGCCCGGCTCTTGGTGTAGAAGTCCACCCGGCGGCGGTAAATCGGTGGCTCGATGCCGAACGGCACGCAGATCTTCTCGACCAGGGATCCGGCCAACTGGAAGGGCTTGGCCGGCAGCCGAAGCCGGGGCGGGGGAACCCCGGCCAGCTCCGCGATCATGCCCGCTAGCTCCGACAGCTTCACATAGCCCTCCCCGCCCAGGATGAAGGTCTCACCTACCGCTCGGGGATGGCTGCCCAGCAGCAGCAGGCCGTTCACCAGATCGTTCACGTGAACGGTATGGAAGTACTTCTCCCCGCCGTCGATCAGCGGAAATCGTCGCCGGACGACCATACGGAACAGCTTGAGCAGGCGAGTGTCGCCCGGCCCGTAGATCGGCGTCGGCCGGGCCACGGCGAGCGGAATCCGATCCCGATAGGACAGCGCGAGCTGCTCCGCCTCGCACTTGGTCTCCTGATACACATCGCCCGGATCGTAGGCGGTCAGCTCGTCGCCGGGCGGCGAAGCGATGTGGCCGTGCACGCCCACCGTGCTACAGTGGACGAAGCGGCGCACCGCCGCCGCCACCGCCGCATCCAGCAGCCGCCGCGAGGCCTCCACGTTGACTTCCCAATAGCGGTGGTCCCGGTGCCTGGCCTCGCGGAACAGCGCAGCCAGGTGATAGACGGTCGTCACGCCCGGTACCGCGCGCTCGACGACATTGGGGTCGGTGATGTCGCCTTCGACGAGGTCCACCGTATCCGGCAGGATTGCCTGCGCCCGGGCGGCGGAGCGAGCGATGACCCGCACCCGGGCACCCTGGGCCACCAGTCGATGGACCAGATGGCTGCCGGTGAAGCCGGTTGCGCCGGTCACCAGCGTGAGCTCCGCTGCGCGCGGTGGGGACATCATTACCTTTCTATGGCAGCGGGCGGCGCGTGGCCGAGCCACGGCGACTGTGATCGCAGTCACGCCTCACCGGTCGGGGATTGGCTAACTAAGAGGCCCGGCGAGCCCGACCATGCTGATGTCATGACTTGCCCGAGTTCTACAGGGTCCTGTTCAGCCTGTCAACGACGCGCATCACACGCTGTCCAGCGAGAGCAATGACCTCCACGCCAAGCATCTCGGATCGCCCCAGCGTGACGAGAGCCCTCGTCGCCCCGCCCGCCGAACGACTGCGGATCGGGCTGATGCTGCGGGGGATCGACGAGGTGGACGGAACCGGGATCTACATCCGGAAGCTGTGCGACGCTCTCTTCGAGGAGGACCGGCACAACCAGTACGTCGCCTTCTACAACCGGAGCGAGCAGGCCGGCCGCTACCGCGACCGGGCCAACGTCCGCGAGGTGGTGGTCCCGGGGGGAAGCAGGCTCTGGTGGGATCAGGTGCTGGTTCCGCTGGCGGCTCGCCGCGAGCGGGTGGATGTGCTGTTTCACCACAAGTTCAGCATTCCGCTGGTGGCGCCCTGCCCCACCGTGGTGCAGCAGCGCGGCACGGAGTACTGGACCCACCCGGAGTTCTACCCCGACTGGTACAGTCGGCTGGACCAGCTCTATAACAGGGTGATGATTCCGTTCTATTGCCGCCGAGCGGTGCGGGTACTGACCAACTCGGACACGCTGGGCGAAGAGCTGGTGCGACATGCCGGGGTGCCTCGCACCAAGCTCCGCACCGTCTACGCCGCGGCGGATGAGAGTTTCCGGCCGGTCACCGACCTCCCGACGCTGGCGCGGGTGCGGGAACGATACCGACTGCCCGAGCAGCCATTCCTGGTCATGGTGGTTAAGGGACATCAGATCTGGGAGCGGGTCTCGGGCAAGGCGCTCACCCCCCGCAAGAACGTCGTGACGGTGTTGCAGGCCTACGGCCGCATGCAGCAGCGGCTGGCGGAGAGCGGCGCGACGGCGCCGCCCCTGGTGATTCTCGGCATCGGCATCGCGGAACGGCTCACGCCCGCGCTCATTGCCGAACAGGCCGAGCCCGGGTCGGTGTTCACGCCGGGCTTCGTGGATCTCGCCGACATGCCCGCCGTCTATGCCATGGCCCGCGGTCTCATCTTTCCCTCCCGCTACGAGAGCTTCGGCATTCCCATCGTGGAAGCCATGGCCTGCGGCTGTCCCGTGGTGACGGCCAATACCTCCGCCTGCCCCGAAGTGGCCGGTGATGCCGCCCTGCTGGTGGACCCCGACGATGTGCCGGGGATCGCGGCGGCCATGGAGCGGATCAGCCTCGACGACAAGCTCGCCGCCGAGCTGCGGGTGCGCGGACTACGACGGGCCCGCGACTTCTCCTGGACCCGAAGCGCGCGCACCTTGGTCTCCGAGCTGCAATCCGCCGCCTCGCGCGAACCGGCCCCGGTGAGCTAATCGAGTTGGCAGCAACGCAGTCTTCTTGGCCGACAGAGCTGTCCGATGAGGAGGACTGATGCCGGGTCAGTGGCGTCAGCGACTCATCGGGTTTCAGGCCGGCTATTATTGCCTCACGGGTGTGTGGCCGCTGCTGCACATGGCCAGCTTCGAGGCGGTGACCGGACCCAAAGTCGATGACTGGTTGGTGAAGATGGTGGGCCTGCTCGCCGCGGTGATCGGTGCCACCCTCGGCGTCGCGGTCAAGAACGACCGCGGCTATGTGCTCGACATCGTGGTCCTGGCGGCAGGAGCCGCCATGGCCTTTGCGGGGATCGACCTCTGGTATGGGCTGAATGGTCGCATCTCGCGCATCTACCTGGCGGACGCGACGCTGGAGCTGGCGCTCCTCGCAGGACTGGTAGGGACCCGTCGCGGGGCCGCGGGATGATGGGCGTCAAGCAGGTCTGATCGTCACCCGCGGGGCCGCCCCAGCGTGAAGGAAAAGGTGGCTCCCTGCCCCGCCAGCCCTTCCGCCCAGACCCGGCCTCCCAGCCGATGGACGATCCGCCGCACCGTGGCGAGGCCGATGCCGGACCCCGGAAACTCGCTGGCGAGATGCAGCCGCTGGAACGGACCGAAGAGCCGGTCCACGTAAGCCATGTCGAACCCGGCACCGTTGTCCCGCACGAAATAGGCTGGCTCCCCACTCACATGTGTCATCCCGAACTCGATCCGGGCCGAGGGTTCCCGCGCGGTGAACTTCCAGGCGTTCTCCAGCAAGTTGGCGAGCGCGATCCGGAGCAGCTGGCCGTCACCGACCACGATCACGCCGGGCCGCACCTTGGTCTCGACCACGCGGGTCGGCTCGCCTTCCCGGAGCCGCTCCAGAATCGCGGTGCTCAGCGCGCTCAGATCCACCTCCTGCTGGCGCAGCTCCGCCCGGCTCACCTTGGACAGGTGGAGCACGTCGTCGATCAGCTGCGCCATCTGGCGGCTCGCTTCCTGAATCCGGTCGAAGTACCGGTGCCCGTCGGGATCCAGACGGTCCTGCTGGCTCTCCAGGACGGCGCGGCTGAACGACTCGATTCGCCGGAGCGGCGCCCGAAGATCGTGGGAGACGGCGTAGCTGAAGCTCTCCAGTTCCTGATTCTTGTGCTCCAGCTCGCGCACCAGCTCGGCGCGGGCGTCCGCCAGTTCCAGCGCCGCCTGCTCGCTCTCGCGGAGCTGGGCGGCCTGGCGCCGCAGCAGCTCGCTCTTCTTCGCCAGCTCGACGAACACCGACACCTTGGAGCGCACGAACTCGGGGACCACCGGCTTGACCAGGTAGTCCACCGCTCCCACGGCGTAGCCCCGGACCGCCTCGGTGTGGGTCTTGTCCGCGGCGGTCAGAAAGATGATCGGCGTGTAGCGGCTCTTGTCCCGCTGCCGGATCATGGCGGCGGTCTCGAAGCCGTCCATGTCCGGCATCTTCACGTCCAGCAGGATCACCGCGAAATCATGGGTGAGGAGCCACTTGAGCGCCTCGCGGCCGGACTCGGCCTTGACCAGGTTCTGGCCCAACCCCTGGAGCATCGCCTCCAGCGCGAGGAGGTTGGCCGGCTGGTCGTCGACCAGGAGGATGTTGACACGATCGGTCTCGGGGGCGGCCGCCGGGACGGCGGGACGGGGGGACAGCTGGCCAGCTGGTGGTCGAGCTTCGTCATCGGTGCCCGCTACCGGGTCCACTATCCCCGCGCGCCCGTCCACCTGTCCCGCTGTCCCGCTGTCCCCCGGTCCCGCCGTCATCGGTACAGCCACACCCGAAGCAGCGACAGCAGCTGGTCCATGTCCACCGGCTTGGCGATGTAATCCGAGGCGCCCGCCTCGATGCACTTCTCCCGGTCGCCCTTCATCGCCTTGGCGGTGACCGCGATGATCGGCAGCTGCCGTAGCCGCGGCTGCTCCCGGATCGCCCGCATGGTCTCGTAGCCGTCCATCTCCGGCATCATCACGTCCATGAGCACGATGTCGATGTCGCCCGCCTCCTGCAGCCGGGCGATGCCTTCCCGCCCGCTCTCGGCGTAGGTCACCTTCATCTCGCTGCGCTCGAGGAACGTGGTCAGCGCGAAGATGTTGCGGACATCGTCGTCCACGATCAGCACCTTGCGTCCGGTCAAGGTGGGATCGGTGCGGTGCAGCTGCTCCAGCATGCGGCGCTTCCCGTCGGGCAGCCGGGCCGTGACCCGGTGGAGGAAGAGCGCCGTCTCGTCCAGCAGCCGCTCGGGCGAGCCGGCGTCCTTGATCACCACCGACTCGGCCAGCCGGCGCAGCTCGGCGTCCTCCCGCCGGGTGAGCTGCTTGCCGGTGTAGACGATGGTCGGAAGCTTCCGCAGCCCGATCTCGCTCTTGACCCGGGTGATGAGCTGGAACCCGGTCATGTCGGGCAGCCCCAGATCGAGCACCATGCAGTCGAAGTGCTCCTGCTGGAGCCGACTCAGCGCTTCCTCGCCGCTGCCCACCGTGGTGGTCTGCACGTCGCCGTCACCGATCAGCTCGACGATGCTGTCCCGGGCCGCCGCGTCGTCTTCCACCACCAGCAGGCGCTTGATCGGCCGGTCCACGAACTCGTGGAGCGTGCTGAGCGCCTCGGAGAGCGACTCCTTGCTGGCCGGCTTCACCAGGAAGTCGATGGCGCCGAGCCGGAGGCCCCGCTGCCAATTCTCCTCCACCGAGATGATGTGGACCGGGATGTGCCGGGTGGCGGGATCGTGCTTCAGTCGGTCGAGGATGGTCCACCCGTCGGCGTCCGGCAACCGCAGATCGAGCGTGACCGCCGTTGGCTGGTACTCCCGCGCCAGGGACAGAGCCCGATCGGCCCGGTTGGCCACCAGGCCCTTGAAGCCCTTCTCCCGCGCGAGATCCAGAAGGATCTGCGCGAAGTTGGGATCGTCCTCGGCGATCAGGAGGATTCGGTCACCCTGCTCGACCGAGGCCCGGTCGTCGGCCACCTCCCGCTCGACCACGGGGGCCAGCACCACCCGCGAGGCCGCGGTGGGCGCCGGCTTGATGGCTTCCGGCTCCGCGACCGCGGTCGCGCCATCCGCACCGACTGTTGCTTCGCCCACCGTCTGCACCGGATAGATCACCGGGAGATACAGGGTGAAGGTGCTGCCCATCCCCGGCTCGCTGTCGATCCGGATCTCGCCGCCGAGCAGGCGGGTGATCTGCCGACTGATGGAGAGACCGAGACCGGTGCCGCCGAACTTCCGGCTGGTCCCGGTGTCCCCCTGCTGGAAGGCCTCGAAGATGACGCCGTGCTTCTCCTTCGGAATCCCGATCCCGGTATCGCTCACCGAAAACGCCACCACGGCGTTGGCGGCATTCAGGATCTCCTGCTCCGGATTCCAGCCGCCGGCCGCCAGCGTCGCCTTGAGCGATACCGACCCCCGTTCGGTGAACTTGAAGGCGTTGGACAGCAAGTTCTTGAGCACCTGCTGCAGCCGCTTGCTGTCGGTCTGAATCGCCGGCGGCAGCGCGGGGTCTACGTCCACCTGGAACTGCAGACCCTTGAGGTCGGCCACCTGGCGGAAGGTGCTCTCCACGAACTTCCGCACCTCGGCGAACGGCACGGTGGAGATGTCCACCGCCATGGTGCCGGACTCGATCTTCGAGAGATCCAGGATGTCGTTGATGAGATCCAGCAGGTCGGAGCCGGAGCTGTGGATCGTCTGGGCGAACCCGATCTGCTTGGGTGTGAGATTCCCCTCCGCGTTCTCGGTGAGGATCTGGGAGAGGATCAGGAGGCTGTTGAGCGGAGTCCGGAGCTCGTGCGACATGTTGGCCAGGAACTCCGACTTGTACTTGGAGATCAGCGCCAGCTGCTCGGCTTTTTCCTCCAGCGCCACCTTGGCCTGCTCCACCTCGTTGTTCTTCTGCTCCACCTCCGCCTTCTGGCTGGCCAGGAGCTGGGCCTTCTCCTCCAGCTCGGCATTGGTCCGCTGCAGCTCGTCCTGCTGCTTCTTGAGCAGCTCCTCGGACTTCTGCAGCGAGCGAGTCTGCTGCTCCAGCCGCTTGTTGGTCTCGGTGAGGACGTCCTGCTGCGACTGGAGATTCTCGGTGAGCGCCTGGGACTGCCGCAGCAGCTCCTCGGTCCGCATGTTGGCGCCGATGGTGTTGAGCACGATGCCGATGGTCTCGGCCAGCTGCTCCAGGAAGGTGAGCCGGATCTCGTCGAACTCGTCGAAGGTGGCCAGCTCCAGCACCGCCCGGACCTCCCCCTCGAACAGCACCGGGAGCACCACGATGTTCCGGGGCGACGCCTCCCCCAGACCCGAGCTGATCTGGACGTAGTCGTCCGGCACCGAGTTGACCAGCAGCATCCGCCGGTCCACGGCGCATTGTCCCACCAGTCCTTCGCCCACCCGGAAAGCGCTGGCCACGTCCTTCCGATCCTTGTACGCGTAGCTCGCCAGCAGCTTGAGCACCGGCTCGTCGCCCGAGGAGTCCATCAGGTAGAACACGCCATGGTGGGCGGTGACCAGCGGCGCGAGATCGGAGAGGATGAGCTGGGACACGGCGGCCAGATCGCGCTGGCCCTGCAGCATCCGGCTGAACTTGGCCAGGTTGGTCTTGAGCCAGTCCTGCTCCATGTTCTTCCGCGTGGTGTCGCGGAGGTTCCGGATCATCTCGTTGATGTTGTCCTTGAGCTCCGCCACCTCGCCCAGGGCCTCTACCGCGATGGAGCGCGTGAGGTCGCCCTTGGTCACCGCGGTCGCCACGTCGGCGATGGCACGCACCTGGGTGGTGAGGTTCGCCGCCAGCTGGTTCACGTTGGCCGTGAGGTCGCGCCAGATGCCGGCCGCGCCCGGCACCCGTGCCTGACCGCCCAGCTTCCCGTCCACGCCCACCTCGCGGGCCACGTTGGTCACCTGGTCGGCGAAGGTGGCGAGGGTGTTGGTCATGCCGTTGATGGTGTCGGCCAGGGTGGCGATCTCGCCTTTCACCTCGACCCGCAGCTCCTGCTTCAGATCGCCGTTGGCCACCGCGGTCACTACCTTGGCGATGCCGCGCACCTGCGACGTCAGGTTGCTGGCCATCCAGTTGACGTTGTCGGTCAGGTCCTTCCAGGTGCCGGCGACGCCGACCACCTGGGCCTGCCCGCCCAGCTTGCCCTCGGTGCCCACCTCGCGGGCCACCCGGGTGACCTCGGAGGCGAACGAGTTGAGCTGGTCCACCATGGTGTTCACGGTGTTCTTGAGCTCCAGGATCTCGCCCTGCACGTCCACCGTGATCTTCTTGTTGAGCTCGCCGCGGGCCACCGCCGTGGTGACGTCCGCGATGTTGCGGACCTGGGTGGTGAGGTTCGACGCCATCGAGTTCACGCTGTCGGTCAGGTCCTTCCAGGTGCCCGCCACCCCCTTCACGTACGCCTGACCGCCCAGCTTGCCTTCGGTGCCCACCTCGCGGGCCACCCGGGTCACTTCGGACGCAAAGGAGTTGAGCTGGTCCACCATCGTGTTGATGGTGTTCTTGAGCTCCAGGATCTCGCCCCGCACGTCCACCGTGATCTTCTTGGAGAGGTCGCCCGTGGCCACCGCCGTCGTCACCTGCGCGATGTTGCGGACCTGCGCGGTGAGGTTGCCGGCCATCGAGTTCACATTGTCGGTGAGATCCTTCCACACGCCGGCCACCCCGGTCACCTGGGCCTGCCCGCCCAGCTTGCCCTCGGTACCCACCTCCCGGGCCACCCGGGTCACTTCCGAGGCGAACGAGTTGAGCTGGTCCACCATCGTGTTGATGGTGTTCTTGAGCTCCAGGATCTCGCCCTGCACGTCCACCGTGATCTTCTTGTTGAGCTCGCCGCGGGCCACCGCCGTGGTCACCTCGGCGATGTTGCGGACTTGCGAGGTGAGGTTGCCCGCCATCGAATTCACGTTGTCCGTCAAGTCCTTCCAGGTACCGGCCACCCCCTTCACTTTCGCCTGTCCGCCCAACTTTCCCTCGGAGCCCACTTCGCGCGCCACCCGGGTCACTTCCGACGCGAACGAGCTCAGCTGGTCCACCATCGAGTTCACCGTGCGTCCGATCCGGAGGAACTCGCCCAGGAGCGGCCGTCCCTCGATGTCGAGCGCCATGGTCTGAGAGAGATCGCCCTTGGCCACCGCGCCGATCACGCGGGCCACTTCGCTGGTAGGCTGCACCAGGTCGGCGATGAGACCGTTGACCGACGTGAGGGACTCGGCCCAGGCCCCGCCGGCGCCGCTCAGCTGGGCGCGCTGGGTGATCCGCCCCTCCTTGCCCACCGCGATGCTGACCCGGTCGAGCTCCCGGGCCGTCTGCTGGTTGAGCTCGATGATCTCGTTCAGGGTGTCGGCGACCTTGCCGGCGAGGCCGGTGCGGGTGACCCGCATGCGCACGGAGAAGTCACCCTTGCGGACCGCGGAGAGGACGGTCAGAAGCTCCGCGAGGTCGAGCACCTCGGGGCTGGTTGCCTTCTCGGCCGATCGGCCGCGTCGGGTTCGGCGGCCATTGCTGGCCGGAGGCGTCTTCATGGGTGCTCCGGATTGTCCGGGGGACAGCGCTGGACAGGAGGAGACTGACAATGTTCGCGCACCAGCGGCACGACTCCGTGACCGGCGTCACATTGCCGGATCACGACCCAAACTCCTTGACACCAAATATATCGGTGCCAGACTGTGGGCGTGCCACCGACCGGCAGCCCCCTCGCGGAAGCAGCTCGACCGGCCTCATTCCATGGCACGTCCTCCCTGGGACCCGATCCCCTTCGGATCCTGATCCTGGAAGACGTGCCGATGGACGCGGAGCTGGTGGAGTACGAGCTCGAGCGGGCCCGCATCCCGTTTGAGGCCCGCCGGGTGGATACGCGGGAGTCGTTCGTTCGCGAAATCCGCGACTTCGCGCCCGACCTCATCCTCTCCGATTACACCCTGCCCCGCTTCGACGGGATGACGGCCCTCTCGCTGGCGCGGGAGCTTGCCCCGTCGGTGCCGTTCCTCATCGTCACCGGATCGGTCAACGAAGAGACCGCCGTCGGCTGCATGAAGGCCGGAGCCACCGACTACCTGCTCAAGAGCAATCTCGCCCGGATCGGACCGGCCGTCGAAGGCGCCCTTGCCAGAGTCCGCGCCCGGGTGGAGCAGACCCGCGCGGAGGAGGCGCTCCGCCGTTCCGAGGCGAACCTGCGCGCCATCTTCAACAACAGCCTGCAGGCTTTCGTCCTGATCGACCCCGACGGCACGATCCAGGCCCTCAACACGACCGCCCAGGAGTGGAGTACCCGCATTCGCGGGGAGCCGCTGCGAGAAGGCGCCCACGTCAGCGACTTCGCTCCCGAAGTGGTCGCGGCGTTTCGCGCGGCACTCGACGGCGACACCCGCAACCTCGAGCGCTGCCTCCGGGACACCGACGGCACCGAGCGCTGGTTCGAGACTACCCACGCGCCGGTGGTGGACGAGCAGGGGTCCATCATCGGCGTCTGCCTGAATGCCCGCGACATCACGACCCGGAGACGCGCCGAGCAGGCGGAGCGGGAGAGCGAGGCGCGCTACCGGGACCTGTTCGGGCACGCCAGCGATCTGGTCTGCGCCACCGATCCGGACGGCCGCTTCCTCTACGTGAATCCGGCCTGGGAACATTCCATCGGGATGTCCGAAGCCGAGCTGCGGCGGCGCCGCTTTCTCGACGTCGTGCACCCCGACAGCCGGGAGCGGTACGCGGAGGTGGTGGCTCGCGCGCTGACGGGCGAGACCCTGACTCACGTCGAGCTGGTCCTGGTGACGGCCGCGGGCGCACCCATCACGGTCGAGGGCAATCTCAGCTGCACGGTCCAGGACGGTCGCCTCCTCATGCTGCGGGGGATCTACCGCGACGTCACGGAGCGGAAGCGGGTAGAGGACCAGCTGCGCCGCGCGGAGCGGATGCAGGCCGCGGGTCGCCTGGCCGGCGGCATGGCGCACGAAGTCAACAACATGATGACCGGCGTGATCGGGTTCAGCGAGTTCCTGCTCCGAAGCCTTCCCGGCGACGATCCCCGGCGCGTCGAGGTCCAGGAGATCATCCGGGCCGGCACTCGCGCGTCCGACGTGACCCGCCAGCTCCTGGCATTCACCCGACAGCAGCTGCTTCGACCGGAGGTGCTGGACGTCAACAGTGTCGTGAGCGGAGTGGAGAAGATGCTGCGCCGCTCGCTGGGTGAGGATCATCTCCTGGAGCTCAAGCTCACGCCCGGGGTGGGAGAGATCCGGGCCGATCGCGGCCAGCTGGAGCAGGTCCTCATCAACCTGGCGCTCAATGCGCGCGACGCGATGCGCCAGTCCGGCCGGGTGACCGTCGCCACCGGCCGCGCCGCCCTGGACGAGGTCTACGCCCAGGCGCATCCTGGCGTCGAGATCCCCCTGGGCGACTATGTGATCCTCTCGGTCTCCGACACCGGCAGCGGCATGCCGGCCCACGTCCAGGCGCGGATCTTCGAGCCGTTCTTCACCACCAAGGAGACGGGCGCCGGTACCGGCCTGGGCCTTTCCACGGTATACGGGATCGTGCAACAGAGCGGCGGGCACGTCACCGTACAGAGCGCGCCGGGTCGAGGTGCGACGTTCACCATCTACCTTCCGCGACACTCCGAGCCGGGCCGCCCTCCTGCCGGAAGTCCCGACCGGCGCAGCCTGCCTACGGGAACGGAGACGATCCTGCTGGTCGAGGACGAGTCCACCGTTCGGAGCTCGACCCACCGACTTCTCGAGCGCTATGGGTATACCGTGGTCGAGGCGCGACACGGACTCGAGGCGCTTCGCGTGGTCGAGGAGTCGGGCCGCCGGCTCGACCTCGTGGTGACCGACCTGGTCATGCCCGAAATGGGAGGCATGGAGCTGGTCGAGCGCCTCCGGACCCGGAACCCGGGACTCAAGGTGCTGTTCATGTCGGGCTACAGCGAGCGCGCCTTTGCCGGAGAGGGGAGACTGCCGCCGGACACGGGCTTCCTCGAGAAGCCCTTCACCGTGGAGCAGCTCATGCGCCGACTGCGGAAGATCCTCGACGGCTAGTCGAGGAGGCGGAGCAGGTCCGGCGGGGTGTCCAGCCAGTAGTCGGGCGACGCGCCGGTCAGGTGACTCCGTCCGAACGGGCCCCAGAGCACAGCGGCGGTCCGCACGCCGGCAGCCCGGCCCGACTGCATGTCGTGGATGCTGTCGCCCACGTAGATGGTTTCGCCGGGATTCCCATCCAACAGGCGAACGGCCTTCTCCACCGGCTCGGGGTGCGGCTTGGGATTGTCCACCTCATCGGCGCAAACCAGCACGTCCATCATGTCCACCAGTCCGGCGAGGCCGAGCCCTCTGAGCGCGCCGGGGCGGTTCTTGCTGGTGACGAGTCCGATGGAGACTCCGGCTCCACGAATGGCCCTCACCGCCTCGACCACGCCGGGATAGACCCTGACCATCCGATCATGGTGCTCGAGGTTGTACTCGCGGTAGGTGGCGATCAGCGCCTTGAGCCTGTCCGGGTCGTCTCCCCACTCGGCAAGCTGTGCGCTGAGTGGGGTGCCAAGGCCGCTCAGCCAGTCGTCGTCGGTGCGGGCCGGCAGCCCGTGGGTCCGGAGCGTGTGGTGATAGCTGTCCAGGATGAGACGGACCGAGTCGATGAGGGTACCGTCGAGGTCGAAGAGGATGATTCGTGGTTTGGGCATGGCGGAAACGTAGCGGCGCCCCGCCCGGGTTGCGCGGGCGGCTTTCGCTTCCTAGTCTCTTCGAGTGCCTCGCCGCCGCTGTCTTCGGGGAATGGCCCACATGGTTCGTGAAGCCCGCCTCCTTCCGGAATTCGCCGCCGCCTATCCGGGTGTCGACACCGAGACCTGGTATGCCGCCGCCACCCTTGCCGAGCACCTGCTTGGCCGCATCGTTCGCGGGGAAATGGAAGAACCGCCCGTACCACGGGTGCTCAACCCGCAGCACTTCGAGTTCCGGGGCGAGGGGACGCCCAACGGCGCTCGAGTGCCTATCGGCGACGAGGCCAAGGCCGGCCCCGGCGTCATTCTCCGAAGAGCACCACACCACTGAGCCGCACCTCGACCGCTTCCGGCCTGGGTGATGGGGCGGGAAGGCGGCCGACGGCGGTGAGCAGCTCGCGATGCGACGATGTGGCGAGCCGCCGCACGAGGGCGGCCTCGCCCGCCGTGTGTCCTCCCGAGACGAATGAAAGCGCGCGCTCGAGCCGCTCGAGTCCCGCGGCATCGCGACGACGCACCGCGCTTCGAACAACCTGACGCAGCCGGCTGGTGAGACGGCGAGCCGCCGGATCGGGATCACCGCTGCTCCATCTGCGGCCGGCGGCGACCGAGAGATGCGTACGTATCGGGCCGGCCAGCCGGCTCAGCGCCCCTCGAATGTCGGCTGCATTGGGATCCAGCACCTGGACTGATCGTCCTGCAGCCTGGAGCATCTGCGACACCAGTTCCGCCTCTTCCGACCAGACGCCGTCCGCGCTCATCCACCCGGCTACCGCCGTCAGACACTCGGTTCGCACACCCACCTCGGCGTGAAGGGTGAAGCCGGCCAGGACTCCCCTCGTGTGTCCG